>NZ_JBVAPC010000010.1:0-161934 GCF_055330205.1 Shinella sp. R2-11 | reverse complement strand
CCGCCCGTTCTTGCGAGCAATCAGCTCCGCATGGCTGCCGCTTTCAACGATGTAGCCGTCGTCCACGACCAGGATGCGGTCGGCATTCGCGATGGTCCCAAGCCGATGGGCAATCACAAGCGTTGTGCGGCCGCAAGAGAGATCCGCAAGGGCCGCGCTTTTGAAATTAGCTAATCAAGTCCCTTAGCTGCGCTCTGGGGTTAATTACTCACGAAACCCCAAATCCCCTCCTCCCCGCGTTAAAGATTATTGACATATCATAATGAAGTGTTGTACGTACAACATTACAATGTTGAGCGAGGCTGCACGCTTCTGTGGAGGATAGCGGTGGCATCGGGGTTGGGCAGCTTGCCCGCTTTCGACATTGGCGTGTCACGTAAACGGAGGAAAATCGTGCTGAATTTCAAGAAGGTCCTGTTCGGGGCGGCTGCCCTGACATTCGCTCTCTCGGCGTCCGCCGGCGCTGAAGACAAGATTCTCATCGGTCTCGTCACCAAGACGAACGGCAATCCCTTCTATGCCAAGATGAAGGAAGGCGCCGAGATGAAGGCGAAGGAGCTCGGCGTCGAGCTGCAAAGCTTCGCCGGCAAGATCGACGGCGACAGCGATTCCCAGGTCGCCGCCATCGAAACGCTGATTTCGGCGGGCGCCAAGGGCATCATGATCACGCCGAGCGATCCAAAGGGCATCGTCTCGACGCTCGAGAAGGCACGCAAGGCCGGCATCTTCGTTGTCGCGCTCGACACCGAGACCGATCCGATCACGGCGGCCGACGCGACCTTCGAGACCGACAACAAGCTGGCCGGCGAGCTGATCGGCAAGTGGGCCGCCGCCACGATGGGCGACAAGGCGAAGGATGCGAAGATCGCCTTCATCGACGCGGTCGAGAACCAGCCGACCGTCGACTGGCAGCGCGACCAGGGCTTCATGAAGGGCTTCGGCATCGACATCAAGGAACCGAACCGCTACGGCGAGGAGGACGATCCGCGCATCGTCGGCCACCAGTGGGGTGCGGGCGCCGAGGACGGCGGGCGCACCGGCATGGAGCAGCTTCTCCAGCGCGAACCGGAAATCAACCTCGTCTACACCATCAACGAGCCGACGGCGGCCGGCGCCTATGAAGCGCTGAAGGCGGTCAAGCGCGAGAAGGACGTGCTGATCGTTTCCGTCGACGGCGGTTGCCCGGGCGTGAAGAACGTCGCGGCCGGCGTCATCGGCGCCACTTCGCAGCAATATCCGCTGCTGATGGCCACGATGGGCGTCGAGGCGATCGTCAACTACGTCAAGACCGGCGCCAAGCCCACCAACAGCGAGGGCCTCGACTTCTACAATACCGGCGTCAAGCTCGTGACGGACAAGCCCGTTCCCGGAATCGATTCCATCACGTCGGAAGAAGCCCTCAAGCTCTGCTGGGGTTGATGAACCGGATCGGCGCGGCCCTCGCCGCGCCGCCCTTCCTTAACGAAAAAGGGCTTGCTCCATGTCGTCGGACAATCAGGCACTCTCGACGGCCGAGGCCGCATTCGAGGACCAGCGGTCGTCGGTGGGCCGCACGCTGCACCGCTTCCTTCACAACAATTTCACGGTCGTCCCGGCCGCGATCCTCATCCTGAGCTGCCTTCTCTTCAGCCTCATCGTCGGATCGCGCTTCCTGCACCCGTTCAATTTCTCCCTGATCCTGCAGCAGGCGACGATCATCGGCATCGTCGGCACGGCGCAGACGCTGATCATCCTGACGGCCGGCATCGACCTTTCCGTCGGCGCGATCATGATCATGGCCTCGCTCATCATGGGGCGGCTCGCGGTCCTGTCGGGCGTGCCCGTCGAGCTCGCCTTCCTCGCCGGCCTTGCGGCGGGCGCGGCCTGCGGCTTTGCCAACGGCGTCCTGATCTGCCGCTTCAAGCTGCCGCCCTTCATTACCACGCTCGGCACCTGGAGCGTCTTCGGGGCGATCAATATCGGCTATTCGCGCAGCGAGACCATTCGCTCGCAGGAGATCGCCGATACCGCGCCGTTCCTCCAGTGGACCGGGCAATCCTTCTCCTTCTTCGGCGCGACGCTGACCTATGGCTCGATCCTCCTGCTGCTGCTCGTGGCGGTGGCCTGGTACGTGCTGAACCGCACACCCTTCGGCAAGCACGTCTATGCCATCGGCGACGACGCGGAAGCCGCGCAGCTTGCCGGCATCAACATCCGCCGCACGCTGACGGCGGTCTATGTGCTGGCCGGCATCATCTGCGCGCTTGCGGGCTGGGTGCTGATCGGTCGCACCGGCTCGGTCAGCTCGCTGTCGGGGGCGACCGTCAACCTCGATTCCATCACCGCAGTGGTGATCGGCGGCACCAGCCTCTTCGGCGGGCGCGGCTCGATCATCGGCACCCTGTTCGGCGCGCTCATCGTCTGCACCTTCCGCAACGGCATCGCGCTCGCCGGTGCGGATGCGGTCTGGCAGGAGGCGTCCATCGGCCTGCTCATCCTCTCGGCCGTGGCGCTCGACAACTGGCTGAGAAAGGTGTCGGCATGAGCGTGGAACCCATTCTCAAGGCGCGCGGGCTGGTCAAGCGCTACGGGCGCATCGTCGCCCTCGACCATGCCGATTTCGATCTGATGCCGGGGGAAGTGCTCGCCGTCATCGGCGACAACGGGGCCGGCAAGTCGACGCTGATCAAGGCGCTGTGCGGCGCGATCACCCCGGAGGCCGGCGAGATCGCCCTTGGCGGCGAGCCGGTCTCCTTCCGCTCGCCGCTCGATGCGCGGCGGGCCGGCATCGAGACGGTGTTCCAGTCGCTGGCGCTGGCGCCCTCCATGACGATCGCCGACAACATGTTCCTCGGGCGCGAGCGCCGCACGAAGGGCATGTTCGGCCGGATCTTCCAGAACCTCGACATGCGCACCATGCGCCGCGAGGCACGGGCGGCCCTGTCGGAGCTGGGGCTGGCGACGATCCAGGATATCAACCAGCGGGTGGAGACGCTTTCGGGCGGCCAGCGCCAGGGCATCGCCATCGCGCGGGCCGCGGCCTTCAGCAGCCGGGTGATCTTCATGGACGAGCCCACGGCGGCCCTCGGCGTGAAGGAATCGCGCAAGGTGCTCGACCTTATCGCCGACGTGCGGCGCAAGGGCATCTCGATCGTGCTGATCAGCCACAACATGCCGCATGTCTTCGAGATCGCGGACCGGATCCATATCCACCGCCTCGGCTCGCGGGCCTGCGTCGTCGATCCGAAGTCGATCTCGATGTCCGACGCCGTTGCCATCATGACGGGGGCGAAGCGGCTGGAGCCCGAGCCCGTTCAGGCCTGAGGCCCGCCGTGCCGGCTTCTCTTTTCAAGTGCGGGCTTCGGCGGGGCGCCGGGGTCCCTTGCGGCCTTTGCGCTTTCGGGCGGCGGAGGTCATTTCCTCAATCGAAGCGTCTTGTCATGTTGTACGTATAACATTATAGGATGCGAAAAGCATATCTGGAGGCACCCTATGTCTGACCGCCGCGACCTGGCGAACGCCATTCGTTTCCTGACCGTCGATGTCGTGCAAAAAGCCAATTCCGGCCATCCCGGCACGGCCATGGGCATGGCCGATATCGCCGAGGTTCTGTGGAACGATTTCCTTCGGCACAATCCCGCGAACCCGAAATGGCTCAACCGCGACCGCTTCGTGCAGTCGAACGGCCACGGCTCCATGCTGACCTATTCGCTGCTGCACCTTTCCGGCTACGGGCTGACGGTGCAGGACCTCAAGGATCACCGCAAGCTGCATTCCAAGACCCCGGGGCACCCGGAATACGGCATCACCGCCGGCGTCGAGACGACCACCGGGCCGCTCGGCCAGGGCTTCGCCAATGCCGTCGGCATGGCGCTGGCGGAAAGGAAGCTCGCGCAGGAATTCAACCGTGAGGGCTTCCCCGTCGTCGATCACTTCACCTATGTCTTCGTCGGCGACGGATGCCTGATGGAAGGCGTGGCGCAGGAGGCGGCTTCGCTTGCCGGCACGCTGAAGCTGAACAAGCTCATCGCCGTCTATGACGACAACAAGATCTCCATTGACGGCGAAACGCCCGGCTGGTTCGCCGACGATACGCCGGCCCGCTTCCGCGCGCTCGGCTGGAACGTCATTGCCGGTGTCGACGGCCACGATTTCGACGCCATCGCCGCCGCCTTCGCCGCCGCGCGCCGCTCGCCGGACAAGCCGACCATGATCTGCTGCAAGACGATCATCGGCTACGGCTCGCCGAACAAGCAGGGCAAGGAGGAGGTGCACGGCGCGCCGCTCGGCGTGGACGAGGTCACCCTGACCCGTGAGCATCTCGGCTGGCCGCACGAGGCCTTCGTCGTGCCGGATGCCATCATGCAGGCCTGGGACGCCCGCCCGCGCGGGGAAAAGGCGGAAGCCGAGTGGAACGCGCTGTTCGCGGCCTACAGGGCGCAGCACCCGGCGCTGGCCGCCGAGCTGGAGCGCCGCACCGCCGGCCGCCTGCCGGAGGGTTTCGACGCGGCCGTGGCGGCGGAAGTGGAGCGCATCCTCGGTGGCGATCCGGTCAAGCAGCCGGTGCGCAAGGCGTCCAACCGCGTGCTCGGCAATCTCCTGAAGGGCCTGCCGGAGGTGATCGGCGGCTCGGCCGACGTTTCCCTCTCGACGCTCGCCTGGACGGGCGAGGCCCGCTCGATCACGCCCGAGGATTTCTCCGGCAATTTCGTGCATTACGGCGTGCGGGAATTCGGCATGTCGGCGATGATGAACGGCATGGCGGCCCATGGCGGGCTCATTCCCTATGGCGCCTGCTACCTCGTCTTCAGCGACTACAGCCGCAACGCGGTGCGGCTTTCCGCCCTGATGGGGCTCAAGGCGGTCTTCCTCTACACGCACGATTCCATCGGGGTCGGCGAGGATGGGCCGACGCACCAGCCCTGCGAGCAGCTCGTGGCGCTGCGCGCCATCCCCACCATGTCGCTGTGGCGGCCGGGCAGCGAGCTGGAAGCGCTCGTCGCCTGGGAGAGCGCCATGAAGCGCGAGGGGCCGAGCGTCATCGTCGCCGCGCGGCAGGACGGCGCGGTATTCGCGCACAAGGCGGGCGATCTCGAAGGCATCCGCAAGGGCGGCTATATCCTCAAGGACGCCGCCGGCACGCCGGATGTCGTGCTGGCCGCGACGGGTTCGGAACTCGGCCTCGTGCTGGAGGCCGCGAAGGTCCTGGAAGGCGAGGGCCGCGCGGTCCGCGTCGTCTCCATCCCCAACGGCAACCTCTTCGCCCGGCAGGATCGCGCCTATCAGGACAGCGTGCTTTCCTTCGGCACGCCGGCGGTCTTCGTCGAGGCGGCTTCGCCCCTCTACTGGTACCAGTTCCTCAAGGGGCCGGGCACGGTGGTCGGGGTCGACCGCTTCGGGGAATCGGCTCCGGGCCCGGAGATCTATCGCGCCATGAACATGACGGCCGAGCGCGTCGTCTCCGAGGCCGCCCAGCTTCTGGCCTGAGAAAACGGTTGCAGCAGGGATGGAAAGCATCTCTGCTGCTTTTTCATGACGCATATGGGGACAGGCAGGCATGTATCTCGGCATCGATCTCGGCACCGGCTCGGTCAAGGCACTTCTGATCGATGACGACGGCAGGACCGTCGCGGAGGCCTCGCAAGCCTATGCCGTCTCCTCGCCCGTGCCGGGCCATGCCGAGACCGCGCCGGCCGACTGGTGGGCCGAAACGGTCGTGGCGGTGCGCGCCTGCTGCGCCGGGCGCGGCGCGGCGGTGCGCGGCATCGGCCTGTCGGGCCAGGCGCATGGGCTCGTCGTGCTCGACGCGGCGGAAAAGCCGTTGCGCCCCGCCATCCTGTGGGCCGACCAGCGCGCCACGGCGGAAATGGACGCGGTGCTCGCCTTGCCGGAGGCGGTGCGCCGCCCGCTCGCCAATCCCGTCGTCAGCGGCATGGCCGGCCTTTCGCTGCTCTGGCTTCGGCACAACGAGCCTGCCACCTATGCCGCCATCCGCCGCATTCTCTCGCCGAAGGACTGGCTGCGGCTGGTGTTGACCGGCGAGGTGGCGACCGAGCCCTCCGACGCCTCGATGACCCTGCTCTACGAGATCGACGGCGACCGCTGGGCGATGGATTTCCTCAACGCCCTGTCGCTCGATTCGGCCGTCCTCGCCCCCGTCGTGGAATCGCAGTCGGTCGCCGGCCGGCTGACGGCCGCGGCGGCGGCGGAGCTGGGGCTTCCCGCCGGCACGCCGGTCGCCGCCGGTCTTTCCGATACCGCCTCCTGCCTCTTCGGCATGGGGCAGACCAGGCCCGGCTCCACCATCCTGCAGGTCGGCTCGGGCATCCAGATCATGTCGGTGGTCGAGAGTATCGAGCCGCGCGTCCAGCCCTTCTACAACAGCTATCGCGGCATCGGCCGCAGCCTCTATTCCATGGCCGCGCTGCAGAACGGCGGCACGGTCTTCGAATGGGCGCGCACGGTGCTTGGCGCCTCCTGGGCGGAAATGTACCGCGCCGGCTTCGACGAGAGCGAGGGCAATGGCGGCATCGTCTTCCTGCCCTATGCGGCGGGCGAGCGCGCGCCGCTGCTCGATCCGAACGCGGCGGCCGCCTGGGCCTATATGCGCCTCGGCTGCACGCGCGGCCAGCTCATCCGCTCGGTCTTCGAGGGCGTCGCCCTTGCGGTGCGCGATAGCTGGGACGCGATGCGCGGCATCGGCGTTTCCGCCGACCGGATCCTGCTCACCGGCGGCGGCAGCACGGATCCGCGCTGGCGGCAATTGCTGGCGGACATCCTGCAGATGCCGCTGGTGCCGGCGCACGACCTCGGCAATGCGACCATCGGGGCCGCCTATCTCGGCGGCATCGCCGCCGGCCATTGGCGCGGCGTCGAGGACATTCCCTTCCCCGACCAGCTCGGCGAGACCGTCGAGCCGCGGCCCTTCGCGGGGCTGGACGAGCTTCTGGCCCTCTTCCGCGCGACCTATCGCGGCCTCAAGCGGGCCTGACGGGTCTCAATAGGTCCGGTGCAGGTCGATGGTCAGGCGCGTGCGGTCGGGATGGTGCCAGGACTCGTAATATTCGAGCACCTGCTTGTTCTGGTCGTAGGTCACTTCGCGGTTGAACAGGACGTAGCTGTTCATCTCCACCTGCAATTGGCTGGCGATGGCTTCCTCGTCGATGCGGGCGAGCTCCACCTGTCGCTTGCCGGTGGTCGCCACGGCGTTGTAGCGCTTGGCAAGGTACTGGTAGAGCGAGACGTTCTCCAGCTCGTTCGAGTGCAGCAGCTCGGGAAAGCGCGAATAGGGCAGGTAGTTGCGCACGACCAGGAAGACCACGCCGTCGGCATAGCGCATGCGCTCCAGGAAGATGGCGTCGTTCTCGCCGATCTCTTCGGCCACATGGGCGGGCGGGCGGATGCGCTCCTGCTTCAGCACCCGGGTCGTCAGCTTGAAGCCGGCCTTGGCCATGCTTTCGAGCAGCGGATCGAGCTGCTGGACGAGGGCGATGGGCACCTTGCGCTCCAGCACGAAGGCGCCGCGGCCGCGCTCGGTCTCGATCAGGTTGTCATGCGCGAGCGATTGCAGCGCCTGCCGCACGACGCTGCGCGAGACGTCGTAGGTCTCGCAAAGCTCGCCTTCGGTCGGCAGCTTGCTACCGGGCGGATAGGCGCCGGATTCGATCGCGCCCCTCAGCGTTTCGGCGAGCTGGAAATAGAGAGGGATGGGGGAATTGCGTTCGATGCTCATGCGAATCTCTCTTCCTTGCGGGGCGGTCGCAGGCACTTTGCTGTTGTTAGCGTGACATGACAAGCGGACATCACAAACTGGAAAGGCTGT
This sequence comes from Shinella sp. R2-11, assembly GCF_055330205.1. Taxonomy (NCBI): domain Bacteria; kingdom Pseudomonadati; phylum Pseudomonadota; class Alphaproteobacteria; order Hyphomicrobiales; family Rhizobiaceae; genus Shinella; species Shinella sp. R2-11. The sequence continues at coordinate 154,133 of NZ_JBVAPC010000010.1, read as the reverse complement.
ATTCACTGGCTATTGACACTCGGAATGTAGTTTGATTATGTTGTCCGTACAACATTACAAAATGTCATAATGATATGGCGCATCCTGCCATTCATATCAAATCCGGGAGCTGCGAGTTGGATGTGAGTGAAGCTGTCATCGGGGGTGCGCCGGCCGTGCGCGCCGCCGCCAAGGTCCGCAATTCCGGGCCGCATCCGTCCAATCCCGGCATCGCCTTCTCCATGGATCCCATCGAGGCGGTGCGCGTCAACCTGTCGGCCGCCGAGCGCCGCACGGCCTCGCTCGGCGGGCGCCGCACGGTCAAGAAAGAATGGCAGGCGGCCTGGCTGGTGCGCGCCATCGAATGCATCGACCTTACGACTCTGAACGGCGACGACACGGAGGGCCGCGTGCGGCGCCTGTGCGCCAAGGCGCGCCAGCCGCTGCGCGAGGACCTGCAGGCCGCCCTCGGCCTTGCTGATCGCCGCGTCACCACGGGCGCCGTCTGCGTCTACCACCGTTTCGTCGCCACCGCCGTCGATGCGCTGAAGGGCAGCGATATTCCGGTCGCGGCCGTCTCCACCGGCTTTCCGGCCGGCCTGTCGCCGATGGAAACGCGGCTCAAGGAGATCGAGGCCTCGGTCGCCGACGGGGCGGAGGAGATCGACATCGTCATTACGCGCGAGCATGTGCTTCGCGGCAACTGGCAGGCGCTCTACGACGAGGTGAAGGCTTGCAAGGAAGCCTGCGGCCCGGCGCATATGAAGACCATCCTCGCCACCGGCGACCTCCAGACGCTGCGCAACGTCGCGCGCGCCTCCTGGGTCTCGATGATGGCGGGCTCCGACTTCATCAAGACCTCGACGGGCAAGGAAGGCGTCAACGCCACGCTGCCGGTGACGCTGATCATGCTGCGCGCCATCCGCGACTACCGCGAGATGACCGGCCATGTCGTCGGCTACAAGCCGGCCGGCGGCATCTCCACCGCCAAGGACGCGATGGCCTATCTCGCGCTGATGAAGGAGGAACTCGGCAACGACTGGCTGCAGCCGAACCTCTTCCGCTTCGGCGCCTCCTCGCTGCTGTCCGATATAGAGCGGCAGCTCGAGCACTATGTCACCGGCCGTTACGCGGCCTTCAGCCACCACGCCATGGCCTAGTCGGGCGAGGGGAGAACACGATGTCCATTGCAGAGATTCTTGAGACGATGAGCTACGGCCCGGCCCCTGAAAGCGACAAGGAAGCCCGCGCCTGGATCAAGGGCCTGGGCGGGGAGACGAAACTCTTCATCGGCGGCGCCTGGAAGAAGGCGAAGACCGGCGAGAGCTTCGAGACCATCGCGCCGGGCTCCGGCGAGGTGCTGACGCGCATCGCGCAGGCCGGCGCCGCCGATGTCGACGCCGCCGTCAAGGCCGCCGCCAAGGCGCAGCCCGCATGGGCGGCGCTCGCCGGCCACCAGCGCGCCCGCTACCTCTATGCGCTCGCCCGCCTCATCCAGCGCCACAGCCGCCTCTTCTCGGTGGTGGAGACGCTCGACAATGGCAAGCCGATCCGCGAGACGCGCGACATCGACATCCCGCTCGTCGCCCGCCACTTCTACCACCATGCCGGCTGGGCGCAGCTCATGGACGGCGAGCTTGCCGACCGCGAGGCGCTCGGCGTCTGCGGCCAGATCATCCCGTGGAACTTCCCGCTGCTGATGCTCGCCTGGAAGATCGCGCCTGCCATCGCGCTCGGCAACACGGTCGTGCTGAAGCCCGCCGAATATACCTCGCTGACGGCGCTGCTCTTCGCCGAGATGTGCCAGAAGGCCGGCCTGCCGGAAGGCGTCGTCAACATCGTCACCGGCGACGGGGCGACCGGCGAGGAGATCGTCAAGCATCCCGGCATCGCCAAGATCGCCTTCACCGGTTCGACGGAAGTCGGCCGCCGCATCCGCGAGGCGACCGCCGGCACCGGCAAGAGCCTGACGCTGGAGCTCGGCGGCAAGTCGCCCTTCATCGTCTTCGACGATGCCGATCTCGACGCGGCCGTGGAAGGCGTGGTCGACGCCATCTGGTTCAACCAGGGCGAAGTCTGCTGCGCCGGTTCCCGCCTCCTCGTGCAGGAAAGCGTCCATGACCGCTTCATCGCCAAGCTGAAGGCCCGCATGGAGACGCTGCGCGTCGGCGATCCGCTCGACAAGGTCGTCGATATCGGCGCCATCGTCCATCCGGTGCAGTTGGAGCGCATCCGCTCGCTCGTCGAAACGGGCGTCAAGGAAGGCGCGAGCCTGCACCAGCCGAAGGCGGGCGTGCCGGGCAAGGGCTGCTTCTACCCGCCGACGCTGCTGACGGGCGTGCATCCGGCCGCCACCGTCTCGCGCGTCGAGATCTTCGGCCCGGTCGTGGTCGCCACCACGTTCCGCACGCCCGCCGAGGCGGTGGAGCTTGCCAACAACACCGAATACGGCCTTGCCGCCTCCGTCTGGAGCGAGACGCTGTCGCTCGCCCTCGACATCGCGCCCAAGCTGAAATGCGGCGTCGTCTGGGTCAACGGCACCAACATGTTCGATGCCGGCGTCGGCTTCGGCGGCTACAAGGAATCCGGCTTCGGCCGCGAGGGCGGCCGCGAGGGGCTTTCCGCCTACAGCCGGCCGAAATGGCTGGCGAAAGCCAAGCCCATCGCCGAGAAGCCGGCCGCCCAGCCGACCGGCGACGTGCTCTCCACCGCCTTCGTCGATCGCACGGCGAAATTCTATGTCGGCGGCAAGCAGGCGCGGCCCGACGGCGGCTATTCGCGCCCGGTCGTCTCGCCCTCCGGCGCGCTCGTCGGGGAAGTCGGCGAGGGCAACCGCAAGGACATCCGCAACGCCGTGGAAGCGGCGCGCAAGGCGGCATCCTGGGGCACCGCGAGCGAGCACAACCGCGCGCAGATCCTCTACTATATCGCGGAAAACCTCGACGCCCGCGCCGGCGAATTCGCCGAACGCCTCGCCGCCATGACCGGCCGGCGCCGGCAGGACACGGCCCGCGAGGTCTCCGCCAGCGTCTCGCGCCTCTTCACCTATGGTGCCTGGGCCGACAAATACGAGGGCGCGGTGCACAAGCCGCCGATGCGCGGCGTGGCGCTCGCCATGAACGAGCCGGTCGGCACGCTGGGCATCGTCTGCCCGGACGAACCGGGCCTGCTCGGCTTCGTCTCCACCTTCGCGCCGGCCATCGCGCTCGGCAACCGGGTCGTCGTCATCCCCTCGGCCAGCCAGGCGCTCGCCGCGACGGATTTCTACCAGGTGCTGGAGACTTCGGACGTGCCGGGCGGCGTCGTCAACATCGTGACGGGCGACCGCCATGCGCTGGCGCTGGAACTTGCCCGCCACGAGGAGGTGGACGGCATCTGGTACTTCGGCAACGCCGCGACGGCCGGCGCCATCGAGAAGGCCTCGGCCGGCAATCTCAAGCAGGTCTGGGCCGAGACGGCGCAGCGCGACTGGTTCGATGCGCGGCAGGGCGAGGGACGGGAATTCCTCGGCCGGGTCACGCAGGTGAAGAATATCTGGGTGCCCTACGGGGAGTAGGGCACGGCAAAAAGCACAGTGCATGTTGGCCCCTAACCCTAACTCTCTCCCCGCAAGCGGGGAGAGGGGACTTGCCGCACGAACGGGCATTGGTTGGGGAAACCGGCGCGGCATGTCCCCTTCGCCCCGTTTACGGGGAGAAGGTGGCCGGCAGGCCGGATGAGGGGCGCCTGCGGAACAGCATCAATAGGGACGGAGGAAACAGGTGTATCTCGAACGCTTCAGGCTCGACGGGGAACGTGCGGTCATTACCGGCGGAGGCCGCGGCATAGGCCTTGCGACCGCCGACGCGCTCGGCGAGGCCGGCGCGCGGCTTGCGCTCATCGAGCGCGACCCGGCGCTGCTAGAAGAGGCCCGCGCGGCATTGCAGGCCAAGGGCTACGACGTCTCGGTGCATGAGGGCGACGTCACCGACGCGGCGCGCATGCAGGCCATCGCCGACGAGCTGGCGGCGACGGGCGGCGCGTCCGTCCTCGTCAACAATGCCGGCATCGCGCTCAGCGACATCCCCGCCGAGGACATGGAGGACGAGCGCTGGCTGAAGGTCATCGACGTCAATCTCAACGGCACCTACTGGTGCGCCCGCGCCTTCGGCCGCCACATGCTGAAGGCCGGCCGGGGTTCCATCGTCAATGTCGGCTCCATGTCCGGCTTCATCGTCAACCGGCCGCAGCCGCAGGCGCATTACAACGCCTCGAAGGCCGCCGTGCATCACCTGACCAAGTCGCTCGCCGCCGAATGGGCGACACGCGGCGTCAGGGTCAATGCGGTCGCGCCCACCTATATCGAAACGCCGCTCAACGCGCTCGTCGAGAACAACCGGCCCATGCTCGACCGCTGGATCGATTCCACGCCGATGGCGCGCATGGGCAAGGACCATGAGGTCGCAAGCGTGATCCTCTTCCTGTCCTCTCAGGCCGCGAGCCTGATGACCGGATCGATCGTGCTTGTGGATGGAGGATACACGCTCTGGTGAGGCCATCCCGTGCCGGATGCCGCACCGCCCGTGTCAGCATGCAACAATCACTAGGAGGAGTTAACATGAGCAGCATCAAGACGCTTCTGGCAGGGTCGGTGGCCCTGTTCTGCCTGACCTCTGCCGCCATGGCCGAGGATTGCAAGGTGGGCCTCACCATGCCCTCGCTCAACGCGCCCTATTTCGCCGCGCAGGTCGCTGCCGTCGAGAAGGCCGCCAAGGACGCGGGCTGCGAAATCACGACGGCCGACAGCCAGAGCGATTTCTCCAAGCAGATCAATGACGTCGAGGATATGGTGGCCAAGGGCATCAACATCCTCATCATCAACCCGCGCGACCAGGAAGCGCTCATTCCGGCCGTCAACGCGGCGACGGCCGCCGGCGTCAAGGTCGTGGCGATGGACTCGACGCTCAACGCGAAGGCCAATTTCATCTCGCTGATCCGCTCTTCCAGCGACGAGAACGGCCGCCTCGTCGGCGACTGGATCGCCAAGAAGATGAAGGGCACGCCGATCAAGATGCTCCTCATCTCCGGCAACCAGGGCAATCCGGGCGGGCTCGAGCGCCGCATGGGCGTCGTCAAGGGCATCGTCGAGGCGCAGCTCGTCAACGAGGGCGCGGTCAATCTCCAGATCCTCGGCCAAGGCTGGGGCGACTGGGCGACGGACGGCGGCCTGAAGGCGGCGGAGGACCTGTTGCAGGCCCATCCGGACGCCAACCTCGTCGTCGGCGAGAACGATTCCATGGTGCTCGGCGCGGTGCAGGCGGCCAAGGCCGCGGGCCTCGACAACATCCTCTTCGCCGCCGCCGCCGACGGGCAGCGTGAGGCGCTGGCGATGATCAAGGACGGCAGCTACGGCGCGACGGGCCTCAACGACCCGGACCTCGTCGGCCGCACCGCCTTCGACGTCGCCTACAAGGCGTTCAAGGGCGAGCTGCCGGCGGACTTCCCGAAGGAATACTTCACGCCCGCCGACGTGATCTCCAAGGACAACGTGGACAAGTACTACAATCCCGAGTCCGTTTTCTGAGCGACAGAAGAGAGGGATGCACCGGGCCTCCGGTGCATCCTTTGAGGATCCCATGACCGAACTTGTCCGCCTATCCGGCATCCGGAAGAACTTCGCGGGGGTGCAGGCCCTCAAGGGCGTCGATTTCGACCTCAAGGCCGGCGAGGTGCATGCGCTGGTCGGCGAGAACGGCGCCGGCAAATCCACGCTGATGCGGGTGCTCGCCGGCGAGATCGCGCCGACATCGGGCACCGTCAGCCTCAACGGCGAGCCCGTGCAGCTTTCCGGCCCGCGCGATGCGACCGGCCGCGGCATCTCGGTTATCCATCAGGAACTGGCGCTCGCGCCGGACCTGACGGTCGCCGAGAACATCTTCCTCGGCCGCCTGCCGGGCTTCGTGAACCATGCCGCGCTGCGCAAGGCCGCGCGTGAAATCCTCGACCGGCTCGGCTTCTCCATCGATCCCGCCGTGCAGGCCGGGCGCCTGACGGTCGCCCACCAGCAGGTCGTCGAGATCGCCAAGGCGCTTTCCAACAAGGCGCGCATCATCGTCTTCGACGAGCCGACCGCCGTGCTCGCCAACAGCGACGCCGAGCGGCTGCTCGCCATCATCCGCGAATTGCGCGCCAACGGCACGGGCGTCGTCTATATCTCGCATCGCCTGAGCGAGGTCTTCGACCTTTCCGACCGCATCACCGTCATGAAGGACGGCTCCCATGTCGAGACGCTGGCGACGGCCGCGACCGACGTGGACGCCGTGATCGCCCGCATGGTCGGCCGGCAGATGGCCGCGCTCTTCCCACCGAAGGACGGCCGCGCGCCGGGCGAGGTGGTGGTCGACGCGCGCAACCTCACCCGCGGCCGCAAGGTGCGCGACGTCAGCTTCACCGTGCGTGCCGGCGAGGTCGTCGGGCTCGGCGGCCTGGTCGGCTCGGGCCGCACGGAGGTCGCGCGCCTCGTCTTCGGCGCGGACCGGATGGATTCCGGCACGGTGGAGCTGAAGGGCAAGCCGCTGCATCTTTCCTCGCCGCGCCAGGCCGTGCATGCTCATATCGGCCTCGTGCCCGAGGATCGCAAGGAGCAGGGCGTCATCCTCGACGCGCCGATCCGCATCAACACCACGCTCGCCAAGATCCGCAGCGTCACCCGCTTCGGCTTCCTCGATGTCGGCAAGGAGCGCAAGGTCGCGGCGGCCCTCGGCAAGGACATGCGCCTCAAGGCCTCCAGCGTCGATGCGCCGGTCTCCAGCCTTTCGGGCGGCAACCAGCAGAAGGTGGCGCTCGCCAAGTGGTTCCACGCGGACTGCGACCTCCTCATCCTCGACGAGCCGACGCGGGGCGTCGATGTCGGGGCCAAGAGCGAAATCTACAATTTGATCAACGATCTGGCCAAGGCCGGGAAGGCGGTTCTCGTCATTTCGTCCGAGCATCAGGAACTGTTCGGCATCTGCGACCGCATTCTCGTCATGGCGGAGGGCGCCATCGTCGGGGAACTCACCGAGGCGGCGTTCACCGAGCAGCAATTGCTGACGCTGGCGATGACCCAGACGGCCAGAGCCAGATCAGGGACCAGGGATGAGGCAAGCCAATGAATACGCAATCCGCAAGCGCCGCAGCGCCGTCGTCGTTCACCCCGCGCCTGCTGGAGGCCATCCGCAGCTACGGCACGCTCGGTATCTTCATCGTCCTGGTGGTCGTCGCCGCGCTCTGGTCCGATGCGTTCCTGACGGAGCGCAACCTGATGAACGTGGTGCGCCAGGTCGCCTCCGGCGCGGGCATCATGGCCGTCGGCATGCTCTTCGTCGTGCTGACGCGCGGCATCGACCTGTCGGTGGGCTCCATCGCGGCCGTCGGCTCCGTGCTCTGCGCCCATCTCATCGCCGCGCAGGGCTATGGCGTGCCGATGGCGATCCTGCTCGTCATTCTCACCGGGGCGGCCTGCGGCGTCGTCACCGGCTTCTTCGTCGCCTATATGCGCCTGCCGTCCTTCGTCATCTCGCTCGCCATGATGGCGATCGCCCGCGGCCTCTCGCTGATCATCAGCGCCGGCCGGCCGATCACCATGGGCCCGCCCGGCGCCTCGCTGGTCGATTTCGGCAGCGGCTTCCTGTTCGGCATCCCGCAGCCCGCCATCCTGATGCTGATCATCTACGCTATCGGCGGCGTGGTGCTGACCTATACCAGCTTCGGCCGCATCGTCACCGCCATCGGCTCCAACGAGGAAGCCGTGCGGCTCTCGGGCGTGCCGGTCGAGCGCTACGTGCTGTCGGTCTATGTCATCAGCGGGGCGCTCGCGGCCGTCGCGGGCATCGTCGCGGCCGGGCGCACCGGCATCGGCACGCCGCAGGTCGGCGTCGGGGCGGAGCTCGACGTCATCGCGGCGGTGGTCATCGGCGGGGCGAGCCTGATGGGCGGGCGCGGCGGCATGTTCAACACGCTGCTCGGCGCGCTGATCCTCGGCATCATCACCAATATCATGAACCTTGCCGGCGTGCCGGGCTACCACCAGAACGTCTATCTCGGGCTGATCATCATCCTGGCGATGCTCATCCAGTTCGTCACCGCCCGCTCGCGCCGCTGAATCCCAAGGAAAACGACATGAACGACAAGACGGAAAAATCCGAGATCGCCGCCACCTACCTGCCGGACCTCTTTGCCGGCAAGCGCGTGCTGGTCTCGGGCGGCACCAGCGGCATCGGCCTCGCCATCGCCAGGGGCTTCGCAGCGCTCGGCGCGGACGTGGTGGCGACGGGCAGCAATGCGGCGAAGGTCGCGGCCGGTCAGGCCGAAGCCGGGGAGCGGCTGCGCTTCGCCGTGCTCGACGTGCGCGACAGCGCCGCCGTCAGCGCCTTCGCCAAGGGCTTCGACCGGCTCGACGTGCTCGTCAACGCGCAGGGCATCGGCCGGGGCGAGGCGGAGCATCAGGAGGCGGTGTTCCTCGACGTCATCGAGGTGAACCTCAACAGCGTGATGCGCCTCAGCACGGCCTTCCGCCCGCTGCTGGCGAAAACGCGCGGCGCCATCGTCAACATCGCCTCGATGCTGAGCTATCTGGTGGAGCCGGAAGTGCCCGCCTATACCGCCAGCAAGACGGGCATCCTCGGCCTCACCCGCGCGCTCGCCCACGCCTACGGGCCGGACGGCGTGCGCGTCAACGCCATCTCGCCCGGCTACCACAAGACCGACATGACGAAGGGCCTGTGGACCCAGCCGAAGAGCCACGACCTCATCGCCGACCATTCGGCGCTGAAGCGCTGGGGCTCGGTCGACGATCTCGTCGGCGCCGCCGTCTTCCTCGCAAGCCCCGCCGCTTCCTTCGTCACCGGCGCCGACCTGCCGGTCGACGGCGGTTATGTCTGCGGTAACACCATTCGCTGATACTGGAGAAGAAAACCATGTCCCGTTCCTTCGGCAGCCCCGGCCGCTATATCCAGCGGCGCGGCGAGATCGCCCGCCTCGGCGAGCATCTGGCCTCGCTCGGCAAAAGGCCGCTCTTCCTCATCGACGCCTTCCTGCATGACCGCTATGCGGCCAGCCTCGGCGAGAGCGTGAAAGCCGAAAGCCGTTTCGAGAAATTCGGCGGCGAATGCTCCGACCGCGAGATCGACCGGGTGACGGCGGCAGCAGCGGAATTCGGCGCGGATGTCGTCGTCGGCATCGGCGGCGGCAAGACGCTGGATACCGCCAAGATGGCGGCGCACCGCACCGATGCGCGCATGCTGGCCGTGCCCACCATCGCCTCCACCGATGCGCCGACCAGCGCCGTCGTGGTCGTCTACAGCGATGCCGGCGTGTTGCAGCAAGCGCATAACCTGCCGCGCAATCCCGATCTCGTCCTCGTCGATCCCGAGGTCATCGTCGCCGCGCCGGTGCGCTTCCTCGTCGCCGGCATGGGCGATGCGCTCTCCACCTGGTACGAGGCGCGCGCCAATATCGAGGCGGGCACGATGAACTACATTTCCGGGGGCTTCCCCGCGCCCCGCGCCGCCGTCGCCATCGCCAGCGAATGCCATGCGGTCATCATGGAGCAGGCGGTGAAGGCCAAGCTCGCGGCCGAGGCCGGTGTCGTCACGCAGGCGCTCGAGGATATCATCGAGGCCAACACGCTGCTCTCCGGCCTCGGCTTCGAGAATTGCGGCGTCTCCGCCGCCCACGGCATCCACGACGCGCTGACCGTGCTGCCGGAAATCCACGGCCTGCTGCATGGCGAGAAGGTCGCCTTCGGCGTGCTCTGCCTGCTCGTGCTGGAAAACCGCCCGCAGGCCGAGATCGACGAGACGCTGCGCTTCTGCCGCGCCCTCGGCCTGCCGACGACGCTGGCGGACCTCAACATCAAGGACGACATCGCCGCCAAGGTGCGCAAGGTGGCGGAAGCCGCCGTCAGGGGCAACATCACCCACGCCACCCGCTCCCCGGTGACCGTGGAGGACATCGAGGCCGCGATCCTCGCCGCCGACGCCCTCGGCCGCGCGGCCTGATCCTTTCCGTCCCTGCAAGACAAAACCCCCGGCCGAAAGACCGGGGGTTTCTTCTTTTGTAGGCTGGAGGGCTCAGAAGCCGCCGTTGACGAAGCCGCCGTCGACCGGCAGGTCCGCAGCGGTGATAAAGACGGCGGCCGGGGAGGCGAGGAAGAGGGCGGTGCCGACAAGGTCGTCCACCGTGCCCCAGCGCTTCAGCGCCGAGCGCTGGGCGATCTTCTCCGCCGGGACCGGATCGGTCCACAGGCCCCTGGTCATGTCCGTCTTGTGGTAGCCGGGGGAGATCGCGTTGACGCGGATGCCGTCCGGGCCGAAGGCATGGGCGAGGTGGCGGGTAAGGCCGAGCACGCCCGTCTTGCTGGCGCCATAGGCCGGCACGACCGGGTCGGTGACATAGCTCAGCATCGAAGCCGTGTTGATGATGACGCCGCGCGATGCCTTCAGCAGCGGCAGGACGGCCATGGAAAAGCGCATCTGGCTGTTCAGGTTGACGTCCATCACCTCCATATAGGTGGCGTCCTCGAACTCGGCCTCCGGCCGGGCGATGCCAGCGCCGTTGATCAGCACGTCGAGCTTCTTCAGCGTCCCGGCAAAGGCCTTGATGGCCTCCGGGTCGCGCACGTCGACGCGCTCGAAGCGGATGCCCTTGTTCTCGGGGTCCGCGGCGGCGGCCTTCAGCTTGGCCTCAGAGCTGCCGAGCGCGACGACGGAGCCGCCAAGCCGGGCGAAGCCCTGCGCGATGGCAAGGCCGATGCCGGACGAGCCGCCGGTGACCAGGATGTCCTTGCCGGTGAACAGGTCGGACCGGAACGTGTCGATAATCTCTTTCATGAAATCCTCCTCGGTTTGACGGTTAGCGCGCGGCCGGTTGCCGGTCGCGGATCAGGCTGGCAAGCGCGTCCATGTCGTCGTAGAGCGCCTTGCTGTGATGGTAGAGCCGGTCGAAGACCGGCTGGACATGGCTGTAGATCTCGGCCCAGGCCGGGTCGGGCGCGATCTCCTCGTCGTAGCGGACATAGGCTTCCGCCGCGTCCTCGGTGCGCGAGAAGCGGCCGGTGGCGGTCGCGGCCATGGCAGCGCAGCCGACAAGGCCGCATTCCGGCTCCTGCGGCACGAGGACGGGCGTATCGAAGACGCTCGCCTTGATCTTCAGCCACAGTTTGGTGCGGGCCCCGCCGCCGGCGGCGATCATGCGTTCCAGGCGCTTGCCGGAGCTCGCCTCCATGATGCGGATATGCCGGGCCATGGCGAAGGCGATGCCTTCGAGGATGGCGCGGTGCAGGTGCTCCACGCCATGGCCGGCGCCGAGGCCGAAGAACTGCGCCCGCGAATTGCGGTGCTGGCCGAGGCGCTCGCCGGTGAGGAACGGCAGGAAGAGGAGGGCGTCGGAGCCGGGTGGAGCCCTCTCCGCGCGCTCGACGATGTCGCCATAGCTCAGCTTGCCCTCGTGGAAGGCGCGGCGCGCCCAGCGCATGCCGTCGCCGCCCGTTTCCAGCAGCACGAAGGGCGCCCAGTTGCCCTCGATCGTCGCGACATTGGAGATTTCCGGGTCGAGAAGCGGTTTTTCCGCGATCATGGTGACGATCGCGCCGGTGCCGGTGCTGTCCGAGCCGAGGCCCGGCCGGCAGGCGCCGGAGCCGAGCAGTGCCATCGGATAATCCGCCCCGCCGACCATGACGGGCGTGCCGGCGCGAAGCCCGGTGGCGCGGGCCGCGTCCTCGGTGACGTGGCCGATGATGTCGAGCGGGTTGCGGATCGGCGGCAGGAGGCGCGCGTCGAGGCCCATGCGCTCGATCATGACGGGCGACCAGGCGCGGGTCGCCGGGTTCATCAGGAAGCTGCACGAGGCATCCCCGGTGTCCATGGCGATCTCGCCGGTCAGCCGGAAGTTGATGTAGTCCTTCGGCATGATGGCGACGGCGCTGCGGCGGTAGGCGTCCGGGTCCGCGTCGCGCACCCATTGCAGCTTGAAGCCCGGCCAGGCCGGCGTCGGCGTGTTGCCGCTCTCGGCGAGGTAGCTTTCCGGTGCGTTCTCCGCTTCGAACCTGCGCACGAGGTTCAGCGTGCGCTTGTCGTTCCAGAGGGGGGCGGTGTCGCGGGTGAGGTTCCCGGCGTCGTCCAGCAGCACGAGGCCGTGCATCTGGCCGCAGATGGCGACCATGGAGATGCGCTCACGCGCGCCTTCCGCCTTGTCGAGCACCGTGCGCACGGCGGCGCAGGCACCATCCCACCAGTCGAGCGGGCGCTGTTCCGCCCAGCCGAACTGCGGCACGATCTGGTCGTGCTCGCGCGCGGCGATCTCGACGATCCAGCCGCTGGTGTCGATCAGCGCGGCGCGGACGCTCCCGGTGCCGACGTCGATGGCGAGGAAGAGTTCGGTCATGGCGCGGCCTCCCGCAGGGCGGCGAGCGCGCCGGACAATTCCTGCTGCTGCACCGCCGCCCGGCGATAGGCGGCGAGCGCCGCGCCATAGACCTTGCGGGTCTCAGGCGACGGCTCGCTGCGGCTCTCGGTGGCGTGGAGGTCGCGGATGGGGGAGAAATCCCGCCACAGGCCCATGCCGACGAAGGCGAGCGCGGCCCCGCCGAGGGCGGCGGCCTGCTGGTCGATCCGCGTCTTGACGATGGCGCAGTCGAAGACGTCGGCGAAGATCTGCCGCCAGAGCGCATTGCGCGCCCCGCCGCCCACGATGATCATCTCCGGGCCGAGCGCCGTCATGCGGCGCAATTCGTCGAGCGCGACGCGAAGGCCGAGCGCCACGCCCTCCAGCGCCGCGCGAAAAATGTCGGCGCGGCCGTGCTGGAGGTCGAGGCCGAGGAAGCCGCCGCGCACCGCCGGCCCACCCTCGAAGCTGGTGCCGCCTCCGAGGGTCGGCACGAAGAGGAGGCCGCGCGCGCCGGCGGGCGATTGCCCGGCGAGCTGGAAGAGGTCATCATGCACGTTGCGGCCGGCGGCTTCCGCCTCGCGCCTCACGTCCGGCAGAAGCGTATCGGCCACCCAGTTGACGCTCGTTCCCGAGGAGAAGATCGAGGTCGCGGAGACGAACATGCCGGGCGCGACATGGGCGAAGACGAAGGGGCGCACCCGGTCGTCCAGCAGGGGCTCGGCGGACGAGACGGTGATCCAGCTCGACGAGCCCATGGAGGCATAGGCGTCGCCGTCGAGGAAGGTGCGGCCGCCGAGCGCCATGCAGCTGTTGTCGACGCCGCCGGCGACGACCTTCACGCCTTGCGGAAGCCCGAGCCGGTTGGCGACTTCCGGCAGCACCTCGCTGATGATATCCGTCGAGGCGACGATGGGGGCGAAGAGAGCCGGGTCGAGGCCCGCCGCAGCGATGAGGTCGGGCGCGTAGCGGCCGGCCCTGAGGTCGTAGACGCCGGTGCCCGAGGCATAGGAGGGATCGGTGGCGATGCGGCCGGTGAGCCTGAGGTTGATGTAGTCCTTTGTGCCGATGATCGTCTTCGTCCGCGCGAAGACGTCGGGCGCGTTGCGGCGCAGCCACATCGCCTTGAAGACGGTGTAGAGCGGGGCGGGAAAGCCGTTGCCGGTCGTCCTGTACCAGAGGGCGGGATCGACCCGGGTGAAGAAGTCGTCCGCCTCCGCAACGGCGCGTCCATCGGACCAGATCGGCACGAATTCCTGCAGGAGATTCCCGTCCGCGTCGAGCGGCAGGCAGCCGAGGCTGTGGCCGGAAATGGCGATGGCGCGGATCGCGCCGGCATCGACGGCCGGATTTTCGGTGAGCGTCTTCAGGCTGGCGCAGACCGCGTCCCACCAGTCCGCGGGGCGCTGCTCGTGGAAGGAGGAGGACGGGTAGAAGGTCCTGTAGGAGACGACCTCTTCCGCGAGGCAGGCGCCGTCCGGGCGGAAGATCGCCGCCTTGACGCCCCCGGTGCCGAGGTCGAAAGCCGCAACGGTATCGGTCATGATGTCAGTCCGCCTTACCGGTGATTTCGAGACGGCCGCCGGGCAGGGCGGCGCACTGGCGCACGAGGTCGACGGCGACCTTCGTGTTGATGCCGAAGCGGGTGACGCCGAGCCGCACCATGTCGGCGATGGCGTCCAGCGAGCGGATGCCGCCGGAGGCCTTCACCTCGACCGCGCCGTCCACCGTCTCGACGATGATCTTCAGCTTGTCGAGCGTGGTGGCGCTCGGCGTCCAGCCGGTGCCGGTCTTCACGAAGGCCGCGCCGCTTTCGGCGACGAGGGCGGCGGCGGTGCGGATTTCCGCGTCCGTCAGATGGGCCAATTCGAGGATGACCTTGAGGGGGACGGGGGCGATGGCCTCCACCACGGCGCGGATCTCCCGGCGCACATAGTCGAGGTCGCCGGATTTGAGGCGGCCGACATTCATCATCATGTCGAGTTCCTGCGCGCCGTTTTCGGCCAGTTCCGTGGCTTCCGCCACCTTGGTGCGCGTCGTGTGCCCGCCGGAGGGAAAGCCGACAGGGCCGCCGACCAGCGTCACGCCGCCCATCGGCACGAGGCTGCGCAGCAGCGGCACGAAGTTCGGCAGGGCATGGGCGGCGATGAAGCCTTCCTCCACCGCTATTTTCGCCAGCTCCCGCACGTCCGCTTCCGTATGGAAGGCCTGGACGGCGCTGATGTCGATCAGGGCGGCGAGATCGCGGGGGGCGAGAAAGGCCGGCGGGGAGCGGTGGCGGGTGTCGTTCATCTCTAGGTCTCGTTGCTCATTCGTAGGTAGCGGAGGTTGCGCTTCATGCGCGTGAAGATTTCCACATGCTCGTCGCCCCGGCGCAGCGCCACGCTGGTCGACAGGATGTCGACGACCGTGAGTGCGGCGATGCGGGAGATGGTGGGCGTGTAGATATTGGTGTTCTCCAGCGTCTCGACCATCAGCACGATGTCGCAGAACTCGACGAGCGGCCCGTCCGAGCCGACGATGCCGATGACCTGACAGCCGCTCTCGCGGGCCCGCCGCGCGGTCTCGATGATCGCCAGCGTCGCACCCGTGTTGGAGATGACGACGACGACATCGCCGGGCTTCAGGCTGGAGACGACCATGATCTGCTGGTGGGCGTCGGTCTCCGCGCCGCAGGGCACGCCGAAGAGCGGGAACTTCTGCTGCGCGTCGCGCGCCACGATGCCCGATGCGCCGAAGCCGAAGAATTCGATGCGGTTCGCCCTGGCCAGCGCATCCACCGCCCGGCCGACCGCCACCGGATCGAGATGGTTGCGCACCCAGTCGAGGCTGGTGATCGTGTAGTCGAAGATCTTTTCCGAGACCCGGGCCGGGCTGTCGTTGCCGTCGATGACCGAATGGGTGGCCGACATGCCGAGCGCGAGGCTCTGGGCGAGGCGCAGCTTGAAATCCTGGTAGCCCTGGCAGCCGATGGAGGCGCAGAAGCGGATCACCGTCGGCTGGCTCACCTCGGCCCATTCCGCCGCCTCGGCGATGGTCGCGTTGACCACGCGCTTGGGATCGGCGAGCACGAGCTCGGCGACCTTGCGGTCCGATTTGCGCAGGTCCGCGCGCTTCAGGCGGATGACTTCAAGGATGTTGTTGTTGCCGCCGATCGGTTTGGACTGGGCTGCGCTGGTCGACATGGAAACCCCCGGGTTACTTGGACAGTCGGTATTCGACCGACAGCTTTGCCCGATGGAGCCTTGCCCTGCAATCAGCGGCCGCCGATTTGGCGTCGATGACGGCGGGGTCTTCCGTGTTGAAGGCGAAGAGGCCGTAATGGTGCGCGATGAGGTCGGCCGCGCCGATCCGCTCGGCCAGAAGGCACGCTTCGTCCAGTGACAGGTTGCCGGCGATGCCGGCCTCCGTCAGTTCCGCGCGGCGGCCGTTGACGGGCAGGAGCGCGAGGTCCACGCCATGGGGCGTGACCTCTTCCGCCAGCCCCTCGAAGGGGATCGTGTCGCCGGAATGGTAGAGCGACACGCCGTCCACTGCCAACACATAGCCGAGGAAGCGGTGCCAGCCCTCCGGCGAGCGCTCCAGCGCCTCGTGGGCGGCGCGGATGGCGGTGATCGAAATGCCGGCAAGCGGCGTCACCGTTTCGCCGGCATCGACCGCGACCAGCCGGTCCGGCGTAACGCCGATGCGCTCCCCGGCCGTCGCCAGCGCCGCGCGGGGCACGACGAAGCGGCAGCCCGGGTTGGCGGCGGCCAGCGGCATCAGCGTCTGCGGATCCATGTGGTCCGTGTGCTGGTGCGTCACCAGCACCAGATCGACGGGGCCGAGTTCGGCCGGTGTCGCCGGGGCCGGCATCATCCGCTCGTGTTCGAAGCGTTTGCCGCGATATTTCTCCGCAAGGCTGTCGGAGAGATAGGGGTCGATGACGAGACGCCGTCCGCCGGCCTCGATGACGAAGCCGGCCTGCCCGAGCCAGTAGAGCCGCACGCCGTCGCCCGCCGGTGCGGCGAGCCTTGCGGAGAGCGATCCCGAAAACGGCACGGGCGAGAAGGATGTCATGGGCGCTTCTCCTCCGTCAGGGCGGAGAGCAGGTTTTCCACCGCGATGGACGTCGCCTTGCTGACGCTCTCGTCGGTCAGCCCGCCGATATGGCTGGTGGCGATGACGCGCGGGTGGCTGGCCAGCGAGCCCGCAGCCGGCGGCTCGTCGACGAAGACGTCGGTGGCGTAGGTCTGCAACCGGCCTTCGTCCAGCGCGGCGCGCACGGCGTCCTCGTCCACCAGCGTGGCGCGGGCGGTGTTGATGAGGATGGCGTGCGGCGGCATCTTGGCTAGGCGCGCGGCATCGACGATAGGCCTGCCGTCGGCGGGGGCCGGGCAGTGGAGTGTCACGATGTCGGCCTCCGCGAAGACCTCGTCGAGGCTTGCCCATTTGAACGGGCCATAGACCTCGACATTCGGCCGGAAGGGATCGTGCGCCACGACATTCGCCCGCATGGCGGAGACGGCGCGGGCGACCCGCTTGCCGATCGCGCCGCAACCGATGACGCCGACGGTGCGCTCGGCGATCTCCTTGCCGCGCGAGCGCGGCCAGCCGCCGGCGCGGATGCCGGCCGTTTCGGTCGGGATGTGGCGCAGCGAGGCGAGGATCAGGCCCATCGCCAGTTCCGCGACGCCGACGGCATTGGCGCCCTCGGCCTTCAGCACGCGGATGCCCTTGCCCCTGAGCAGCGGCAGCGGCAGGTTGTCGATGCCGGTGCCGTTACGGCTGATGGCGCGCAGGCTCTCGGCGGCGTCGATCACCCTGTCGGAGACGGGCTCGACGCCGGCCAGCCAGCCGACGCAGCCCGGCACGAGGTCGAGCAGTTCCGCTTCGTCCGGCATACGGCCGGGCGTCGGGAAGACGAGGTCGAAGCCGGCCTGCCGCAGCGGTTCGAGTTCCGGCGGCGGATCGAGCGAGAGCGAGCGGGGGGTGACGAGGATACGGCTCACGGCATCACCCCTTCGCCGCCTCGATGGCGATGCGCGAAATCTCATCGAAGGACGGTCCCGAGGTCGGGATGTCGATGTCGAACACCTCGGCGATCACCTGCGTCCAGCCATGCAGGAAATAGGTCCAGCCGTCTTCCACCTGCAGCCCGCGCGCCGCTTCCTGCCGCCGTGCCTGATCGAGGAAGACGAGGTCGCCGCGATAGTTGAGGTCCCAGGCGATGGCCCGTTCGGGGAAGATGCCGGCATCGGTGATCGGCGAGCCGGGCGCGTCCTTGCCGAGACCCGTCGCGTTGATCACCAGCGAGCCGGGCTTCAGCGCGGCCATGGCTGCGTCGTTCAGCTCCGGCCGGTCGGCAAGGACGTAGTCGATTTTTACGCGCGGGGCCATGGCCGCGTGGATGCGTTTCAACTCGTCGAGGCGTGGCTGCGAGCGGTTGGTGACGACGATGCGGGACGGCACGTCGGCCCCGCGCTTTTCCTGCATGAGGTGCCATGTGATGGCGATGGTCGAGCCGCCCGCGCCCATGGAGAGGACCTCCGCGCCGGTTTTCGCGAAATGGCCTTCCGGCACGAAGCCGTCGATGGCGAGGCCCGAGGAGATCGGGTCCTTGGCATGGCAGATCAGCTTGCCGTCGCGCTTGGAAAGGCAGCTCGTCTCGTGCATCAGCAGCGCGTGCGGATCGATCACGTCGAACATGTCGCGCGCGGCGTTGAAGAGGTCGATCTTGTGGGTCGTGACCAGCGCGCCGAGCGAGAGCGGGTCGTTCTTGATGAAGGCGACGGCCTCGCGGTAGGCCGAAGGCTCGGCATGCAGCGGGAAGTCGATGCCCTTCAGCACGGCGTCCTTCAGGCCGAGATGGCGCGCCCAGGCGGGGAAGACCCGCATGATCGAGCTCTTCGCCGTGGTGACGCCGATGAAGTAGAAGGTCGGCTGGGTAGCGGGCTGGTAGCGGCTCATTTGCCCGCCTCGCGGATTTCCCTTGCCTTGGCGACCGCCGCGCGGGCCTTTGCCGCGATGTCGGACCAGCGGCCTTCGCTGATGTCCGCCTTGGTGGCGATCCAGGTGCCGCCGACGGCGGCGACCGCGCCGAGCTTCAGCCATTCGTGCATGTTGTCGAGGCTGACGCCGCCGGTCGGCACGAAGCGGGTGCCGAGATGGGCGAAGGGCGCGCTGATCGCCTCCAGCATGGCCGGCCCGCCCGCCGCCTTGGCGGGGAAGAACTTGGCGAGCGCCAGCCCGTTGCGGGCGACGGCAGTCAGGTCGGACGGCGTCATGATGCCGGGCGCGAAGGGGAAGTGCTTCGCCTTGGCGGCGGCGACGATCTCGCCGTCGAAGCCGGGGGCGAGGCCGAAGCGCGCGCCGGCGGCGATGGCCGCATCCAGCGCTTGCGGCGTCAGGATCGTACCGGCGCCGACCAGGAGTTCCGGCCGCTTGTCGGCCATGATGGCGATGACCTCGGCGGCGGCCTCGGTGCGGAAGGTGATCTCGGCGAGCGGCAGGCCGCCTTCGAGGAGCGCATCGGCCAGCGCCACGGCATCGGAGGCGCGCTCGATGGCGATGACGGGAACGACGCCGAGGCTTGCTGCCTGTTCGAACGGGGCGGTCATGCGGTTTCTTCCTTCTGTTGCTGGCCGTAGAGGGCGGCGATGGTCGCGGCGTCGCGCATCCGCCAGTTCGGGTTGCCGATCTGTTTCCAGCCGCCCTTGCCGTCATCGACGATGCGCGCGCGCATGCCGCCGGCCTTGGCGATGCAGTCGTAGTCCTGGCCGGAATCGGCCGGGTAGCAGAAGAGCATCACAAGCTCGTCGTCGCCGACATTGACGGAGCGGTGGATCCAGTAGGGCGGCACGTAGCAGACCGTCTGCGCGTCGATCTCGACGATGCGGACCTCGCCGTCGGGCGATTCCATCAGCATCAGGCCGCGGCCCTTCTGGCCGTAGTAGATTTCCGGCCGGTCGGACTGCCTGTGGATATGGCCGCGGGTGACGAAATATTCCGCGCCCACCTTGCCCGGCAGCATGCGCGTGACGCCGAAGATCAGGTCGCCGGACCGCTCGTTGGGGCGGAATTCCGAGACCTCGTAGACGACCGTGTCGTCCCATTCGGCCTGCATGGCGGCGAAGGCGGCCTCGTCCGCATAGAGGCCGGCAAGGTCGCGGAAGCGTTTCTGGTAGGCGCCTGTTGCGTTGCTGATGGCGCCCGTTTCAAGGTCGACCGCGCAACCGACGGGCTCGAATAGCTGTGTCAAAGGAAATTCCTCGTCTTTCTCTTCGTTCATTGCAATTCCGAACGCAAAACCGCTGCACACTTTTGCTGGAATTGCCTGGGCATCAGGCGATGGTGTAACCGCCGTCGATCATCAGGTTGGCGCCGTTGACCATCGCGGCCGCGCCGCTGGCGAGGTAGAGCACCGAGGCGGCGATCTCCCACGGCTTGGCGAAGCGGCGCGTCGGGATGGCGGCGCGGGCGCGCTCGCCCTTCTCGCCGGCCCAGCCGGTGAGGCCGAGCTCGGTCTCCACCACGGTCGGCGAAAGCGCGTTGACGGTGACGCCGCGCGGGCCCCATTCCAGCGCCATGCAATTGGTCATGCCGACGATGCCCGCCTTGCTGGCGCAATAGGCGACATGGCCCTCGATGCCGATGACGGCGGCCTGCGAGGCCATGTTGACGATGCGGCCGACCTTGCGCTCCAGCATGGCGGGCGCGATGGCCCGGGCCATCAGGAACGCACCCTTGAGGTTGATGGCGAGCGTGCGGTCCCATTCGGCCGTCGGGTAGCTCTCGGCCGGGGCGAGCGGCCCGATGCCTGCATTGTTGACGAGGATGTCGATCCGCCCGAAGGCCTCGGTCACGGCCTTAACGGCACGTTCGACGCCCGCCTCGTCGGTGACATCGACCACATGGCCGATATGGTCCGCGCCGAGCGCGGCGGCGACGCCGGAGACGGCCGGATCGCGGTCGAGCAGCGCGACGCGCGCCTTCTTCGCGGCGAAGGCCTCGGCGACGGCGCGGCCGATGCCGGTGGCCGCGCCCGTGACGACGACGGTCTTGCCGGAAAAGTCGAGCAGGTCGTCGAAGGAGGGGATATCCGTCATGTCAGAATTCCTGGCCTGTATGGGTGATCGTCATTTCCTGGAGGTTGACGTTCTGCGGCAGCTCGTAGGCGAAGAGCATGGTGCGCGCGATGTCGTTGGCGTCGAGCCCGCCGTCCAGCGCCTTGCGCCCGCCGTCCCAGAACTCGTAGGCGTTCTGGTGGGTGATCGTCTTGTCGATCTCGGACTTGGCGACGCCCGGCGAGATGACCATGACGCGCACCCGATGGGCCGACATGGTCTGCCGCATTCCCTCGCTGACGGCATGCACGAAATGCTTGGTGCCGCCATAGACGTCGTGATGCGGATAGACCTTGCGGCCCGCGATGGAGGAGACGTTGATGATGGTGCCGTGCCGGCGCTCCTTCATGCCGGGCGCGACGGCATGCATGCCGTTGAGGACGCCGAGGCAGTTGATGTCGACGAGGTCGCGCCACTGTGCCGGGTCCTGCTCGTCGAGCCGCGCCAGGCGCGAGATGCCGGCATTGTTGATCAGGCAATCGACGGGCCCGAACCTCTCCTCGCCCTGCCGGATGGCGTCGGCGAGCGCATTGTAGTCGCGCACGTCGGCGGCGACGGCCAGCATGTCCGGCAGGCCCATCGCCTCGATGAGGTCCGGCCGGCGGGCGATCAGCAGCAGCGGGTAGCCCGCGGCGGAAAAGACGCGGGCGGTTTCCTGCCCGATGCCGGCGCTGGCGCCGGTGATCATGACGAGCGGTTTTCCGTCGGTCATCGCCTGTCCCCGCTCAATCGATGCTGTGCGAGAAGGCGTCGAGCGCCAGGATCGCATCGCGCACGGCCGTGACGGTGATCGGGACCGGCGTCGCATAGATGATGTTGCCGGGCCGGCAGGCGGCTTCCGCCACGCGGCCGATCTTGGCCGGCACGTCCTCGACGATGCCGAGGTCGGCAAGTTTCGTCGGCAGGCCGACGCTGCGGCAGAAGCGGATCATCTCCTCGATCTCCTCGCTCTCGCGGTTTTCCAGCATGAGCAGGCAGAGCACGCCGAAGGCGACCTTCTCGCCGTGGAAGAGGCCATGCACCTCCTCCAGCACCGTCAGGCCGTCATGGATGCCGTGGGCGGCCGAGCAGCCGCAGTTCTCGAAGCCGAGTCCGGAGAGCAGCGTGTTCGCCTCGATGATGTTCTCCACCGCCTGGGTGAGCAGGCCCGCCTCGACGGCGACCTTGGCCTTGACGGCATCGCGCATCAGCACGTCCTGGCAGTGCATGGCGATGGCCATGCCGGCCTCGGTGGCGGGGAAGCCGCCGGCGACATAGTTGTCGGTGCGCGATTCGATGTTGGAGCGCGCCTCGAACCATGTCGAGAGCGCATCGCCGATGCCGGCGACGAGGAAGCGCGCGGGGGCGGCCGCCACCAGCGCGGAATCGACGATCACGGCATCCGGGTTGCGCGGCAGGCGGAGCGATTCCTCGTAGACGCCGTGCTCCGTGTAGCGCACGGCGATGGCGCTGCAGGGCGCGTCGGTCGAGGCGATGGTGGGGGCGATGACGATGCGCGCATTCGTGTCGATGGCGACGATCTTGGCGGTATCGGCCGTCTTGCCGCCGCCGACGCCGACGAGGATGTCGGCGCGGTGCTCGACGGCGATATTGCGCACGCGCTCGATCTCCGCGGTGCAGCACTCGCCGCCGAACCGCTCGAAGCGGACATCGAGGGTCTCGCCGCAGCTCTTGGCGATGCGTTCGCTCAGCGCATCGAACAGCACGCGGTCGATCAGCACGAGGGCGCGCTTGCCGAGCGGCGCGAGGTAAGCCGCCAGCCTGTCGATCTCGCCCGCGCGCTGGATGTATTTGTTCGGTCCGCCGAATGCCCTTGCCATGCGATGCTCCCGTATCTGTCGAATAGTCAGGTCAGTGAATGGTGTAGCCGCCGTCGATGGTCAGCACCGAGCCGGTGACGTAGCTTGCGGCGTCCGAGGCGAGGAAGAGCACGGCGGCGGCGACCTCGCTCGCCTTGCCGGCGCGGGCCATCGGCGTCATGCCGAGCCAGATCTTCGACCATTCGGGATCGTCGAGCCCGCCCTGCGTCATCGCCGTCTCGATATAGCCGGGGGCGACGGCATTGATGCGGATATTGCTCGCCGCGAACTCTCCGGCGAGCGACTTGGTGAGCATGTGCACGCCCGCCTTGCTGGCATTGTAGGCGACCTGGTTCTGCGGCAGGTTGCTGATATAGCCCGAGATCGAGCCGATATTGACGATCGAGCCGCTTCCTTTGGCGACCATCATCTCGATGGCCGCGCGGCAGCACCAGAAGAGGCCGGTCAGGTTGGTGTCGATCACCTCGTTCCAGGTTTCCGGCGTCAGCTTCAGGCTGTCGCAATGGCGCGCGATGCCGGCATTGTTGACGAGGATGTCGAGCCCGCCGAGCGCCTCGGCCGCCTGCCGCACGGCCTCCTGGGCCGCGCTTTCACTGGAAATGTCGGCGGGCAGGTAGACCGCCTCGATGCCCTTCCGCTTCAGGTATTCGACGGCTTTCGCACCCTCTTCGCGGGAGCGGGCGGAGATCGCGACGCGCGCGCCGGCCTCTCCGAGCGCCTCGGCGCAGGCAAGCCCGATGCCACGGCTGCCGCCGGTCACAAGAGCGGCGCGGCCATCCAGTCTGAAAAGCTCAGCGTACATGGTTCCTCCCGGCAGCGCTCTTCCCCAGCGCTTCTAAAAATGTAGTTTAATTACCTTGACAATCGAGTGTCAATCGGAAAATCTACGTCTCAGGGATGGAATTTGGCGCATATCCAGTGGAGTTGAGGCTGATATATGCGCAATAGTCAGATAAAATGTAGTTTAACTACGGGAGGAATGCCGCATGGGCGCTTTGCGTCACTGCCGGTTTCGGCCGGACTACGCGATGGACGGAGGGTCAGCGACGGATCGTGCGGCGCCGTCCCTTGAGCGCCGTAGCCGCCGCTTCCTCTCCCCGCGCCTTGATGGCCGCAAGGTAATGTTCCCGCGTGGCGGCGATATGCCGGCCCATCAGCTCGGTCGCGGCGGCGTCCTCGCCGCCGGCCACCAGCTCGGCAAGGCGCACATGCTCCTCGAACGAGGTGACGTTGAGCGAGGGGGCGAGCGAGAGCCGGTTGCGCAGCGCCTGGACGCGGAAGGCGATCATCTCGTAGGCCTCGAGCAGGTAGGCATTGTCGGAAAGCTCGAAGAGCGCCCGGTGGAAGCCGCCGTCGAGGGTGCGATAGAGCTCCGTATCGTCGGCATCGAGGGCCTTGCGCATCTTCCTGACGATATCCGCCCATTGCCGGGCGAGGGCCTTGCGGTCGGTGGCGAGCGCCATGCGGATGGCGGCCAGCTCCAGCACCTCGCGCAGCTCGGAAAGCTTGCGGACCTGGCTCGCGTCCATGTCGAAGACGAAGGAGCCGCGCTGCGGATGGACCTCGATCAGCCCCTGGCGCTTGAGCACCATGAGGGCTTCGCGCACGGGCGTCTTGGAGACGCCGAGCTCGTTGGCGAGCGCGATCTCGGACAGCGGCTCGCCGAGCTGAAACTGCCCGCGGACGATGCGGTTGCGGATTTCCTGCGCGGCCTGGTCGGTCAGCGAAGGGCCGCGGTCGAGTGTGCTCATGAAATCTCTCTCCCATGCGGGTTCGGCGCAGGCAAGCCGAAGCCTTCTGTTCTTTACACTGAGATATTAGATATGATACGCCAATTCTCGTTGCCTGCAATCTCCTAAGGTTGGCCCGGTATGTCTGTTCCCACTCTTGTTGCCCCCGATTTGCTCGAAGCGCTACTCGAAAACGCGTTGCGCGCTGCCGGCGCCTGCGCGGCGTCCGCCGGCGCGGCGGTGCGGGCGATGATGCATGCCTCGCGCATCGGGGTGGACAGCCACGGGGCGCGGCTGGTGGTTCACTATGACAAGGTGCTGCGCGGCGGCCGGGTCAAAGGCACGCCGGACATCGCGGTGCGCCGCACGGCGGCGGCGACGGCGGTGGTGGACGGCGACGATGCGCTCGGCCACCACGCGGCCTATGTGGCGATGGACACGGCGATAGGGCTTGCCCGCGAAAGCGGCATCGGCGCCGTCGGCGTCGTCCGCTCCTCGCATTTCGGCGCGGCAGGGGCCTATGCGCGCGTCGCCGCCGAGGCGGGCATGATCGGCTTCGCCACCACCAATTCCGACAAGGTTGTCGCGCCGTTCCAGGGGCGCGAGGCCTTCCATGGCACCAATCCGCTGGCCTTCGCCGCGCCGAGCGACGCGGCCCGGCCTTGGCTGCTCGACATGGCGACCTCCTCCATTCCGCTGAACCGCCTGCTGCTCTTCAAGTCGCTCGGCGTGTCGCTGCCGCAAGGGGTGGCGGTGGACGCGGCTGGCCGACCGACGACGGAGCCGTCGGAGGGGCGCACGCTCCTGCCGCTCGGCGGGGTCGACTTCTCCTTCAAGGGCGCGGCGCTTGCCGGGGTAGCGACGCTGTTTTCGGCGATCCTTCAGGGCACGACGCTCGACCACGCCTTCATCCCCATGGTCGGCGGCGACGATTATTCGACGCCGCGCCAGATGGGCCACTTCCTTCTTGCCATCGATCCGGACCGCTTCGGCGGACGCGACGTCTTCGCCGCCGGCATGGCCGCCTATCTCGCCGCCCTCAGGGCCGCACCGGCGCAGGAGGGCGCCGAGGTGCTGGCGCCGGGCGACCGCGAATGGCGCGTCGAAGCCGAGCGCGAAAAGGCGGGCATCCCGATCGATCCCGATACCGCGGCCTTCCTTGGTCTGCCGCGGGACCCGGCCGCACCGGCCGGAAACTCCGAGGAGAATTTAGTCGCATAGCGCAACACGCGCCGGGGCAGGGAGCCGCCGGCCGTCAACTGGGAGGGAATGACATGAAATCCATGCTGAAAACGGGTCTTGTGACCGCGGCGCTGATGGCCTCGGCGGCCCCCGCCGCCATGGCGCAGGAATGCGCCGATGCCGACCGCGTGCCGATCACCTGGTCGACCATCGCCGGCTTCTACACCGACGCGATGGCCGACCTCGTCGCCGGCTTCGAGAAGGGCCATTGCGTGAAGGTCAATGTCGTCAACATCGACAATTCGCAGCTCTACAACAAGCAGGTCATCGAGATGGTCGGCCAGACCGGCGCCTATGACGTCGTGACCCTCGAAACCTCCGAAAAGGCGGAATTCGCGGAAAACGGCTTCATCCTGCCGATGACCGAATATTTCGCCGACAAGAAGGCGCAGCTCGACGACGTGGCGCCGACGCTCGCTGCCCTCACCACCCAGTACAAGGGCGACGTCTGGGGCCTGCCCTACTACACCTATACGGCCGGCTACATCTATCGCCAGGACCTCTTCGACGACCCGACGGAGAAGGAAGCCTTCAAGGCGCGCTTCAACTACGACCTCGCCGTGCCGGAGACCTGGGCGCAGCATCGCGACATCGCCGAATTCTTCACCCGCAAGGCCGGCGAGAATCTCAAGGGCGAAAAGCTCGCCAAGGACTTCTACGGCGTCGGCCTGATGGCCGGTCCCTTCCCGGAAATCCAGGACGAGATGTCCGGCGTGCTCTGGTCGCAGGGCGCGGACTGGCTGACGGACGAGGGCAAGGTGCCGGTCGATGCCGTCGAGAAGGCGATGAACGACTATCTCGCCCTCATGAAATACGCCCCGCCGGCAGCCCTCACCGTCACCTATGACGGCGTGATGAACCAGATGAAGGACGGGCAGATCGCCCAGACCTATTCCTTCTTCCTCGACCAGTGGCCGAATGCCGTGACGACCGAGACCTCCGTGCCGGGCGCCAAGATGGGCGTTGCCGAGGCGCCGGAGAAGAAGGCCTATATCGGCGGCTTCCTGCTGGCGGTCTCGGCTTCCTCCGCCCATCCGAAGGAGGCGATGGACTTCGTCGCCTATGTCGGCGGCCATGACGCGCAGATGGAATTCGCCAAGGCCGGCGGCACCTCGACGCTGATGAGCGTCCTGTCCGACCCGTCCTTCGCCGCGCCGGAAAGCCGGCCGAAGACCGGCCACTTCGCGACGCTGCTGAAGATCTTCGATTCCATGAAGGGCTTCCGCTCGAACCTCTTCGACACGCCCTTCGGCGCGAAGA
Organism: Shinella sp. R2-11; assembly: GCF_055330205.1. Taxonomy (NCBI): domain Bacteria; kingdom Pseudomonadati; phylum Pseudomonadota; class Alphaproteobacteria; order Hyphomicrobiales; family Rhizobiaceae; genus Shinella; species Shinella sp. R2-11. The sequence goes on along the minus strand of NZ_JBVAPC010000010.1, from coordinate 127,595 downwards.
TCTACAACACGATGCAGATCCCGCTGCAGTCGGCCGCGGCCGGCCAGATCTCGGCGCGCCAGGCCGCCGAGCAGCTTGCCGCCGAAGTCGAGAAGATTTGCGGCGGTCCGTGCCCGATCGGCAAGTGATTTGACCCATCGCCTGGACCTTCGCATGGCGGGCACGCGCCCGCCATGCGGATTGACCCGAAAGGCGCGGCACCCCCGCGCGAAACGATCTTCTGGAGGAATTTGATGTCGCAGTCGCTATCCGTGCCGGCGTCGCAGGAAAGGGGAACCGCCGGTCCGGCGGCCATGTCCGACCGCTGGTTCTCGATCCTGCTCGTCGTGCCTGCGATGCTGGTCATCCTTGTCTTCGCGCTTCTGCCGCTCGCCTATGCGCTGGACGTGTCCTTCCGCTTCGCCGACCTGACGCGCGGCCGGATCGGGGATTTCGTCGGCCTCGACAACTACCGCACGGTGCTGCACGACAGCGCGTTCTGGAGCTCGGTCTGGGTCACGCTCAAGTTCACGGTGACCGCCGTCACCCTCGAAATGGTGCTCGGCATCGCCATCGCCTTCCTGATCCACGGCGCGACGGTTGGCAAGGGCATCATCCGGAGCCTGATGATCCTGCCGCTCGCGACCTCGGCGGCGGTGACGGGCCTGTTCTGGCGCTATCTCTACGACCCCCAGTTCGGCCTCATCAATTACTTCCTCGGCCTCATTGGCCTGCCGGAGCCCAACTGGCTCGGCGACTACACCATCGCGCTGTGGTCGGTCATCCTGTTCGACGTCTGGCAATGGACGCCCTTCGTGGCGCTGATCGCGCTCGCCGGCCTGCAGGCCCTGCCGAAGGAGCCGTTCGAGGCGGCCGAACTCGACGGCGCCAGCACCTTCCGCGTGCTGCGCACGCTGACCTTCCCCATGCTGAAGCCGGTTCTCTTCCTCGTCCTCGTGCTGCGCACCATCGACAGCGTGCGCCTCTACGACGCCGTGGCGGTGCTGACGCGCGGCGGGCCGGGCACGGTGACGGAGACCATGACCTTCTACCTCTACCGCACGGGCCTGAAGCTCTTCCGGATGGACTACGCCTCCACCATGGCGATCTTCTTCCTCTATGCCATGCTGGTCGCGAGCCTCTTTGCGCTCCGCCCGCTGCTCACCCAATTCTCATCCCGCGCATCGGAAGGCTGAGGAGGCAACCATGCTGCAACGTGAATCGAGTTTCCCCAAGGAAGTCCTGCGCTACGGCCTGATCGTGCTGGTGCTCGGCTTCATCGTCTTCCCCATCGCCTGGATGATCCTGACGTCGTTCAAGCCGGCCGATGCCGTCATGGTCTCGCCGCCGCGCTTCCTGTTCACCCCGACGCTGGATAACTACGTCCACGCGATCTACGACAAGAACTTCCTGTTCTACATCAAGAACACGCTGTTCATCTCCGTCGCCTCGACGATCATCGTCGTCATCACCGGCTCGCTCGCGGCCTACAGCTTCGCCCGCTACAATGTCGGCGACGGGCACCTGCTGTTCTTCATCCTGTCGACCAAGATGTTCCCGGCGATCGCCGTGATCCTGCCCTACTTCCTGATCTTCCGCGAGGTCGGCAAGACGGGCGTCGGCAGCTTCCTCGGCATCGGCCTCGACCAGCCGGGCGCGCTGATCATCTCCTATACGGTGTTCAACCTGCCCTTCGCCATCTGGCTGCTGGTCTCCTTCTTCCAGGATATCCCGCGCGAGCTGGAGCATTCCGCCCGCCTCGACGGCCTCACCCGCCTCAAGGTGCTCGCCAAGGTCGTCTGCCCGCTGGCCGCGCCCGGCATCGCGGTCACCGGCGTCTTCACGCTGATTTTCAGCTGGAACGAGTTCCTCTTCGCCTACATCCTCACCCGCAAGGCGGCGAGCACCGTCACGGTGGGCGTCGAGTCCTTCTTCACCCTGCAGGGCATTCTCTGGGGGCCGGTCGCGGCCGCCGCCACCATCAGCGTCCTGCCCATGCTGATCTTCGTTCTGGCCATGCAGCGCTACATGGTGCGCGGCCTCACCTTCGGCGCCGTGAGAGGATAGGACCATGAGCTTCAGTCAAGGCTGGGATACCGGCTTCCGCGTCATCCTCATCTATGTCGGCGTCGTCTTCGTCTGGCTCGGGCTGATCGAGCCCTACTTCGCCAGCCAGTCGATGTCGGTGATCCTCATGAACATCGTCGCATTCGCGGTGTCGTTGGCCTTCTTGGTCCGCGCCCGCGGCCGCTTCATCGCCGAGCGCCTTGCGGCCGAAGCCGAGGTGGCCGCCCTCATGCAGGAGGACGTCTGATGTACGAACTGAAATCCGTCCACAAGCGCTACGGCCTCGCCAAGGTCGCCCTGCGCAAGATCGACCTTGCCGTGCGCGACCGGGAATTCCTCGTCATCTACGGCCCGGCCGGCGCCGGCAAGAGCACGCTGCTCAACATCCTCGCCGGCATCGCCAAGCCGACCAGCGGCGACGTGCTGCGCAATGGCGTGTCGATCCTCAAGGTGCCGCCGGAAAAGCGCGACGCCGCCATGGCCTTCGAGAACTACGCGCTCTATTCGCACCTTTCCGTCGGCGAGAACCTTGCCTTCCCGCTGAAGGCGCGCGGCCTCGGCCGGGCCGAGGTGGAGGAGCGCGTCAAGCGCATCTCCGGCATCCTCGGCATCGGCCACCTGCTGGAACGGCGCCCCGGCTTCCTTTCGGGCGGCCAGCGCCAGCGCGTGGCGCTCGGCCGCGCCATCATCCGCCCGGCCGACATCTATCTTCTCGATGAGCCGGTCGGCCACCTCGACGCCAAGCTGCGCCACAAGATCCGCGCCGAGCTGAAGGCGCTTGCCGAGGACCTGTCGGCCACCGTCGTCTTCACCACCACCTCGTCGCGCGAGGCGCTGGCGCTCGGCGACCGGGTCGCCGTGCTCAATGCCGGCAGGCTGGAGCAGGTCGGCAAGCCGGCCGATCTCTATCATCGCCCGGCGAACGCCTTCGTCGCCTCCTTCGTCGGCGATCCGCCGATGAGCTTCATCTCCGTCGAGCCGCGCCCGCATGACGGCAGGGTAGATTTCGTGACGGCGGACGGCATGCCCGTCGCCTCGCTCGCAGCCGACGCCGTGCAGGGTCTCACCAACGAGGCCGGCAGGATCCAGGTCGGCTTCCGCTCCAACGAGGTGCGGATCGCGGGCGAGGGGGATTCCAACGCCCTTCGCGGCCGCGTCGATGTCATCGAGAACCTCGGCTACATGAAGATCGCCCTCGTCGGCATCGGCGGCGACCAGGTCTCCGTCTCCGTTCCCGCCGGCACCGCGCTCGGCGTCGGCGAGACGGTCGCCATCGCCTTCCCGCGCGACGCCGTCCACCTGTTCCAGAATGCCCGGGCGGTCACGCATGCGACGCCCTCGGCAGGAGTTTGACCCATGGCCTCCATCAAAGCTGAAAGACTCGTCAAGCGCTACGGCGCCTTCCAGGCGGTGCACGGCATCGACTTCGAGATCGCCGACGGCGAGTTCGTCGCCATCCTCGGCCCCTCGGGCTGCGGCAAGTCCTCGACGATGCGCATGATCGCCGGGCTTGAGACGGTCACCGAAGGCTCGATCTATTTCGACGGCAAGCGCGTCAACGACGTGCGCGCCCGCGACCGCAACGTCGCGATGTCCTTCGAATCCTACGCGCTCTATCCGACGATCTCGATCTACGAGAACATCGCCTTCCCGCTGCGCTCGGCCAATGTCGACAACAAGGAAATCGACCGGCAGGTGCGCGACATCGCGGAGAAGATGGAGTTGACGGCGCTCCTGCATCTCAAGCCGAAGGGCCTCTCCTCTGGCCAGGCGCAGCGCGTCGGCCTTGCCCGCGCGCTGGTGCGCAATCCGGCGGTCTTCCTGCTCGACGAGCCGATCTCGCATCTCGATACGCGCCAGCGCTACCGCATGCGCCGCTTCATCAAGAGCCTGCACCAGAAGTTCAACTACACGATGATCTATGTCACCCACGACCAGGAGGAGGCGCTGGCGCTGGCCGACCGGGTCATGGTGATGAGCGACGGCGAGATCCAGCAGATGGCGGTGCCGGACGAGGTCTATGCCCGCCCGAGGAACGCCTTCGTCGCCGGCTTCGTCGGCGAGCCGCCGATCAACTTCTTCGATTGCAGGGTGGTATCGGGCGGAGGCGGCTGGCAGATCGAGTTCGAGGGCCGCAAGCTCGCTTTGCCGGAGCGCCTGCACGCCGCCGCGCAGGATATCGGCGATGGCGGCCTTGCCGCCATCCGCCCGCATTTCCTCTCCATCGGCGGCGACAGCCCGCTGCGCGTCGACGGCAAGGTCTTCATCACGGAGGAATTGCAGGACCAGAACCTGATCTTCGTCGATGTCGGCGACACGCGCTTCACGCTCGTCGCTCATCCCTCGGTCACGCCGAAGCGCGGCGAGGCGGTGCCGGTCTCCATCGACCCGGAGCACCTCCTTCTCTTCCCGCGCTCGCAGGCCGGCAAGGTGGAGAGCATCGTCGCATGAGCTACGACCACATCGTCGTCGGCGGCGGCACGGCCGGCTGCCTTGCCGCCGGCAAGCTTGCCGGCGAGCACGGCGCGCGCGTGCTGGTGCTGGAGGCGGGGCCGGACGACCGCAACCCGCTGATCCGCATGCCGGCCGGCTTCGTCAAGCTGCTCGGCGTCGAGAAATACATGTGGTTCTACAAGTCCGTCGCGCAGGCGCGGCTCGGCGGGCGCACGCCCATCGTGCCGCAGGGCCGCGTGCTCGGCGGCGGCTCCTCCGTCAACGCCATGGTCTATATGCGCGGCCAGCCGGCCGATTACGACGGCTGGGCGGAGGAGATCGGCGACGGGCAATGGTCCTACGATGCGCTGCTGCCCTATTTCACCGCCATGGAGGACAATGCGCGGCTGAACGACGACTATCACGGTGTCGGCGGCCCGTGGCAGGTGTCCGACCTCGAGCATATGTGCGAATTGTCGCGCGCCTTCGTGCTGGCCGCGCAGGGCATCGGCCTGCCGCATAACGGCGATTTCAACGGCCGCAGCCAGCGCGGTGTCGGGGCCTATCAGGTGACGACCCGCAATGGCCGGCGCTGCTCGGCGGTGGACGCCTTCCTGCGCCCCGCCATGAAGACCGGCCGGCTGAAGGTGAAGACCTCCTGCCTCGTCCACTCGATCATCATCGAGAACGGCCGCGCGGTCGGCGTGCGATATTCCGAGGGCGATGGCCGCGCCGTGACGGAAGCCCGCTGTGACGGCGAGGTACTGCTTGCCGCCGGCGCCATCGCCACGCCGAAGCTGTTGATGCTCTCCGGCATCGGCCCGGCGGACCATCTGACGGCGCATGGCATTCCGGTCCGCGTCGACCTTGCCGGCGTCGGGGCCAATCTTCAGGACCATACCGAGACGCCCGTCGTCGCCCTCTGCAACGGCCCCTACGGCTATTACGGCCATGACCGGGGCTGGAAGCAGATGCGCAACGGCCTCGAATATCTCCTCAACCGCACCGGCCCGGTGACGTCGAACGGCGTCGAGGCCGGGGCCTTCTTCGATCCCGACGATCTCTCGAACGATCCGAAGATCCAGCAGTTCTGCGTGCCGACGGTCTATCTCGACAAGGACCATACGGACCAAGAGGCGAGCCACGGCCTGACGCTGAATTCCTGCGTCGCCAGGCCCCGCTCTCGCGGCTCCGTGCAACTCGCCTCCGCCGACCCGAGGGACCAGCCGCTGGTCGATCCGAATTATCTCGCCGATCCCGAGGACCTGCGCCTTTCCATCGGCGGCATACGCCGCGCCCGGGAAATCCTCCAGCAGGAGCCGCTTCGCTCGATGATCGCCCGCGAGATCTTCCCCGGCCCGGACAAGGTGTCGGACGCGGACCTCGCCGAGCATGCGAAGCGCTTCGTCAAGACCGTCTACCATCCCGTCGGCACCTGCCGCATGGCCCGCGAGGGTGATGCGGGCGGCGTGCTCGGGGCGGACATGCGGGTGCGCGGCATTGCGGGCCTGCGCGTCATCGACGCCTCCGCCATCCCCACCATCATTTCCGGCAACACCAATGCCGCGGTGCTGGTCGTCGCCGACAAGGCGGTGGAATTCATCACCGGCGGCACCCGCCGTCCGCCTGCCGGCATCGCCCCGGCCACGGGGCGGCCGGCGGCCAACGCATTTCAGGAGGCATGACATGAAGGCCATCGTTCTTCCGGGACCCGCTGCGCGGCTCGACGACGTGGTGCCAGCCGACCTGCCGGTGCCCGAGCCCGGCCCCGGCCAGTTGCGCCTCAGGGTTATCGCGGTTTCCGTCAATCCGGTCGACTGGAAGCTGGCGATCGATCACAAGCCGGAATGGACCTATCCGCATGTGCTCGGGCTCGATGCCGCGGGCATTATCGATGCGGTCGGGCCGGATGTGGAAGGCTGGGCCGTCGGCGAGCGGGTGGTCGTGCACAACAATCTCTGGAAGCCCGGCGTCTTTGCCGAATATTGCCTCGCGCCGGCCCACGCCACCTCGCGCCTGCCGGCCGGTGTGTGCTTCACCGATGCCGCGGCCGTTCCCTGCGCGGGCTACACCGCCTATCAGGGGCTGTTCCGCAAGGCCCGGCTGGAGGCCGGCCAGACCATTCTCGTGCAGGGTGCGAATGGCGGCGTCGGCGGTTTTGCCACCCAGCTTGCCCATCAGGCCGGGGCGAAGGTCATCGCGCTGACGCGGCCGGAGCATTTCGATGCCGTGCGCGCCTTCGGTGCCGACGTGGTCCTCGACTATCGCGACCCGAATCTCGTGCAGAAGGTGCGGGACGAGACGGAGGGCGGCTATGGCGTCGATGTCATGCTGGAGGTGGTCAATCCCGGCGATGCGCGCAAGTCGCTCGCCTTCGTGCATTACAACGGCCATCTCGTCTCGGTCGATCCGCTGCCGGTGATGACCGACGTGCCGTCCTATACCTATGCCGCCTCGGTCCATGAAGTCGGCCTCGGCGGGGCGTATTTCGCCGGGCACGTGCCGACCCAGCGGGATTTCGCCCGAATGGGCGACGATCTGATGGCCCGGCTTGCGGCCGGCAGGCTCGATCCGATGGTCGAGGAGATCGTGACGCTCGGCGACATTCCGGATGCGCTGCGGCGGCTCAAGCGCCGCGAGGTGACGGGCAAGATCGTCGCCCGGATCGCGCCGGACCCCTGAACGAGAAGACAAGACGGGAGGAACACCATGTCCAGGAACACGCATTATATCGACGGCCGCTTTGTCGAGGACACGTCCTCCGACCGCATCGCCGTCTACAATCCGGCGACCGAGGAGCAGATCGCCGAGATTCCCGACGCCTCGGGCGCGGTCGTCGACGCCGCGGTCGATGCCGCGCGCAAGGCGCAGCCCGTCTGGGCCGAGCTGCCGCCCATCGAGCGGGCCGGCTATGTCAGGGCGATCGCCGAGAAGATCCGCGGCAAGGCCGATCTTCTTGCCGAGACCATCTCGCGCGAGCAGGGCAAGATTCTGTCGCTCGCAAAGGGCGAGGTGCTCGGCATGGCCGGGCTGATGGACTACATGGCCGAATGGGCGCGGCGCATCGAGGGCGAGATTATCGCCAGCGACCGCAAGGGCGAGACCATCTATCTCAATCGCGTGCCGATCGGCGTGGTCGCCGGCATCCTGCCGTGGAACTTCCCCTTCTACCTGATCGGCCGCAAGCTCGCCCCGGCGCTCGTCGCCGGCAACACCATCGTCGTCAAGCCGAGCGAGGAAACGCCGCTCAACGCCTTCCTCTTCGCCGAGATCGCGGACGAGGTCGGCCTGCCGAAGGGCGTGTTCAACATGGTCTCGGGCCGCGGCCGCACCACGGGCGCCGCGCTTTCCGGGCACACCGGCATCGACCTCGTCAGCTTCACCGGCAGCGTGCCGACGGGCGTCGCCATCATGGAGGCGGCGGCGAAGAACCTGACGCGCGTCAACCTGGAGCTCGGCGGCAAGGCGCCGGCCATCGTGCTGAAGGATGCCGACCTTGATCTTGCGGTGGAGGCGATCACCGCCTCGCGCATCGTCAATACCGGGCAGGTCTGCAATTGCGCCGAGCGCATCTTCGTCGAGCGCCAGGTGGCGGACGAATTCACGGAACGCTTCGTCAAGCGCATAGCGGTCGTGACCTACGGCGATCCCATCGCCGAGCGAAATGTCGACATGGGGCCGCTCGTCAACGCGGTGCAGCTCGGCAAGGTCGAGGCCATGGTCGAGCGGGCGAAGGCGGCGGGGGCGTCGGTCGCGCTCGGCGGCCAGCGGGCGGAGCGCAATCGCGGCCACCACTACGAGCCGACCGTGCTGACCGGCTGCACGCCGGATATGGAGATCATGCGCAAGGAGATCTTCGGCCCCGTCGCGCCCATCGCCGTGGTCGAGGACGCGGACGAGGCGGTGCACCACGCCAACGACACCGAATACGGCCTGACGTCCTCGCTCTACACGCAGGACCTCAACAAGGCGATGCGCGTCACGCGGCGGCTGCAATTCGGCGAGACCTATATCAACCGCGAGAACGGCGAGGCCTATCAGGGCTTCCATGCCGGCCGCAAGAAATCCGGTATCGGCGGGGCGGACGGCAAGCACGGCTTCTACGAATATATGGAGACCCAGGCCGTCTATATCCAGCACGGCTGAGGCGAGTGACGGACCGGCGGCAACGTCCGGCCAGAAAGGACCAGCATGTATCTTGAGAAATTCGGCCTGTCCGGCCGCGTGGCCGTGGTCACCGGGGCCGGGCAGGGCATCGGGCTCGCCTCAGCCGAGGCGCTGTGCGAGGCGGGCGCGGCGGTCGTCCTGACTGATATCAGCATGGAGCGGGCGGAGGCCGGCTGCGCGGCGCTGGCGGCGAAGGGCTACACGGCCGAGGCCGATGTGATCGACATCGGCGACAGCGCCTCGATCAACGCGGTAGCCGACAGGCTGGCGGCGAGCGGCAGGACGGCGGACATCCTCGTCGCCAATGCCGGCATCGCGCATGCGGGCGTTCCGGCGGAAGACCTGTCGGACGCCGACTGGGAGCGCATGATCGGCATCAATCTCAGCGGCGCCTTCCGCTCCTGCCGCGCCTTCGGCAAGCACATGCTCGCCAAGGGCGGCGGCTCGATCGTCACCATCGGCTCCATGTCGGGCTCTATCGTCAACCGGCCGCAGCAGCAGGTGCACTACAATGCCGCCAAGGCGGGCGTGCACCACCTGACCCGCTCGCTCGCCGCCGAATGGGCGACGCGCGGCGTCAGGGTCAATTCCGTCGCGCCGACCTATATCGACACGCCGTTGCTCACCTTCGCGAAGGAGGACAAGCCGATGTACGAGGAATGGCTGGACATGACGCCGATGCACCGGCTCGGCCAGCCCGCCGAAATCGCCTCCATCGTGCTCTTCCTCGCCTCGGATGCCTCCAGCCTGATGACCGGCTCCATCGTCTCGGCGGATGCCGGCTATACCTGCTGGTAGAACGCCATACCGCCCGCCTCGGCTTTCCGGGCGGGCGGTATTCGCGGCAGGGCGGAAAGTGAACTTTCTTCCGCCGCCGCCATCCGGGTGTCATTTAGGCGCTTGAATTATACGCCTGACATGTTATGCGTACAACATGATAAGTTTGGATCGCGCTGGCAAGGTTGCTGCGCCGCGCGATCCGGCACTGTTTTGCGACCATCTTCTCAAGGCTGGATTGATCGCCGCGAAGCGTTCCCGTACAACGGGCATTTTGTAGCTTAACTACATAGTGGCGTGCCTCGCTTTGCGAGATCGGCACGGGCGGCTAATCGATTCATTCCATTTTTCCCGAAATTCGGCTGAATCGTTTCAAAAAATAATCTGCCGCCAATCATAAAAATGTAGTTGAATTACTGAAATGCTTTGTCTAGCATCCTTCTTGCGTGAGGTGTGGGAGCGCCGACCGGCCATCCGCTGCGCGCATTGGAGGCGTTTTTCGATAGGGAGGGGAGCTATGTTCAAAAAGCTCGTGAAAGCATCGTTGTTTGCCGCTGCCGCTACGGTCGCGCTCTGGCCGGCCATGGTTGCCGCGCCGGCTGCCGCGCAGGACGGCGATAATATCGACATCACCATCGGCTGGGTGCCGCCGGACATCACGGGCGTCTTCAAGACGGCCACGAACTTCTTCGAACTGGCCGCCGCCGACGCCAACAAGAACGGCTTCAACGTCAAGGTCCTGACCAAATCGCCGACCAGCCCGACGGCCTTCGCCGAGCAGGTCAGCATCATCGAGGACATGATCCAGCGCAAGGTCGACCTGATCGCGGTCTCGCCGGCCGAGGTCGCCACCGTCAAGCCGGCGCTCATCCGCGCCACGGAAGCCGGCATTCCGGTCGTCATCGTCAACCTGCTCGAGCCGATCGACGGCGTGAACGTCTCGTCCTATATCGGCTTCGACAACACGCAGGGCGCCGAAGTCTCCGCCTATGCGGTCGCCGACTATTTCGGCGGTCCGGGCGTGCTCGGCTCCGGCGACAAGGTCGATGTCCAGCCTGACACCTATCTCGACCTGAAGTTCTGGCAGGATCTCGCCGCGAAACTCTCCGACGAGGACAAGGCCAAGATCAAGGCGCGCGGCGCGATCATCGAGGGCGTTGCCGGCGGCTTCTTCTCGACGGCCCGTCTCAACGGCTTCCGCGAAGTGCTCAAGCAGTTCCCGGGCATCGAGATCGTCGGCGGCACCTGCGCCGGTGACTGGAACCGCGAGAAGGGCACGCGCTGCGCCGAGGATATCCTGCAGGCCAATCCCGACAACCTCGACTTCATCTGGGCCGCGTCCAACGAAATGGGCCTCGGCGCGATGCTCGTCGCCGGTTCGCAGGACCGTCTCGAAACCACCAAGGACGGTGCCAATATCGGCGACAAGAAGGTCGCGATCTTCACCAACGACGTGACGCCGGAATCGGTCGACCGTATCGCCGAGGGCAAGATGATTGCCGAAACCACCCACGGCTTTGCCGACTGGGGCTGGTTCGGCACCAAGTTCGCGGTGGAGCTCGCCTGCGGCCTCGAAGTGCCGAAGACCTTCGATATCCGCCCGCGCACCGTCTACGAGGCGAATGCCCGCAACTTCTATCCGGAACCGAAGCTGGAAGCGATCGACTGGAAGACCATCCGGGCGAGCTGCAAGAAGGCCAACTGAGTTTCTCCCAGGGCCGCGGGGTGTCGTCTTTTCGAAGGCGCGCCCCGCGTCTTGCTTGTCCGCGCGCGGGCTGGCGAAGAACGAAGGGGCGCCTGCGCGCCCATGCGGAACGGTAGTTGTAGGGCATGGACCAGCACGAAATCCTCTTGAAGCTCGAAAATATCGAGAAACGCTTTCCCGGCGTCATCGCCCTGAAATCCATCTCGCTCGACGTGCGCGCCGGCGAGGTGCAGGTGCTTCTCGGCGAGAACGGCGCGGGCAAGTCCACGCTGATGAAGATCCTTGCCGGCGAGCATGCGCCGACCGGCGGCGAGATCGTGGTGGGCGGTCGCCAGGTTTCCGCGCTGACGCCGACGCTTGCCACGGAACTCGGCATCGGCCTCGTCCATCAGGAGCTGAGCCTCGTGCCGGCGCTGAGCGTGACGGAGAACATCTTCCTCGGCCGCATGCCGCGCGGCGCCTTCGGCAAGATCGACTGGGCGAGGGCCCATGAGGCCGCTCGCCATGCGCTGGAGGCGCTCGGCGTCTCCATCGACCCGACCGCCGAGGTGCGCACGCTCGAGGTCGCCGAGCAGCAGCTCATCGAAATCACCCGCGTCCTGGAGCGCGGCCCGCGCATCCTCCTCCTCGACGAGCCCACCTCGGCGCTCTCGGACAGCGAGCGCAGCCGCCTCTTCGACGTCATCCGTCGCCTCAAGCAGCGCGGGCACGGCATCATCTACATCTCGCATCATCTCTCGGAAATCCCGATGATCGCCGACCGCGTCACGGTGCTGCGCGACGGCGTGGTCGTCGAGACGCTGCCGGCCGAGAAGGCGGACGAGGAGACGGTCATCGGCCTGATGGTCGGCCGCAGGCTGGAGGAACAGTTCCCCAAGGAGACGGTGGAGCTGGGCGCGCCGATGCTGGCGGTGGAGAACCTCGCCTCCGGCCGCACGCTCAAGGACCTTTCCTTCACCCTGCGCCGCGGCGAGATCCTCGGCATCTACGGCCTGATGGGCGCGGGACAGGCGGAAATCGCCAGCGCGCTTTTCGGTCTTCAGCCTGTCAAGGCCGGTTCGATCGCCGTCGAAGGCAAGCGCGCCGATTTCCGGCATTCGTCCGATGCCATCGCGGCCGGGCTCGGCCTCATCTCGCGCGACCGCCGCCAGAGCCTCGTGCCGATGCAGCCGGTCGGGCCGAATCTCAGCCTGTCCTGGCTTTCCGGCAAGTCGCTGCTGTCGCGGCTCGATCTTGCCCGCGAGCGGGAGGAGGGCAGGCGCTACATTTCGGACCTGCGCATCCGCCCGGCCTCCACCACGCACAAGCTCTTCTTCTTCAGCGGCGGCAACCAGCAGAAGGTCATCCTGGCGCGCTGGATGTCGAGCGGCGCGAAGATCCTGATCTTCGACGAGCCGACCCGCGGCATTGACGTCGGCGCCAAGGCCGAGGTCTTCGCCGTCATGAGCCGGCTGGTCTCCGAGGGCGCGTCGATCCTGATGATCTCCTCGGAGCTGAACGAACTCATCGGCATGGCGGATCGCGTGCTCGTCATGCGCGGCGGCCGCCTCTCCGCGGAGCTGCCGCGCGAGGAGATATCGCAGCAGAACCTGCTGCGATACGCGAGCTAGTCAAGACAAATGACAGGGCAGTTCCGCCGTCCGGAGCAGGAGACGGCAGGGCCCAAGGGAGTGGGAAGCATATGAGCACGGAAAAGAACCCGGACGCAGCCGTCAGCGCGGCCGATGCGCGCAAGGCGAAGATCAAGGGCATCGTCTTCCAGGCGGGGCCGCTGATCGCCCTCGTCCTGCTGATGGCCTATCTCGCCTTCGCCACGTCGAACTTCCTGACCCTCGACAACCTCTCCAACGTGGCGCGCCAGTCCGCCTTCGTCGCCATCCTGGCGGTCGGGCAGACCTTCGTCATCCTGACAGGCGGCATCGATCTTTCGGTGGCGGCCATCGCGGCGCTTGCCGCCTCGATCACGGCCGTGCTGCTCACCCAGCCGCTGGTGCTGTTCGGCGTCGATTTCGGCTTCGTGCCGCCACCGATCGCGATCCTGATCGGCCTTGCCATCGGCATCGTCGCCGGCGCGCTCAACGGCTGGCTCATCTCAAAGTTCAAGATCCCGGATTTCATCGCCACGCTCGGCACGATGACGGCGTTCCGCGGCGCTGCGCTGCTGGTTACCGATGGCCTGCCGGTTCCCTCCTTCAATGCCGGCCGGCAGCTTCCCGACAGCCTGCTCTGGGTCGGCGGCGGCCAGCTTCTCGGCCTGCCGGTCAGCGCGATCATCGCGCTGCTCTGCGCGGTCGCCGGCTGGTATGTGCTGCGCTACACGGCGCTGGGGCGCGCGATCTATGCCGTCGGCGGCAACCGCGCTGCGGCCCATTCCTCGGGCATCAGCATTTCCCGCACCAAGATCATGACCTATGCGATCTCCGGCCTGCTGGCCGCCATCGCCGGCATCATCCTGGTCGGCCGCCTCAACTCCGCCAACGCCCTGATGGCGGAAGGCGAGGAGCTGCGCTCCATCGCCTCCGTCGTCATCGGCGGCACCAATCTCTTCGGCGGCGAGGGCGGCGTCTGGGGCTCGATCATCGGCGCGGCCATCATCGGCGTACTCGGCAACGGCCTCAACCTGCTCGATGTCAGCCCGTTCTGGCAGCGCATCGCGCAGGGTATCGTCATCGTGGTCGTGGTAATCTTCGACCAGTGGCGCCGCCGCAGCATGACGAAGGTTTGAGGAGAAACGGGATGAAGAACAAGCTTGGCCTGCACGCCAATGTCTGGGTGCGCGACTGGGGCCGCGAGGAATGCGTGCTCGCGGTCAACAAGACCGCCGAACTCGGCTTCGACATCATCGAGATCTCCGCGCCCGATCCGAAGGCGCTGGACATCGCCTTCACCGCGGCCGAGCTGCGCAAGGCCGGCATTTCCGCCAACCTGTCGCTCGGCCTTGATGCCGCAAGCGACATATCGAGCGGCGATCCGGCCCGCGTGAAGGCGGGCGAAGTCCGGCTGCGCGAGGTCATCGCCGCCGCTGCCGAGCTCGGCTCCAGCCATGTCTGCGGCATCCTCTATTCGGCCTTCCAGAAATATCCCGAGCCGCCGACCGCGGCCGGCATCGCCGGGGCCGTCGAGGTCCTGCGCCGGATCGGCGAGGAGGCGGGCCGCCACGGCATCACGCTCGGCCTCGAAGTCGTCAACCGCTATGAGACCAACGTGCTCAACACGGCAGGGCAGGGCGTCGAGTTCTGCAAGCGGGTCGGCCTTCCCAATGTGAAGGTCCATCTCGACTCCTACCACATGAACATCGAGGAGGCGGACATGGAGATGGCGCTCGTCGATACGGGCGACCATCTCGGCTATTTCCATATCGGGGAATCGAACCGCGGCTATCTCGGCGCCGGTTCCGTCGATTTCGGCCGTATCTTCAACGGCCTCGCGCGGATCGGCTACGATGGGCCGATCGTTTTCGAATCCTTCTCGTCCGCGGTGGTCGGGCAGCCCCTTTGCGGCATCCTCGGCATCTGGCGCAACCTCTGGGAAGACGGAGAGGACCTCGCGCGCCACGCAAAGACCTTCATCGAAGCCAAGCTGAAGTCCGCCGGCGAAGTCGGGCGCGAAGCCAGCCGTTCCGCCCTGCCTTGAGGGCGGTCGGTGCGTCCCTCCGGGCGCACCTGTCGCTTAAGGCCCCCTTCCGCCGGAGCGGTAGGGGTGGGATGGGTGGCTACCAGCCGCCCTCGATGCGGCGGTCGTCGGCGGGACCGCCGAGGTCGAAGACGATGAGCTTGTTCTCGGTGAAGCTGTCGAGGAACCATTGCGACAGCTCGCGGCCGACGCCGGACTTGCCCGCGCCGCCGAAGGGGGCGAGCTGGTCCCAGTAGTTCGAGGTCTCGTTGACGTTGACCGCGCCGTGCGGCAGGGCCTCGGCGACGCGCCAGGCCTTGGACATGTCCTGCGTCCAGAGCGAGGCGACGAGGCCGAGCTCGGATTCGTTGGCGATCTCGATGGCCTCCTCGTCGGAAGCGACCTTCAGCACCAGCGCCAGCGGCGAGAAGGATTCGCCCTTGCCGCGGATCATCGCCCGGTCGAGGCCGGTTACGATGGTGGCGGGGTAGTAGAGCCCCTGTTCCGGGCCGAACTGCTCGATGGTCGCGCCGGCTTCACGCAGGTCCGCCACATGCTGGCGGGCGCGTTCGAGGACGGCGGGGTTGCAGAGCGGGCCCATGTCGTTGCCGGCATCGGCGGGGTCGCCGATCTTCAGGGCGGCCGTGGCGGCGCGGAACTTCGCCAGGAATTCGTCATAGACCTTTTCGTGCACGAAGAGCCGTTCCGACGAGGTGCAGACCTGGCCGGAATAGTAGAAGGCGCCGGTGATCGCCCCTTCCACGGCGCGGTCGATATCGGCGTCCTCCAGCACGATCTGCGGCCCGTCGCCGCCGAGCTCCAGCAGCATGGGGCGCAGCGGATTGACCCGCGCGATCTCCTCGCCGACCCTGTTCGAGCCGGTGAAGAAGATGCCCTTGACGTCGGCATGGCGCACCAGATGCGCGCCGACATCGCCAAAACCCTGCACCATGTTGAGGACGCCCGGCGGGAAGCCCGCTTCCTCGAAGAGCTCGGCGACCATGGCGCATGAAACCGGGCCGTATTCCGTCGGCTTCCAGACCACCGTGTTGCCGGCGGCAACGGCGTGGGCAAGGGCGATGGAGGAGATGTCGGTCGGGAAATTGAAGGGCGTGATGACGCCGATGACGCCGAGCGGGCGGTGGCCGAGCACGAGGCGCTTGTTCGTCGTCTTCTCCTGCGTGGAGGGCAGGGTCATGCCGCGGTAGCGCAGGATTTCCTCGGCGGCCTTGCCCCAGGCGGGGCCGGAATATTCGAAGGTCTCCTCGCGGGCGGCGAGGATCGGCTTGCCGACCTCCTTGGTGACCATCTGGGCCATGGCCTCGGCGCGGTCGCGGAAGAGGCGCTGCATGTTGCGCAGGATCTTCGCGCGCACCTGCACCGAGGTCTTCGACCAGTCGGCAAAGGCGTCCTTCGCCGCCGCGACGGCGCGGTCGACATCGGAGGGCGCGCAGCGGCCGATCTCGTGCAGGCGCCTGCCAGTATGGGGATCGTTTGCGGCGAAGGTGCCGCCGGAGCCCGGCTCCCACCGGCCGCCGATCAGCGCGCCGTTCAGGAGCCTTCTGTCGAACTGCATGCCGAATTCATTGCTATGGACGGTCATCTGGTTCCTCCCCATGGCCATCGTGCAGGCAGGAACGCCCGCCTCCCTGTGATCGAAGGTAGGCCCGGGGCGGGATGAACGTCAACTATTTTTGACGGAATGTTTTATTTATTTGACGCTCAGAGCATCGGCGGCGTCACGGCGCAGACGACGACGACCGGCGTGTCGCCGGCATTGCGGATGCGGTAGGGCACGCCGGAAAAGAGCTGGTAGCCGCCGCCGGCGCCGATCGTGTGCGCCTTGCCGCCGATCTCCAGTTCGATGGTTCCTTCCACCACCAGCGCGGCGGTTTCGCCGTCGTGCACGATGAGGTCCTCGCCCGTTCCCGCGTTGGGGGCGTAGTGCTCCAGGAACATCTGAAGGCGCTTGTCGCGGCGCTGCGAGGCAAGGCAGCGCATGTCGGCCTCGCCGCGCGTGATGACGGTGAGGTCTTCCGGCGCGGCGATCAGCACGTCCTCCTCCGCCGGCGGAATGGCGAAGAAATCGGCAAGGCTCATCGGCAGGGCTCGCAGGATCTTGTGCAGCGAGACGACCGAAGGCGCATGCGCATCCTGCTCGATCAGCGAGATGCTGGCATTCGTCACGCCCGCGCGCTTGGCAAGCTCCCGCTGAGAGACGCCGAAGGCTTCGCGCACCATCTTCAGCCGCTGGCCGATCTTCAGGTCGCCCTGCATGTCCTGCAGGGGGGCGGCGGCGATGGCCGGCGCCTTCGGGGTCGAGGTCTTGGGTTTGCGGCTCACGAACGGAATCTCCCGGTCGGCAGGGTGTTTTCCTCCGAGTTATAGGTTTTCCGCCGGAAATCAAGGCGTTGTGGATGCGGCCGGCGCCCGCCTCGCGCGAGCGCCGGCCCGGGTCTCAGTAACGGCCCTTGCCGGCCGGCTTCACCACGAGAAGCGTGATGAGCGCATAGACCACGCCGCCGACCACCGCCGTCGGCAGGGCGGCCGTCAGGTAGTCGTAGGGCCAGCGGCTTTCATAGGTGATCGGGTTCAGGAGGTAGAGATAGGTGCAGAAGCCCGCGGCCATGGCGATCAGCGAGGCTGGGTTGAAGCCGCTCCAGAAGCGATAGGCGCTGTCCGGCCTGTCCTCGAAGAGGCCGCGCACGTCGATCCGCCGCTTGCGCAGGAGGTAGTAGTCGACGATCTGGATGCCGCAGAGCGGGGCGAAGCCGAGGCCGATGAAGGCGATGAAGGTGCCGAAATTGGCGAAGAATAGATCCGGGATCAGCAGCCCCACCACGCCCACCGGGGCGATGGAGATCAGCAGCAGCATCGGCCAGCTCAGCTTCTGGAGCGCCGGGAAATGCCGCAGCCCGATCGAGGAGGAATAGACCCCCGCGACGGCCGTGCCGAGATTGGCCGCGGCGACGAAGAGCAGCGCGATCACGCCATAGGTCGGCCCGCCCACCGTGCGCATCCATTCGGCCGGGTCGGAGACCTGGAGCACGAGAATGCCGGCGATGCCGATGGCCGAGAGCAGCGGCACGGGAAGGCCCATGCCCACCATGATCGGGGCCGCCGCCCGCCTTCCGTTCGGGGCCATGCGCACCATGGCGCCGATATAGGGCCACCAGGAGAGCAGCGAGATGATGCCGATCTCGACGCCCGTCGTGTAGTTCCAGTGCGCGTCGGTCGCGGCATAGGCGGGCACGGCCGCCGACAGGTCCTCCCAGCGCTGCGTGACGAGGATGTAGAGCATCCAGAAGCCGACGAAGACATGGGCGACGAGGATCTTCGCGATCCTGTCGACGCCGGAGGAGCCCTTCAGCAGGAAGAGGAACACCAGCCCGGCCGCCAGCAGTACCGTCGCCTGCACGAGGAAGTTATGGCTGTCCTCGCCGATCCAGCCGAGCGCCAGCAGCAATTGCCGCGTCGACTTGGCGAAGAAGATGAGGAGCAGCGAGTTCCAGCCGACGATGGAGACGAACTGCATGGCGGCGGGGATGATCCAGCCGCGCGAGCCGAATTGCGGCTTGGACGAGGCGATGGAATCGACGCCGAAGCGGATGGCGACCGGCACGGCCGCCAGCGCCACGATGAGCATGCCGATCATGCTGCCGGCGAGGAGGGCGAAGAAACCTTCCTTGAAGCTGAGATAATAGCCGACATATTCGCCGATGATGTAGCACCAGGTCGCGGCGGCGGCCGTGGCGAGAGAAATGCCGAGCTGCCAGGGGCCCCAGACCCGCTCCTGCGGCAGCAGCGGCCAGGCGCTCTTGTCGGCCTCGATGAGGATTTCGTCCTGTACGCTCATGCTATCCTCCCGATCAGAAGGGCGAGGATCGGCAGCAGAACGCCGAGCCCGATCAGCGCGGCCCAGGCCATGCCATCGAAATCCTCTCCCTGGTTGCGCGGATCCTCCAGTAGCCGGAGCCGACGCTCCAGCTCCGGTTGCAGCCTCTCCTCAGCCATGCCGTGTCCTCCCTGATATGGCGTTCGTTGCATGCGGCCCGAAGTTCCCCTTCCGGACCTTGATTGTTATCCGGCCAGCCGCTCCCCCTTCGGGTCGTACCAGGGGCGAAGCTGCAGGCGGATCGGATGGCGCCGCCAGGCGATCTCGGCCTCCCAGGTGCCGGAGGCGAGCCAGTCCGGCGTCACGCCGCCGGGGCAGGTGACGTAGCCCATGCCGAGCGAGGCCCCGAGGCGGTGGCCGTAGGCGCCCGTCGTGACGGAGCCGACGATCTCGCCGTCCCTCAGCAGCGGTTCGTTGTGATAGAGATGCGGCGGCTCGCCTTCTGCCTCGATGCGGATCTGCACGAGGCGGCGGTCGGGCGTTCCGGCTTCCTTCTGGCGCAGGAGCGCGTCGCGGCCGATGAAGCCGCCGGCCTTGTCGAGGGCGACGGCGAAACCGAGGCCGGCCTGCAAGGGGCTGTCCTCCTCGCCGATATCATGGCCCCAGTGGCGGTAGCCCTTTTCCATGCGCAGCGAATTGATGGCGAAATAGCCGCCCATCCTGAGGCCGAGACCGGCGCCAGCTTCAATCAGCTTCTCCAGCACATGGCCGGCGAATTCCGCCGGCATGTAGAGCTCCCAGCCGAGCTCGCCGACATAGGTGAGGCGGCTTGCCCGCACGCGGGCATAGCCGAGATCGATCTCCCGGCTGGTACCGAAGGGGAATGCCTCGTTGGAGAAGTCGGCCGGCGACAGACGCTCGAGCAGCGCGCGGGACTTCGGCCCCATCAGCGCCAGCATCGGCAGGCCCGAGGTGATGTCCTGAACATGGACGCGCGCGCCATCCGGCAGGTGCCGGCGCAGCCAGGCGAGGTCGCGGCGCTGCGAGACGGCGATGGTCACGACCATGAACTCGGTCTCGGAAAGCCGGGTGACCGTCACGTCCGCCTCGATGCCGCCCTCCTTGTTCAGCCATTGCGTATAGACGACCTTGCCGACGGGAACGTCGATCTGGCCGGCCGAGACATGGTTGAGCGCCGCGCAGGCATCCGGCCCGCTGACGAGATACTTGATGAAGCAGGAATGGTCGAACAGCGTGACGTTGCTCGCCGTGTTGCGGCATTCCTCGCCGACTGCGTCGAACCACGAGGGGCGGCCATAGGAATATTGCACTTTGGGTGTCGTGCCCGGCGCGCCGAAGAAGCCCGGCCGCTCCCAGCCGGCCGCTTCCGTCATCCATGCCCCCGCGGCCGAAAGCTTGTCATGGAACGAGCTGCGGCGGATGCCGCGCGCCGTCTCGAACTGGCGGGACGGCCAGTGCATGTCGAAGAGCAGGCCGAGCGTCTCGGTCGTGCGGTCCTCCAGATATTTGCGGTTGCCCATGAAGGTCTGCATGCGGCGGATGTCGACGTCCATCAGCTCGACCGGCGGGCGGCGGTCGCGGATCCAGTCGGCGAGCGCCTTGCCGACACCGCCCGAGGAGAGGATGCCGACCGAGTTGAAGCCAGTGGCGCAGAAGAGGCCGGGCACTTCCGGCGTCTCGCCGAGAAGGTAGCGGTCATCGGGGGTGAAACTCTCCGGGCCGTTGAAGAAGAGCTGGATGCCCGTGCGCTCCAGAACCGGCACGCGGCGGGTCGCCTGTTCCAGATAGGGCGCGATATGGTCGACGTCCTCCGGCAGGGTGCCGAAGCTGAAGTCCTCGGGAATGCCGGCCTGGCCCCAGGGTTTTGCGTTCGGCTCGAAGAAGCCGACCAGCAGCTTGCCGGCATCCTCCTTGTAATAGGTCCATTCGTCGCCGAGGAAGAGCACCGGCAGGTCGCGCGGCAGGCCCTCCACCTGTTCCGTCACGATGTAGAAATGCTCGGCGGCGTGCAGCGGGATCGTCACGCCGGCCTCGGCGGCGAGGTCGCGCGACCACATGCCGCCGCAAATGACGACGGTCCCGGCGCGGATCGGCCCCCGGTCGGTCATCACGCCGGCGGCCTTGCCGTTCTCGACGAGGATCTTCGTCACGGAAAGGTTCTCGAAGACCTTCGCCCCACGCATGCGCGCGCCCCTGGCATAGGCCTGCGTCACGTCGATCGGGTTGACCTGCCCGTCATGCGGGAACCAGAAGCCGCCGACGATGCCGTCGGTGCTGATCGGCCCCCAGCGCTCCTTGATCTCGCCCGGCGTGACCGGCTCGACCGGCAGGCCGAAATTGCGGCCCATCGATGCGCCGCGCGCCAGTTCCTCATAGCGGGCCGGCGTGTTGGCGACGCGCAGCGAGCCGTTGCGCTTGAAGCCGGTCGCCTGGCCCGTCTCGGCCTCCAGCGAGCCGAAGAGCTCGCCGGTATATTTGGCCAGCTCCGTCATGCGGCGCGTGGCGCGAAGCTGCGTCACCAGCCCGGCCGCATGCCATGTCGTGCCGCTGGTGAGCTGCTTGCGCTCGCAGACCACCACATCCGTGATACCGATCTTCGTCAGGTGATAGGCAACAGAGCACCCCGCGACGCCGCCGCCGATGACGACGACGTCTGCCCGCTCCGGAACATCCGTCATTGTGTTTCCCCCGGCAGCGGCTCCACCCGCTGCATGTTTGGATTTCTTAACACTGTGTCATAGAAAATCAAACAGTCAATAGGGTTCGGAATGCTGCATGGCTGGGGAAAGAGACGTCTTCCAGCCGATCATCGACGCTACGGTACGGTATCCCGAGAGGATTTCAGCACCAAGGGCGGCTCTTGGCCAGACGTTTTCGAAACGGAACGGGCAGCAGGTCGCGGAGCATCGATGCCGCGTTGGGGGCGATGGCATCGGAAAACTGTAATTTTCCTGCATCCTCGTAGGTCGGTGCCGCAAAGCCTGATAGAACGACGTATCCCGCCGCCAACCGGATGCAGCAGATCGCATGGCCGACCGTATCGGAAAACTTCCATCCCTCAACGGCGTCCGCGTCTTCGAAGTCGTCGCGCGGCATCTGAACTTCCGGCTCGCGGCGGAGGAGCTCGGCGTCACGCAGGGCGCCGTCGCCCAGCAGATCCGGGGACTGGAGGCCGAGCTCGGCCTCAAGCTGTTCGAGCGGCATCCGAGGACGCTTGCGATCACCGAGGCGGGGCGCAGCTATGTCGGCAGCGTCCGCCGTGCCCTGGAACTGATCTCCGAGGCGACGGAGACCTTGCGCCCGGAGCCGCAGCATCTCACGATCAGCGTGACGCCGACCTTCGCCTCGAAATGGCTGATCCCGCGCCTGCCGGAATTCACCGCCGCGCATCCGCATATCGACCTGCGCATTCTCGCCAGCGACCGGATCTCCAATTTCCAGACGGATGCGGTGGATCTTGCCGTGCGCTACGGCCGGCCGCCCTTCGGGCCGGGCCTCCAGGCGGACCTCCTGTTCGAACAGGTCATCGTGGCGCTCGGCAGCCCCCTGCTGATCGAGAAGCTCGGAAGGCCCGAGGTACCGGAAAACCTTGCCGGCTATGCACTACTGCACGATGCGCATAATTTCTGGCCGCGCTTCCTGGAGCAGGCGATGGGCAAGGCGGCGCCGGTTTCGGCGCCGAAGAACATCCGCTTCAACCAGACGGCGCTGGCGCTGGAGGCAGCGCGCGGCGGGCAGGGGCTGGCGCTCGCCAGCGAATTCCTCATCGGGGACGACATCGCCGGCGGCCATCTCGTGCGGCTCTTCGAAACGCGGATGCGCGTCGGCGCCGATTTCTACGTCGTCGCGCCGCGCAAGCCGCGGCATCCCGCCTCCGTCGATGCGGTCCGCGGCTGGCTGTTGAGGGAAAGCGCGAAATACAGGACCGGTGCCGCTACGGCCTAGCGGGAGGCTTTGGCGATAGATTTTCTACAGGATGCGGCGCGTATTTCTGGTTGGCCCTGCCGCGGGCGGCATGGCAGGATGGGGCAATCAACGGTTCATGAAAGGATAGTTCCATGGCAGGCGAGAAGGTCGCATTGATCACAGCCGGCGGCAGCGGCATGGGGGCGGAGGCCGCCCGGCGGCTGGCGGCGGACGGATTCAGGATCGGGGTGCTTTCCTCCTCCGGCAAGGGCGAGGCGCTGGCGGGCGAATTCGGCGGTTTCGGCGTTACCGGCTCCAACCAGTCGAACGACGACCTGAAGCGCCTTGTCGACGGCGCGCTGGAGCGCTGGGGCCGCATCGACGTGCTCGTCAACAGCGCCGGCCACGGGCCGCGCAAGCCGATCCTCGACCTGACGGACGATGACTGGCACACGGGAATCGACGTCTACTTCCTCAATGCCGTGCGCCCGACGCGCCTCGTGGTGCCGGTCATGCAGAAGCAGAAGTCCGGCGTCATCATCAACATCTCGACAGCCTGGGCCTTCGAGCCGAGCTCGATGTTCCCGACCTCCGCCGTCGCCCGCGCGGGCCTCGCCTCCTTCACGAAGATCTTCGCCGACACCTATGCGGGCGACAATATCCGCATGAACAACGTGCTGCCCGGCTGGATCGACAGCCTGCCGGCAACGGACGAGCGCCGCGACAGCGTGCCGATGAGGCGCTACGGCACCAGCAAGGAAGTCGCCGCGACGATCGCCTTCCTCGCTTCCGAGGGAGCGGCCTACATCACCGGACAGAACATCCGCGTCGACGGCGGCATCACGCGCGCGATTTGACGGGGATCGAGAGCGGTCAGGCCAATTTGCCCGATCTCTAGAGGCGATGCCGGCGGGTGACCTCCGGGTCGAGAGCCATGCGGTAGCCGGCTGTCTTCGGGGGCGGCGCGGTCGTTCGGGCAGTGCCGGAGAGGTCGTCGAGGAAAGCGCGGCACCAGGCGAAGACGTCGTTTTCGCGCAGGGTCGCCATCATGCTCTGCCAGCGCTGGCGCCGCTCCTCGAGCGGCATGGCGAGGCCGCGCGCGAGGGCTTCGGCCGTGCCTTCCACGTCGTAGGGATTGACCAGAACGGCCTCCTTCAGTTCCTGCGCCGCGCCGGCGAAGCGCGAGAGCAGGAGGACGCCAGGGTCTTCCTCGTTCTGGGCGGCGACATATTCCTTCGCCACCAGGTTCATGCCGTCGCGCAGGGGTGTCACCATTGCGAGCTTCGCCATGCGGTAGAGGCCGGCGAGCGCCGGGCGGCGAAGGGAGCGGTTGACATAGCGGATCGGCACCCAGTCCACGGTGCCGAGGGCTCCGTTGACGCGGCCGGCCTGCTCGGCGACGGTGCGCTGCATCGCCTCGTATTCCGGAACCTCGGAGCGCGATTTCGGCGTGATCTGCAGCAGCGTCACCTGGCGCTGGCTGTCGGGATGACGCGTCAGGAACGTCTCGAAGGCGTCGATGCGCTGGGTGATGCCCTTGGAATAATCGAGCCGGTCGACGCCGATGATCAGCGCCTTGCCGTCGAGGCTCTGCAGCATGCGCCTGTGCAGCGTGGTTTCCGATGCGCGCCGCGCAATGGCGGCGAATTCGTCGGTCTCGATGCCGATCGGATAGGGTTTTGCGGTGAAGGCCTGTTCGCCGACCATGAACCGGGTCGTGCCCAGCCGCTTGCCGAGGCCCTGCCGTGCCAGGCAATCGGCGAAATTCTCGCGGTCGTGAACGGTCTGGAAGCCGATCACGTCATATTCCGTCAGGCCCTTCAGCAGCTCCTCGTGCACGGGCATTGTCAGGAAGACGTCCGGCGCGGGCCAGGGAATATGCAGGAAGAAGCCGATGCGGTTGCGCACGCCCTGCCGGCGCAGCTCCGCGGCAAGGGGGATCAGATGGTAATCGTGAACCCAGATGAGGTCGTCCTCCCGCAGCATTGGCAGGAGGCGGCTGGCGAAGAACCGGTTGACGCGGAAATAGCCCGCCATCTCGCGGCGCCCGTATTCGGCGAGATCCAGCCGGTAGTGGCAGATCGGCCAGAGCACGCGGTTGGCAAAGCCCTGGTAGTATTCCTCGACATCCTGCTGGGTGAGGTCCGTCAGGGCATATTCGATATTGCCCTCCTTCACGCTGGCCAGCGGCCCGATCTCGTCCTCGCCGCAGGAACGGCCGGACCAACCGAGCCACAGGCCGCCGCGTGCTTCCAGCGCCGTCTTGAGCGCGACCGCCAGGCCGCCGGCCGGGGCCGTGCCCCGCTTGTCAGGAACGGGAACGCGGTTCGAAACGACGATCAGACGGCTCATTCTCGGGGCACCAATCTTTTGGGTGAAGGCGGCCGGTCCCGAAGGACGGGCCTTGCCATTTTCATTGCGACGGAGGTGAAACACCTCACGGCAGGGAAGGTTCCACGGTGAAGCGGCAGGCGCCGCGATAGGCGTCTGCCGCTCCAGGGACCACTTCACGACAAGCGGGAAGTGCATGACAAACTGCCGTTGTCTCACATTGTTCCCGCCGAGAGCCGCGAAAGTTACGGGGTCGGAACTTCCCTCAGGGGCCGGAGTTACCGCCGTCACGCGGTCTGGAGCCGCAGTGCGGTAAAGGCATTTTCCCATGAGCGAGACGGTCCTGAAGTCCTCGGCGGATTCAACGGAAAATCCAGCGGAACGTCCCGAAGAGAAAGAGGATCCGCCGCTTCTCAAGCAGCTCGGCCCCGGCCTCATCACCGGCGCGGCCGACGACGATCCGAGCGGGATCGCCACCTATTCGCAGGCCGGGGCGCAGTTCGGCTTCAGCCTGCTCTGGACGATGCTCCTTTCCTATCCCCTCATGTGCGCCATCCAGATCGTCAGCGCGCGGATCGGGCGCGTCACGGGCTGCGGCCTCGCCGCCAATCTGCGGGCGGTCTGGCCCCGGCCGGTCGTGTTCCTGCTGATCGTGCTGCTGTTTGCCGCCAACACGATCAATATCGGCGCCAATCTCGCCGCGATGGGGGCCTCGGCGGAGCTTGCGACGGGCGTGCCGGGGCGGCCGCTGGCCATAGGCTTTGCCATCCTTTCCCTGCTGCTGCAGGTCTTCGTGTCCTATCACCGCTATGCGAGCTACCTGAAATGGCTGACCATGGTGCTGCTCTCCTATGTCGCCGTCCTCTTCGTGGTGAAGGTCGACTGGGGTGCGGCGGCCTATGGCCTGTTCGTGCCGACCATCGGCAAGAGCGGCGACACCTTCACCGTGATCGTCGCGATCCTCGGCACGACGATCAGCCCCTATCTCTTCTTCTGGCAGACCAGCCAGGAGGTGGAGGAGATCGAGGAGCATGAGGATGCCCGGCCGCTGAAGCGCGCGCCGCGCCAGGCGAAGCGCGAATTGAAGCGCATCCGCTTCGACACCTTCGTCGGCATGGCCGTCTCCACCCTCGTCGCCGTGGCGATCATCATGAGCACGGCCGCCACGCTGCATGCGAGCGGCAAGACGGATATCGGCACGGCGGCTGACGTCGCCGAGGCGTTGCGGCCCATTGCCGGCGACTTCGCCTTCGTGCTGTTCAGCCTCGGCATCATCGGCACGGGCATGCTCTCCATTCCGGTGCTGGCCGGCTCGGCCGCCTACGGCGCCTCGGAATGCTGCGGCTGGGCATGCGGCCTCGACAACAAGCCGGGCCAGGCCGCCGGCTTCTATACCGTCATCGTCGCGGCGACGCTTTCAGGGCTGGTCATGGAGTTCCTGCCGATCGACCCGATCAAGGCGCTTTTCTGGAGCGCCGTCATCAACGGCTTCGTTGCCGTGCCCATCATGGTTTCGATGATGATGGTCGTCAGCCGCAGCGCGCAGATGAAGCAATTCACCGCTTCTCCGCTGCTTCTTGTGGTTGGCTGGGCGGCTACCGGGGTGATGGCGCTGGCCGCCGGCGCGATGCTGATCTTTCACTGATCCGCATCGCGTTGAACAAATTGTGTTTTGTCCGTCATCGCGGGAACAAAATTCGGTGCGGATTCGTTGCTATGCATAATCGCAGGGATTGCGTCCGGCGAGTGCAGGAGGGTTCCATGGGAACCACAGGCAGCGATGTTTTCGATCTCTTTTCCGAAACCTACGCAAGCAATGCGCGGGAAGAGATGAGCCTCCAGGAATATCTCCTGGCGTGCCGCGAGGACCGGAGCCTCTACGCCACCGCCCCGGAACGCATGGTGGCCGCCATCGGCGAGCCGCAGCTCATCGACACCAGCGCGGACGAGCGGCTCGGGCGGATCTTCGCCAACCGCACCATCAAGATCTATCCCTCCTTCTCCGATTTCTACGGCATGGAAGACACGGTCGAGCGGATCGTCGGCTACTTCCGCTATGCCGCGCAGGGGCTCGAGGAGCGCAAGCAGATCCTCTACCTGCTCGGCCCGGTCGGCGGCGGCAAGTCGTCGCTCGCCGAGCGCCTGAAGAAGCTGATGGAAGAGCAGCCCATCTATACGCTCGCCATCGATGGCAAGGTCAGCCCCGTCTTCGAATCGCCGCTCGGCCTCTTCAGCCGCGAGCGCATGGGCGACCTTCTCGAAGAAAAATACGGCATCGCCAAGCGCCGGCTGACCGGCCTCATCTCGCCCTGGGCGACGAAGCGGCTGGACGAGATCGACGGCGACATCTCGCGCTTCAGCGTTATCAAGCTGATGCCCTCGCGCCTGCGCCAGATCGCCATCGCCAAGACGGAGCCCGGCGACGAGAACAACCAAGACGTCTCGGCGCTGGTCGGCAAGGTCGATATCCGGCAGCTGGAAAACTTCAGCCAGGCCGATCCCGACGCCTATTCCTATAGCGGCGGCCTCAACCGCACGACGCAGGGCCTCCTCGAATTCGTCGAGATGTTCAAGGCGCCGATCAAGGTGCTGCACCCGCTGCTCACCGCCACGCAGGAGGGCAGCTACAACGGCACGGAGAATTTCGGCGGCTTCCCCTATCAGGGTATCGTGCTGGCGCATTCGAACGAATCCGAATGGCTGCAGTTCAAGCACAACAAGAACAACGAGGCCTTCCTCGACCGCATCCTCGTCGTGAAGGTGCCCTATTGCCTGCGGGTGACGGAAGAGCGGCAGATCTACGAGAAGCTGCTCCGGGAAAGCGAGCTGGCGGACAGCCCCTGCGCGCCGGAGGTTCTCTCCAATCTCAGCCGCTTCACCGTCGCCACGCGCCTTGCGCCGCACGAGAATTCGCCGATCTACACCAAGATGCGCGTCTATGACGGCGAGAACCTCAAGGATACCGACCCCAAGGCGAAGTCGCTGCAGGAATACCGCGATGCCGCCGGCGTCGACGAGGGCATGACGGGCATCAGCACGCGCTTTGCCTTCAAGGTGCTGTCGGAGACCTTCAACTACGATACCAAGGAGGTGGCGGCCGATTCCGTCCATCTCATGTATATCCTCGAACAGGCGATCCGGCGCGAGCAGTTCCCCAAGGAGGTCGAGGCGCATTATCTCGATTTCATCCGCTCGGAACTGGCAGCCCGCTATGCCGAGTTCATCGGCCACGAGATCCAGAAGGCCTATCTCGAATCCTACAGCGAATACGGCCAGAACCTCTTCGACCGCTACATCGCCTATGCGGATGCCTGGCTGGAGGATCAGGACTTCAAGGATCCCGATACCGGGCAGATCCTCAACCGCGAGATCCTCGACAGCGAACTGTCGCAGATCGAGAAGCCCGCGGGCATCGCCAATCCGAAGGATTTCCGCAACGAGGTCGTCAAGTTCACCCTGCGCGCCCGCGCCCGCAACGGCGGGCGCAATCCCTCCTGGACGAGCTACGAGAAGCTGCGCGAGGTCATCGAGAAGCGCATGTTCGGCCAGGTGGAGGACCTCCTGCCGGTCATCAGCTTCGGCTCGAAGAAGGACAGCGCCACCGAGAAGCAGCACGCCGAATTCGTGCAGCGGATGACCGAACGCGGCTACACCGTGCGCCAGGTCCGCCGGCTCGTCGACTGGTACATGCGCGTCAACAAGGCCGGCTGATGCCGGCCCCGGGGGTGGGCCATGCCGCATTTCATCGATCGCCGGCTCAATCCCAAAGACCGCAGCCTCGGCAATCGCCAGCGTTTCCTGAAAAGGGTGCATGACGAGCTGAAGCGCTCGATCCGCGATCAGGTCAAGACGGACCGGATCGCCGACGTCGATGCCGCCCATGGCGTGCCGGTGCCGCGGCGCGGCGCCGACGAGCCGACGTTTCGGAATTCCCCCGCCAGCGGCCAGCGCGACTATGTGCTGCCCGGAAACGAGACCTTCTCGCCCGGCGACCGGCTGGGAAAGCCGGATGGCGGCGGCGGGGCAGGCGGCCGCGGCGCGGGGCGCGGCGAGAGCGACGACGAGTTCCTGTTCGTCCTTTCCCGCGAGGAGGTGCTCGACCTCTTCTTCGAGGATCTGGAGCTGCCCGACATGGTCAAGCTCAACCTCAAGGAAACGGTGACCTACAAGCCCCACCGCGTCGGCTTCACGACCAGCGGCACGCCGAGCAACATCAATGTCGGCCGCACCATGCGCAACAGCTTCGGGCGGCGCATCGCGCTTCGCCGGCCGAGCGAGAAGGAGTTCCTGACGCTCGCCGCCGAGATGGCCGCGCTGGAGGGCGAGGCCAATCCGACGCAGCAGCAGCGCCGCCGGCTGGCGCTGGCGCGCGAGGAGATGGAAAGGCTGGAGCGGCGGCGCAAGCGCATCGCCTATGTCGATCCCGTCGACGTGCGCTTCAACCGCTTCGAGCGCCAGCCGATGCCGAATGCCAGCGCCGTGATGTTCTGCCTGATGGACGTCTCCGCCTCGATGGGCGAGCGCGAGAAGGACCTCGCCAAGCGGTTCTTCGTGCTGCTCCACCTCTTCCTCAAGCGCCGCTACGAGCGCATCGACATCGTCTTCATCCGCCACACCGACGAGGCGCGGGAGGTGGACGAGGAGACCTTCTTCTTCAGCCGCCAGAGCGGCGGCACGATCGTCTCGACCGCGCTGGAGGAGATGCAGCGCATCATCCTCGACCGCTATCCTTCGAACCTCTGGAACATCTATGCCGCGCAGGCTTCCGACGGCGACAATGCGGCGGGCGATTCCGAACGCTGCGCGCAGCTCCTGCGCGACGAGCTGATGAAGCTTTGCCAGTACTATGCCTATGTCGAGATCATCGACGAGCGGGAGAGCGAGATTTTCGGCTCGACCGACAACGGCACCTCGCTGTGGCGGGCCTATCGCACCGTCGACGGTGCGGCGCCGCATTTCCAGATGACGCGCATCGCCCGGCCGGCGGATATCTATCCGGTTTTCCGCAAGCTCTTCGCCCGCCAGCCGGTCCAGCTTCGTCGCTAGGGGGATCATATGGCAAGACGCGGCGCCTCTTCCCTGCTGTTCGACGGATCCGAATGGAGCTTTGCGACGCTCTCGCGCGCCTATGACGCCATCGAGGCCATCGCGCTCGGCGAGATGGGGCTCGACGTCTATCCCAACCAGATCGAGGTCATCTCCTCCGAGCAGATGCTCGACGCCTATTCCTCCGTCGGCATGCCGCTGATGTACCAGCACTGGTCCTTCGGCAAGCGTTTCGTCTTCGAGGACCATCTCTACCGCAAGGGGCGCCGGGGCCTCGCCTATGAGCTGGTCATCAATTCCAATCCCTGCATCACCTATCTGATGGAAGAGAACACGATGCCGATGCAGGCGCTGGTCACCGCGCATGCCGCCTTCGGCCACAACCATTTCTTCAAGAACAACTATCTCTTCCGCCAGTGGACGGATGCCAGCTCCATCCTAGGCTACATGGATTTCGCCAAGAAATATGTCGCGCGCTGCGAGGAGCGGCACGGGACCGCCGCCGTGGAGGACATTCTCGATTCGGCCCATGCGCTGATGGACCAGGGCGTCTTCCACTACCGCCGCCCGCCGCGGCTTTCCTCCGAAAGGATCACCGAGCGGGCGCGCGAGCGGCTGGAATATGAGGAGCAGACCTATAGCGACCTCTGGCGCACCCTGCCCACGGCCGGCGGCAATGCCGACATGGAAGAGGCGGAGGAGGAGGCGCTGGAGCGCAAGAAGGCGCTGAACCTGCCGGAGGAGAACCTGCTCTATTTCCTCGAAAAGCACAGCCTGATCCTGGAGCCGTGGCAGCGGGAACTGTTGCGCATCGTCCGCGTCATCGCGCAGTATTTCTATCCGCAGGCCCAGACCAAGGTGATGAACGAGGGATGCGCGACCTTCGTCCATTATTTCATCATCAACCGGCTCTTCGACCAGAAGAAGATGAGCGAGGGCGCCATGCTGGAGCTGCTGGCGAGCCACGCCAATGTCGTCTTCCAGCCGAGCTTCCACGACCCGCGCTTTGGCGGCATCAATCCCTATGCGCTGGGTTTTGCGATGATGCAGGACATCGAGCGCATCTGCACCGAGCCGACGGCGGAGGACAGGGACTGGTTCCCAGACATGGCAGGCAACGGCGACTGGCGGGGCACGCTGCTCGACGCCTGGGAGAACCACCGGGACGAGTCCTTCATCCTGCAATATCTGAGCCCGGCGCTGATCCGCAAGTTCCGCCTATTCCATCTGACGGACCGGTCCACCGACCGGTTCTGCGAGGTCGCCTCCATCCATGACGAACGCGGCTATTCCGCCGTGCGCACGGCGCTCGCCCGCAGCTACGATCTCGGTGCCAACCGGCCGGATATCGAGGTGGTCGACGTCGATCTCCTCGGCGACCGGCAATTGAGGCTGAGGCATACCGTCAAGAACGGCGTTCTCCTGGAGGAGGCGGACCGCGATGCGACCCTTTCCCATATCCGCCGCCTCTGGGGCTATGATGTCAGCCTTGCCGGCGTCGCAGCGTCGAGCGGGACGGTTCTCTACGAATGCTCGTCCCGCGATCTCTAGAGCATTTCCAGCAAAGTGCGAAGCGGTTTTGCGTTCGGAAAATACGGCGAAACAAAGAGTTAGAGCGTTCTCGCGATTCGGAGAAAAGCGGAAATGCTCTAACCATGGTAGCTTTGTACGATCCCGTACGCAGCGGGGAAAGGTTCGCGCGCGGCTTTCCTTACCGCGCCTCCGGTGGCAGGTTCCGGCTTCCCGAAACGGGAGGGTGCGGCCGCCCTGCGGCCGGGCGGATTCTCAAGCGTGTCCGTCGCCGGGGCTCCCCCGAGTCCCGGCCGCCCTTTTTTCTCCACGGACCGCCCGCCCGCAGGCGTTGCCCGCTGCGCCGGCGCCGTTCTAGGATCATGGCATGACCCTGAACCGATCCTTCTTCGCGCGCGATGCCGTCGATGTCGCGGCCGATCTTCTCGGCGTGCTGCTGCTCGTCGACGGCGTCGGCGGCATCGTCGTGGAAACCGAGGCCTATCGCCGCGACGACGAGGCCTCGCACAGCCATCGCGGGCCGACGCCCTCCAATGCCGCGATGTTCGGCGATGCCGGGCGGGCCTATGTCTACCGCTCCTATGGGCTGCACTGGTGCCTGAATTTCGTCTGCGAGCCGGGCAGCGCGGTGCTGCTGCGCGCCCTGGAGCCGACGGAGGGCGTCGAGACCATGATGGCGCGGCGCTCGCTCGCCGTGACGCGGCGGCTTTGCGCCGGGCCGGGCAATCTCTGCAAGGCGCTTGCCGTCGGCGGCGGGATGAACGGCCTTTCCCTCTTCGAACCGCCCTTCCTCCTCGACCTGCCGGCCGAGCCGCCCGTCTCGACCTCCGGCGTGCGGATCGGCATCAGCAAGGCGGCGGACCGGCCGTGGCGCTTTGCGGTGCGGGGTTCTCCCTATCTCAGCAAGCCGATCTGAACGTCTCCGATCCCGCGTGGAACATTCGGGCATGCCCCTGAGTTCGAGCATCCGTTCCCTCATACCCATGGAGACATCAATGGCTACCGAGAAGACACTGGACGACCTGTTCCTCGATACTCTCAAGGACATCTATTATGCGGAAAAGCAGATCCTGAAGGCGCTGCCCAAGATGGCGCGGGCCGCGCAGTCGGAGGAGGGCAAGCAGAGCTTCCTGCATCATCGCGACGAGACGCAGGGGCAGATCGAGCGGCTGGAGGAGGTCTTCGAACTCCTCGGCAAGGCGCCCCGCGGCAAGACCTGTGAGGCGATCCAGGGCATCATCGCCGAGGCCGAGGAGATCATGGAGAGCTTCAAGGCCACCCCGGCGCTCGATGCGGGCCTCATCTCCTCCGCGCAGGCGGTGGAGCATTACGAGATTGCGCGCTACGGCACGCTGATCGCCTGGGCAAAGCAGATCGGCCTCGACAAGGCGGTTCCGCTCCTGCAGGCCAATCTGGAGGAAGAGGCCGCGACCGACAAGAAGCTGACGAAGCTTGCCGAAACGTCGGCCAATGCAAAGGCTAAAAAGGCGGCCTGACCTTGGCCCGGAGGCGGCCCCGGCTTGGCCGCCTCCGGTCGCGCGGGCGGGGCGGCGGGATTTTCGTCTGCCCCGATTTTTTCCGGGAACAATTGGCCGGCACTGCCGGTTGATTGGTTGCAGGAAACGTCCGCCCCACACGATGACGGCCCCAAGCCGTCCAGAAGAAGAAGGTCGGCGGGCGTTGACGCCATCAGCTCAGAAAAGGGACGCTCTCATGGTCGATTTTGAAGATCTCGTTCGCAGCGAAGCCTATCGCATCTGGGAAACGGAAGGTTGCCCCGATGGCCAGCACGACCGCCATTGGCAAATGGCGGCCGAGCGGGTGAGGGAGGCACGATCGCCGGTCCGGGCCGAGGCCCCCGTCGTTCCCCTTCCGCTGAAGCGCGTGGCGCTGTCGACGCGTCGTGGCAAGCCGCAGCCGTCGGTGGCGATCGGGCTTCGCGCTTCCGCCTGATCCCTCCTGTGGTCCCGCGCCCGGCAGCGATGCCGGGCGCTGATGCGTTTCTCGTCCTTCGCGCGGAGTGTCACCTGACGGGCCATGAACGTTCTGTCGACTGTTTCCGAGGTTTTTCCTCTTATCAAGACCGGGGGATTGGCGGATGTCGCGGGGGCTCTCCCCAAGGCGCTGCGGTCCCATGGCATCCTGGTCTCGACGCTCGTGCCGGGCTATCGCGCGGTGCTGGAACACCTGCCCCGGCGGACGCCGGTGGCCCGGCTCGACGGCCTGCTCGGCCATGATGCCGTCCTGTCGCGGGCCGAGGCCGACGGGCTCGACCTGCTCGTGCTCGAAATCCCCGAGCTCTACGACAGGCCGGGCGGCCCCTATCTTGACGGCGAAGGGCGGGACCACCCGGACAACTGGCTGCGCTTTGCGGCCTTTTCGCTCGCCGAGGCAAGGCTCGCGCTCGGGGAGGTGCCGGCGGTGCGGGCGGATATCGTGCATGTCCACGACTGGCAGACGGCGCTCGTGCCGGTCTATCTGCGCTATGCGTTCCGCAGCTCGCTTCCGGTGGTCTGCACCGTTCACAACCTCGCCTTCCAGGGGCAGTTCTCCTTCGACATCGCCGGCCGGCTCGGCCTTCCCGACGCAGCCTTCGGCATCGAATGCCTCGAATATTACGGCGGCGTCGGCTTCCTGAAGGGTGGGCTGCTCTCGTCCGACGTGGTGACCACCGTCAGCCCCACCTATGCGCGGGAAATCCTGTCGCCAGAGCTCGGCATGGGGCTCGACGGCGTGCTGCAGACGCGGCGCTCGGCGCTTTACGGCATCGTCAACGGCATCGATTCCGATATCTGGAATCCGGCCTCCGATCCGCTCGTTCCCCGCCGCTACGATGCGCGCTCGCTGCCGCGCCGGCAGGCAAACCGCGCGGCGATGCTGTCGCATTTCGGTCTCGGGGATGCCGGCGGGCCGCTCTTTGCCGCCTTGACGCGCCTTGCCTGGCAGAAGGGCGCGGACATGATCCCGGACGCGGCTGAGGAGGTCGTGCAGCATGGCGGCCAGTTCGTCGTCTGCGGCCAGGGCGATGCGGCGATAGAGGACGCGCTCAGGGATTGCGCCCGGCGCCACCCGGAACGCGTTGCCGTTCATATCGGCTACAGCGAGGAGCTCGCCCATCTCATCGTCTCGGGCTGCGACGTGCTGGTGCAGCCGTCCCGCTTCGAGCCCTGCGGCCTCACCCAGCTCTACGCCATGCGCTACGGCGCCATTCCGCTGGTCGGGCGGACGGGCGGGCTCTCCGAGACGATCATCGACGCCAACGAGGCGGCGATGGCGCGGGCCGTCGCCACGGGGTTCCAGTTCCACCCGATCGAGCCGCACAGTTTCCGCGAGGCGGTGCGCCGCGCCTGCGAGGCGTTCGAAGACCGGGAGGCCTGGGCCAGCCTGCAGCGGCAGGCGATGAAGGCGGACTTCTCCTGGGACCGCAGCGCCTTCCAGTATGCCCAGCTTTTCGAGGCGCTGCAGGCGGCATGGCAGGCGACGGCGGAGGCCGGCGCGCTGCCGGCCGGGCCGGAGCGGGTCCATTCCGGAAGGGTGCTGCGGAAAGGGGCAGGACGATGACGCGGCAGAACAGGCTTCTGGCGGCGCTCGGCCCGGAGGAGCACGATTCCCTCCTGCCCCTGATGACCGACGTGGCCTTGCCGCAGGGGCTGGAACTCTCCCGTCCCCAGTCGCCGATCGACCATTGCTACTTCCCGGGCGCGGGGATCATCTCGACGGTGGTGGTGTCGCCGACCGGCAAGCAGGCCGAAATCGGCCTCATCGGGCGGGAAGGCATGTCGCCGTCCTCCGCCATCCTCGGGACGGACCGCAATCCGTTCCGCACGGTCATGCAGGTAAACGGGCGCGGTTGGCGCATCCGGCGGGAGGATTTTCAAAGGCAGGTCGAGGAGCGGCCTGCCTTCCGGGCCGTCATGCTGTGCTGGGCGCAGGCCTTTTCCTGCCAGGTCGCCTTCACGGCGCTTTCGCAGGCCGTCGACCATGTCGACGAGCGCCTCGCCCGCTGGATCCTGATGTGCCACGACCGGGTGGACGGCGACCGGCTGGTCCTGACGCACGAATTCCTGGCGGTGATGCTCGCCGTCCGGCGGGCGAGCGTCACGAATGCCCTGCATGTGCTGGAAGGCAACGGCTTCATCTATTCCCAGCGCGGCATCATCGTCATCCGCAACCGCGCGGCCCTGCAGGCCTTCGCGGCGAATTCCTACGGCGAAAGCGAGCATGAATATGCCCGCCTCTTTCCCTCTTGAGTCCCACGTAACCTCAGGGGAACAACCGGCAGGCTTGCGGATTGAAGGGAGGCAGTCATCCGCTGGGAATACGGTCATGCTGAAGAAGGCGAGCACGCCGGCGCCGGCTTTTCAGGAACACGCGCAAGGCGATATCGAGGCGATGCACGCCGCGGCGGCGGAATGCCGGCGCTGCGATCTCTACCGCGAGGCCACGCAGGTCGTTTTCGGCGAGGGCGCGAAGCGGGCGCGGGTGCTTCTCGTCGGCGAGCAGCCGGGCGACCGGGAGGACCAGCTCGGCCATCCCTTCGTCGGTCCGGCCGGGCGCTTCCTCGACGGCTGTCTCGAGGAGGCCGGCATCGACCGCTCCGCCTGCTACCTCACCAATGCGGTCAAGCATTTCAAGTTCAAGCGCTTCGGCAAGAGGCGCATCCATGAAAGGCCGAATACCGGCGAGGTCCGGCAATGCGCCTGGTGGCTGGGCGGCGAGATCGAGCAGGTGAAGCCGGCGCTCCTCGTCGCGCTGGGCGCGACCGCGACCTTCGCTCTTCTCGGCAAGCGCCACGCCGTCACCGCTGATCGCGGCCGCATCGTCGAGACGGAAAGCGGCGTGCCGACGCTGATCACCGTCCACCCTTCCGCGCTGCTGCGCAGCCGCGGCCGGCCCCATGCCGAGCAGGAGCGCGGCCGCTTCGTGGCGGAGCTGCGCAAGATCAGGCCGTTTCTCGAAAGCTGAGCGTCAGGCCGGCGGATCGTCCGTCGCCGTTTCGGCGGAATCCTCCACCTCGGTCTCCGGCCGGTCCCGCCCCGCCGCCACCTCGTTGTGCCATCGGCCGTCCTCGTCCTCATAGGAGATGAAGCGGTCCTCGTCGCTTCTTTCGTGCCGCTCGGCCGCCATGCGGGCGGCCGTGAGCGCGGCGGCATGGTTGGGGAATGTCTCGGAAAAGACATCGTCCAGCCGGTAGGCCCAGCCGTCCTCGTGCGGCACGACATGATAGGTGATCGGCATGATGCGCTCCCTGGTTGTCTCGATGCGGAAGAAACCGGCCGTGCGGCAAATGGTTCCGGCACGGGCGGAACAATGGGCGGGCGGATCGGTTCGAACCTCTTCAGGCATACAAGCGATGGAGACGACGATGAACGGCCGCAAGCAAGCCCCCCGCGAGGACGACTTCCGTGATTACGAACAGCGCGACATCCGCGACGGCTGGCCCTATCCGGACAATGACGGCGACCTGAACGACGGGAAGAACGCGCCCTACGGCGCGCCGGGCGCCAATTTCGACGCGCGCGACAACAAGGGCGTGGAGGTCGAGGCCGACCCCGACCTGCGGGACGTCGACGGCGCGCCCATGCCGTTTTCCGATGACAGAGAGGAGGCGATCGTCGATGACGACCTCGAGGCGCGCATCATGCAGGCGCTCGAGGACGACGAGCGGGTCGATCTCGACATGCTGGAGATCACCATCCGGGACGGTGTCGCCGAGCTGGACGGGGCGGTCGACAGCGAGGACGACCGGCGCCATCTCATCGGGCTTCTGCGGCGGGTGAAGGGGCTGCGGGACGTGCGGGCAGAGGGCCTGCTGGCGCGCGGCGTCGACAGCCATATCCCGCGCGACGCCGACGAATAGAGGAGACCGCCATGGCCATCATTCCCAACGAGCCCGATCCCGGTCCGACGCCCGTGCCGGATCTTCCGCCCATCGACAAGCCGACGCCCGACCGCCTGCCGGACGAGGAGCCCAATCCCAATCCGGACGAGAACGACGATCCTCCAAGGCACATGTAGGTTTCAGACGTCGGTGCGGGAAAAGCTCGCATTGCCGAGGCCCGTGCCGATCGTCACCGCGGCCCAGTTATCGACATCCGCCATGCGCGGCAGTTCCGAAAGCCCCTGCACGACCGCATCGTTGTGCATGATGATGAAGGTGGGCTCGCCGGCGATCTCCGGGATTGCCTTGCGCAACGCGTCGGGCAGGTTGAAATGCGTGCTTTCCCAGTTGCCGCCCGGAAGGTTCTGCCCGCCGCGGGCGATGGCGCCGTCCGGCGCGATGATGCCGGGGCAGCCGATGCCGATCACCGGGGCGAGCGCGAGCTTGGCCTTCTCGGCCTTGCCGATCAGCGCCCCGATCATGTCGACGAGATATTCGATGGTGGCGGTGCGGCGGGGTTCGTCGTCGGCATGGCGCCACAGCTCCGATTTCCAGACCTTCGCCTTGGAGAAATCCGGCTTGTCGTCGAGGTTGAGCTTGACCACGCCGGCGCGGATGTTCGTGCCGCCGATATCGACGGCGAGGATCGCGTCATGACCCTTCAGCATCCAGGAGGGAATGAGATGCACCGCGCCGATGAGGCCGGCTTCGTCCGGGTGATGGGAGATCGGCACCAGTTCCAGCTTCAGGCCCTCGGCATTGAGGAGAAGCTGCGTGCGGGCGATCGCCATCAGACCGGACCTGCTGTCGCTGAAACCGCCGCCGACGGCGATCTTCGTCGTCCCCTGCCAGTCCTTCTCCTTCATGTAGCGGGCGAGGATGGCGGCAAGGTCCTTGGCGAAATCGTCTATCGCGGCGAGCACCAGCGCGGCGGCATCCGAGGCCTCGTCCTTGAGGAAGGCGTCGATGTCCTTCTTCGACAGATCCTCCGTGGCAACGTCGCCGAGGGGGTCTTGGCCGCCTTCGCGCACGCGCCGGCGCCAGCCGTCGATGGCGTCGCGGAAGGCGGATTTGTTGGCCTGGTCGCCGATGAAGCCGTTGCGGTCGCGCAGCTCCAGATTGTAGCTCCTGACCCGTGCCGCGGGCAGGTCGGTCGCCCCGTGGGCGATGGCGGGATGGTACTCCTCGGCTTTCGCGCTCTGCTTTCCCATATCGCCTCCCACTCGGTTCCAAACTGCGAAGTGAGAATGCGGCGGGGTAAAACTTGTTCCCGGCCACCCCCTTGCCGCCCGGCAAATGCGATCTACTTGCAGGACCCATGAGCGAACAGGAAAAATTGCAGCCGACCGATGCGGCGACCCGCCACCTCGTCCGCCGCCTGATCGACGAGCCGGACCGTTGGGCGCTCTTCCTCGACATCGACGGAACGTTGCTGGACCTTGCGACGACGCCGGACGCCATTCAGGTTCCGCTGTCGCTGCCGGCCGACCTTGCCGCGGTCTCGGGCCGCCTCGGCGGCGCGCTGGCGCTGGTGACGGGCCGCAGCCTCTCCTATGCCGACGGGCTCTTCGCACCGCATCGCTTTCCGATCGCCGGCTTGCACGGCGCGGAGTTCCGGGCGGCCGACGGGGCGATCTCGGTGGTCGCGCAGACGCCCGGCTTCGATGCGCTCAAGCGCCGGCTGGTCGAGGAAACCGCCTGGATGGAGGGCGTGCTGATCGAGGACAAGGGCGCGGCGGTCGCGGCGCATTACCGGATGGCGCCGGCCTACGATACCGCGCTCGAAAAGATCATGCGCGATTTCGCGGAGGCGGCGGGGCCGGCCTGGGTGCTGCAACCCGGCAAGATGGTCTTCGAAATCCGCCCCTCGCGGGCCGACAAGGGCGAGGCGGTCGCCTCCTATCTGGAGCAGCCGCCCTTTCTCGGCCGGCTGCCGGTTGCCGTCGGCGACGACCTGACGGACGAATCGATGTTCGCGCTTGCCAATGCGCGGGGCGGCCAGTCGATCCGGGTGGGCTCGCTCTCGACGGCGACCTGCGCCCTTGCCAAATCCTCGTCGCCTTCGGCCATCCGCTCGGCGCTCGCGACCATCGGGGCGGCGGGCGCGCGGAAGGAGGCCGCGGCGTCCTGAGCCCGGGAACCGGATCGGCTCTCGCGCCTTTCCCTTCCACGAAGGGAGACGAACGATGCAGCACAAACTTCTGGCAAGCGATGCGGGGGAGCGCACCTTCATCCTCGTTCTCGAGGAAGGGGACGAGGCCTTTTCCTGCCTGACCGGGTTCGCGAAGCGGGAAGGCGTAACGGCGGCCTCGATCACCGCCATCGGCGCCTTCCGGGCCGCGACCATCGCCTTCTTCGAATACGAGACGAAGAATTACAAGAAGATACCCGTGGAGGTGCAGTCGGAGGTGCTGAGCCTGATCGGCGACGTCGCCCTCGACGACGACGGCAAGGCGAGCCTTCACCTGCATGTCGTGCTCGGCTTTTCCGACGGCAGCACGAGGGGCGGGCATTTCCTCGAAGGCCATGTGCGGCCGACGCTGGAGGTGGTGCTGCGCGAAACGCCGGCCAGGCTGCGCCGCCGGCACCGCAGCGATCTCGGCATCGCCCTGATCGACCTCGGCTAGCGCGTGGCACCCTCTCGCCAGAGCGAGAGAAGCGGGCCGGCGATGCCGTAGACCGGGTCGCTTGCCGGGATCGGCAAGGTGGCGATGATCTTCAGTTCGCCGGGCGTCGCGGCTTGCGTTTCGATATCCGCGTGCTGGCCCGGCGGATAGCCGCCGACCACCAGGAAATCGTCGCTCGCGGACATCCGCTTGTGCCCGGTGCCGGCGGGCAGCACAAGGCAATCGCCGGAACGGACATCGAGGGCGGCGCCCTCCGGTCCGCCGATCAGAAGCTCCGCCTTGCCGCCTGCGATGCCGAGAACTTCATGCGCGCCGACATGGTAGTGCTGGTAGGAGAAGACGCCGTTGCGCCAGAGCCCCTGCCAGCCCGCGTCGTGGAACATCCCTTCGAAGGCGCGGGCCGGATCCTCCTCCTTGCCGCCGAAGAGGTCGCGGTAGACCAGCACCGGCAGGAAGGGATGATTGGGCACCCATTCGCTCGGGGGGAAGAACAGCGTTTCCGGTTGCTTCATGTCGCCTCACTTGCCGCCTTTCGGCGCCTTGCCGAAATCCTTGCGCAATTCGTCCTTGGCCTTTTCCAGCGTTTGGCGCCGCTGCGCCGAAAGCTGGTCGCCGGCTCGGTTGATATAGAATGTCAGCATGGACATGGCCGAGCGGAAAGGGCTCGATTTGCGCCGGTCGCTCTGTTCGGCGGAGCGCTTCAGGGAATCGGCGATCCTGCTGGCGCTGCGCTGCTTGAAGACGCCGTCTTTCAGGTCGAGCGCGTCGCTGTTTTCGGTCACGTCCTGCGACCATTTCTTCTTCCTGCTCTTCGTCATCTTCCTTCTCCTTTCACCGTGCGAGTCGAACCGCGCCGCCGGCCGAATGTTCCGGGAACCCAGGGCGATATGGCGCATTAGGGGAGACGATGCGCGTTTGCGGAGGTTCGAACCCATGGACAACAAGGACCGGCTGATCCTGGCGCTGGCGGCGCTGCTGCGCGCCGAGAGGGAGACCCGCGGCGCCCTGATGGAGGCGCTGGAGGAGGATTCCATCTCCCGCGAGGCGCTTCTCGCCATCCTGTCCGATCCCATTCCCATCGTCACGCAGGAGGACATCGAATTCGCCGAGCGCTTCGCCATGTCCCGCCACCTGCCGATCGGGGGGAAGGGCTGATGGCGCCGCGCTCGTTCTGGAAGGGCTATCTCAAGCTTTCGCTCGTCACCTGCCCGGTGGCGATGTCGCCGGCGATTTCGGCGGAGGACAAGGTCCGCTTCCGCACGCTGAACGTGAAGACGGGCAATCCCGTCGTCAGCCGCTATGTCGATGCCGTCACCGGCAAGGCGGTGAACGAGGACGACGAGGTGAAGGGCTATCCCCGCGGGGAGGACGACTATGTGATGCTGGAGGACGAGGAGATCGAGGCGGTGGCGCTGGAAAGCACGCGCACTATCGATATCGAGAGCTTCGTGCCGCGCGAGAGCATCGAATGGATCTGGTACGACTCCCCGCATTATCTCGTGCCGAACGACACGGTGGGCGAGGAGGCGTTCTCCGTCATCCGCGAGGCCATGGCCGCGACCGGTACGGTCGGCATATCGCGGCTCGTGCTCTATCGTCGCGAACGGGCGGTGATGCTGGAGCCGCGCGGCAAGGGCATCGTGCTCTGGACGCTGCGCTATGGCGACGAGGTGCGCGACGAGAAGGATTATTTCGCGGGGCTGAAGGACGCCAGGCCCGAATCCAAGGCCCTTTCGCTGGTGAAGACGCTCATCAAGGAGCGGACGAAGGACTGGGACCCGAAGATGGCGGACGATCCGGTGCAGGACCGGTTGCTCGACATCATCGCGGCCAAGAAGAAGGGCCGCAAGCGTCCCGCGAAGGCCAAGGCGCCGCCGCCGACCTCGGGCAATGTCGTCAACATCATGGATGCGCTGCGCAAGAGCATCAAGGCGGAAGGCAAGGGCAAGTAGCTCAGCCCCCCGCCTTCGCCTTCAGCGGCTTGGCCGCCTTCGTGAAATCCCCCCACGGGTCGGAGCGAAGCGCCGCAAGGCGCGTCGGCGTGTTGTCGACCGTGAAATAGGCCGGGCCGATATCGGGGCTGAGCTCGCTCCATGCCAGCGGCATGGAGACCGCCGCGCCGGGGCGGGCGCGCGTGGAATAGGGCGCCACGGCGGTCATGCCGCGCTGGTTGCGCAGGTAGTCGATGAGGATCTTGCCGCGCCGCTTCGACTTGGTGATGGTGGAGACGTATTTGTCGGGGCTGTCCTTCGCCATGGCGTCGGCGATGCCCTTGCAGAAGGCCTTGACCGCGGGCCAGCGCGCGGAGGGCTTGAGCGGGGCGCAAACATGCAGGCCCTTGCCGCCGGAGGTCTTCACGAAGGCTGCAAGGCCCGCCGCTTCGAGACGCTTGCGGGTCTCCTCCGCCGCGTCGATGACGGCCTGCCACGCCACGCCCTCGCCGGGGTCGAGGTCCATGATGATGCGGTCCGGCCGTTCCCAGTCGGCCAGCGTCGAGCCCCAGGGGTGGATTTCCAGCGTACCCGCCTGCACCAGCCCGATCAGGCCGTCGAGATCCTCGATGGCGACATAGGGCTCGTCGTCCTTCTCCGCCGGGTCCTGCACCTCGACGACATGGGCGTTGATGCCCTTCCAGGCGTGCTTCTGGAAGAAGGTCTGGCCGTCGATGCCGCCCGGCGCGCGCAAGAGGGCGAGCGGCCGGCCGACGATATGCGGCGCGATATAGCGCCAGACGTCTGTGTAATAGTCCGCAAGCCCTTCCTTGGTGACACCCTCTGCGGGCCAGTAGACCCGGTCGGGATGGGTGAGGCGCACGGTGCGACGTGGCGGCTTTTCGGCCCGGGGGGCGGCCGCGGCTTTTTCGGTGGCTTTCGACTTCGGCACTTCGGCAACGACCTCCGTGGCTGGCTTGTCTTCCCTCAGACCGCGGAAGGCAGCATGGCGCAGATGCCCGTCAGCCGTCCAGGCCCGGAATTCCACTTCCGCCACCAGTTCCGGCCGCACATAGCGCGCCTGCCGTGCTTCCTCCGCCGTCAGCTTGCGGGAAAAGGGGCTCTCGTCCGTCCGCATGCGGTTCAGCCGCCGGAAGAGATCGGCCGCGACGCTCGCGCTGAAGCCGGTGCCGACGCGGCCGACGGGGTCCAGCTTGCCGTTGCGGTAGACGCCGAGCACCAGCGAGCCGATCGCCTGGCGCGAGACGGTGGAAGGGACATAGCCGCCGATGACGAATTCCTGCCGCGCCGAGCATTTCGACTTGATCCAGCTCTTGCTGCGGCCCTCCCGGTACGGCGCGTCGCGCAGTTTCGAGACGACGCCTTCGAGGCTGAGGCGGCAGGCATGGTTCAGCACCAGCGCGCCGCTCTCGTCGAAGTGCTGGCTGTAGTGCAGGAGGCCTCCGGTTCCCGGCATGAGCTTTTCGAGGAGGGATTTCCGCTCCTCCAGCGGCATGCACGTCAGGTCGTAGCCGTCGAGATGGAGAAGGTCGAAGAGGTAGAAGACGAACCGGTTGTCGCGCCCCTCGCTGAGATCGGCCTGAAGCGCGGAGAAGTCCGATGCTCCGGCGCCGTTCTCCACGACGAGCTCGCCGTCGATCAGCGCCGTGCCGACGGGCAGGTCTTTAAGCGCCGCGACGACGGGCTTGCCGAATTTCTTCGTCCAGTCGAGCCCGCTGCGGGTGAGGAGCTTGACGCGGCCGGCCTCGATGCGGGCCTGAAGCCGGTAGCCGTCGAACTTGATCTCGTGCAGCCAGCGCTCGCCGACCGGCGGGGAAGCGGCGAGCGTCGCTAGCGTCGGGGGCAAGAAGTCGGGCAGTTTCGCCTTGCGCGCGCCCTTGAGGCCGGCGGGATCGGGGGCCGTGGCCTCCTCGGCCGCCGGTTCCGTCTTCTTTGCCTTCGCCGTCTTTCTGGCTGCCGATTTGCGGATGCGTCCGGTCTTTGAGGACCAGCCGGGCGCCTCGCCGGCGACATCGGCGATGTCTCTCCCGGTCTTCACCGATTCCGGCCGCTCCTCGAGGAGGTCGTCCTCGCCTTCGGGCACCGCGAATTCGTCGTCGCCCTTGATCAGCAACCAGTTCTCGCGCTTTTCGCCCGGCCTGCCGTGCATGCGCACGAGATGCCACCGGCCGTGCAGCTTCTCTCCGTCGAGCTCGAATTCCATATGGCCCTTGGCATAGGCCTTGCGGGCGTCGCCGAGTGGCGTCCAGGTGCCGTGATCCCAGACGATCACCGTGCCGCCGCCATATTCGCCCTTGGGGATCGTGCCCTCGAAATCGCCATAGTCCAGCGGGTGGTCCTCCACATGCACGGCGAGGCGCTTCTCGCTCGGCACGAGGCTCGGCCCGCGCGTCACCGCCCAGCTTTTCAGCACCCCGTCCATTTCGAGGCGGAAGTCGTAATGCAGCCGCGTGGCGTCGTGCTTCTGGATGACGAAGCTGTGGCCGCTTCTGCGGCCCTTCCTGCCCTTCGGCTCGGCGGTGGACGTGAAGTCGCGTTTCTGCCGGTAGACGTCCAGCGTCGCCATGGGTCACCCTGCCTTTCGCCGGGTCGCTGCCGGCTTGCGTGTCGATGCGGTCTTTTTCGCGCCGGCGCGTTTTGCCTTGCCGGGCTTGCCCGTCTCGCCGGCGCTCTGGCGTAGCGCTTCCATGAGGTCGATGACCTTGCCCTCGGCCTTTGGCCTGACGGGCCTGATCTTGCGGCCTTCGATCTTCGC
The DNA here is from genome assembly GCF_055330205.1 of Shinella sp. R2-11. Lineage (NCBI taxonomy): Bacteria > Pseudomonadati > Pseudomonadota > Alphaproteobacteria > Hyphomicrobiales > Rhizobiaceae > Shinella > Shinella sp. R2-11. Next base: position 82,971 of record NZ_JBVAPC010000010.1, on the reverse strand, counting down.
CTTCACCACCTCGGCCAGGGCGGCATCGTAGCGGTCGTCGAATGTCTTCGGGTCGAAACGGCCGCTCTTGGTGCGGATGATGTGCTCGGCGAGGTCCAGCATCTCGCCCTTCAGCCTGATGTCGGGAATGTCCGCGAAGGCCTCCTCGGCCGGGCGCACCTCGTAGTCGTAGTTGAGCGTGGTGGCGACGAGGCCATCGCCATGCGGGCGGATGATGAGGGTGCGCATGCGGCGGAAGAGCACGGTGGCGGCGAGCGCCGCCACGTTCTTCGCCTTCATGCCGTCGCGGATCAGCGCGAAGGCCTCCGCGCCGTGGCGGTCGGACGGCGCGAGATAATAGGGCTTGTCGAAATAGAGATCGTCGATATCGGCACAGGCGATGAAGGCCTCGATATCCATCGTCTTGTCGCTCTGCGGCACCGCCGAGGCGACCTCCTCGGCGTTGAGCACGATATAGTCGTTCTCGCCGGCCTCATAGCCCTTCGCCTGGTCCTCGCGCTCCACCACCTTGCCGGTCTGGCTGTCGACGAATTCCCGGTGCAGCCGGTTGCCGGTGCGGCGGTTGAGCATGTGGAAGGAGATGCGCTCGCTCGTCGAAGCGGCGGTGTAGAGCGCGACCGGGCAGACCAGCTCGCCTACCTTCAGGAAACCTTTCCAGTTCGCTCTCGGCGCCACATCCGCACTCCCGCTTCAAAGCGGGTGCAATGCGGACGGGCCGCGATTGTTCCGCGCGGCGGTGAGCCTGAAACGGATGCGGCGCCCTTCCGTCGGGAAGGGCGCCGCATCGCATGGTCGGGCTGGTGCCTTGGCTTACCAGGAGGGGATCAGGGCGCCCTTGAACTCGTCGTTGATGAAGGCCTTGATGCTGTCGTCGTGATAGGCTTCGACAAGGGTCTTGACCCAGGGGGCGTCCTTGTCGGCGCGGCGCACGACGATCACGTTGGCATAGGGCGACTCGCTGCCCTCGATGGCGATGGCGTCGGTCTTCGGGTGGAGACCCGCCTCCATCGCGTAGTTTGTGTTGATGACGGCGGCGTCGACGTCATCCAGCGAGCGGGGAAGCTGCGCGGCGTCGAGTTCGGAGAACTGAATGTTCTTCGGGTTCTCGATGACGTCGGCGGGGCCGGCCTTCAGGCCCGCTTCCGGCTTGACCTTGATGAGGCCTTCCTTGGCGAGGATGAGCAGCGCGCGACCGCCGTTGGTCGGGTCGTTCGGGATGGCGACGGTCGCGCCTTCGGCAAGCTCGCCGAGGCTCTTCACCTTCTTGGAATAGACGCCCATCGGCGTGGTGATGGTCTTGCCGACGCTGACGAGATCGAAGCCGCGGTCGGCGATCTGGTTGTCGAGATAGGGCTGGTGCTGGAAGGAGTTGGCGTTGAGGTCGCCATCGGCCAGCGCCTGGTTCGGCACGACATAGTCGGAGAATTCCAGGATCTCGATGTTGAGGCCCTTCTTGGCGGCGACGTCCTTGACCTTCTCCATGATTTGCGCGTGCTCGCCGGGCGTGACGCCGATCTTGATGTCTTCGGCGAGCGCCGGAACGCTGATAAGGGCGGCGAGGGCCACTGAGACGAGGAACTTCATCATGTGTATCTCCTTGATGTTACATGGATTTGGGAGGGGATAGCATCAGCTCTTGCGGTTGCGCTTGTCAAAGCGCCGGGCGAGCGCGTCGCCCGCGCTCTGGACGAGCTGCACGAGGACGATGAGCACGATCACCACGGCCAGCATCACCTCCGGCATGAAGCGCTGGTAGCCGTAGCGGATGCCGAGGTCGCCGAGACCGCCGCCGCCGACCGCGCCGACCATGGCCGAATAGCCGATCAGGCTGACGATGGTCATGGTGAAGGCGAGCAGGATCGCCGGGCGGGCCTCGGCGAGAAGCACCTTGAAGACGATCTGCATGGGCGTCGCGCCCATGGCGCGGGCCGCCTCGATCAGCCCCTTGTCGATCTCCCGGATCGCGGCCTCGACGAGACGCGCGAAGAAGGGAACGGTGGCGATGGTCAGCGGCACGATGGCCGCCGTGGTGCCGATCGACGTGCCGGTCAGGAGGCGGGTGAAGGGAATGATCGCGACGACGAGGATGATGAAGGGCGTCGAGCGCGCCGCGTTGACGATCAGCCCGATGGCATAGTTCAGCGCCGGCGCAGGGAAGAGCTCGTTCCGGCCGCTGGTGGCGAGGAAGACGCCGATCGGCAGGCCGATCAGCGAGCCGACGAGGCCGGAGACGGCGACCATGTGCAGGGTCTGCAACAGGGACTTCCAGAGCAGGTCGAAAAGCATGTCAGGCGACATAGCCGAGCACCTCCGTGGAAAGGCCGGTTGCGGCATAGAAGCGGTCGGCGCGCTCGATGACCTCGGGTGTCGCCGGATAGGCGACGACCAGCGTGCCGAAGGGCTCGCCCGCGATCTCCTCGATGGAGCCGGCGAGGATGTTGACGTTGCCGCCGATCTCGGTGACGAGCCGGGCCGTCAGCGGCTGGAAGGCCGTCGCGCCGAAGAAGGTGAGGCGCACGAGGACGCGGTCGCCCGCCGAGGGCGCGGCCTTCACGCCGGAGCGCAGCCATTCCGGCAGGCTGGTGCCGAGCGTGGAGGAAAGAAGGATTTTCGTCGTCTCGTGCCGGGGTGCTGTGAAGATGTCGAAGGTCGGCCCCTGCTCGACGATGCGGCCCTTGTCGATGACCGCGACATGCGAGGCGATGGTCTTCACCACCTCCATCTCGTGCGTGATCAGCAGCACCGTCAGGCCGAGATCGGCGTTGATCTGCTTGAGAAGGGCGAGGATCGACTGGGTGGTTTCCGGGTCGAGCGCCGAGGTCGCCTCGTCGGAGAGCAGCAGCTTGGGCGCGGTGGCGAGCGCGCGGGCAATGCCGACGCGCTGCTTCTGTCCGCCGGAAAGCTCGGAGGGGTAGCGCTCCGCCTTGTCGCCGAGGCCGACGAGATCGAGGAGCGGGCCGACCTTGGCGCGGATCGCGGCGCGGTCCAGCCCGGCGATCTCGAGCGGCAGGGCGACATTGTCGAAGGCGGTGCGCGAGGACAGGAGATTGAAGTGTTGGAAGATCATGCCGACTTCGCGGCGCAGGCCCCTAAGGCCGGCATCGTTCAGCCCGCCGACATCCGTGCCGTCAACGACGACCCTGCCGGAGGTCGCCTTTTCCAGCCCGTTGACGAGGCGGATGAGCGTCGATTTCCCCGCGCCCGAGCGGCCGATGATGCCGGTGATCGCGCCGCGCCCGACCGTCATGTCGACGCCGTCGAGGGCGAGGAAGGCGTCCGCGGCGCCGCCGTAGCGCTTGGTCACGCCTTCGAAGGTAACCATGGGCGCAAGATCCGCTCGCTCATGCGAGGCGGCGCTGCCCGCGGCGGTTGGAAGTGTCATGTTCAGTTCACGCTTTCAGTCAGATCCTGGAGGAGATAGCATCGCTGCGGTGCCCTTGCGAGATGCAAGGCCATCCTGTTGGGGGCGACCCGCTGTCACATCCTGTCGCTCTCGGTCTCACGAAAAGCTTTAACGTGTCTTGCGGCCCGGTGAAAGTGTCCCGACGGGCGGGGCACGGGGCCTCTTTAGCCGGCCCGAGGCCGCTGTTCAATTGTCCTTTGGCAGGAGGCGGTCGGCTGCCCTCATTCCTGCCGGCGCACCAGCTTGCCTTCTTCCGCCTTGTAGAAGAACTGGCTTGCGACGAGCCAGCCCTTGAGCGGGCGCAGCGGCGGAATGCAGGTGAGCAGCATGAAGGGACCGGTCACCAGAAGCTGCGTCAGCAGCGAGGCGCCGAAGGCGACCTCCAGCCAGACGGCGAGCGCGACGCTCGGCACGCAGGCGAAGCAGATGACGAAGAAGGCCGGGCCGTCGGCCGGATCGGCGAAGGAATAGTCGAGGCCGCAGGCCTCGCATTTCGGCGCGAGGGTCAGGAACCCCTTGAAGAGATGACCCTGGCCGCAACGCGGGCAGCGGCCGCGGATCCCCGTCTGCATGGGCGGCAGCGGGGGATAGGCGTCATTCATGGCATGCATCCTTTCCATGGCATTCAATCCAATCATTAATGCTGTCATATGGATGCTTGAATGCAGTCAATCTGTCGAGCAGACATACTGACGCAGGCGCGCGGGCGGAGATCGCGCGCGGCTGTCCCGAGGGCGGGAAGAGGATTTATTCAGAAGAACGAGCCGGCCATTTCGGGCGGGCCTTCGAGTGCATGGGCCATGAATTCGAGGGCGGAGCGGAGCTGCGGACGGGCGATGGGGCCGCCGAGGCAGACGCGCACGGCCTCCGGCGGCGTGCCGTCGACCGTGAAGGCGTCGCTCGCGACGACGCCGAGACCGCTGCCGCGCATATAGGTGCTGAAGGTGGAGCGGGTCCAGCCATGCGGCAGGGGCAGCCAGATGTTGAAACTCAGCGGGTCGGCGGCGTAACTGCTCGCGGGCAGCAGGTTTGCGGCGAGCGCCTGGCGTTCTCTCGTTTCGATGCGAAGGGCCGCGAGGATCGCCTCGGCCGTGCCGTCCTCGGTCCAGCGCGTCGCGAGCGCGGCGGTGAGCGGCGAGGCCATGACGCTGCCGGCCCGCATCGCGCCGGCGAAGGACCAGAGCGCGCGGCTGTCGTCGGGCGCTGCGACATAGGCAAGGCGCAGCCCCGCGCCGATGCATTTCGAAAGGCCGCCGATATGCCAGGTGAGGTCCGGCGCATGGGCGGCGAGTGGCGCCGGCCCGTCGGTTGGAAGGAAGCCGTAGGCGTCGTCCTCGACGATCGGCACGCGGTATCTTTGCGCCACGGCGGCGATTTCCGCGCGGCGCGGGGCGGGCATGGTGAAAGTCAGGGGATTGTGCAGCGTCGGATTGAGATAGAGCGCCTTCGGCCTGTCGCGCTCGCAGGCCGTCGCGAAGGCATCCGGCAGGATGCCGTCGCCGTCCATCGGCAGGCCGGCAAGGCGCAGGCGAAGCTGGGCGGCGATGGAACGGATGCCGGGATAGGTGATGTTTTCCGAGAGCACCGTGTCCCCGGCGGCGGCGAGCGTGCCGAGGATCGCAAGCAGCGTCGGGTGCGCGCCTGGCGTCACGAAGATGCGCTCCTGCGGCGGTGCCAGGCCGCGGCGCGCGAGCCACAGCGCGGCGGCCTCCTTGTCCACGGCCGCGCCGCCGAAGCCCTGATAGCGTAGGAGCGGGACGAGATCGGCCGAAAGCGCGGCGAGCCCGCCACGCATGCGAGCGAGAAGGGCCGGATCGTCGGGCTCGGGCGGCATGTTCATCGACGGGTCGACGATGGCGGCGCGGCGCGGATCGAGAGGCGCGTCGGCGAGGGGGCCGCCGGCCGGGGGCGCGGCATTGCCGGTCACGAAGGTGCCGCGGCCGACATGCGATTGCACGAGCCCGCGCTTCTGCGCCTCCAGATAGCCGCGCGCCACCGTGGTGACGTCGATGGCAAGGCGCTTGGCCAGCGCCCGGTGCGTCGGCAGCTTGTCGCCGGCCGCCAGCAGCCCGCTGCGCAGGTCCGCCGCGATCAGGTCGGCGATCGCCATGTAGAGGGGGCTGTCACTTTGGCCGAGATCGGGATGCCAGTTCTTCATGCCGGGGATTCCATGCGCTGCGGATATTGACTGTATATTGCCTGCATGTCCGCCTGTCATCCACCGGTTCCGGACAAAGCGTCGCAAGGAAGCCTTGCCGTTGCCGCCCGCCATTGCGATAGTGGCGCCGTCGAACAGGGGGCAGAGGGCGGACGCTTGCCGTTGGAGGTCAGGGAAATAAGGGCGACGGCGCTCGGGGAGGCGGAAGCCTACCTCTCGACCTCCTATTGCGACCACCGGCTGGCGCCGCAGGACCGGACGGGCGCCGTCGATTTCCGTCATCGCTGCGTGCAGTTCTCCGGCTCGGGCTTCAATTTCCTGCAGTATGGCCACGAGGTCACGATCAGCTCCCGCTTCGAGGATTTCTACATGCTCGAAATGCCGGTCTCCGGCGGCGTGGACATCGCGTTCGGAACCGAGACCATCCGCTCGGAAGCGGGCAAGGCGCTGATCCTGTCGCCGGGGCCGAAGTTCCAGTCGCGCTGGCGGCGGGGCACGCGCCAGTGGATGCTGCAGATCGACCGCAGGCTGGTCGAGGAGCGCCTCGCGGCGATATCGCGCCGGCGCGGCGGCGGCAATCCGGTGTTCAATCCCGTCATCGACCTTGCCAGCCGGCATGGGCGGCAGCTCGCCTCGGTCCTCTACGCCTTTTCCGAAATGCTTGCGGACGATGCCTTTTCGGAGGCGCCGCAGGCCGTCGACGCGGCGCTCGGTTCCGTCGTCGACCAGCTCCTCGGCAATGTCGCCTTCACCAGCGCCGCATCGGTGGTCCCCGAGCGGCTGCATGCTTCGCCCCGCCATGTGAAGCAGGCGATGGACGCGCTGCGATTCCGCTATGCCGAACGCCTGCTGATGCCGGTGATCGCGGGCGAGATCGGCGTTTCCGAGCGGGCGCTCTACGAGGGGTTCCGGACCTATTACCAGCGCACGCCGCATGAGATCCTGACGCGCATCCGCATGGAGGCGGCGCGCAGGCTGATCCGCGATGAGGGCCTTTGCGCGGCCGAGGCGGCACGGCGCGTCGGCATCCATCACCTCGGCCGCTTTTCCGCCACCTACAGGCAGGCCTTCGGCGTGCTTCCCTCGGCGGATATCCGCCGCGATCACTGACGGCGCCGGCCCGGCCTGCCCTATCCACATCCTGCAGAATTCGCGCCTGATCGCCCCGCCGGGCCCTCATTCCCCATGACAGCTTCATGACGGGACCCTAATGTCCGCCCGGACGCCGCGTGAGGATGGCGGGTGGGAGAACGAAATGCTGATCGGCTTCGATGTCGGTTCGACCTCGATCAAGGCGGCGCTGTTCGACATGAACGGCACGGTGCTCGATCATTGGAGCCGCGGCTATCCGACCGAGCGTCCCGCATCCGGCATGGTCGTGCAGGACCCGCGGCACTGGCTCGACGGTATCCGCGATGCGATCGACGCCCTGCTCGCCGGCCGCGATCCGGCCGATATCCGTGCGGTCGGGCTTTGCAGCCAGGTCAATACGGATGTCTTCGTCGACAGGGACGGCACGCCGCTGGCGCCGGCGATCTGCTGGCAGGATATCCGCGCCGGTGCGGAGGCGGCGGCGCTCGATGCCACGATCACGCCTGCGGAGAAGCGGAGCTGGTGGGGCGCCGAAATGCCGATTGGCGCGAGCCATGTGCTGGCGAAGATGTTGTGGTTTTCCAAGCACCATCCCGATCTCTGGGAGCGCACGCATCGGGTTCTTTCGACCCGCGATTTCTGCCTCCTGCACCTGACGGGCGAGGCCTCGTCCGATCCCATCTCCGCCTTCGGCCATGTCGGGCGGGACCTCCGCTATATCGACGCGCTGATCGCCCGAGTGCCCGGCGCGGCCGGCAAGCTGCCGCCGCTCCGGCATTTCACCGAGATCGCCGGCGAGATGGCGCTCGGCTCCTCCGGACGCAAGGTGCCGGTGGTGACGGGCACGATGGATGCCTGGGGCAATCTCTTCGGCTGCGGCGTCTGCCGGCCGGGGCAGGGCATGTATGTCAGCGGCACCTCCGAGATCCTGGCGCTGGCCGGATCGCAGCGCATCGGCGCGTCCGGCATCGTCACCTTCGCCACCATCGACGGATTGGTGGTCAATGCCGGGCCGACGCAGAGCGGGGCGGATTCGCTGCGCTGGTGGGCGGCGACGGCGGGCGTGGAGCCGGGCGACGTGCCGCGGCTCGCCGGCCTTGCCAGCCGCGACGACCGGCCGATCCTCTTCCTGCCGCATCTCGAAGGCGAGCGCGCACCGCTCTGGGATTCCGAGATCCGCGGCGCCTTCATCGGCCTCGACAGCCGGGCCGGCGGGCCGGATTTCGCGCTCGCCGTGCTGGAAGGCGTGGCATTGGCGGCGCGCCATGCCATGGGCTCGCTCATCGATGCGGCGGGCTTCCGGCCGGACCACATGCTCTATGGCGGCGGCGGGGGGCGCTCGGACCTCTGGAGCCAGATCCGCGCCGATTGCCTCGGCATTCCGCTGCACCGCTTCGCCTTCGTCGATGTCGGCTGCCTCGGCGCGGCGATCCTCGCGGCCGTCGGCATCGGCGCCTTCGGCTCGATTGCCGAGGCGGTGCCGGCGATGACCAGCGTCGAGCGGGTCTTCGAGCCCGATCCGCTGCGCGCTGCGCGCTACGACGCCATGTTCCATGCCTATCGCAACGCCATCGACGCGCTTCGCCCCATCGGGCTGATCCGCACGGACGGCACCCAATGAAGAAACGACCTTTCCGGAGAGGAGAACCACAATGAAGAAATTCGCATTCGCAGCAGCCATCGCGGCGTTGATGGCATCCGCCTCGGCGGCCTTCGCCACCGACGTCACCATCCTGACGCCCTATATCAGTTCGGTGCCGACCAACGAGATGGCTCAGAGTTTCAAGGCCGAGGGCGAGAAGCGCGGCTGGAGCGTCACCATCATCGACACCCGCAGCGATTTCGGCCAGCTCGCCTCGCGCATGGAGGACACGATCAACGCCAAGGCCTCGGCCATCGTGCTGGTCTCGACGGACCCGGCGCAGATCGAGGATCAGGTGGCGCTCGCCGCGAAAGCCGGCATCCCGGTGATCTCGCTCGACGGCTCGAAGAACGCGAATGTCGCGGTCAATGTCACTTCCAACAATTTCGATCTCGGCACCCAGCTTTCCGACGCGCTCTTCAAGGCGCTCGGCGGCAAGGGCAATATCGTAAAATTCTTCCATTCGGCGCATCCGGGCGTGCACCAGCGCGAGCTGGCGCTCGACGAGGCGCTGAAGAAGAACCCCGACGTGAAGGTCATAGCCGATCATTTCGTGAAGGTGCCGGGGCCGGTCGACGACGGCCGCATCGCGATGGAGAACATCCTTCGCCAGCACGGCGACGAGATCAACGGCGTGTGGGCGGCCTGGGACGATCCGGGCGTCGGCGCGGAGCTCGCGACGGAATCGGAAAAGCCGGATGCCAAATTCATCATCATGGGCATCGACGGCAGCGAGCAGGCGGTCGAGATGATCAAGTCCTGCACGCGCTACAAGGCGACCTTCCGCCAGGACTTCCCGAAGATGGCGGCCGTCGGCGCCGAGCAGCTCGAGAAGATCCTCGGCGGCGGCAAGGCGGACAAGGACGAGCTCTTCGTTCCGGCCGTCATGATCACGCCCGAGACGCTCGGCGTGACCTGCCCGTAAAGAGGGATAACCGGCCATGCTGCTTGAGATCAGGGGCCTCGAAAAACGCTTCGGCGGCGCGCGGGCGCTGGCCGGGGCGAGCCTTTCCGTGGCCGCCGGCTCGGTGCATGGCCTCATCGGCGAGAACGGCGCGGGCAAGTCGACGCTGATCAAGACGCTCTCCGGCCTCGTGCGGCCGGATGCCGGCGAGATCCGCGTAGACGGCGAGGCGATCGCGATCAGCAGCGTGCGGGAGGCGGAGGCGCTCGGCTTCCGCTTCATCCACCAGGAACTCAGCCTAGTGCCGCAGTTCGATGCCGTCGAGAACGCCTTCGTCGGCCGGGCCTATCCGAAGAGCGGCCCGTTCATCGACCGCGCCGCCATGCGGCGCGCGGTGGCGGCGACGGCGGCGGCGATCGCGCCGGACCTGCCGCTCAACATGCCGGCCGGAAGGCTGACGACGGGGCAGAAGCAGCTCGTCGAGATCATCCGCGCGCTGATGAACGAGCCGGCGCGGCTGGTCGTCATGGACGAGCCGACGGCCTCGCTTTCCGAAGGCGAGGCGCGGCGGCTGCACGAGGCGGTGCGGGCGCTGGCGGCGCGCGGCGTCGCCGTCGTCTACATTTCCCACCGGCTCGACGAGGTGGCCGAGATCTGCGACACCTTCACGGTACTGCGCAACGGGGCGACGGCCGGGACCGGCGTTATGCAGGGCACGACGCGGGCCGATCTGGTGCGCATGATGTCCGGCCATGAGGAGATCGTCGGCGGTCGTCCCGCCGTGCCCGCCGTCGGAAGGCCGGTGCTGGAGGTTCGCGACCTGCCTTTCGGGCATCGCGGCAACACGCTGTCGCTGACGGTCGGCGAAGGCGAAATCCTCGGCCTCTACGGGCTGGTCGGCGCGGGCCGGTCGTCCTTCATGAAGATGATCTGGGGTGCGCGCCGGGCGGAGGGCGGAACGGTCCTCCTCGACGGCCATGTCCTGAAGCCGGGCGATATCCACGCGCGCATCTGCCACGGCGGGGCCTATGTGCCGGAGGATCGCCGGCACGAGGGGCTGGTGACGGCCCGCTCCATCGCGGAGAACCTGGCGATCAGCGATCTTTCGCGGGTGCGTGCCCATCCGGCGCTGCCGGTCACCAGCCGCAGCCGGCTGGCGGCGCGGGCGGAGGATATCCGCACGCGGCTTTCGGTGAAGATGGGCTCGCCCTTCGCCCTGCCCTTGACGCTTTCCGGCGGCAACCAGCAGAAGCTGCTGTTCGGCCGCTGGTTCGGCGGGCGCATCCGTCTCCTCATCCTCGATGAGCCGACGCGCGGGGTCGATGTCGGCGCCAAGGCGGAAATCCACGCCATCGTCCGGCGTATCGCCGAGGAGGGCGCGGCCGTGCTGATGACGACCAGCGACATGGACGAATTGCTGGCACTCTCGCACCGCGTCGCCGTCTTCGCCAATGGCGAGATCACGGCGCGGCTGGAGGACGAGGCCATCGCGCCGCCGCGCATCATCGACGCCGCATTCCATCACGAGACCAGAAGAGAACCCGCCGCATGACCGGCCTTGTCAGACAATACGGAACGCTCATCGCGCTCATCGCCATCGTCGTCGTCTTCTCCATCGCCTCGCCGGGGGCATTCGGCTCCATGTCGAACCTCGTCAATATCACCCAGCAGATGACGCTGCTCGCCATCGTCGCCATCGGCGCGACGGTGGTGATGGCCGTCGGCGAGTTCGACCTCTCGACCGCCTCCATCGTCTCCTTCGGCGGCATCTTCGTCGTCTATCTCTTCAAGCTCGGCGTGCCCGCGCCGCTCGCCTGCCTCCTCGTGCTGGCGGTCGCGGCGCTCTTCGGCGCGGTCTCGGGCTATGTGGTCTCGCGCTTCCAGGTGCTTTCCTTCATCGCGACGCTTGCGACCGGCACGATCATCGGCGGCATCACCTTCTGGGTCTCCGACGGTGCGACGCTGCTCGGCGATATCCCGGCCGGCTTCCGCGACATGGCGCGCGGGCACGTGCTGGGCCTGCCGACGCTGACCTGGTGGCTGATCGCCATCGCGCTTACCGTCTGGATCCTGCTCGACAAGCTGGAATTCGGCCGCCGGCTCTATGCCATCGGCGGAAACCGCGAGGCGGCGCGGCTGGCGGGCGTCCGGATCGTCTCCAACACGACGGCGGCCTTCGTCGTCTCGGCGGTTCTCTCGGCGCTGGTCGGCATCCTGCTCACGGCCCGCATCGGCAGCGCGAGCCCGACGGGCGGGGGCGGCTATCTGCTGACGGCCTATGCCGCCGTCTTCCTCGGCATGACGGCCTTCCGCGAGGGCGAGGCGAACCTGCCGGGCACGGTCGTCGGCGCGGCGATCATCGCCGTCATCGGCAACGGCCTCACCATTCTCGGCGTCTCGACCTTCCTGCAGGACATCATCACCGGCACGATCATCCTCTCCGCCGTGCTGGTGCGCCGCATCGGCAGGGGGACGGCATGACGGCGGCGGGCGCGGCAAGAGGGCGGCCGGGGCGCTACGGCCGGTTCGGCGGGCAGTTCGTGGCGCCGGTGCTGCTGCCGGTGCTCGACCGCCTCGAAGCCGCCTTCGACCAGGCCTGGGCGGACCCCACCTTCCGCCGCACCTTTGAGGATCTGCTGGAGCGTTTCGTCGGCCGGCCGACGCCGGTCTTCGAGACGGTGACGCTCGCCTCGGCCAATGGCGGGGCGCGCATCATCCTCAAGCGCGACGACCTGACGTTCAATGGCGGCAACTACGCCAATTCCGCGCTCGGCCAGTGCCTCCTCGCCGTGCGCATGGGGCTCGGCTCGGTGGTCACGGATACCGGCTCCGGCCAGAACGGGGTCGCGGCGGCGGCGGTCGCCGCCCGGCTCGGGCTTTCCTGCACCATCTACATGGGCAGCAGCGATGCGGCGCGGCACGCCGCGACGATCCGGAAGATGCGCGCCTTCGGGGCCGATCTCCGGATCGTGGAGGATGCCGACCGGACCTTGAGTGCCGCGACCTCCGCCGCCATCCGCCACTGGATGGGCAACAGCGCGACGACGGCCTATCTCGCCGGCGCGCCCATCGGCGCCCATCCCTATCCGGCCATGGTCGGCGCCTTCCAGGCGGTGATCGGCCGCGAGACGCGGCTGCAGCTTATCGAGGCCGGCGTGCTGCCGCGGGCCATCGTCTCGGCGGTCGGCGGTGGCTCCTCGACCATCGGCATCTTCTCCGCCTTCGTCGGCGATCCGCAGATCCGGCTCGTCGCGGTCGAGGCCGGCGGCCGGTCCGGCGGGGATGCGCCGCATTCCGCGCGGCTCGGCAAGGGGCGTCGCGGCATCTTCCACGGCGCCGAGACGCTGGTGCTGGCGGATGAACACGGCCAGATTCTGCCGACCGCCTCGATTGCGCCGGGACTTGCCTATCCCGGCTCGGCACCGGAGATCGCCGATCTCGTCGAGCGCGGCCGCGTGGAGACCGTCGCCGTCACCGACGAGGAGGCCCGCCAGGCGGTGCTGCGGCTGGCGAAAAGCGAGGGGATCCTCGTCTCGCTGGAGGCGGGCCATGCGGTGGCGGCCGCCGAGCGGATCGCCCGGCTCTACGACCGCAACGACGCCGTCGTCGTCATGGTGGCTTCCGCCGGCGACAAGGACCTCGACGTCATCTGGCCGGAAAGCTGACCATGGCGCGTTCCCCCAACCGCATCGACCGCATGTTCCGGCGCCTCAAGGCGGAGGGCCGCAGCGCCTTCGTCACCTTCACCGTCGCCTGCGATCCGGATTTTGCCGAAAGCCTCGAGCGGCTGCGGCTGCTTGTCGGAAACGGCATCGATCTCCTGGAGATCGGCCATCCCTATTCGGACCCCATTCTCGACGGCGCGACGATCCAGACCGCCAACCGGCGGGCGCTCGCGGCGGGCGGCAATCTCTCCCGCACGCTGGATCTCTGCGCCGCCTTCCGGGAAGAAGACGATACGACGCCCATCGTGCTGATGGGCTATGCCAATCCGCTTCTCGCCATGGGCTACGAGGCCTTTGCCGCGCGCGCCGCGGCGGCGGGCGTCGACGGCCTCATTGCCGCCGACCTGCCGCTTCGCGAGGCCGAGCCGCTGCTGAAGGCGCTTGGCAGGCATGGACTGGTGATGATCCCGCTTGCCGCCCCGTCGCTGCCGGTGGAGGATTTCGTTTCCGCCAGCAAGGGCGTCGGCGGTTTTCTCTATTGCATTCCCGTCGTCGGGCCGACAGGCGGGCCTTCCGCCTCCATCGAGGCAATCTCGGATGCGGTGGCGCGCTGCCGGACCGTCAGCCGCCTGCCCGTCCTCGTCGGCTTCGGCGTCAAGACGCCCGATATGGCGGCGGCCGTCGCGGAAGTCGCGGATGGCGTCATCGTCGCGACGGCCCTCATCGACCGATTCGAGGCGATGCGCGGGCAAGGGGATGCCGAGGCCTTTCGCCGGGCGGCCGCCGGGCTGGTCGCCGGCTACCGGCAGGCCATCGACGGCCGGCCGGCGTAGCGTCAGAGGCCGGGCCTATTCGACGACCGCGGCTATCTCGCTCTCGGCGCGGCCGCGCAGGGGGCGTTCCGGCATGAGGTGGTAGACGACCAGCGACAGCGCCATGGCAAGGGCGCAGGCGATGAAGATATAGGCGAAGGGCATGGCGGAGGCCGCGCCGGCTGCTGCCGCCTGCACGCCCTCGCCGCCGAGCGGCAGGCCGTTGCCGAGCGCAATGGCGCCCAGCGCCGCGACGCCGAGGGCGCCGCCGAGCGAGCGCAGGAAGGTCAGGAGGCCGGTGGCGACGCCGAGATGCGCCTGGTCGACCGCGTTCTGCACGGAAACCGTGGTGACCGGGAACGTCATGCCGGTGCCGAAGCCGACACCGATGGTCAGCAGTTCCAGCACGACCAGCGACGACCGGCCGGCGACGGCCGCAAGGACGGCAAGGCAGATCAGGCTGAGCACGCCGCCGACAAGGGCGATCCGCTTGTAATGGGTAAAGCGCGGGATCGCCCGGCCGCTCGTCGTGGCGCCGAAGACGGTGCCGAGCAGCAGGCCGAGCATCGCCATGCCCGAGCCGCCGGCCGTCAGCCCGTGGGCCGACTGCACATAGACCGGAAGGTAGACAGAGAGGCCGACATTGGCGGCCTGCACGAGGAAGATGGCGATCGTGCCCCAGCGCACGACGGGATCGGCAAGGACCTCCAGCGAGATCAGCGGCTCGGCGGCATGGCGCAGGCGCAGCGCGAAGAGGGCCCAGAGCACGACCGAGCAGGCGAGAAGCCCGAGGATTTCAGGCGAAAGCCAGGGATAGGTGCTGCCGCCCCAGTTGAGCGCCAGAAGGAGCAGTGAGGTCGCCGCGACGAGGAGCGTCGCGCCCGCCGCGTCGATGCTGTGCGTGCGCGCCACCCGCGGCAGCTTCTTCAGCGGATTGTTGATGATCGCCAGCGCCACGATGCCGAGCGGAATGTTGATCCAGAAGATCAGCGACCAGTGGAGATGTTCGGCGAAGGTGCCGCCGAGGAGCGGGCCGGCAATGCTGGCGACCGCCCAGGTGCCAGAGATCCAGGCGGCGTAGCGGGCGCGCTCGCGCGGCGGCACGAGGTCGCCGATCACCGTCTGCGAGAGCGCGAAGAGGCCGCCGCCGCCAAGGCCCTGCACGGCGCGGCCGACGATCAGGGTCAGCATATTGGGCGCGAGCGCACTCACCAGCGAGCCGATGAGGAAGATGACGATGGCGGCGAAGATCGTCGTGCGGCGGCCGTGCACGTCCGAGATCTTGCCGTAGAGCGGCGCCATGGCCGTTGCGGTCAGGAGATAGCCCGTGACCACCCAGGGGAGGTAGTCCGCATGGCCGAGCGCGTGGCCGATGGTCGGCATGGCGGGCGCGACGATCGTCTGGTCGAGCGCGGCAAGGAGCATGGAGAGAAGGACGCCGCCGATGATGACGTTCTTTTCCTGCTCCGAAAGGGCGGGAGTCGTTGCCGACGTTCCGTACGGGTGACGTGCCTCGTTCATGGTGCTGTCCGGTCTGAGATGGGCGTATGCAGCCGCCGGTTTCGTGAATCGGGCCGCCGCCGCGCTGGGGAAAACACCGTAAAACATCTTCCGCAGCGGGATGTCCACCCATTTGCGCCCGCCCGGCCGGTGGCGCGGGCGAATGCACGGAAACGTGATCGGCGGCGGCAGGGCGCGTCAGGCGATGTCCGGCAGGTCCGCGGCCGGCTCGCCGTCGCGCACGACGACGCGGCCGCGGCGGATGACGGTGCGCTTGTGCGGTGTCAGGGCCACGGCCTCGGCAAGGGTGCTGGCGGGCACGAGAACGAGGTCGCCATGGTCGCCTTCGGCAAAGCCGTAGCCGGAAAGGCTGATGCCCTCGGCGCCGCCGAAGGTGCAGATGCGCATGGTCTCCGCAAGGTCGGCGTCGTTGGTCATGCCGTTGCGCTGGGCGAGGTACTTCGCCCGCTCCAGCATGTCGCCATTGCCCCACGGTTCCCAGGTGCCCTGGATGCCGTCCGAGCCGGAGGCGACGACGAGGCCGCTCTGCCGCATCAGCCGGAGCGGCAGGGCAGGAGCCGAGGGGCTGCCGACCGTCATCACCGCGATGCGCTCGGCCGCCAGCGCCTCGATCAGGGCCTTCTGCCGCGCGGCGTCCAGCATGCCGAGGCAGTAGCCGTGGCTGACCATGACCTTGCCCTGCATGGAAAGGGCGCGCGTGCGCTCGATGATGAGCTCCAGGCAGAAGGCGCCGAGTTCGCCGAGTTCGTGCAGATGGATGTCGATGGGCTTCCCGTGGCGCTCGGCGAGCGAGAAGATCGCATCGAGATGGCGCACCGGATCGCGCTCGATGGTGGCGGGGTCGATGCCGCCGACGATATCGGCGCCGGCCTTCATCGCTTCGTCCATCAGCTCGAACGTGCCCTCGCGCGGCAGCATGCCGCTCTGCGGGAAGGCGACGATCTGCACATCCACGAGATCGCGCAGCGCCTCGCGGGTTTCCAGCACGCCCTCGATATTGGCGATGCCGATTTCCGTGTCGACGTCGACATGGCTGCGGATGTGAAGGACGCCGAGCTTCAGCGTCTGGAAGATCTGCCGGGCGGACTGCCTTCGGGCGTCGATGCCGAGTTCGCGCTTTGCCTTGCGGTCGGCGAGGATGCGGTCGTTGCGGGTCGGGCCGATGCGGTTTTCGAACCAGTCCATGCCGATCAGCGTTTTGTCGAGATGGGTGTGCGCCTCGACAAGGCCGGGCAGGGCGATGAAGCCCGTGGCGTCGATTTCCCGGGCGGGACGGCCATCGCCCGCGGCGCTGAAACGCCCGCCGCGGATGAGGAGGTCCACCGGCGCGGCGCCCATCGGGCGGGCGTTGCGGATGAGGATGTCTTCGGTCATGTCCGGTTTCCTTTCTTCACGCGATGCCGGCGCGCCGCATGGCGAGCCGGAAGGCCTTTTCCGCCCGGTCGAGGATGGCGTCCTCATCCTGACCGACCAGTTTGCGCCCGCGCATCAGGATGCGCCCGCCGACGATGGTCGTGTCCACGTCCGCGCCGTTGGCGAAGCGCGCGAGGCGCTGAACAGGATCGACCGGCGGCCAGAGATGCGGCTGGCGCATGTTGACGAGCAGGATGTCGGCGCGCTTGCCCACTTCCAGCGAGCCGATCTCGCTTTCCATGGAGAGGGCGCGGGCGCCCTCGATGGTCGCCATTTCGAGAAGCTCGGACGGCGGCAGCACGGCATCGTCGCGGAAATGGCGCGCATGGTAGCGGTGCGCCTGGAACATGTTGCGGAACATGTCGAAGGAACGGTCCGGCGCGGCGGCGTCGGTGCCGAGCGAGACGGTGACGCCTTCCGCCCGCAGTTCCGGCGCAGGGCAGCGGCCGGAGACCGACATCAGCGCGCTCGGATTGTGCGCGACCTTGGCGCCGGTGCGCTTTAGCGCGGCCCTGTCCCCATCGGTGAGGTCGACGCAATGGGCAAGCAGCGAGCGGCCGTCGAAGAGGGCCATTTTCTCGTCGGCGGCGGCGATCGAACCGTCGCGGTGGCCGTCCTGGACGAGCAGGACGCCTTTTTCCCGCGCGAGCCATTGCGCTTTTTTCGAAAGGTCGATTGCCGCGCCGTCTTCCAGTTCCGCCGCATTGAAGACCGGGAGCGACACCGCCAGTTGTATGCGGTCGCTGCGGCCGGCCCAGGCGTCGATCAGCCCGGCGCTGACGTCGAGCTGCGCATCCGGGGAGACGACGACATCGTCATGGTCCTCGCCGCGCCAGGCGCGGTATACGCTTGCGGCGGACGGCCGGTTGGGGCCGACGGCGAGCACTTCGCGCACGCCCATGGCAAGGATTTCGGCCAGATGGGCTTCGGCCGCCTCGGGGGCCTCCGTGCGCATGATGTCCGGGCCGCCGCCGAAGAGCAGCGCGGCGGTGGTGGTGCCGCACTTTATGCGTTCGGCTGCCGACAGGGCCGCCTCCGCCGCCCAGAATTCCGGGTCCGTAGCCTCCGCATAGATGCGTCCGGTGATCGTCATCCAGTCCTCGGAATCGCCGCCGAGACTCTTGGTCAGCATGTGGCCGGCATGGGCGTGGGTATCGATCAGGCCGGGCATGACCACCATGCCCCTGGCGTCGATGCGCTGCGCATCCGCCATGCCGTCCGCCGTGCCCGCGCCGACCGCGGCTATGCGCCCGTCCTCCACCAGCACGTGGCCGCGCTCGAATAGGCGCCGATCGGCATCCATGGTGATGATCACACCGTTCTCGATCAGCAGAGCCTTCGTCATCGAATTTCCTCCCGCAGTGATTGCATGCGAATTTCGCCATGTCATGTGCGCAAAGCCTAACCTTCGTATCTTGATATTGCGCGCATATTATGTACAGTCATATTGAGAATAATCGTATGCAAATTTTTTGGGAACAAGCATACAAACTCGGGAGACCCTGGTGAAGACCTATCTGAAGACCCTTTTGGCGGGGCTTGCCGTGCTGGCGCCGCTTTCCACGTCCGCCCTTGCCGAAACGCTGCGCTGGTCGGCCTCGGGCGATGTCATCTCCTACGATCCGAACGCGCAGGTCGACAGCTTCACGCAGAGCGTCCAGCACATGGTCTTCGACCCGCTGGTCCGCCGCAACAAGGACCTGAAGCTCGAGCCGGCGCTCGCCACGTCCTGGGAAATCGTCGAGCCGACCCGCTGGCGCTTCAAGCTGCGCCAGGGCGTGAAGTTCCATGAAGGCCAGCCCTTCAATGCCGACGACGTGGTGGCCACCATCGAGCGCCAGATCGATCCCGGCGCGCGCAACCGCGAGAACCTCTCCGCCGTCACCGGCGTCGAGAAGGTGGACGACTATACGGTCGACCTCATCCTGCGCGGTCCCTATCCGCTGCTGCTCAACGAGCTTGCCGCCATCTACATCATGAGCAAGCCGTGGATGGCCGAGCACGACGCGCTGAAGCCGGGCAACACGGCGACCGGCGTCGTCACCTATGCCAGCGCCCATGCCAACGGCACCGGCTCCTTCAGGCTGAAGAGCTACGAGCCGGATTCCCGCTCGGTCTTCGAGGTCAACAAGGACTGGTGGGACAAGCCCGAGCATAACCTGACGGAAGTGGAATTCCGTCCGATCGCCTCCGACGCGACGCGCGTCGCCGCGCTGCTTTCCGGCGAGGTCGACATGATCGCGCCGGTTCCGCTGCAGGATATCGACCACATCGCCTCCACCGACGGGCTGAAGGTCGTGGAGAATCCCTCGCTGCGCACCATCATGCTGGCGCTGAACTTCAAGAAGGAACTACATGCCGATCCGGGCGTGCCGAATCCCATGCTGAACGAGAAGGTGCGGCAGGCGCTCTGGCACGCCATCGACCTCAACACGATCCAGAAGCGCCTGATGCGCGGCAAGTCGCGCGTCGCGGCCATGCTGGTCGCCCCGGCCGTCACCGGCCATGACGACGCCATCGACGTGCCGCTGGAATACGATGTCGACAAGGCGAAGGCGCTGATGGCCGAGGCCGGTTATCCGGACGGCTTCAAGACGGGCCTTTCCTGCTCGAACGACCGCTATATCGCCGACGAGCAGATCTGCCTTGCGATCTCCTCCATGTGGGCGAAGATCGGCGTGAAGGTCGACCTCAACGTCGAAAGCAAGACGACCTATTTCCCGCGCATGGACAACGGCGAACTCGATGTCTACCTGCTCGGCTGGGCCTCGCTGCCGGCGATGGACGGCTACAGCGTTCTCCAGGCGCTGCTCGCCACCAATGACGGCACCTATGGCGGCTCCAATCCGAACGGCCTTTCGGACCCGCGCATCGACGCGCTCGCCCGCTCGGCCTCGGTGGAGCTCGACGAGGCCAAGCGCATCGACATGCTGAAGGAAGCCTTCCGCATCACCCATGACGAGGCGCTGTTCATTCCGCTGCACCAGCAGCCGGTCGCCTGGGCCATGAGCGACAAGGTCGACATCCCGCAGTTCCCGGACGAATACGTTCGCCCGTGGTTCGCGCAGGTCAGGAAGTAACGGCTTCTCCCAAGGCTGGTCCCGGCAGGCGAAAGCAGGCCGGGGCCGATCGGCATCCGGGCTCCATTTTCCGCAGGCCACAGGCCGGGAGGACGCGGGAGCGCAACGGCCCGGTTTCCGCCCCCAGGGCATGATCGCTCCCTCAAGGACCATTCCGATGCTCAGACTTCTTTCCGTGAGGCTTCTGCAGGCCATCCTCGTGATGCTCGCCGTGACGGCCGTCGCCTTCGTCATGTTCCGCTTCGTCGGCGATCCCGTCGCCTCCATGGTGCGCGAAGGCGCGACCCAGGCGGAAAAGGACGCCCTGCGCATGGCGCTCGGCCTCGACAAGCCCATCGTCACGCAGTTCCTCGATTTCGTCGGCCAGGTGCTGACCGGCAATCTCGGCACGAGCTTCCGCTACCAGCAGCCGGTCGTCGGCCTCCTGATGAGCCGCCTGCCGGCGACGCTGGAACTCGTCATCGTCGCCACGCTGCTGGCGCTGTGCATCGGCATTCCGCTCGGCGTGCTCTGCGCGCTGAAGCCGCATTCCTTCCTGTCGCGGTTCACCCAGTCGGCAACGCTCGTCGGCATCTCCATGCCCACCTTCGTCACCGGCCTGCTGCTGATCCTCGTCTTCGCGGTCAACCTGCGCTGGCTGCCTTCGTCCGGCCGCGGCGACCTCGTCGATCTCGGTTTCTGGCAGACGGGCTTCCTCACCCTTTCGGGCCTGAAGTCGCTGATCCTGCCGTCGATCACGCTGGCGCTCTTCCAGCTCACGCTGATCATGCGGCTGGTGCGCTCGGAGATGATCGACGTGCTGTCGTCGGACTATATCCGCTTCGCCTTCGCCCGCGGCCTGCCGCGCGCCTATATCTACGGCCGCCTTGCGCTGCGCAACGCGCTGATGCCGGTCGTCACCGTCACCGGCCTTCAGATCGGCCAGCTCATCGCCTTCGCCATCGTCACCGAGACGGTGTTCCAGTGGCCGGGCATGGGCCTGCTCTTTACCAATGCCGTCGGCTATCCCGACATGCCGGTGCTCGCCGCCTACCTGCTCTTCGTCGGCTTCCTCTTCGTCATGATCAACATGATCGTCGACATTCTCTACACCTTCATCGATCCGCGCCTGAGGACACGATAATGGCCACGCAATCCCTGATGCGCCGGCTTCCGCCGGTTTCCGTGATGATCGCCGGCCTCGTGCTCGCCGTCATGCTCGTGCTCGTCCTCTTCGCGCCGATGATCGCGCCAATGGACCCGCGCGATGTCTCCTCCTACTCGCTCATCGACATGGAGATCCCGCCCTCCTTCATGGACGGCGGCGATCCGCGCTTCCTGCTCGGCACGGACAACCAGGGCCGCGACCTCGTCTCGGTCATCCTGTTCGGCCTGCGCATCTCCGTGGTCATCGGCCTCGGCGCGGTGCTGTTTTCCGCCGCGCTCGGCGTGATCCTCGGCCTTGTCGCCGGCTTCTTCGGCGGCATCGTCGACAGCATCGTCATGCGTATCGCCGACGTGCTCGTCAGCTTCCCGACCATCCTCGTCGCGCTCCTCATCAGCGGCATCGCCCGCGCGCAGCTCAGCGCCGACACGATGCTGACCTGGGCGCCGCTGGTGCTGATCTTCTCCATCGCCGTCAACGAATGGGTGCAATATGCCCGCACGGTGCGCGCCTCGACCATGGTGGAAGTGGCGCGCGACTATGTGCGCGCCGCCAAGGTCATCGGCCTGCCCTCCGGGCGCATCATGGGCCGGCATATCCTGCCGAACGTCATGAGCTCGGTCATGGTCATCGCCACGATCAACCTTGCCGGCGCGATCCTGACGGAGGCGACGCTCTCCTTCCTCGGTGCGGGCATGCCGCCGACCTATCCCTCGCTCGGCACGCTGATCCGCATCGGCAACCAGTTCCTGTTCTCCGGCCTCTGGTGGATCGCCGTGATGCCGGCGGCGGTGCTCGTCGTCCTCGTCCTCGCCGTCAACGTGATCGGCGACTATCTGCGCGACCGCTTCAACCCGAAACTGATGGCCCGCTGAGATGACCGAAACAAAGCCCCCCGTTCTCGACATCCGCAAGCTGCGCGTCGAATATCCGCTGGCCACCGGCGACACGCTCGTCGCCGTCAAGGACATCGACCTCCTCATCCGCCCGGGCGAGATCCACGCCCTCGTCGGCGAATCCGGCGCCGGCAAGACCACGGTCGGCAATGCGCTGATGGGCCTGTTGCAGGCCCCCGGCAAGATCGCCTCCGGCTCCATCGAGATCGCCGGCAAGCCGATCGACCTGCGCACCGGCCGCACCGAGGGCATCGTGCCCGGCCGCGACGTCGGCGCGATCTTCCAGGACCCGATGACGAGCCTCAACCCGCTCTTCACCGTCGAAAGCCAGCTCTGCGAGGGCATGCTCGCCCATCTGAAGCTTTCCCGCTCGGCGGCGAGGGCACGCGCGCTGGAGCTGATGAAGGCCGTTGGCATTCCCGAGCCGGAGCGCCGGCTCGGCTCCTATCCGCACCAGCTTTCCGGCGGCCAGCGCCAGCGCGTTGTCATCGCGACGGCGCTCGCCTGCAACCCGCAGCTTATCGTCGCCGACGAGCCGACCACGGCGCTCGACGTGTCCGTGCAGGCGCAGATCCTCAAGCTGATCCGCGACCTTGCCGACGAACGCGGCGTCGGCGTGCTGCTCGTCACGCACAATATGGGCGTCGTCGCCGAGATCGCCGACCGCGTCACCATCATGCAGAACGGCGCGGTGGTGGAGAGCGGTACGGCCCGCGAGGTGCTGACCAATCCGCAGGCGCCCTATGCCCGCATGCTGATCGCCGCCGTGCCGCCGATCGAGCATCGCCTCGAGCGCCTGCCGGTGCCGAGCGAGGAAACGCAGGTGACGCTCGATGCCCGCGCCAGCGTGCGCGGCAAGAGCACGAAGAGCGAAACGGGCAGCAGGGACGATGTCGTCCTCTCCGTGCGCGACCTTGCCGTCGAATATGGCGGGCGTTCGCTGATCCCCGGCCGCAAGGCGTCCGTGTTCAGGGCGGTGAAGGGCGTTTCCTTCGACGTCCGCCGCGGGGAGATCTTCGGCCTTGTCGGCGAATCGGGCTGCGGCAAGACCACCGTCGCCAACACCATTGCCGGCCTCGTCACCCAACGTTCCGGCAGCATCGATTTCCAGGGCACGGCGCTCGGCGCCAGACGCGAGAAATCCGTCCGGCAATCCTTGCAGATGGTGTTCCAGGACCCCTATTCGGCGCTGAACCCGCGCCTGCGCATCAATTCCGCCATTGCCGAGCCGATCCTGTTCTACAAGCTCGCCTCCAATGCGGAAGAGGCGCGGCAGGATGCGAAGACCCTGCTGGAGGCGGTGGGCCTGCCCGCCGATGCGGGCGGGCGTTTCTCGCATGCCTTCTCCGGCGGCCAGCGCCAGCGCATCGCCATTGCCCGCGCGCTCGGGCCGCGCCCGTCGCTGCTGATCTGCGACGAGCCGACCTCGGCGCTCGACGTCTCGGTGCAGGCGCAGCTCCTCAACCTCCTCAAGGACCTGCGCGACCTTGCCGGCCTCTCCATGCTGTTCATCAGCCACGACCTCGCGGTGATCCGCCAGATGTGCGACCGCATCGCGGTGATGAAGGCGGGCGAGATCGTCGAGCTGGCCGATACGGAGACGCTGTTCACCGCGCCGCAGCACGACTACACCAAGGAGCTGCTGCGGCTCGCGCCCTCGCTCGATCGTATCCTTTCGCGCCAGACGGCCGCGGAGTGACTGAAGGGAGACCCTCCATGGCCGATATCCTCATCAAGAATGGCACCGTCATCGCCATCGACCCGGAACGCCGGATCATCGCCGACGGGGCCGTCGCCATCACCGGTGACCGCATCGTCGCCGTCGGCCCGACAGCGGAGGTGGAGGCCACCCATCCGGCCCGCGAGGTCATCGACGCGTGCGGCATGGCGATCATGCCGGGCTTCGTCGATGCCCACGCCCATGCGGGCCATGGCCTGATCAAGACGCTGGGCGGCGGCAAGAGCGACCCGTGGTACCAAGCGTGCCGCGGGGCCTATACGGTCGGCTCGACGCCGGAATTCTGGTTTGCGGAGGCGCAACTCGCCGCGCTGGAGCGCCTGCGCTTCGGCGTCACGACGGGCGTCTCGCTGCTCGGCGGCGGCGATTCCGTCATGCGCACCGACGAGCCGGTCTATGGCGATGCGCATATGGAAGGCGTGCTCGGCATCGGCACGCGCTCGGTGGTCGCCGTCGGCACGACGCGCCCGCCGCATCCGCTGACCTATGCTCGCTGGGAGGGTGAGACGCGGACGGATTATCCGGTTTCCTTCGACCGGCAGTTCGCCACCTGCAAGACCCTCGTCGATCGCTGGCACGGCAGCCATGACGGCCGCCTGCACGTCGCCCTGCTGACGCCGACGCTGCATCGCGGCTATCGGGATGCCGCGGGTGCCGAAGAGGCCGTCGCCCAGTCGCGCGCGGTCAAGCAATATGCGGAAGAGCGCGGCCTCGTCTTCACGCAGGACGGCCACACCACCGGCAGCGTCCGCATCGCGAGCGAGATCGGCATTCTCGGCCCGCGCACGCTGCTGTCGCATGCGACCGGGCTGGACGAGGAGGAGATCGCGATCTGCGCCAAGACCGGTACGACCATCGTGCACAATCCGAGCGCCGTCGCCGCCATCCTCGCGCGCTGCCCGGTGACGGAACTTCTCGATGCCGGCGTCAACGTGGTCATCGGCTCGGATGCGACCGCGCCGGACCGCTCGGCCGACATGTTCCGCCACATGCAGCAATGCATGCACTACCACCGCACCCATTTCCACGATCCGAGCTGGCTGCCGCCGGGCAAGGCACTGGAAATGTGCACCATCGATGCCGCCCGTGTGGTCGGCCTCGAAAGCGAGATCGGCTCGCTGGAGCCGGGCAAGAAGGCCGACGTCATCCTCGTCGACCTGCGCCGGCCGCATCTCTATCCGGCCCATATGCCGGAATACCGCGTCACCTGTTTCGCCAACGGCAACGACGTGCACACCGTCCTCGTCGGCGGCAGGGTGCTGCTGCGTGACCGCAAGCCGGTCCATGTCGACCAGGACGCGGTGCTGGACGCCGCCCAGCGCGAGGCCGACCTGATGATCGACCGCCTCGGCCTGCGCCATGCGCTGGAGACGCCCCGCATGTTCTGGGGGCACAGTCGCGACCTCGACCTTATCGAATAGTCCGAAATCCGATTGCCAGACTGGATAGATCCATGACCCTTTCCGACCTCGTCCTCGGCCGCCGCCCGGAAGGCCGCACCGCGCTTTCCGCCCGCTGGATCGTCGCCCATGAAAACGGCCGCCACCGGCTTCTGACCGACGGCGAGATCGTCATCGAGGGGCAGGAGGTCGTCTATGTCGGCCCGCGCTTTCCCGGCGAGGTGGCGCGGCGCATCGCGCTTGGCGATGCGCTGGTCTCGCCCGGCTTCGTCGATCTCGACGCCCTGTCGGACATCGACACCACGGTCCTGACCATCGACTACGGTCCCGGCTGGGCGACGGGCCGCGTCTGGCCGCGCAGCTATGTCGAGCGCGGCCCCTACGAGATGTACACCCCGGAACAGCTCGTCTTCCAGAAGCGCTTCGCCTTCGCGCAGCTGCTCCTGAGCGGCGTCACCTCAGCGCTGCCCATCGCCTCGCTGTTCTATCGCGAATGGGCGGAGACCGTCGCCGAATTCGAGGGCGCGGCGGATGCCGCCGGCGATCTCGGCCTGCGCGTCTGGCTCGGCCCGGCCTATCGTTCCGGCGGCATGGTCTGCGAGGCGCCCGGCGTGCTGGAGCCGGTCTTCGACGAGGCGCGCGGGCTCAAGGGGCTGGAGGACGCCATCGCCTTTGCCGGCCGCATCGCCGGCCGCCACGAGGGGCTGGTGCAGGGCATGCTCGCGCCGGACCGGGTGGAGACCTCGACGCTGGCGCTTCTCCAGCGCACCATGGCGGCTTCCGCCGAGATGAACCTGCCGGTGCGCCTGCATATGGCGCAGGGCAAGATGGAGCGCCAGACCGTCGCCCGTCTGCACGGCACCACCGCGCCGCAATGGATGGCGCGCCACGGCCTTCTCAACGAGCGGCTGATCGCGCCGCATGCGGTGCAGGCCGAGCCGGAGGACCTCGACCTTTATGCGAAGCATGGCGTGACCATCGCCCATTGCCCGCTGGTCTATGCGCGCGGCGGCGAATATCTCAACTCCTTCCGCCGCTGTCGCGATCTCGGCATCCGCATCGGCATGGGCACGGACACGACGCCGCCCGACATGGTGCTGAACATGGCCGTCGCGCTGATGACCGGCCGCATCGCGGCGGGCGAGGCGGGCCTTTCGACGGCGGAGGTCTTCGATGCGGCGACACTCGGCGGGGCCGATGCACTCGGCCGCTCGGATATCGGCCGCCTGCAGTCGGGCTCCAAGGCGGATATCGCCATCTTCGACCTCTCCGATCCACGCTTCGCGCCGACCGTCGATCCCGTGCAAACGCTGATCTTCGGCGCGACCGGCCGGGTGACCCGCGCCGTCTTCGTCGACGGTCGCCTTTCCATGCGCGACGGCGAGGTGGCCGGCATCGACATCAAGGCGGCGCGGAGACAGGCGCAGGCGCAGTTCGACGGGCTGGTCGCCAAATATCCCGAGCGCAGCTGGGGCCATCCTTCCGTCGAGACGATGTTCCCGCCGACCTATCCGCACTGGAAGGCCGACTAAGGACGGACAGCGAGGCGATTGCCGGACGGGCCCTCCTGTGCGACCATGCGCGCGGGAGGATGTCTGGATGGTGTCGACGCTGTCGCACATACGGGAGATCGAACGCGTCGGCATGGGCGCGGTCAGCCCGCGCGATGCGCCCGTCATCCAGTCCTGGCTGCGCTGCCTCAACGACTACAAGCTCGATCCGGCCGTCGCGCAGGAAGCCTATATCGTTCCCGAACTGAAGCTGCGCGAGCACCGCGAGCAGGCCGAGGAGCTGATCCGCATCGGCCGTTCGGGCCTG
This sequence comes from Shinella sp. R2-11, assembly GCF_055330205.1. Classification (NCBI taxonomy): domain Bacteria; kingdom Pseudomonadati; phylum Pseudomonadota; class Alphaproteobacteria; order Hyphomicrobiales; family Rhizobiaceae; genus Shinella; species Shinella sp. R2-11. Next base: position 56,285 of record NZ_JBVAPC010000010.1, on the reverse strand, counting down.
GAAGCACTGTTCAATCAGGTGGCCGGGCAGAACTACGTGCTGCTGCTTTCCGATGCGCGCGGCGTCACGGTCGATTTCATGGGCGACCCGACCTTCGACAACCAGTTGCGCAAGGCGGGGCTCTATCTCGGCTCGGAATGGTCGGAGAGCCGGGCGGGCACCTGCGCGGTCGGGGCCTGCATGGTCTCCGGCGAGCCTGTCATCATCCATCAGGACGACCATTTCGATACCAGCCATATCGGCCTTACCTGCACCGCCGCGCCGGTCTTCGACACGCTGGGCAGCCTGACGGCCGTGCTCGACATCTCGCAGCTCCGCTCGCCGACGGTGAAGACGAGCCAGCAGCTCGCGCTGCATCTCGTCGCCTCCACCGCGCGGCGCATCGAGCTTGCCAATCTCATGACCCGCACCCGCAACGACTGGGTGCTGCGCCTTGCCCGCTCGCCGGAATTCCTCGATGTCGATCCCGATGCCGCCATCGCCCTCGACGGTAGCGGCCGCATCACCGGCCTCACCCATGGCGGCTTCGGCGCGCTCGCCCGTTCGATGAACCTCGCCGGTCTTTCCACCCGCGATTTCCTCGGCCAGCCGATCTCGCAGGTCTTCGACATCGACGTCGACGACCTGCCGCGCTTCATGCGCGGTCGGTCGAACGGCGAGCGGCTGCTTCAGGCGCGCAACGGGCTGGTGCTGTTTGCGAGCGCCGTCGCGCCGGCGGTCAATCTTCGTTCGGCCGTGCCGGCGCAGCCGCGCCTGCCGCGGGCGCTCCGGGACCTCAGCAACGGCGATGCCGCGATGGAGCGGGTGCAGGCGCGCGCGGCAAAGCTCGCCGCGCGTGATATCCCGATCCTCATCCAGGGGGAGACGGGCAGCGGCAAGGAGTTCCTGGCGCGGGCGATCCATGACGGTTGCGGCGGCAGCGGGGCCTTCGTCGCGGTCAATTGCGCGGCGATCCCCGAGCACCTCATCGAATCCGAGCTCTTCGGCTATGCGCCGGGCGCCTTTACCGGCGCCAGCCAGAAGGGCAAGCGCGGCCTGATCGAGGAGGCGAGCGGCGGCACGCTGTTCCTCGACGAGATCGGCGATATGCCGCTTGCCCTGCAAAGCCGGCTCCTGCGCGTGCTCTCGGAGAACGAGGTGCAGCCGGTCGGGGCGCTCAAGGCGCGCGCGGTGCGCCTCAGGGTTCTCTCCGCCTCGCATCGCGACCTTGCCGAACTGGTGCGGGAGGGCCGTTTCCGGCAGGACCTCTATTATCGCCTCAACGCGGCGACGCTCAGCCTGCCGGCGCTGCGGGAGCGGCAGGATCTCGGCTGGCTCGTCGACCAGCTCCTCGCCCGCATCGAGAAGGAGAACGGCGCATCCTACCGGCTAGACAGGGCGGCGCGGGCCGTGCTGCTCGCCCACGACTGGCCGGGCAACCTGCGGGAACTTTCCAATGCGTTGCGCGTGGCGGCGGCGCTGTCGGAGGGCGGCGTGATCGGCACCGACAGCCTGCCGGATCACCTTTTCGCCGAACCGGCCGCCGCCCGGCCCGGCGACGAGGACGCCCTGCGCCAGGCTCTCACGGACTGCGGCAACAATGTTTCCGCGCTCGCCCGCAAGCTCGGCGTCAACCGCTCCACCATCCACCGCCGCCTCAAGCGCCTCAACTGACGCAACAGCTGCAACACCTGTCGCACGCCACCTGTTGCATCCCGCGCCGCCATCCGGCTTCCCTTGATGGAAGCCGTTGATAATAATTGGAAATTCTTCCATCGGCCGTTCTGGCACGGTGCTTGCTGATCCTCCTGCGCAAGAACGACAGGAGGAACTCAATGAAAGCTCTGCGCTTCCACGCCGCCAAGGACCTGCGTATCGAGGAGGTCGATGCGCCGCCGTCGCCCGGCCCGGGCGAGGTGCTGGTCGACAACCGCTTCTGCGGTATCTGCGGCACGGACCTGCATGAATACGCCTACGGCCCGATCTTCGTGCCGAAGGAACCGCATCCGTTTACGGGCGCGCACGGCCCGCAGATCCTCGGCCACGAATTCGGCGGGGTCGTCAAGGCCGTCGGCGAAGGGGTCGGCCATGTAAAGCCGGGGGATCGTGTCTCGATCCAGCCGCTGATCATGCCCCGCCATGGCGACTACTATGCCGACCGCGGCCTGTTCCACCTCAGCGGCAACCTCGCGCTCGCCGGCCTGTCCTGGCATTCCGGCGGCATGGCAGAGGCAGCGCTTGTCAACGACTATAACGTCCAGCCCATTCCAGATGCGCTGAGCGACGAGGAAGCCGCCCTGATCGAGCCGACCGCGGTCGCCGTCTACGCCTGCGATCGTGGTGGCGTGACGGCCGGCAACAGCGTGCTCGTCACCGGCGCGGGGCCGATCGGCATTCTCGTCGCCATGGCGGCGCGGGCGGCCGGGGCTTCGCAGATATTCCTGTCCGATCTGAACGATACCCGGCTGGCTCTGGCGCGGGAGGCGCTGGGCGAGGTGCGCACCATAAACCCCAGGACGGAAAAGGTCGGCGACGTCATCCGCGCCGAGACGGAGGGCGGCGTCGGCTGCGATGTCGCCATCGAATGCGTCGGCAACGAGCATGCGTTGAAGAATTGCGCGGACGCCGTGCGCAAGCAGGGCGTCGTGGTGCAGACCGGGCTTCATCCCGGCGAGAACCCGCTGAACTGGTTCGACGTCACCTTCAAGGACATCGACATCCGCGGCTCCTGGGCCTACCCGACCCACTACTGGCCGCGCGTCGCCCGGCTGATCGCCAGCGGCCAGATTCCGGCGAGCCGCATCGTCACGAAACGTGTCTCGCTCGGCGAGGCCGTCACCGAAGGGTTCGACCAGTTGCTCGACCCTGCCGGGAGGCACCTGAAGATCCTGATCGACCTCACGCGATAGGCCGGTCCGTTCTGCGGGACGGTTGAGGAGCCGTCCCGTTTTCCCACTGAGCAGGAGGAGAAACGATGCTCGAGAAAACCCCCACGACCCGCGTCCAGACACTTCTCGATGCGCTCGGCGCGGCCCTTGCCGCCGGCCGGATCGACGATGCCGTCAACCTTTTCGCCGAGGAGTGCTATTGGCGCGACCTCGTCGCCTTCACCTGGAACATCAAGACCGTCGAGGGCCGCGATCAGGTGCGCGACATGCTGCAATCGCAGCTTTCCACCGCCAAGCCATCGAACTGGCGGGTCGCTTCGGGCGAGGAGGCGACGGAGAACGACGGCGTCCTCGAAAGCTGGATCACCTTCGAGACGGCGACCGGGCGCGGCTACGGCCTCGTGCGCTTCAAGGACGGTCTCATCTGGACGCTGCTGACGGCGCTTTCCGAACTGAAGGGCCATGAGGAGAAATCCGGCTTCACCCGCCCGCTCGGTGCGAAGCATGGCCAGAACCTCGGTGCGAAGACCTGGAAGGAGGAGCGCGAGGAGGAGGAGCGCACGCTCGGCTACGAGAAGCAGCCCTATGTCGTCATCATCGGCGGCGGGCAGGGCGGCATCGCGCTCGGCGCGCGGCTGCGCCAGCTCGGCGTGCCCACCATCATCCTCGAAAAGAACGACCGGCCGGGCGATAGCTGGCGCAAGCGCTACAAGTCGCTCTGCCTGCACGATCCCGTCTGGTACGATCACCTGCCCTATATCGACTTTCCGAAGAACTGGCCGGTCTTCGCGCCGAAGGACAAGATCGGCGACTGGCTGGAATTCTACACGAAGGTCATGGAGCTGAACTACTGGACCCGTTCCACCGCAAAGTCCGCGAAATGGGACGAGGCGGCGCAGGAATGGACCGTCGTCGTCGACCGCGACGGCGAAGAGGTGGTGCTGCGGCCGAAGCAGCTCGTCTTCGCGACCGGCATGTCCGGCAAGGCGAACATTCCCGATTTCAAGGGGCGCGAGCGCTTTGCCGGCGACCAGCACCATTCCTCGCGGCATCCGGGACCGGACGGCTACAAGGGCAGGAAGGTCGTCGTCATCGGCTCGAACAATTCGGCCCACGACATCTGCGCGGCGCTCTACGAGGCCGGCGTCGACGTCACCATGATCCAACGCTCGACGACCCATATCGTCAAGTCGGACACGCTCATGGATATCGGCCTCGGCGCGCTCTATTCCGAGGAGGCGCTGGCGAACGGCGTGACGACGCAGAAGGCCGATCTCATCTTCGCCTCGCTCCCCTACCGGATCATGCACGAATTCCAGATCCCGCTCTACGACAGGATGCGCGAGCGCGACGCCGATTTCTACGCGGCGCTGGAAAAGGCCGGCTTCCAGCTCGACTGGGGCGCGGACGGCTCGGGCCTCTTCATGAAGTACCTGCGGCGCGGCTCCGGCTACTACATCGATATCGGCGCTTCCCAGCTCATCATCGACGGCAAGGTGAAGCTTGCCGCCGGGCAGGTCGAGGAGATCACGGAGAATGCCGTGAAGCTTTCGGGCGGCAGGGAGATCCCGGCCGACGTCATCGTCTATGCGACGGGCTACGGCTCGATGAACGGCTGGGTCGCCGACCTCATCGACCAGGAGACGGCCGACAGGGTTGGCAAGGTCTGGGGCCTCGGCTCCGACACGCCGAAGGATCCGGGTCCCTGGGAGGGCGAGCAGCGCAACATGTGGAAGCCGACGCAGCAGGCCGCGCTGTGGTTCCACGGCGGCAACCTGCACCAGTCGCGCCACTATTCCCAGTATCTGGCGCTCCAGCTCAAGGCGCGCCTGGAAAGCCTCCCCACGCCGGTCTATGGCCTCCAACCGGTTCACCACCGGAAATAGGCCGGCACTTCGAGCGGGCAGCGCATTCCGCTGCCCGCCTTTTATTGCGGCCAGTTCTCCAGGGTCTCGGCGAAGCGGGCGAGCCAGCTATTGGTCTGTTGGCCGTCGAGCGCTCGATGTCTTCTGTCAGGTGCGCATGAAGACACACGATCCGCATGCCCGCGCGATTTCGAGCGCTTCGTGCAGCGCCACGAGGAGGTGGGATGCTATTCCATGTCAGGCGAGTGGGCTTGCCTCATCCGCGTCGTGGTGCGGGATGTGAAGGATTACGAGCAGTTCCTGACTCACGAGGCCGTCGCCAATGCCTCTCCGCATTTCGCCTGAAGAGCGTGAAATACACGACCGAACTGCCGCTGTGAGCGGCGCGCTTCATTCTTGCCAGAGGCGCCAAGCGGGTCTATCGACGGGGTGACCGTAGCCTTTCAGGAGCCCTGCCATGTTCGACATCCGCAAGATCGAAGCCGCCGACAAGCCCGGCTTCTACCGCGAGCTTCTCGCCCAGGCGCAAGGCCTGCTGCATGGCGAGCGCGATGCGATCGCCAATGCGGCGAACCTCTCCGCGCTGATCTACGACGCCGTCGCCGACATCAACTGGGCCGGCTTCTATTTCCTGAAGACGCCCGGCGAGCTGGTGCTGGGGCCGTTCCAGGGCAAGGTCGCCTGCGTGCGCATCCCGGTCGGCAAGGGCGTCTGCGGCACGGCGGTTGCCGAGGCGCGCAGCCAGCTCGTGCCGGACGTGCATGCCTTTCCCGGCCATATCGCCTGCGATGCCGCCTCGCGATCCGAGGTCGTGGTGCCGCTGATCCACGCGGGCGCCGTGCTCGGCGTGCTCGACCTCGACAGCCCTTCGCCCGGCCGCTTCACGGCCGAGGACCAGGCGGGCTTCGAGGCGCTTGCCGCGCTTTATGTGGCCGGCAGCGATTTCCGAGGCGGCGAGTGATGCAGCATGCGCATGGCTGCACTGCACAATAAATGTTTTCCATCTGATCAAAAAACGACCATAGTGCACACAGCTGATGCACATGGCGGTTTTCCTCCCAGTGCCGCCGTATCAGCTGTTCCCCTCTGGAGGTTTTTGACCTTCACACCTCATGGGCCGCGAATTTCGCCGGCCCATTTTTTTTGCCCGTATGCAGGGCTCGGCGGAACAGGGCGCGGTATTGGCGGGGCGAAGGCTATTCGGCCTTTCGCGCTGGTAGCGGCGGGCTGCGCTCAGCCTTCCTCTTCCGGCGGGCGGCGGTGCTCGTCGCGGCGCAATCGGCCGCTTTCCCGCAGGATGGCGGCAAGATGCGGGGAGGGCGATGCTTCCCCCGCCGGCGCGGTGCCGGCCTGGCGAAGAGCGTTGGCGGCGTCTTCGGCGGCGGCAAGGGCTGCTGCCGCCGCGAGGAAGGCGTTCGTCCGGTGCTGTCCGGCTAGGCCGATCTGCGCGGCATCGACGGCGCGGCCCGCCTCGCCGGCCATCGCTTCGGCGGCGGCGAGCCGGGCGGCAAGACGGCCGGTCTCGATGGGATCGCCGGTTTCGTCGTCCAGCAGATGCCGCATCGCCCCGCGGGCGGCGCCGATCCGGCGCGCCGCTTCCAGCAGCAGGTCGAGGGAGCGGGGGACGCCGTGCGCCTCCCCGGCGGAATGCAGCAGGGCATCGCCATCGATCGCCACGTCCTTGAAGAGCACGTGTTCGGCGGGCTGGACGCCGCCTTTCGCCGGCTCGCAACTGTTGGCGACATAGTGGAGGCCGTCGATGCGGGTCGCAAGCAGGAGGCCCGCCGACCGACCGCCGTCGAGATGGGCCGGCACCAGCAGCCAGTCGGCATGCCTCGCGCAGGGGGTACAGAGGGCCTCGCCGCCGAGCCGCCAGGCAAGGCCGCTCGCGACGAGGGGAAGGGCGTCGACGCTCTCGCCGTTGCGGCGGGCCGATGCCCGCGCCAGCCGTCCGCCGGCAAGGACGGCGGAAAAGACCGTGCCCTGCTGGCTCTCGCTGCCATGGCTGCGGACCTGCTCGACGGCGACGAAATGGGCGGCGAGAACATCCGCGAGCGCCGCGGACCGGCTGGCGGCGACAGTGCAGACCTCCGCCAGAACGGTGTTCGAGACGTCTATTCCGCCGTGCTCCGTCGGAACGGAAATGCCGAAGAGGCCCGAGCGGGAGAGCAGATCGAGGCGGGCCTCGGCCGTTCCGGCGGCGGCGCCGCCCTCCGCGGGAAAGCTGAAAACCTCGGCGACCGTGCCGGCAACGGTGATCGCTTCATCCTCGGTTCCGATGACCGCGGCCGTTCGGGCCGGGCGGTCGAGTGCCGATGAAAACGTACCCATGTCGTCTGCTCCTTACGGAATGCGGTTCCAGGGCGCATAGGCATTATCGGGATAGAAAGATCACATTCTATAAAGATTGTATAGATTGGTTCTGGCCACCTCGGGCGACGTCGCCGGATCGTTCCGCGGCACCTGCCATGTGCCGCGCGGCCGACGGAATGGGTGCGCGACCCCTGTGACGAACCGCCCAACTCCGCTATTTTAATGAAGGAACGCGTTCCTGAGAAGGAAGTTCGCCGGCCTCGCTTCTGGGCTCGGAATCGGCGAAATTTATTATCTACAAAAAAGGTAGAAAACTATCTAAGGCTGCGCTATCGTGTCTTCCGCTTCTTGCTTCACGGTGCAGGGGAGGGACAGGACATGTTCTTCGAAAGGGTCGCAGCAGAAGACGCCCGCTGTACGGGCGCATCGCCGATGGCGCGCATCGCGGTCGTCGGCGCGGGACCGTCGGGGCTCGCCACGATCATCGCGCTGATGCGCCGGCTTCACCGGCCCTTCGAAGCCTGGATGATCGATGCCGAGGATACGCCCGGCGCCTTCGGCGACGGCCCTGCCGGCGAGGCGCTGACCACCGAGCCCGCCCGCGACCTTTCCGTCCTTCCCGAGCGGCCGGACGATTTTTCCCGCTGGCTGAAGGATACGCTTCTTGCCGCCGGCACGGTGTCCGCATTGCGCGGCCCGCAGGATATCCATGTGCCGCGCGCGCTCTTTCGCGACTATCTGATGGCACGGTTCGGCGAGGCGCTTTCGCAGCGTCCCGACGTGCATATCCGCACCATCCGCGGCACGGTGCGCCATCTCCTTGCGGAGGCCGATGGTGTGCGCCTTGCATTTCGGGATGGCGAAGGCGCTGTCTTCGACCATGTCTTCATCGCGACCGGCTTCGGCATGGCGCAGCGCGAGGCGGCGTCCTGGCGGGATGCGGTCGCCGCCGCAGCGCGCCTTTCGGGGCGGGAGAACCCGCCGCCGCTGACCCTTGTCGGCAACGGCCCGCGCCTTGCCGCCATCCTGCTCGACCTGCGCCGGCGCGGGTTTTCCGGGGCCGTCGAGGTCGCCGCCGCGGCGGGCCGCCTGCCGCAGCCGCATGGCCGGGGCCATGAGGGCATGGTCTTCGGCGAGCCGCCCACCAGCCGCTCGCTGAGGGACGCCTTTCGCTATATCCGGCAGGAATGTAGCATCGCGGGGGCGCGGCACGGCGGCCAATGGCAGACCGTCGTCGATGCAGCCTCCGCCCGTCTTTCCGTCGTCTGGCGCAACCTGCCCCAGGCCGAGCGCAACCATTACCGCCGCCATATCCTGCGCCTGCACCGGCATTTCTCCGTGCGCCTCGCCGGCGATATCCATCGGCGCCTTGCCGCGGAATTCGAGAGCGGCCGCACGCGCTTCGTTCCTCCGCGCGATCCGAAATCCCCCGACGAGACCGTCATCGACTGCCGCGAGGCGCCGTCCGCCCGGGCGCTTGCGGGATTGCTCGGCTGCGATGCCGCGCTGCTCTCCGCCGATGATTGCGGCCAGCTCCTGAACGACGGCGCGCCCCTGCGCGGGCTCTCGGCGGTGGGGGCCATCGCCTCCAGCCTGCGCCCCGGCCCCTTCACCTTCGCCGAGACGGTGCGGCAGGTCTATCGCGGCGTTCTCGCCGTTCCCCTTTCCGGTCACATGCGGGTGTCGAATGGTTGAAAAAAATCCGGCGGGCGGCCGGAAAATTTGAATTTTTCGCGGATGCATTTTGCGTTCGCCCGGGTATTTTCGAGATGATCTGTGCGCGTGCCGCCGGGTAGGGCAGTGCGCCCGTTGCGCCGTTCCGGCCTGTTCGGAACCGGTTTTGCGAAGTTTCCGGCCATTGTTGACTAAGTCTACTAATTCTCTAGGGTTTTGACCGAGGCAGAGACCAGGAGGTTGGAGATGTCGAAATTTCTGAAAGGTGTTGGGGCTTTCGCCCTTGGTGTGAGCCTCGTGCTCGGCGGCGTTTCGGCTGCGATGGCCGAGACCACGCTGCTGAACGTTTCCTATGACCCGACGCGGGAGCTCTACAAGGATTTCAACGCCGCCTTCGCGGCGCACTGGAAGGCCGAGACCGGCGAGGACGTCACGATCCAGCAGTCGCATGGCGGCTCCGGCTCGCAGGCCCGCGCGGTGATCGACGGGCTGGAGGCCGACGTGGTGACGCTGGCGCTCGAAAGCGATATCGACGCCATCGTGGAGAAGACCGGCAAGATCGCCAAGGACTGGCGCTCGCGCCTGCCGAACAATTCGGCGCCCTATACCTCGACCATTGTCTTCCTCGTGCGCAAGGGCAACCCGAAGAACATCCATAACTGGGGCGATCTCGTGAAGGGCGACGTGCAGATCGTCACCCCGAACCCGAAGACCTCCGGCGGTGCGCGCTGGAACTACCTTGCGGCCTGGGCCTGGGCGAATGAGGAATTTTCCGGCGACCAGGACAAGATCAAGGCCTATATCGCCGAGCTCTACAAGCGGGCGCCGGTGCTCGATACGGGCGCGCGCGGTTCGCTGACCACCTTCGCCCAGCGCCAGATCGGCGACGTGCTGCTCGCCTGGGAGAACGAGGCCTATCTCGCGGGCGCCGAATTCGGCGCGGATTCCTTCGACATCGTCGCCCCGCCGATCTCGATCCTCGCCGAGCCGCCGGTCGCGGTGGTCGATGCCAATGTCGACGCCAAGGGCACGCGCAAGCAGGCGGAAGCCTATCTCGAATATCTCTACTCGGAAGAGGGCCAGAACATCGCGGCCAAGCACTTCTACCGCCCCTCCAAGCGGGATGTGGTGAAACCCGAGTTGCTGCAACAGCTTCCCGACATTAAGCTGGTGACGATCGACGACCCGATCTTCGGCGGCTGGGCAAAGGCACAGCCCGAGCATTTCGGCGACGGCGGTGTCTTCGACCAGATCTACAAGCCGGGGAACTGAGTAATTTGACGACTTCTGCTGCCGCTTCGGTGCGGTGGCGACTGAGACAGCCAAGCGTCATTCCGGGCTTCGGACTGACGCTTGGCTTTTCGCTCGCCTACCTCACGCTCATCATCCTGATCCCGCTCGTCGGCCTCGTCTGGCGGTCCGCCTCGCTGTCGGGTCCGGAATTCCTTGCCATCCTTGCCGACGAGCGCACGTTGAACGCGCTCAAGGTGTCCTTCGGCACGGCCTTCCTCGCCGCGCTGATCAATGTCGTCTTCGGCGTCATGGTCGCCTGGGTGATCGTGCGCTACGATTTTCCCGGCCGGCGCATCGTCGATGCGATCGTCGACCTGCCCTTCGCCCTGCCGACGGCCGTCGCGGGCATCGCCCTTGCCGCGCTCTATGCGCCGAATGGCTGGATCGGGCAGGTGCTGAACGTCTTCGGCATCAAGGCGGCCTTCAACCCGACCGGCATCGTCATCGCCCTCGTCTTCATCGGCCTGCCCTTCGTGGTGCGCACGGTGCAGCCCGTCATGGAGGAGATCGACAGCGAGGTCGAGGAGGCGGCGGCGACGCTCGGCGCCAATCGTTTCCAGACGGTCTTCCGCGTGCTGCTGCCGGGGCTCGCGCCGGCGATCCTGACGGGCTTCGCGCTCGCCTTCGCGCGCGGCGTCGGCGAATACGGCTCGGTGATCTTCATCGCCGGCAACATTCCCTATGTCTCGGAGATCGCGCCGCTGCTCATCGTCATCCGGCTCGAAGAGTTCAACTACGGCGCGGCGACGGCGATCGCCACGATCATGCTGGCGCTGTCCTTCGCCATGCTGCTCCTCATCAATCTCATCCAGGCGTGGAGCCGCAGGAGGTACGGTCATGGCGCGTGAATCCCGCCCCTTCCGCTCGCCGACGACGGAAGCGCCCGCCGCCCGCTACACGCTGATGGCGCTCGCCTTCCTGTTCCTGGCGCTCTTCCTGCTCCTGCCGCTGGCCGCGGTGTTCATCGAGGCCTTCCGCAAGGGGGCGGGCGCGTTCTTCGCCGCCTTCGGCGATCCCGATACGCTCGCCGCCATCCGCCTCACGCTGCTGGTCGCCGGCATAGCGGTGCCGCTCAACCTCGTCTTCGGCGTGGCGGCGGCCTGGGCCATCGCCAAGTTCGAGTTCAAGGGCAAGGCATTCCTGACGACCCTGATCGACCTGCCCTTCTCGGTCTCGCCGGTCATTTCCGGCCTCGTCTATGTGCTGCTCTTCGGCTCGGGCAGCGTTCTCGGGCCGTGGCTGAAGAGCCATGGCATCGAGGTGCTCTTCGCCGTGCCGGGCATCGTGCTCGCCACCGTCTTCGTGACCTTTCCCTTCGTCGCGCGCGAGCTGATCCCGCTCATGCAGGAGCAGGGCACGGGTGACGAGGAGGCGGCGCTGTCGCTTGGGGCCTCCGGCTGGCAGACCTTCTGGTACGTGACGCTGCCCAATATCAAATGGGGCCTGCTCTATGGCGTGCTGCTCTGCAATGCCCGCGCCATGGGCGAGTTCGGGGCGGTCTCGGTGGTTTCGGGCCACATCCGCGGCCTTACCAACACCATGCCGCTGCATGTCGAGATCCTCTACAACGAGTACAATTTCGTCGCCGCCTTCGCGGTGGCCTCGCTGCTTGCCGCCCTCGCGCTCGTCACGCTGGTCGTCAAGACGGTCCTCGAACTTCACTACGGCGCGGAAATCGCTGCCGGTCGCAAGCATTGATTTGAAAGGCACGCCCTCAATGGACGTCAGTGTAAAGAACATCCGCAAGGAATTCGACCGCTACCCGGCGCTCAACGATGTCTCGCTCGACATCCGCTCGGGCGAGCTGATCGCGCTGCTCGGCCCGTCGGGTTCCGGCAAGACGACGCTGCTGCGCCTGATCGCCGGCCTGGAGCAGCCGACGCTCGGCAGCATCCATTTCGGCGCGGAGGATGCCTCGCACAAGACGGTGCAGGAGCGCCATGTCGGCTTCGTCTTCCAGCATTATGCGCTGTTCCGCCATATGACGGTCGCCGACAACATCGCCTTCGGCCTCACCGTGCGCCCGCGCGGGGAACGCCCGCCCAAGGCCGAGATCCGCCGCCGGGTCGGAGAACTGCTGGAGATGGTACAGCTTTCCGGCCTCGAGAAGCGCTATCCGAACCAGCTTTCCGGCGGCCAGCGCCAGCGCGTGGCGCTTGCCCGCGCCATGGCGATCGAGCCGAAGGTGCTGCTGCTCGACGAGCCTTTCGGCGCGCTCGACGCCAAGGTCCGCAAGGAGCTGCGCCGCTGGCTGCGCGAATTCCACGACCGCACCGGCCACACCACCGTCTTCGTCACGCATGACCAGGAAGAGGCGCTGGAGCTCGCCGACCGCGTCGTCGTCATGAGCCAGGGCAAGATCGAGCAGGTCGGCTCGTCCGACGATGTCTACGACCGGCCGAACTCGCCCTTCGTCTTCTCCTTCATCGGCGACAGCGCGAGCCTTCCCGTGACCGTGGCGGAGGGCGCCGTCCTCTTCCAGGAGACGCCGATCGGCATCGCGCCGCGCGCGGGGGACGCTGCCGCCGGCACGCTGTTCTTCCGGCCGCAGGATGTGGTGCTGGTCGCCGATCCGCAGGCGCCGGCGCTCGAAGGGCGCATCGCGACGTCGCGGCGCCTTGCCGGCACCCGCATCGCCGATATCGACATCGGCGGGGCCGGTGCGGCGCATCATGTCGAGATCGAGATCCCGCTCGATGCGCAGGCGGCGAACGGCTCGACGCTCCGCTTCCGGCCGACGCGGTGGAAGCTGTTCGGCGAGCAGGCCTGACGTGTTGCGACCTAGAGCGTTTCCGCTTTTCTCCGAATCGCGAAAACGCTCTAACTCTTTGTTTCGCCGCATTTCCGAACGCAAAACCGTTGCGCACTTTTGCTGGAAATGCTCTAGACGAGGCCTTCCGCAACGGCATAGGCGGAGAGGACGTCCTTGATGTTGCGGTCGTCTTCCTTCGGCAGAAGGGCGCGGGTGGTGATCGAATCGAGGTGATGCGCCATCAGCTTGGCGGCCGCGTCGGTCTTGCCGGCGATCAGGTGATCGAGAAGGTCCTGGTGTTCCGACACCGCGCATTCGGACGAATGCGGCCGTCCATAGAGCGCGAGGATCAGCGAGCTGCGGGCGACCGTCTCGTTCACGTAGCGGATGAGGCTGGCATTGTTCGTCATCTGCGCGAGCAGGGTGTGGAACTCGCCGGCAAGGCGGATCGACTGGGCATGCTCCATCCGCGCGGCATCCTCGGCGGCGATGTGGGCCGAAAGCGTGTCGATCTGCTCCCTGGTCAGCTTGCCCGACAGGGTTTCCACGACAAGGCGCTCCAGCGCCATGCGGGTGAGGAACAGGTTGCGCCCCTCTTCCAGCGTCGGCCGGGCCACCGTCGCGCCCTTGTTGGGACGGAGGTCGACAAGGCCCTCCTCGCTCAGCCGCACGAGGGCCTCGCGCACCAGCGTACGGCTGACGCCGAGGCGCTCGCCGATGGAATCTTCCGGCAGCTTCGCGCCGGGCGACAGGGCCTGGTCCAGAATCGCGCGCTTCAGGGCGCGATGTACGGCTTGCGACCGGCCACGGCCCGTTTCGCCCACTTTCTGTGTCATGCGGCTTTCTCCCGTCCCGAAATGAGCCTGCAAATTGCATGCAAACAGCGAGTCTGTCCACCCATGCTCACTTGGCATGGGCTGTCGGCCGATGGCGGCGAGCGTTTCAAATGGCCGCGCGCCTGTTTGGGGAGCAGTGTATGCGATCCTGTCCCGGGAATGCGTACTTTCGCGCTATTCCCCGGGAAAGATGCTTTTCAGTTTCGCCGGCGGCGGCGGAGCGTAGCCGCCCAGACGCGAGGTGCGCATGTCGAGGCCGGCCATGGCTTCGGCAAGCTTGACCGCGCAGGTGACGCCGTCGAGCACCGGCAGGCCGTGTTCCCGCGCCAGATCGGCGGCAAGGCCGGCCATGCCAGCGCAGCCGAGCACGATGGCCTCGGCGCGATCCTCGGCGATGGCGGTGCCGATTTCGGCGCTGATCTTCTGGCGGGCGTTGGAGCCCGGCTGCTCCAGCTCCAGCACGGCGACCTCCGAGGAGCGCACCTTGGCGCAGCGGGCATCGAGCCCGTAGCGGGCAAGATTGTGCTCCAGCGCCGGCACGGAGCGGGCGAGCGTCGTCACCACGGAGAACTTGTTCGAGATCATCGAGGCGAAGTGATAGGCGGCCTCGCCGATGCCGATCACCGGCCGGTCGGTGAGGCAGCGCGCCGCGTCGAGGCCGGTGTCGTCGAAGCAGGCGATGACGACGGCGTCGCAATCCGGGTTGCGGCGGATCGTGTCGAGCAGGCCCGCAAGGCTCATCGCCTCGTCGAAATAGCCTTCGATGGAAACGGGGCCGTGCGTCGGGTTGACGGCGGTGATTTCGGTGCCGGGAGAGGCGGCGCCGCGCGCCGCCTTCCCGATGTGATCCGTCATCGATGCGGTCGTGTTGGGGTTGATGACGAGGATTTTCATGTCAGAGTTCGCCTCCGAGGTAGGCAGCCTTGATGCGGTCGTCGTTCATCAGTTCCCTGGAATTGCCGGAAAGCGCGATCGAGCCGGTGGAGAGCGCGTAAGCGCGGTTGGAGATGGAAAGGGCCATGCGGCTGTTCTGCTCGACGAGGAGGATGGAGACCTTCTCGTCGCGGCTGATGGACACGATGGCGCGGGCGATGTCCTGCACGATCTTCGGCGCGATGCCGAGGGAAGGCTCGTCGAGGAGCAGGAGTTTCGGGCGGGCCATGAGGGCGCGGGCGATCACCATCATCTGCTGCTCGCCGCCGGACATGGTGCTCGCCTGCTGGTGATAGCGCTCCTTGAGGCGGGGAAAGCGCGTCAGCACGTTTTCCAGCGTCCGCTCGATCTCCGCCTTGTCGGTGCGGGTGAAGGCCCCCATCAGGAGATTGTCCTTCACCGACATCAGCGGGAAGGCTCGGCGGCCCTCCGGCACCATGGAGATGCCCCGGCGGACGATCTCGGCGGCGGGCGTGCCGTCGAGCTTTTCGCCCTGGTAGGTGATCCGGCCCGACTTGATCGGCCTGAGGCCCGTGATCGCCCGCAGGATCGAGGACTTGCCCGCGCCGTTCGCGCCGATCAGCGCCACGGTCTCGCCTTCGCCCACATCGATGGAAACGCCTTTCAGCGCATAGATGTGGTCGTAGTAGAGTTCGACATTTTCAACGCTCAATATGTTCGTCATGGCTTACATCCCGATCGCGGCATCTTCGGAGCCGAGATAGGCTTCGATGACCTTCTCGTCCTGGCGGATTTCCTGGGGCGTGCCCTCGGCGATCTTCTGGCCGAAGTTGATGCACACGATGCGGTCGCTGATCTTCATCACCGCGGGCATGTCGTGCTCGACGAGGAGCACGGTAACGCCACGCTCGTCGCGAAGCCGGCGCACGAGGGCCACCATCTTCATCGTCTCGTCGTGGTTCATGCCGGCGAAGGGCTCGTCGAGCAGGATGACCTTCGGGTCGGTGGCAAGGCCGATGGCCATGCCGAGCGCGCGAAGATGGCCCTGCGGCAGGTTGGAGGCGAGCTCGTTGCGGATCGCCTGCAGGCCGAGGAAATCGACGATGTCGTCGGCTGATGCCGCGAAGGCCGCCTCGTCCTCGCGCGCCTGCTTCGAGCCGAGGAAGAAGCCGAGCAGGTTCGCCTTCGAGCGCAGGTGATGCGACACGATGATGTTCTCGCGCACCGTCATGGAGCGGAAGATCGTCGTTTCCTGGAAGGTGCGCACGACCCCGAGACGCGCCACCTTGTGCGGGGCGAGGCTGGAGATGCGACTTCCCCTGAAGAGCACTTCGCCGCTCGTCGCCGGCACGAAGGAGGAGACCAGCTTGAAGAGCGTGGACTTGCCCGCGCCGTTCGGACCGATCACCGAGAGGATCTCGCCTTCCTTGACGTCGAACGACACGTCGTTCACCGCCGTCAGGCCGCCATAGCGCTTGGTGATGTTGTTGATCTGCAGGATCGGGCTCATGCGCGGCCCTCCTTCTTGTCGAGCAGGCTCAGGACCCCGTTCGGCAGGACCAGCATGAGCAGGATCATGACGCCGGAGTAGATGAGGAGCTGGTATTCCCTGGCGATCGACAGCAGGTCCCAGCCGAAATAGAGCAGGAGCGTGCCGAGCATCGGGCCAAAGACGTATCCGAGGCCGCCGAGGAAGCAGTAGAGCATGAAGTTCACGCTGTCCGCGACGACGAAGGAGGACGGATAGATCGACTGCGAGATCGCCGCGAACATGGCCCCGGCAATGCCGCCGAAGAAGGACGAGATCGCATAGGCGAGGACCCGGAGATAGGCGGTGTTGACGCCGATGGAGGCCGAAAGCTCCTCGTTCTGCTGCAGGCTGCGGCACAGATGCCCGAGGCGCGAGTTCACGATGCGCCAGAGCACCAGATAGGTCACGATCATCAGCACCACGGCCATGATGTAAAAGCCGAAGCGCGGATTGGAGAGCGTGCCGAAGGCCGGGATGATCGTCAGGCCGAAGAGGGAGAGTTCCCCCGGCAGCGGGATCGAGGTGATGCCCTTGGCGCCGTTGGTGACCGGCAGGGCGAGTGCGGAAAGGCGCGCGACCTCGGTGAGCACCAGCGTCACCATGGCGAAGTAGACGCCGCGAAGACGCAGGATCGGCAGGCCGATCACGACGGAGATGACGGCGCAGAACAGGCCGGCGAGCGGCAGCGTCAGCCAGAAGGAGACGTTGGCCTGCGTCACGAGGATGGCCGAGACATAGCCGCCAACCAGCGCATAGGCGCCCTGGCCGATATTGATGCGGCCGATATAGAAGGTGAGCCACACGCCGGCGGCACCGACCGACAGCAGCGCGACCGAGGTCAGCGTGTAGAAGAAGTCCCAGCGGCCGGTGGCGCGAATGAACAGTGGCACGAGCACGAGGACGGCGATCAGGAAGACGGCGAAGCCGAGGATTTTCTTGGTATTCATTGTTTCAACCCCACGGCTTGCCCATCAGCCCCTGCGGGCGGATTGCCAGGAACACCATCAGCGAGGCGAAGATCACGAGATAGGTGATGTCGCCATAGGCCGAGAGCACGGTAAGGCCGACGCTTTCCATCATGCCGAGGATGAAGCCGCCGGCGATCGCGCCGGAAATCACGCCCGCGCCGCCGATCATGATCATCAGGAAGGCCTTGATCGAGGTCGGGCCGCCCATGCCGAGATTGACACCGGTGATGGTGACGAGGAGCCCGCCGACGAGGCCGGCAAGCATCGCGCCGAGCGCAAAGCCCAGCATCGAATAGCGCGAGACGTCGACACCCATCAATTGTGCCGCCATGCGGTCCTGCGCCAGCGCCCGCATGGCGCGGCCGGCACGGGAATAGTTCATGAAGCCGATGAAGACGACGATGAGGAGGATCGCGAGGACGCCGATCAGGATGCGGTCATAGGGCATGATGATGCGCATGTCCCAGTTGAACACGCCGCTCACGATCTTCGGCACGCCGCGCTGCTTCTCGCCGAAGAGCAGCAGGATGACGGCATCGAGGAAGAAGGCGACGCCGGCGGCAAGCAGCATGGTCGATTCATCGCGCTTGGAGCGGCGCACGACCGGCGCGAAGAGGAATTTCTCGATGAGCGCGCCCATGACCGCGAGGATCACGGCCGAGGCGACAAGGCCGACGACGAAGGGCAGGCCGAGCTGGACGACCACCGTATAGGTGACGAAGCCGCCGAAGACGTACATCTGCCCGTGGGCGAAGTTCAGCACGTTCATCAGCGAGAAGATCAGCGTCAGCCCGAGGGCTATCAACGCATATTGCGCACCAAGGTAGAGACCGTTGGCGATTATCTGTTCCATGGTGAGCCTCCAATGGAAAGTTCAGGCAGAGAGAGACCCGGCCGGACGGCAGGTGCGGTCCGGGTCTCGTTTCTGAAGCGCTTCGCGCCGTTCGGATGAAGGGGCGCGAAGCACTTTTCCCGGATTTGCCTCCAGGCGCCTCAGGCGCCGGTCAGTCGACCTGGCCGACGAACAGCGTCTCGAACGCGCCGTCCTTGTACTCGTTGACGACGAGCGGGACGGAGATCTGGCGCTTCTGGCCGAAGGAGGTCATGCCCACATATTTCAGCTTGGCGTCACCCTTCATGAAGGGGTTGGGTGCCTCGAAGGTGTCGATCGTCTTCTTGAACTCGTCGACATTGTCGATGGCCGCCGGGTTCGCCTTGATCGTCTCGATGATGTATTCGAGGGCGTAGACCTTTGTGTTGGACTCGTCGTTATATTCGCCGAACATCTTGGTGTAGCGGTCGACGAATTCCTTCATCGTGTCGCTGGCGAGTTCCGGCGTGGAGGCGCCGCCGACGGAGATGAAGCCTTCGGCAAGTTCACCGGCGCCTTCCTTGAGGACGGCCGCGTCCTGCGCCGTCTCCGTCGAGATGAGGCCGGTATAGCCGAGCTCGCGCGCCGAGCGGATGAGCTGCGGGGCGTTGGCCGGCGACACGCCGGAGAGCACGAGGAGATCCGGCGCGGACTGGATGACCGGCAGCAGGACCGGGGTGAAGTCCGTCGTATCCACCTGGTAGGTCACGTTGCTGGAGACCACGTCGAGGCCGAGGGCCTGAGCGGCGGCGACGCCGGACTCACGCTGGCTGAGCGGGTCGGATTCGTTGGCCGCGACGAAGGCCACCTTCTTCACGCCCTTGTTTTCCATCAGGTACTTATAGATCGCGGGGCCGGACTGGTAGTTCGCCACCATGCTGAGGATGGCGTTGGAGGCCGGCGGCGAGAAGAGCGCCTTCGGGAAGGAATAGGGGAAATACATGATGCCGTTCTGCTCGGCGGCCGGGCGAACCGCCGCCGCGCCGTCGTCGACATTCGGGCCGACGACGTAGTGGATGCCGTCCTGCGCCATCTTTTCCATGCCGGCGATGGCGCGCTTGGGGTCCTTCTGGTCGTCGAAGGGGACGATCTCGATATTGTAGGTCTTGTCGCCGATCTTAACGCCGCCGAGCTCGTTCAGCCAGGCCGCCCGTGCCTCCATCGAGCGCTGGTTGGAGATGCCCCAGGCCGCGGCCGGACCGGAGGTGACGCCGACGAAGCCGACCTTCAGCGTCGCGTTCTCGGCATGGGCCATCAGCGGCAGCGACAGCACGGTCGCTGCGGCGAGGGCGGAAAACTTCAGGAATGTGCGCTTGTGCATGATGTTCTTCCTCTGGGCCATTGATCTTTATCGGTATAGGCACGCGGGCCGCGAGAGGCGGCCATATCGGCCTTGGCCTGAGCATTGAGCGCATTGTTAACGATCTTGTCAAGTGGTGTGAACAAGGACAAGATTCGGTGTCGACGAAATAGCCGCTTGTTGGTCAACCAAAACGGCCCTATTTAGAGGCTTACGAAACAGGAAACGCATGTAGAGGTCAGTGCGGTCATGGATGTGAGCATGCAGAACCCGGTGGCGGAGGCGGAGGAGGTCGACGAGAGCGATATCGTCGAGCGCATTTTCGAAGCCGTCGTCGAGCAGCAGTTGCCGCCGGGCACGAAGCTTTCCGAATCCGCGCTTTGCGAGGCCTTCGGGGTCGGGCGGATGCGCATCCGCCGCAGCCTCCTGCTGCTTGCAAGCCGCGAGGTCGTCGAGCTGCATGCCAATCGCGGCGCCTTCGTCGCCTCTCCCACCGCCGAGCAGGCCCGCGAGGTCTTCGAGGCCCGCCTGGCGCTCGAGCCGAATATCGCGCGCCTTGCCGTCCAGCGTGCGACGGAGGAGGACATCGCGACCCTGAACCTTCACCTTGAAATGGAGTATCTCGCCCACAAGGAGCGGCGCCGGCGCGATGCGATCCGCCTGTCCGGCCAGTTCCACACGCTGATGGCGCAGGTCGCCGGCAATGCCGTTCTCCTGCGCACCATGAAGGAGCTGGTGACGCGCACCTCGCTGATCATCGGCATCTTCGGCGCGCCCGGCGTCAGCAACTGTCGGGACGATGACCATGCGGCGATCGTCGGCGCGTTCCATACCCGCGATGCCGAGAAGGCGGCGTGGATGATGACGCTGCACCTGCGCCACATCGAGAGCCATCTCCAGCTCGGCGCCAAGGCGACGGACAGCGTCGACCTCGTCAAGCTCTTCGCCAAGCCCTGATCGTTTCTAGACGCTGAGGAGTAAGGCGACCGGTTCCTCCCCGAGGGTGTCCACCACGGTAAGCGTCGCGCCCGGCGCGAGGATGCGGCCGTCGAGGACCGAGCGCAATTCGCGCGCCTCGAAGCCGGCGGGAAGGGCGATGCGGATATCGTCCAGCATGCCCTCCAGCAGTTGCAAGCCATCCGGCGCGACCTTGCCGAACACCAGCCGCGGAACGACGGTGATGGCGAAGGCCTGCGGCGTGCCGCGCAGGAAAGCGAGGGCCTGCCGGCTTCCATCCGAAAGCTCCAGCGGCAGGTAAGGGCCTTCGAAGGGGGCTGGATTCCGGTTGCGGGCGTCGAGCACGGTCGCCACCAGCCATTGCTTGTAGTCCGCAAATTGCAGCCGTGAGGCGACCGGCTTTTGCGGAACGTCGAGGCTTTCCGCCTCCAGCGGCCGCCGGTTGTCGGGATCGACCAGCGAGAAATCGCCGCGCTCGCTGCCCTGGTAGATGTCCGGAATGCCGGGCGCCGTCAGCTTGACCAGCGTCTGCGCCAGCGAATTGACCAGCCCCGCGTCGATGAAGGGCGACAGCGTGGCGGCGAAGTCTTCAAGGAAGGCGCCATGCCCGAAGAGGTCGTCCACGAAACCGGCGACCTTCTCTTCGTAGGGAAAATCCGGCAGGCTCCAGTTGGAGCCGAGCTTGGCCTCGCGCAGGGCCTTCTCGACATAGGGCCGCATGCGCGCCTTCAGCGCTTCCATGGCCGGAGCGTCCCCATGCCCCTCCAGCGGCCATGCGCCGGCAAGGGACTGGTAGAGGAGCCATTCCACGTCCGGCTCCGGCACGGTGCGTTCGGCATGCCGGCGGCGAAGGTGTGCGTTGAGCGCCGCCCAGCGCCGTGTCGCCGCGATCCACATGTCCGGGGCTTCGCTCAGGGTATAGAGCCGCGCGCGGGCGTCCTCGCCGCGCTTCATGTCATGCGTCGCGGTGGCCGAAAGGCTGCGCGGCAGGGTCTTTTCGCGCGCCGCCATGGCGGCGTGGAATGCGGCCGGCCCGCCCGTCGGCCGGCCCGGATCGCCGCCGACCTCGTTGAGGGCGATGAAGGCGTTCTCGCGGTAGAAGAGCGTATCCTCCAGCGCCTTCGCCATGATGGGGCCGCTGAGCTGCTGGAACCGGGCGCGAAATTCCGGGCAGCCGGTGAGCGCGCCGCATGTCCTGTCGTCGACGAGCAATTCCCAGATGAAGTCGATCGCCTCGCGTACTTCGGGGCGAACGCCGGCCTGCGCCTGCTGGCGCGCGACGGCGAGAAGCTGGCGGTCGTGCTCGTCCGCGCCGGCGGTGGCGGTCGTGTAGGTGCGGTAGACGGGCAACGCCTCGATCATGCCGCAGATCGCCTCGGCGAGCGCGGGGCGGGACAGGTCGGCATCGGTCTGGTCGGCCATGGATTTCGCCAGCCGGGTGATGCGGTGGACTTCGCCTTCGAAATTGTCCGAAAGCATCTGCCGCTTGCTGGCGCGCCGTTCTTCCTCGTAGCTTTCCCGGTGCTCTTCACGTTTCAGCGGGCGGAAGGCGGCGACAAGCCGGCCGCCCTCCCGCTCGTCGGCGAAGGCATCGGCGAGGGACGCGATGAATTCATAGCCCGTCGCGCCCTCGACGGGCCAGTCTGTGCGAAAGGGCTCCTCCTTTTCGAGGATCTTCTCGACGACGATATAGACATCCGGGCCGACGGTGGTGCGCAGGCGTTCGAGATAGGCCCTGGGATCGGCAAGGCCGTCGACATGATCGATGCGAAGGCCGTCCACGATCCCGTCGCGCACGAGGTCGAGCACCAGCCGGTGGCTGTCGTCGAAA
Source organism: Shinella sp. R2-11 (assembly GCF_055330205.1). Taxonomy (NCBI): domain Bacteria; kingdom Pseudomonadati; phylum Pseudomonadota; class Alphaproteobacteria; order Hyphomicrobiales; family Rhizobiaceae; genus Shinella; species Shinella sp. R2-11. The sequence continues at coordinate 34,333 of NZ_JBVAPC010000010.1, read as the reverse complement.
ACCTTCGGGTCTTCGACGCGCAGGCCGACAAGCCCGGCGATCTCGAAGAAGCGGCGATAGCTGAGATGGCGGCTCGCCGTCTTCCAGTCGGTGAGCCGCCAGGGCTGGGCGGCGTGAAGCGCGGTGATCGCGGCCGGATCGGCGGAGAGTTCGGCGAGGCGCCGTTCCAGCGCGGTGCGGGCGCCCGGCGCGGCGAGCGCCTGCGAGAGGATGGTCCTGCCATCCGGATTTTCCTTCGGGCTTGCCTTCACCGCGAAGCCGTCCTCGGCGTCGAGCACCAGCCGGTAGGTGCCGGGGTGCAAGGGGTAGCAGGTGTCATGATAGCAGAGCGCCAGGGCGTCCCGCTGCGGATCGAGCGCCAGGCGAAGAGAGCCCGTGGCAAGCTCCTCCTCGAAGCTCTTTCCCAGAAAGGGAAGCGTCAGCTTCTGCGACCAGTCGATGTCGAAATGACCGGCAAAGGGGCTTTCCGCCCCCCAGAGGACGATGCTGTACCACCAGGGATTTTCAAGGCTCGCCGCCATGTGGTTCGGCACGATGTCGAGGAGGAGGCCCATGCCCTGTACGTGCAAGGCTTCGGCGAGGCGGACAAGGCCTTCGTAGCCGCCCAGCGCGGGATCGATCTCGTCGGTGCGGGTGACGTCGTAGCCATGCGTCGAGCCGCTGACGGCGGTCATCAGGGGCGAGGCATAGAGATGGCTTATGCCGAGCCGCTTCAGGTAGGGAACCAGCCGGCATGCTTTTCCGAAGTCCATGCCGTTGCGGAACTGAAGGCGATAGGTCGAGCGGGGAGAGGTCATGAGGCCCTGGACGATGCGGGTGACAGCCGCTCCGGAACGCATATCCTCCCGATTTGTTCCAAGGGCTCAAACGCCGTGGCGGGCGAAATCCGTTCGCGACACCACGCCGGCCAGCCGGCTTTGCCGGTCAAGCACGGCAAGGCGGCGCAGGTGCAGTGACTGCATGTTGGCAAGGACGCCTTCCGCTTCCTCGTCGTCGTAGCAATAGGTGATGTTCGTGGTCATGATGTCGGAAACCCGCGTCGTCTCCGCATCCAGCCCCGGGGCCACGGCGCGCAGGATGATGTCGCGGTCCGTCAGGGTGCCGACGAGGCCGCTGGCGTCGGCCACCGGCAGGAAGGCGACATCCCATTCCGCCATCAGGCTCGCGGCATATTGCAGCGTCTCCTCCGGCCGGACCAGATGGACGTTGCGGGTCATGATCTCGCCGATATGCATTTCGACCTCTCGCTGAACGGTTTGCGGAACAACCGCCGAGCGGCCGCTTGGTTCCCTCATGCCCTTTTCCGGTCGATGGCGACGACGATGGCGGGGCCCGCCGTTCCGCCCTGCGAAAGCTCGAAGATGGCCTCGCCCGCCACGTCCGGCCAGGGCCTTTCCGCATGGGTGAGGTTCGCGCGGATGCCGAGCGTTGCGGCGGGAAAGCGCCAGTCGATAGCAAGGACGCCATCCTCGCTGGAAAGCACGTGCGGCTCGACCGGGCCGGGGCGTAAGAGCAGCGGCACGACATGGGCCTGCCGCAGCCGGATCAGGTCGCGCACGAGGCCCGACTGGCGGCGGCCGTTTGGCGAAGCGGCGCGTGCCCAGTCGAGCTTGGACGCCAGGAAGGTCTCCTCGGCGATCGGGTCGAGCAGGTCGCCCGGCTGCTTGCCCTGCGGCAGGCCGCCGAATTTTTCGGCCTCGTCCTTGCGGCCCTGCTTCGTCGCCCGGGCCATCTCGCCTTCGAAATCGGCGAAGAAGCAGAAGGGGCGGCGCTCGCCGTATTCCTCGCCCATGAAGAGCATGGGCACGGCCGGCGCGAGGAGAAGCAGGGCCGTCATCGCATTGAGGAGCGCGGGATCGGCAAGCACGGCAAGCCGCTCGCCGAAGGCGCGGTTGCCGATCTGGTCATGGTTCTGCAGGAAATTCACGTTGACCACCGGAGGCAGCGGGTCCTGCGGCGCGGGGCCGATGCGATCCTTCGAGCGGTCGTGGTGGACGAAGCCCCGTGCGGTCGCTTCCTTCAGGATGTCGTGCGGGGTTTCGGCAAAGGGCGCGTAGTGGCCCTGTTTCTCCCCGGTCGCGATGACGTGCAGCGCGTGGTGGAACTCGTCGTTCCAGCCGGCGGTGTAGAGATGCACCGTGCCGCCGTCCCGGTTGAGGAGGCCCTGCCGGCTCGTCTGGTCCTCGACGACGAGGTGGACATGGCGGTCGGGCGCCGCCCGGCGCAGCGTTTGGGCGAGCTCGATCAGCACATGCCGGTCGCCCTCGTCCTCGATCTCCTCCGTTGCATCGAGGCGCAGGCCGTCCAGCCGGTAGTCGAGGATCCAGTGCAGCGCGTTGTCGATGAAATAGCGGCGCACCGCCTCCTCCTCGAAGGCGAGCGCCGCGCCCCAGGGCGTGTGCCGCTCGGGATGGAAGAAGGCGGGGGCGATGCGCGGCAGGCTGTTCCCGATCGGGCCGAAGTGATTGTAGACGACGTCGAGCAGCACCATGATGCCATGGCCGTGGGCGGCATCGATCAGCGCCTTCAGGTCGTCCGGCGTGCCATAGGCATTGTGCGGCGCATAGTGCAGCACGCCGTCATAGCCCCAGCCGCGCCGGCCCGCGAAATGGGCGACGGGCATGATCTCGATGCCGGTGATGCCGAGATGGGCAAGGTGTGGCAGGCGCTCGATGGCGGCGCGGAAGGTGCCTTCCGGCGTGAAGGTGCCGATGTGCAATTCGTAGAGCACGGCCTCCTCCCACGGCCGGCCCTTCCAGCCGATATTGCGCCAGGCATAGCCTCGGTGGTCGACCACCACAGACGGTCCGTCGATATCGTTCCATTGCGCATGGGAGGCGGGATCGGGAATTTCTGTGCCGTCGGCAAGACGGAACCGGTAGGGCGTGCCGGGGCCGGCCTCGCCCGTTTCCACCTCGTGCCAGCCGTCCCCCGCCGCGTGCATCGCGATATCCCTGTCGCCGGCAACCAGTGTGACGGCCGTTTCGGCGGGCGCCCAGAGGCGGAATTGCACCCTGCCGTCTTCCAGCATGCGTGGTCCCCAGCTCTTCGGGATCGGCGATGGTCGTGTCATCGGCTTCCTCTCCTTCGGTTGCCGGGTTCGAACCGGGAGGAGGGGGCAATTGTTCCGGAACAATGTGCCGCATTTCGCGTTGCACCACCGCTTTTCACGACCCCGTCGGAAACGGCCGCCAGGCCTTCCGGCTGTCGTTCACCCAAGGGGACCCGCCCGCATGAGCTATTCGTTTTCCGAACTCGATTTCATGAAGCCGGAACTCGGCGCCGAGTTCACCGGCGAGGGCACGCATTTCGCCGTCTTCTCCGCCCATGCCGAGCAGATCGAGCTCTGCCTCTTCAACGAGGAAGGCAGCGAGGAGGTCGCCCGGCTGCCGCTGCCCAAGCGGGAGGGCGATGTCTGGTCGGGCTATATCGCCGGCCTCAAGCCGGGCACGGTCTACGGCTACCGGGCGCACGGCCCCTATGAGCCGAATGCCGGCCATCGCTTCAACCCCAACAAGCTGCTGCTCGATCCCTATGCCAAGCAGGTCGTCGGCGCCCTCGAATGGGACGACGCGCTCTATGGTTATCGCATCGGCGATCCGGAGGAGGACCTTTCCTTCGACGAGCGCGACAGCGCGCCCTTCATGGTCAAGGGCGTGGTACAGGATTCCGATTTCGACTGGGCGGGAGACCAGGCGATCCGCCGGCCCTGGACGGAGACGATCATCTACGAGGCGCATGTGCGCGGCATGACAATGACCCATCCCGGCGTGCCGGAGGACCTGCGCGGCACCTTCATGGGCATGGCGAGCGACCCCATCGTCGAGCATCTCGTCGATCTCGGCATCTCCGCCGTCGAGCTGCTGCCCATCCAGTATTTCCCCGACGACCGCTATCTCCTGGAAAAGGGCCTGCGCAACTATTGGGGCTACCAGACGCTCGGCTTCTTCGCCCCGCAGCCGCGCTTCCTTTCCGGCCGCGCCATCACCGAGTTCAAGACCATGGTCAAGCGCTTCCATGCCGCCGGCATCGAGGTGATCATGGACGTGGTCTACAATCACACCGCCGAGGGCTCGGAGCGCGGGCCGACGCTGAGCTTCCGCGGGCTCGACAATCTCAGCTATTACCGTCTGTCGCCGGACGATCTCCGCCACACCTACGATACGACGGGCACGGGCAACACGGTCAACATCGCCCATCCCATGGTGCTGCGCATGGTGCTCGACAGCCTGCGCTACTGGGTGGGCGTCATGCATGTCGACGGCTTCCGCTTCGACCTCGCGAGCACCCTCGGCCGCACCCGGCATATCGAATTCGACCGGGAGGGCACGTTCTTCGACGCAATCCGGCAGGATCCCGTCCTCTCCGGCGTGAAGCTGATCGCCGAGCCGTGGGATGTCGGCGACGGCGGCTATCAGGTCGGCGGTTTCCCTCATCCGTTCCGCGAGTGGAACGACAAATACCGCGACGACGCGCGGCGGTTCTGGAAGGGGGACGGCGGGCTCGTCGCGGGGCTTGCCTCGCGCCTTGCCGGCTCCTCCGAGCAGTTCAACCATTCCGACCGCGGCGCCACCTCCTCGGTGAACCTCATCAGCGCGCATGACGGCTTTACCCTCATGGACACGGTCTCCTACAACGACAAGCACAACGAGGCGAACGGCGAGGAGAACCGCGACGGCCATTCCGACAATCACTCGGATAATATGGGCGCCGAGGGGTCGACCGAGGACGGCGGTATCCGCTCGGCGAGGGACCGGCGCCGGCGCAACATGATCGCGACGCTGATGCTGAGCCAGGGCGTGCCGATGCTGCTCGGCGGCGACGAGCTCGGCAACAGCCAGCAGGGCAACAACAACGCCTATTGCCAGGACGACGAGATCGGCTGGACCGACTGGAGCGGCCTCGACGATCCGTTCCTCGATTTCTGCAAGGGCGCGATCGCCTTCCGCAAGGCGCACCCGGCATTTCGCCAGGAGCGCTTCCTGACGGGCGAGACGGCCGAGGACGGCACGGTCGAGATCGCCTGGTACCGGCCGGACGGCGCCGTCATGGACGAGGAGGCGTGGAACGACGGCGACCTGCGGACGCTCGGCCTCTTCCTTTCGAAGCCGGCCAACGGGGAGGGAGGCGACCAGCTCTTTCTCGTCTGCAATGCGGGCGGGGACTGCAGCGTGACGCTGCCGGAGGTGAACGGCATCACGGCATGGAAGCGGGTGCTGGATACCGGCGCGGCGGATGACGCCTTCTCTGTTTACCCGGCCGAAAATCCGGCCATGGTCTACGGCGCCAGCATCGCCGCCTTCGAACCGGCGGCTTAGCGATCCATCATGGCGCCGGACAATCTCAAGGAAACCGGCCTCGTCTATGTCTCGGACAGCGAGCCCGGCATCCGCCGGCAGCGCGCCGGCCGCAGCTTCTGCTACCGGCTGCCGGACGGATCGCTCCTGCGCGATGCGTCGGTGAAGGCGCGGATCGCCGCCCTCGGCCTGCCGCCCGCCTATGAGAATGTCTGGATATGCCTCGACGAGAACGGCCACCTGCAGGCGACGGGCTACGATGCGCGCGGCCGCAAGCAGTACCGCTACCACCCCGGCTGGCAGGCGCTGAAGAGCGGCGACAAGTTCGACCAGCTGATCGCCTTCGGCAGGGCGCTGCCGAAACTGCGCCGCACGGTGCGGCGCGACCTCGACGGGGCGCCGGGCACGGTCGATACCATGCTGGCGGCGATCACGGTTTTGCTCGATGAGGCGCATCTGCGCGTCGGCAACCGGGCCTATGCGATGGAGAACAAGACCTATGGCGCGACGACGCTCCTGAAACGGCATGTCTGTCTCAGCGACGGGCGGATCGAGCTGAGGTTCACCGCAAAGGGCGGCAAGCGCGTGCGCCGCACGTTGAAGAACCCGCGCCTCCAGCGCCTGCTGGAGGATTGCGCGGACCTTCCCGGCCGGCAGCTCTTCGTCTGGCGGGACGAGAATGCTGCCGCGCGTCCGGTCGATTCCGGCCGGCTCAACACCTATCTCGCCGATATTTCCGGCATCGCCGTCTCGGCCAAGACGTTCCGCACCTGGGCCGGCAGCCTTGCCGCCTTCTCGCTGGCCCGGCAGGCCATAGAAGAGGGCGGGCGGCCGACGATCAAGGGGATGGCGCAGGCGGCGGCCGAGGTGCTGCACAACACGCCCGCCATCGCCCGTTCGAGCTATATTCATCCGGACATCATCGCGCTCGCGGACACGCCGGAGCCGCTGCGCGTGGCGCTGCATCGCCCGCCGCGTTCCACCTCCGGGCTGCGGGCGGAGGAGGAGCGGCTGCTGCGGTTTCTGGAAAGCCGGCGGAATGCCCGCCGCCGTACTCGCCGGCACGACACGGCCACCGCCGGCGCGGCGGCAGCGCCCTAGCGTCGGAGATGTTCGGGAAACAGGGGGCCGTCTTTATGGCGCGGCTGCTACGTCGTCCACGAATTCACGCGAAAACCGGCCTCCCTCGCCGCTTCGATGAAAGCCCGGCGGGCGAGGGTCGGATCGTCGTCGCTTGCCAGGCCCTGCTCGCAGGCGCTTCTTGCCGTCGATGCGGCGGGGCCATCCTCCAGCGGCCAGTGGTTCTTCAGGCAAAGCAGGGCATCGCGCGTGCTCTGCACGCGAAGCACCTGCCGCTCGCCCTCAAGCACGACGGCCTCGTCCCAGAGACGGTCGGTTGCGAAAATGGTCATTGGCCTTCCTCCGTCCGTGTCTCGGCCGGAACGTCGACGAGGCTGACGAGGCCGACCACCTTCCGGTCGTCGTTCACCACGACGAGGCGGCGCACGCCGAGCTCGCGCATGCGGGCGGCCACGGCCGCCGTGTCGTCGGTCTCGTTGCACACTTCCGGCGAGACGGTCATGAATTCGGCGATGGTGGTGGAGGTGGAGAGGCCCTTGCCCAGCACCGAAGCGACGATGTCGCGGTCGGTGATGATGCCGACGATGGCGCCGACGCCTGGGACTTCCACCGGCAGGGCGCCCACCTCGGTCTCCAGCATCAGCCGCGCGGCGGACTGGGCGGTGTCGTTGGGCGAGACCGTCACGATCTGGGCGGACATCACGTCCTTCACGCGCATCTGCGTCCGCTCCTCTTCAGAGCCGTCCATTGACGAGGCTGCGGCCGTTCGGGGCGGCGGGCACGGCCACCTCCTCCCGCTCCGTGCGCGGGAGCGGCAGGTCCACCTGATGCGGCACGATAACCTGCGGCTCCCAGGAATTGCGGCGTTTTCTCGTGCTGGTATCCGGCGCGGCGTCGGGCTTTCGGGCTAGCGGCTTCTTTTTCTGGCGCACGTCGGACCTCCTGCGAACTGACTTCGTCACAAGGCCAAACGCCACTCCTTCCCGTTGGTTCCGAAAAAATCGGGAACCGGGCGGTCCGCCGGACATTCCTGACGGACCCGACGGATGGAGATGTCCATGCTCTTTGCTGGAAAGGTTGCTCTCGTGACCGGTGCCGGGTCCGGCATCGGCAAAGCCACGGCGCTGGCCTTCGCCCGCCATGGGGCGAGCGTCGGCGTGCTCAGCCGCACCGCCGAGGAGGTGGCGGAGGTGGCGAAGGAGATCCGCGCGCTCGGCGGTTCGGCGCTCGCGCTTTCCGCCGATGTCACCGAGGAAGAGCCGATGCGGGCGGCCGTCGAGCAGCTTGCCGGCGCCTTCGGCGGGCTCGACATCGTCGTCGCCAATGCCGGCATAAACGGCGTCTGGGCGCCGATCGACGATCTCACGCCGGAGGAATGGGACGTCACCATCGCCGTCAACCTGCGCGGTACCTACCTGACGCTGCATCTTGCGGTGCCCCATCTCAGGAAAGCGGGCGAGGGGGCCATCGTCGTCGTCTCCTCGATCAACGGCACGCGCACCTTCACGACGCCGGGCGCGACGGCCTATTCGGCCACCAAGGCGGCGCAGGTGGCGATGGTGCAGCAGCTCGCGCTGGAACTCGGCAAGGCCGGCATTCGCGTCAACGCCGTCTGCCCCGGCGCCATCGAGACGAGCATCGGCGAGAACACCGACCAGAGGGGCGCGGGCGAGGCCGGCATTCCCGTGCACTGGCCGGAGGGCGACATACCGGTGACGCAGGGCAAGCCCGGCACGGCCGATGAGGTGGCGGACGCCATTCTCTTCCTTTCCTCCTCCAAGGCACGCCATATCACCGGAACGCCGCTGTGGATCGACGGCGGGCAGGGGCTTCTTCGCTGACAGGTTCCTCTGGCGTCCCGGCCGTGCCCTGTGACAAGGTGCCGTAAGAGCGAAGAGGAGACACCCATGGCCAACCATCTTTTCGATGCCATCCGCGCCGCCGCGGCGCCGGAGGCGGTGTTCATCGAAACGGCCGAGGGGCGCCGCTGGACCTATGGCGACATGATCCGGCTTTCCGGCCAGTTGGCGCATGCGCTGGCAAGGCGCGGCGTGACGCCCGGCGACCGGGTGGCCGTGCAGGTGGAAAAGAGCCCGGAAGCGCTGATGCTCTATCTCGCCTGCCTGCGGGCGGGCGCCATCTACCTGCCGCTCAACACCGCCTATACGCTGGCGGAACTCGGCTATTTTCTCGGCGATGCAACGCCCGCGCTGGTGGTCGTCGATCCGAAGGTCCGCGACAGCGTCGCGGAGATCGCGGGCGGCGCGGTCGAGACGCTGGATGCGACCGGTGGCGGCAGCCTTCTGCAACTGGCCGGGGCGGAGGAGGCGGATTTCTCCGATGTCGAGCGCGGGCCGGACGACCTTGCGGCGATCCTCTACACATCCGGCACGACGGGCCGCTCCAAGGGCGCGATGCTGACCCATGACAACCTCCTGTCGAATGCGCTGACGCTGCGGGACCATTGGCGCTTCACGGCCGCCGACAGGCTGATCCATGCCCTGCCGATCTTCCACACGCATGGCCTCTTCGTCGCGTCGAACGTGACCCTCCTTGCCGGGGCCTCGATGTATCTCCTGCCGAGATTCGACGCTGACGAGGTGCTCCGGCTGATGGAAGGCGCGACGGTGCTGATGGGCGTGCCGACCTTCTATGTGCGGCTGGCGCAGCATCCCGGCCTGACGCGCGAGGCCGCCGCCGGCATGCGGCTCTTCGTATCCGGCTCGGCGCCGCTGCTTGCCGAGACCCATCGCAGCTTCTCGGACAGGACCGGCCACGCGATCCTCGAACGCTACGGCATGACCGAGACCAACATGAACACCTCCAACCCCTACGACGGCGAGCGTGTCGCCGGCACGGTGGGCTTCCCGCTGCCCGGCATCTCGCTGCGCGTCACCGACCCGGAAACCGGCAAGCCCCTGCCGGACGGCGAGACGGGCATGATCGAGGTGAAGGGGCCGAACGTCTTCAAGGGCTACTGGAAGATGCCGGAAAAGACCGCCGCGGAATTCCGCGCGGACGGCTTCTTCATCACCGGCGACCTCGGCAAGATCGACGGGCGCGGCTATGTGCACATCGTCGGCCGCGGCAAGGATCTCGTGATCTCCGGCGGCTACAACATCTATCCGAAGGAAGTCGAGACCGAGATCGACGGCATGGCGGGCGTCGTGGAGAGCGCCGTCATCGGCGTGCCGCATCCCGATTTCGGCGAGGGCGTGACGGCGGTCGTGGTGCGGCAGAAGGGCTCGACGCTCGACGAGAAGGCGGTGCTCGACGGGCTGCAGGACCGGCTGGCGCGCTACAAACAGCCCAAGCGCGTGCTTTTCGTCGACGACCTGCCGCGCAACACGATGGGCAAGGTCCAGAAGAACGTCCTGCGCGAGACCTATGCCGATCTCTACAAGGCCTGATCCCGATCCTTCGAAAAATGCCGCTTGAGGATGTCGAGCACCTCGTTCGCCAGCTCGCCGACGATGCCGCTGCGCTCCCAGGAATAGAGCGAGGCGACGACGGGCGGCTCCGGGCCGAATTCGGCGAAGGGCCTGACCCGCCAGCCCTTCGTGGCGTCGACCGGCAGCAGGGAAAGGCCGAGCTCCGCCTCGATGGCCATCAGCACGTTGCGCAGGCTCGCGGAAGTGAAGGCGACGTACCAGCGCCGGCGTTCGCGCTCCAGCCGCTCGAACATGGCGTCGCGGTAGAGCCCGCCGGGCGGGAATGTGACGAGCGGCACGGGATCGGGCAGGGCTGCTGCCGCATCCCCGGCGATGAACCAGGCGATGGGTTCCTCGAAGCTCGCCCAGCTGTCGGCGCTCGGCGTGTCCTCCTTCAGCACCACGATGTCGAGTTCGCCGGCGCGGTAGCGGCGCGTCAGGTCCGAGCGAAGGCCCGTGGTGACGTCGAGCCGGGCCTCCTTGTGGCGCTTGGTGAAGGCGGCGAAGGCGCGGGCCATTTCGGGCGTGGCGATATCGTCCGGCATGCCGATCCGCACGGAGGTCGTGCCGGAGGTCTCGGCCACCAGCGTCAGCGCCTCGCTCTGCAGGGAAAGGATGCGCCGGGCGTGGCCGAGCAGGCGCTCGCCCGTCACGGTCAGCCGTACCGGCCGCGCGGCGCGGTCGACCAGCGCGCGCCCGATCGCCTCCTCCAGCCGGGCGATCTGCTGGCTCATCGTCGACTGGGTCATGTGCAGGCGATCGGCGGCGGCGGTGAAGCTGCCGGAATCGGCGATCGCCACGAAAGCCCTGAGCAGGCGCGGGTCGAGCACGATATCTCCATCGAAAACCGGAATGATATCTATCTAAACATCTAATTTGCGCATGATTCAAGCCGGTGGTAGCGATAGCGGACAATTCGCGGGCGCGTCTGCCCGCCAAACCCGCTTCAGCATGAAAGTCGAATGATGACGGATACGCGCCCCGGCCGCGATTGGGCCATGCTTGCACTGGTCGTCCTGGTCGGCCTCAACCTCCGGCCCTTCCTTGCCGCCCCCGCGCCGATCCTCACGGAGATCGTTGCCGATACCGGCCTCGGCTATAGCGGCATCGCGATGCTCACGCTGCTGCCGATGTTCCTGATGGGCCTCGGCGCCTTCGTCGCGCCGGGCATCCAGATGCGGATCGGCGCCCGGCGCGGCCTTCTCCTCGCGCTTCTCGTCCTGCTTGCCGGTTCGGCGCTGCGGGTCGTCGCCTCCGGCGGGCTGTCGCTGATCGCGACGGCCGCGCTCTGCGGCATCGGCGTCGCCTTCATCCAGGCCGCCTTTCCCGGCATCATCAAGGCGCGCTTCCCGAACAGCGTGCCGGTGGTGACGGGCCTCTATTCCGCGATGATCATGGCCGGCGGGGCCTTCGGGGCGCGGCTGATGCCGGTGCTCGTCCACGCCGGCTACAGCTGGCGGGCGGCGCTCGCCTGGCTGGCGCTGCCGGTGGCCGTGGCGCTGGCCGCCGCATGGCGCATCCTTTCCGACGTGGAGGCCAGCAAGCCGGACGGCGCGCTGACGCGCCAGCTCCTGCGCCGGCCGCGAACCTGGGTGCTGATGGCCGCCTTCGGGCTGGTCAATACCGGCTATACCTCGATGATCGCCTGGCTTGCGCCCTACTATCAGGCGCAGGGCTGGACGAGCGCCGACAGCAGCGGCCTCGTCGCCGTCATGGCGGTCTGCCAGGCGACGGCCGCGCTCGGCCTTCCCATCCTGGCGCGCCGCAATATCGACCGCCGCGGCTGGCTGTGGCTCACCATCGCCTTCCAGGGCATCGGTTTCCTCGGCCTCGCGACGGCCCCCGGCCTTGCGCCCGCCGCCTGGGCGGGGCTCTGCGGTGCCGGCCTCGGCGGCAGCTTCGCGCTCGCCATCGTCACGGCGCTCGATCACCTGCCGCGGCCCGAGCAGGCCGGGGCGCTGGCCGCGCTGATGCAGGGCGGCGGCTTCCTGCTTGCCGCGATCGGGCCCTATGCGATGGCGGTGCTGCACGACTGGACGGGCGGCTTTGCCGCCGGCTGGATGCTGCATTTCGGCTGCGTGCTGGTGACGGCGCTGCTTTACATGCGCTTCAACCCGCGCCGCTATCCCGAGGCCATGGCCCTTGCCGCATGAAAAAACCCGCGCCGGCCGGGCGCGGGTTTCTAAAAAAGGCCTGAGCGGAATGCCGCTTACCGGCGCGAGCCGAAGGGCTTCAGCGCCATGTGGCGGTTGACGTCCTTGTAGAGCAGGTAGCGGAACGGCTCCGGGCCGCCGGCATAGCAGGCCTGCGGGCAGAAGGCGCGCAGCCACATGAAGTCGCCGGCTTCCACCTCCACCCAGTCCTGGTTGAGGCGGTAGACGGCCTTGCCCTGCAGCACATAGAGGCCATGCTCCATGACATGGGTCTCGGCGAAGGGAATGACGGCGCCCGGCTGCAGCGTGACGATGGTCACATGCATGTCGTGGCGGAGATCCGAGGGATCGACGAAGCGCGTCGTCGCCCAGCCGCCATTGGTGTCGGGCATCGCGGCCGGGGTGATGTCCTTTTCGTTGAGGATCAGCGGCTCGGGATGCGGCAGGCCGTCGACGGCCTCGTAGGCCTTGCGGACCCAGTGGAAGCGGGCATGGGCGCGCGAGCGGTTATGGAGCGACCATTTGAGGCCCGGCGGCAGGAAGGCGTAGCCGCCCGGCTGGAGCGTGTGCTTGCCGGTCGGCAGGGTCAGTTCCACTTCGCCGTCGACGACGAAGAGCACGCCTTCGGCCTCCGGGTCCTGCTCGGGTCTGTCGCTGCCGCCGCCCGGGGCGACTTCCATGACATATTGCGAGAAGGTCTCGGCGAAGCCGGAGAGCGGGCGGGCGATGACCCAGCAGCGCGTGTCGTTCCAGAACGGCAGGTAGGAGGTGACGATATCCTGCATCACCCCTTTCGGAATGACCGCATAGGCCTCGGTGAACACCGCGCGGCCGGTCAGGAGGTCGGTCTGCGGCGGGTGGCCGCCGAGGGAGGAATAGTAGCTTCTTTGCATCGTCTCAGGCCCTTTGTCTTGAGTGTTTCCGATAGTCCGTGCGGCGTTACTTCGCCCCAGCCTTCTCCAGGAGGGCGACGATTTCGCCCTGGCCGCGGCCGCGGGCGTGCTGGAGGGGCGTCACGCCGTCATTGTCCGCGAGATCGACCTTCGCGCCGGCCCTGATCAGCAGGTCGACGATCCTCACATGGCGCGGTCCCCCGTCGCCGAGGATGATCGCTTCGAGAAGCGCCGTCCAGCCGAGCCGGTTCACATGGTCGACGTCGACGCCGGCCTCGATCAGCGTGTCGACGGTCTCGACATGGCCACGCTCGCTGGCGGGGATGAGCGCGGTGCCGCCGTAGCGGTTGGTGCTCTTGAGGTCCGCGCCGTGGCTGAGCGTCAATTTAAGGATGTCGAGATGGCCGCGCGCGCCGGCATAGAGATAGGGGCTGTCGCTGATCTGGTCCTTGGCATTGACATCGGCGCCGGCCTCGATCAGGGCCCGGGCGGCATTCACCCGGTTGCCGTGGGTGGCGACCAGCAGCGCCGTCGCGCCGCTCGCATCGCGCGCGTCGATCTCCGCGCCCTTCGAAAGCAGCGTCCCTATGGCGGCGACATCGTCGGCCGCGGCAGCCTTGTGCAGTTGGATATTCATGGTGTCGCCGGCGGCAAGAAGGGGAGGGCAGAGGGCCGCGAGGAAGAGCCAGGCCGAGAGAAAAGCGAGTTTCAGCATGCGCATCCCGTTGGTGTGTGGGGGCAAACTAGCAGGCGGCCGGCTCATTAGAAAATTAAATGTGCAAATCAGGATCATGCAGAAGATGGAACTTGGCCGCCCGCGAAGCGCCGGCAATAAAAAACCCGGGACGGATCGCTCCGTCCCGGGTTCCTGCCCCCGCCCCTGAAAGGGAAGCCTAAAGGCCCGCTGCCGCGATGGCGGCGTCCAGGCGCTCGCGTGCCTTCTTCGGCAGCTTGCCGGTCTTGACCGCATCGATATTGGCCGGCGCGTCGCCGACGACCACGAGGCCTACCATGCCCATGCCGACATGCGGCGTGCACTTGACGCCATAGGCGCCGGCCTTGTCGAACGTGACCTTGTAATGCTCGTTCATCTTGCTCTTGAAGGCTTCCGCGCCTTCCGGGATCATGTCCTTGATCGTCTCGACATTATGCCCCTTGTCGGTAGGGATGAAGGTTACGGTGTCGCCGGGCGTGACCTTCACGAAGGCCGGCTCGAACACCATGGCGCCTTCGGCGCCCTTGTTGAGCATGTGCACCTCGAAATCTGCCGCCGCTGCCGGAAGCGCGAGCGCCAGAATGACCGCTGCCGCGCCGACGATGCTCTTTGCCATGATACGCACTGGAGTTCTCCTTGATGACGAACGTCTCACGTTCATGAGGAGGAAGTAGACCCGCCGGGCCGCTCCTTCTTTGACTTTAATCAAACAAGAGCGCGGGATCGTGCGTGGCGTCCTGTCGCAGTACGAGCAAATGTCTCAGGTGACGGTGACGGCGATGCCGCCGAGCCCGTCGATCTGCGCGTGCATCGTGTCGCCCCTCCTGACCGCGCCGACGCCGGCGGGCGTGCCGGCGAAGATCAGGTCGCCCGGCGCGAGCGTGAAGAGGCGGGAAAGGCAGGCGATCATCTCCGGCACCTTCCAGATCATCTGGTTGAGGTTTCCCTCCTGCCTGATCATGCCGTTGACCGTCAGCCGGATCGTGCCGGCCGCCGGATGGCCGATGGTAGCGGCGGGATGGATCGGCCCGCAGGGCGCGGCATGCTCGAAGGCCTTGGCGACCTCCCAGGGCCGCCCCAGCTTCTTCGCCTCAGCCTGCAGGTCGCGGCGGGTCATGTCGATGCCGATGGCGTAGCCATAGACGCAGCCGAGTGCCCGCTCGACCGGAATGTCGCTGCCGCCCTCCTTCAGCGCGACGACCAGCTCGACCTCGTGATGCACGTCGCTGCTGGCGGGCGGATAGGGAAAGCCGTTTTCCGGCGCTACGAGCGTGTCGGGATTCTTCTGGAAGAAGAAGGGCGGCTCCCTGTCCGGGTCGTGGCCCATCTCGATGGCGTGGTCGGCAAAGTTGCGGCCGACGCAATAGATGCGGTGGACCGGGAAGTGCGCGGCGCTCCCTTCGATGGGCAAAGCGGGAACGGGGGCCGGCGCGAAGACATAGTTGCGGTCGGTCCTGGTGTTTTCGGCGGGCATGGGCTGCACTTTCGCTGGCTGGGTGTTCGGCGCCGCGGCGCAATTTTGCTGGAACTGCTCTAGCATGGGGCGTCGCCGCGATCATCCGTTCTCCCCGCCTTTCCTTGCGCGGGCCGGAAAAATCGCGGATAGGGGAACGATGACGAACAGCGAGCCGCCAGAGAAGAGCACTTTCGAGACGACGAACGACGCGCCGCAGGGCGCGTGCCGGCGCCCGCTGCCGATCGGCCTCTTGAAAGCGCGCGAGGCGGTGATGCGCCATTTCCGGCCCATCCTCGTCGATCACGACGTGACCGAGCAGCAATGGCGCGTCCTGCGCGTGCTTGCCGACGAGGGCATGGTGGATGCGTCGGAAGTGGCGGAAAAGGCCTTCATCC
Source organism: Shinella sp. R2-11 (assembly GCF_055330205.1). NCBI lineage: Bacteria > Pseudomonadati > Pseudomonadota > Alphaproteobacteria > Hyphomicrobiales > Rhizobiaceae > Shinella > Shinella sp. R2-11. The sequence goes on along the minus strand of NZ_JBVAPC010000010.1, from coordinate 18,913 downwards.
TCGCGCCGAGCCTCACGCGCATGCTGCGCTCGCTGCAGCAGCGCAAGCTGATCTTTCGCCACAAGGACAAGGAGGACAAGCGCCGCGTCCTCCTGACGCTGGCGCCGGCGGGCCAGGCGATGATCGACGAGGTGATGCCGGACGCCCTGCGCGTCTATGCGGAGATCGACGCGCGCTTCGGGGCGGAGAGGATCGATACGCTCCTCGACATGCTGGAGGAACTCGCCGCCCTGAAGCTGGGCGGCGAGGAATAGGCCGGTCAGCATTCAGCCCATGCCGGCCTGCAAACGGCACTTTTCCGGGCTTCCGGTGCAGCGCTCCGGATCCCGGAAAAGCAACATTTTCGGCTCAGCCTGAACTGAATGTCGATCGGTCCCAGGCCGGTTAGGCGTCCTGCCAGTCCACCTGCAACTCCTCGCGGAAGGCGAAGCGGACGAGGTGGCGGATCACCACGTCCTTCAACTGCTCCATATCCTCCGCCTTGGGCGCGGCAAGGTCGATATGCAGCGCGGCGCCGTCCGCCATCAGCCGGCATTCGCCGATGGAGAAGGTGATCTCCCCGTCATGCTCGTCGAACTTCACGGGCAGCTTGTGGGCGAAATGCTTGCAGAGCTGCTGGAGGTAGCGGCTTGCCTGTTCGGTGGCGATGGCGGTCTTGCTCGTTGCGGCGGTCATCAGCTTTTCTCCACGGTCTGGGCGGCAAGGTCGAGTGCGGCGACGATGGCTTCTGCCGCCTCCTCGCTCACGTCTCCCCGGCGGAGGCGAAGCCGCATGGCGAGTTTCAGGTTTTCCATGGCGCGCACGACCGGGGCGGGCACGCCTTCGCGGCCGCGCGGTCCGCCGCTGCCGGCGCGCGCCATGAGCTCGTCGATGGCCGCGCGGTTGGCGGCGAGGAAGGCCTTGCCTTCCGGCGTGATGCTGTAACGCTTGCGCCCGCCTTCGGCCGGTTCGATCACGGCATAGCCCATGTCGTCCAGCCAGGAGAGCGTCGGGTAGATGACGCCCGGGCTCGGGCTGTAGCTGCCGCCGAAGCGTTCCTCGATGGTCTTGATCAGCTCATAGCCATGGCTCGGTGCATCGGCGATGATGGCGAGCAGCAAGAGGCGCAGCTCGCCGTAGTCGAAGAGGCGTCCGCCGTGGCGGCCACCCCGGCCGGGGCCATGATGGCGGCCGCGATGGAAGGGACCCGAACGATCGTCGGGCGGTGAAAAGTGGCGGTGAGGGCCGCATCCCATTCTGTGTCTCATGGTCCCGATATAAATCTCGATATATCTGAAATCAAGATATATCGAGATTTATATCTTTAAAAAGTTTTCGGCGGCCGCTAACGTCGTATTCCAGAAAATATAACGATGGAGAGGGCGCATGGTCCGGCTGAACGAAATCCGCAGGAACGAGGTCGCGATCACGCCGCCGGAAACGGCGGATGCGCAGCTCGTCTTCATCGGCCGGATTTCGACGCCCTGGAGCGCGCGCATGGAAACGCCGCGGCAGGGGCGTCATGACGGGCCGGTCTGCACCATCGAGATATTCGAGCCCTGGGTGCAGGCGTTGACGGGCGTCGAGCGGTTCGAGCGGCTGGAGGTGCTTTACTGGCTGCACCAGTCGCGCCGCGACCTCGTGCTGCAGAGCCCGGCGTCGAACGGCGAGGTGCACGGCACCTTCTCGCTGCGCTCGCCCGTGCGGCCGAACCCGATCGGAACCTCGATCGTGGTGTTCGAGAAGATCGAGGGCAATCGCCTCTTCGTGCGCGGCCTCGATTGCCTCGACGGCACGCCGCTGATCGACCTGAAGCCGGACCGCACGCTCTTCAAGCCGATCGCACCGCCCCAGCCGGGCGATTTCGAGACCGGCCAGGCGCAGATGTGCAGGAAGGCCGGCGATTAGTCGTCGACGGCGACCATCACGTTGGAGGCCTTGACGACCGCATAGGCTTCCTGCCCGGCGGCAAGGCCAAGTTCGTTGACGGCTTCGTTGGTGATCGAGGCGGTGATGATCGAACCGCCGCCGACATCGATGCGGACATGGGCGGTGGTCGCGCCGAGAGTGACTTCGACGATCTTGCCCTTGAGGCGGTTGCGCGCGCTGATCTTCATGCAATGCTCCTGTGGTTGCTACCCGCAAACTAGCATCGCGGCGCCGAAAGGAAAGGTCCGCAACCCGAAACCGGCGATCACCGCCAGCGGGCGGTGCGCTCGATCCATTCGCGGGTGCGGGCCTCCGGGTCGGCATTCAGCGTGATGTCGGTGACGACGGCGGCGCTGTCGGCGCCGTTCTCGAAGACGGCGGAGAGGCGATCCGGATTGAGGCCGCCGATGGCGACGAGGGGAAGCGGCGCGATGCGGGCCTTCCAGTCGGCGATGCGCTCGACGCCCTGCGGCGCCCATTTCATCTTCTTCAGGATCGTCGGCCAGATAGGGCCGAGCGCAATGTAATCGGGCCGTGCGGCAAGCGCCGTTTCGAGCTCCGCCGCGTCATGGGTGGAAAGGCCGAGCTTCATGCCGCGCGCGCGGATGGCGGCGATGTCGGCCCCGGCAAGGTCCTCCTGCCCGAGATGCACGAAGTCGCAGCCCTCCTTGATGGCGATTTGCCAGTAATCGTTGACGATGAGCTGGCAGCCCCCGGCGGCGCAGGCCGCTTTCGCGCGGCGGATTTCCGCGCGCAGGCGATCCTCCGGCAGGTCCTTCATGCGCAGCTGCACGAGCCTGACGCCGAGTGGCACGAGCCGCTCGATCCAATCAGCGCTGTCGACGATGAGGTAGAAGGGATCGAGCTTCATGAAAAGACGGCCTTTCCGATGACGGGAGTGGAGGGAACGGCCATGTCGCGCGGCTCCAGGGGCACCGCCGCATGGGCGAGGCGGCCGGCCGCAATGGCGAGCGCGAAGGCTTCCGCCATGGCGGCCGGATCGCCCGCGCCGGCGACGGCGGTATTGAGCAGCACGGCATCGTAGCCGTGCTCCATGACAGCGGCCGCATGCGATGGGCGGCCGATCCCGGCATCGACGATCAGCGGAATATCCGGGAAATGCGCGCGGAAGGCGCGCAGCGCCATCGGGTTGACCGGTCCCATGGCCGAGCCGATGGGCGCGCACCAGGGCATCAGCACCCGGCAACCGGCCTCCAGCAGCCTTTCGGCGACGACAAGGTCGTCGGTCGTATAGGGGAAGACCTGAAAGCCTTCGCCGGTCAGGATGCGCGCCGCCTCGACGAGGCCGAAGACGTCGGGCTGGAGCGTGTCGTGATGGCCGATCACCTCCAGCTTGATCCAGTCGGTGCGGAAGACCTCGCGCGCCATCTTCGCCGTCAGCACGGCTTCCTTGACGCTGTGGCAGCCAGCGGTGTTCGGCAGCACGCGCACGCCGAGCTCCCCGATCAGTTCGAAGAAGGTGCCGCCCGCCTTGCCGCCGGCATTTTCCCGGCGCAGGGAAACCGTGACGATCTCCGCCTTCGAGCGCCGTACTGCATCCGCGAGAATGGCGGGCGAGGGATAGCGCGCGGTGCCGAGCAGCAGGCGGGAGCCGACCTCGGCGTCGTAGAGTTTCAGCATGTCAGCCTCCCTGCATGGGGGAAAGGATCTCGACGCGGTCGCGCTCGCCGAGCGGGAAGGCGGCGCGATCCTCGCGGTGCACCAGCTCGCCGTTCACCGCCGTCGCCAGCCAGTCGCCTTCGTAGTCGAGGGCGGAGAGGAGATCGGCAAGCGTCGCGGCGGCGATCTCCTGTTCCTCGCCGTTGATGATGAGGGTCATGATGCCTTCCTTTCGAATTGCCTCTGGCGAAGGAGGATGTGGGCGACCTCGCCGGCCATGGCGGGCGCCAGCAGGAAGCCGTGCCGGTAGAGGCCGTTAACATGGATGGTCTCGCCATCCTCGCTCACGCGCGGGAGGTTGTCGGGATAGGCCGGGCGGATGCCCGCGCCGGTCTCCGCGAGCCGTGCCTCGCCGAAGGCCGGGTGCAGGGCATAGGCGGCGTTCAGCAGCTCCATAAGCGAGCGGGCGGTGACGGGGCCGGCGTCGTCGCTCTCGATCATCGTCGCGCCGACCATGAAGCGGCCCGCCTCCCGCGGCACGATATAGATCGGGTGGCGGGGGTGGAGCAGACGGACGGGACGTGACAGGCGGATCTCGCCGGTTTCGAGGACGAGCATTTCGCCGCGCACACCCCGTAGGCCCGGCAGGCGGCCGATCCGCGCCGCGCCGGTGCAGTCGATCACCCGGTCATGGCCGCCGGCCTTGCCGCCCGCGCCGAAGAGGAAGCGCATGCGCGCCTCCTCGAGGCTGGCGGTGAGCGCCGCCAGCGCCTGCCGCGGATCGAGATGAGCCTCCTCGCGGAAGAACAGCGCCCGGCGGAAGCGGCCGGCAAGGTCCGGTTCCAGCGCGGCGATGGCCGGCTCGTCCAGCCATTCCCAACCGCTCGTCCGCCCGGCGAAGCGTTCGAGCTCGCCGGCATCGCGGCCGGCCGCGACGACCAGCGTGCCCTTGCGATGCACATGGCCGGGGAGCGCGGCTTCCCACCAGTCGGCGGCAAGGCGGCCGAGCGCCAGCACCTGTTCCTCGGCGCTTTCCCGCTCGCACCAGGGCGCGAGCATGCCGCCGGCAAAGCCGGAGGCGCCGAGGCCCGCCCTTTCCCGGCTTTCCGAAATGGTGACGTCGAAGCCGTGGCGGTAGAGCTGCCAGGCGGTGGCAAGGCCGGCGACGCCGGCGCCCTTGACGAGGATGCGCATGGTCATTCTCCCGAAAGCGGCATATAGAGGTCGCCGCCCTCGCGGAATTTCGCCGCCATGGCCTCAAGCCCCTCCTTCTGCGCCTCGGCGCGGATATCGTGCGAGATGCGCATGGAGCAGAATTTCGGGCCGCACATGGAGCAGAAATGCGCCACCTTGTGCGCCTCCTTGGGCAGCGTTTCGTCGTGGAAGGCGCGGGCCGTCTCCGGGTCGAGCGAGAGGTTGAACTGGTCCTCCCAGCGGAACTCGAAGCGGGCGCGCGACAGCGCGTCGTCGCGGATCTTCGCGGCCGGGTGGCCCTTGGCGAGGTCGGCGGCGTGGGCGGCGATCTTGTAGGTGATGACGCCGACCTTCACGTCGTCGCGGTCGGGCAGGCCGAGATGTTCCTTGGGCGTGACGTAGCAGAGCATGGCCGTGCCGAACCAGCCGATCATCGCCGCGCCGATGCCGGAGGTGATGTGGTCGTAGCCGGGGGCGATGTCCGTCGTCAGCGGGCCGAGCGTGTAGAACGGGGCCTCGCCGCAGGTCTTCAACTGCTTGTCCATGTTCTCCTTGATCTTGTGCATCGGCACATGGCCGGGGCCTTCGATCATGACCTGGCAGTCCTTCGCCCAAGCGATCTGCGTCAGTTCGCCGAGCGTTTCGAGTTCGGCGAACTGCGCGGCGTCGTTGGCATCGGCGATCGAGCCGGGGCGCAGGCCGTCGCCGAGGGAGAAGGTGACGTCATAGGCGCGGGCGATGTCGCAGATTTCCTCGAAATGCTCGTAGAGGAAGCTCTCCTTGTGGTGATGCAGACACCACTTGGCCATGATCGAGCCGCCGCGCGAGACGATGCCGGTGACGCGGTTCACGGTCAGCGGGATGTAGTGCAGCCGCACGCCGGCATGGATGGTGAAATAGTCGACGCCCTGTTCGGCCTGCTCGATCAGCGTGTCGCGATAGACCTCCCAGGTCAGGTCCTCGGCGATGCCGTTCACCTTCTCCAGCGCCTGGTAGAGCGGCACGGTGCCGATGGGGACCGGCGAGTTGCGGATGATCCATTCGCGGATATTGTGGATGTTGCGGCCGGTCGAAAGGTCCATGACCGTGTCGGCGCCCCAGCGTATGGCCCAGACCATCTTCTCCACCTCCTCCGCCATGGAGGAGGTGACGGCGGAATTGCCGATATTGGCGTTGATCTTCACCAGGAAGTTCCGGCCGATGATCATCGGCTCGGCTTCCGGGTGGTTGATGTTGGCGGGGATGACGGCGCGGCCGCTCGCCACTTCCTGGCGGACGAATTCCGGCGTCACGTAATCCGGGATATGTGCGCCGAAACTCTCGCCGTCGCGAGCAAGCGCCTCTTTCGCGGCCTTGCGGCTGAGGTTTTCGCGGATGGCGATGAATTCCATCTCGGGCGTGACGATGCCGGCGCGGGCATAGGCGAGCTGTGTCACCGCCTTGCCGTTCGCCGCGCGGCGCGGGCGGCTCAGCACCGGGAATTCCGGCGTCAGGCGCTCGCCGGTGGCAAAGCCGTTGTCCTCGGGGCGGATGTGGCGGCCGTCATAGGCCTGCGTGTCGCCGCGGGCGGCGACCCAGCCTTCGCGAAGGCGCGGCAGGCCGCCCTCGATGGCAACGACATGGGCGGGATCGGTATAGGGGCCGGAGGCGTCGTAGACGATGACCGGCGGCTCGCCGGAGGTCGGGTGCAGGGCGATCTCGCGCATCGGCACGCGGATGTCCGGGTGCAGCTCACCCGGAATGTGGATCTTCCGCGAGGCGGGAAGGGCGCCCGTCGTGACGGTCGGGGTGAGTTTCTGGGCGGCAATATTCATCGTGAGGCTCCAAGTTTTCGTTTGGAGACCCAGTCCTGGAGCCGGAATGATGGAAGGGCGCGGGAGACGGAATCCGGGTTGCGGATTGCCTGCCACAGCGCTTGCACCGTCCCTACGCCAGTATGAACTGGATCAGGTTCAACGGGTCACTGCGCTGCGAATGCCAGCAGTATCTCAGCCCCTTGTCGGGACCCCCCTGGTGAATGTCTCAAGCAAAGACGCTGCGTGGAGATTTGTCAACGGGGTAATTTGCGTAAGTTATCTCTTACGTTTTGTTGCGCCGCATTCTGTCTTTTCCTGCGTCATGCTCGGGCCTGTCCCGAGCATCTGCCAACGTCCCGGGTTTTGATGCTTTGGTAGATCCTCGGCTCAAGGCCGAGGATGACGACGGTGAGTGTGGAGCGGTTGATGGCAAAAAGAAACGGCGGGGTATTGCCCCGCCGTTCCCTTCTAGCCGCTGATTAAGAGTCAGCTGCTCTAACGACTATTCGCGCTCGCCCGTGAAATTCAGCAGGAGCTGGAAGATGTTGACGAAGTTGAGGTAGAGCGACAGTGCGCCGAACACGGCCATCTTCTGCTGCGACTCGTGGCCGATATTTTCCGCATACTGTTCCTTGATGTTCTGCGTGTCCCAGGCGGTGAGGCCGACGAAGACGAGGATGCCGATCACCGAGACGGCGAATTGCAGGGCGCTGGAGCCGAGGAAGATGTTGACGATGGAGGCGATGATCACGCCGATGAGGCCCATCATCAGGAACGAGCCGAACTTCGAGAGATCGCGCTTCGTTACGTAGCCGTAGAGGCTGGTGGCGCCGAACATGGTGGCGGCGATGAAGAAGGTGCGGGCGATGCTCATGCCGGTGAAGACGAGGAACACCGAGGCGAGCGACAGGCCCATGACGGCGCAGAAGGCCCAGAAGGTCATCTGCGCGGCGCTGGCCGACATCGTCTGGATCTTGAACGAGAAGAACAGGACGAAGGCGAGCGGCGCCAGCATCACCACCCATTTCAGCGGCGAGGAGAAGATCGGCACATAGAGCGCCGGCGTCGAGCCGACGACGAAGGCGATGAGGCCGGTGATGACGAGGCCTGCGCCCATGTAGTTGTAGACGCGCAGCATGTGCTGGCGCAGGCCCTCGTCGAAGAGGGCGGCGGACTGCGCCTGGGCGCCGTAGCCGAAACGCTGTTGTACGGGTTCCATCGAGAATCTCCTTCGGTCTGGAAGTGGTTGATCAGTAGAGCGTGCGGGAAAGGTCCCGCGCGGTGCCCGCCAGGTCGTCGGCCTTGCGGCTTTCCGACACCAGCGCATAGGCGACGTCGCCGATCTGCCAGTAGGCGGCGCGGGCATTGTCGGCATGGAAGACGAGGACGTGCTGCACGGCGAAGGAGCCGGGGCGCACGGCGAAGAGCGAAATGCGCTCCCCCTTTACCGGCTCCAGCACCAGCTCGACGCTCGGGCCGTAGGCGGAGGGGAAGACCTGCGTGTCGATGACGGTCCAGCCCTTGGGCAGGTCCGGCAGCACGATGGCCGTTGCCGAGCGGATCTCCGCCGGGTCGAAGGTCTCGATTTCCGGCTGCGAGGTCATGCTGTCGCGCAGCAGCGTCGTCCGGTGCGCGCGCACGGCCTCCTCGACGAAGGCGGGCGGCGGCGTGGAGGCGACGACCTGCGTCGCGCCGAAGGGCCCGAGCGCCGCATGGGCGACCCAGCCCGCCGCGATGAAGAGGGCGATGGTGGCGGCCCGGCGGAAGACGGAGAAGACGCGACGATGCGACAGCGCCCGTTCCAGAAGCCGTGCGGCCTCGCGGGTTTCCTGCCGCGTCACCGTGCGGTGGTCGGCAAGCGCGACGCGCAGTTCGTCGCGCACGCGCAGGTCCTTCATGATCTGCGCGGCCACTTCCGGCCGTTCGGAGAGATAGGCTTCGACCTCGATGCGCCGGCCGACGGCGAGCTGGTCGTCGACATAGGCGTTGAGGTCAGTTTCGAGGATGGGGTCATTGCTTGTCATCGCCGGTGCCTCCGACAATCCTGAGATGGGTGACGGGTGCGCCGCTCTGTTCGAAGCTGCGCAGCCGCTGGCGGGCGCGGGCGACGCGCGACATCAGCGTGCCGACCGGAATGCCGAGCGTATCGGCGGCCTCCTGATAGGAAAGCTCCTCGATGGCGACGAGATGCAGCGCCTCGCGCTGTTCTTCCGGCAGGCCGAAGAAGGCGTTGCGCAACTGGGTGAGCCGCACCGAATGATCCTGGTTGGCCGGCGCGGAGGTCTCCGCGATCTCGGCCGCCGCATCGTGGCGGCGCTCCTGCGAGCGGCGTTGGCGCAGGCGGTCGATATGGGCATTGTGCAGGATCGACATCAGCCAGTTGCGGACATTCGCGCCGGTGCGGAAGGTCGACTGCCGTTCATAGGCTTTCACCAGCGCGTCGTGCACGAGGTCTTCCGCCTCGTCCGGATTGCGGACGAGCGACAGGGCGTAGCGCCTCAGCGCCGCAAGCTGTCCGATCACGTTGAAGCCGGGTGTCTTTCCGTTCATGCCCCAATATACGAGCGCCGGGCGACACTCATTCCATCGCCTTGCGAAAAAAGTTCAAAGCCAGTGCAGCACGACGGCGGCGAGCGCGATGTAGCGGCCGAACTTGGCGAGCGAGACGACGAGGAGGAAGCGGCCGAAGGGCTCGCGCATGATGCCGGCCGCGACCGTCAGCGGATCGCCGATGACGGGCATCCAGCTGAGTAGCAGGCTCCACCAGCCATAGCGGCGATACCAGTTTCCGGCGCGCTCCAGCGATTTCGCGGAGACGGGAAACCAGCGGGCATCGCGAAAGCGTTCGATACCCCGGCCGAGCAGCCAGTTGATCACCGAACCCAGCACGTTGCCGATGCCGGCGACGAGGATGAGCAGGGCGGGCGTGTAGCTCTTCGATGCCAGCAGGCCGGCCAGCACCGCCTCCGACTGGGCGGGCAGGATGGTGGCGGCGACCAGGGCGGCGAGGAAGAGGCCGCCATAGGCGGCAAGCGCGCTCATCTTTGGCCGGCGACCCGGCCGCTCCGTTGTTCCCCGTTGTCCATGCCGCCTCCGCATCGGTTCGGCAGCTTCCGTAAACGGTGCCGTTTGATGGGGAAAGGGGAGGGTAATCTTTTGCGGGCGCCAGCGGCAATCGGTAGCGGCAAAGGAGCTCTGCCGCGCGATATTGGAGGCCCTGTCCGCACTATCGTTGAAACGGTCGCGAGGATCGGCGGCGGCCCGCCTGGTTCGGGCCGCCGACGCGATCGGCGCCGTGGAGGAACGGCGGCCGGCTTCAGCCGGTCAGCAGAGCGCCGACCGGTTCATCAGCATGATGTCGTTCGTGGTCAGCGTCATGCGGGACGGTTCGTCGATCTCGTCCAGCACGGCCCGCAATGCCTTGTCCAGGCAGAATTCGACGATCTCGGCATCCAGTGTCTTCGCCGATTCCAGCGCGAAGGCGACGAGACGCGCCAGCGCCATCATCTCGGTTCCCCTGTCCTCGACCTCGTTCGTTTCGATTCTCATGCCTTGCGCCCCCGCAATTTCTCAAGCCCTGCACAAAGTATAGGCGTGACGCGCCCTTTTCGCGCGTGACTCAGGCGTGACACACGCGGAATGGGAAATTGCACGTTCTACTGCGTTTTGGGTTGATGAGCGGCGGTGCGCCAGAGCGAGGTGGCCCGGAATGTCCAGCTCGCGCGTTTTACAGGGCTTTGCGGCTGGAAATCGTGGAGGGCCTGCAGCAGGGCGAGAGCATCCTCGCGCTTCCGGTTCACCGTTTCTGCATGGAAAAGTTGCAGGAAATCGCTGCGGCACGCGGCCAGTCCGGCCGTTTCCACGATCGCCGCCCAGGTCCGGTCCTTGTAGAAGAGGGCGGATGCCGCAGCGCGCAGGCTCGATATGTCAGCCTTATCAAGGGCCTGGATATCCTTCAGGCGATCCAGCGTGGCATCGACATTGACCATGGGCAGCGAGAGGGCGGGATAGCCGAGCTCGGCCGGGCCATGCAGCAGGGCGACATCCGCGTCGTCGACGCGCCGGCCGCTGGCATAGTCCTCGTAGATGCGGCCGATGCCGACCATGCCGAAGCTGTCGCATTCTGCCGCGCGGAGTGCGCCCATGCTCGCCGCGCCGAAGACGGCGACGCCCGTTTCCAGCGCGTGGAGAATTTCCTTGTGCCAGACGGGGGCGACATGTTCGAAATTGCCGTCGATCAGGCCGATGGCCGTCGTCCCGGCCCTTGTCGCCGAAAGCACGTCGCCATGCGCCGCCGGCGGGTGGACCTCGATGCCGTCGCCGCAAAGCGCGGCGGCATCGGGCAGGCTGGGGCCGACGAAGACGATCTTCATGGCATTGCGAACAGCATGCGCGAGAGCGCGCGGGGGCCGACGGCATGCCGGCGCGCGCCTTCTGGATTCTCGAGCGCCGGCACGATCATCTTGACCACGCAAACGGGCAGCGACGCATCGCCGAGCGGAACCGCCACGACCGGCGTGATGCCGCCGGCGGCGAGCTTTTCCAGGCACCAGGCCAGCAATCCGGCGGCGTCGCCCTCCGGCGCCGGATAGATGGGGGCGGCGCCGGGCGCTGCCTCGAAGAGAGCGCGGGTTTCCGCCGCGAGCGGGCGGCTGAAGGTCTCGGCGAAGAGATCGTCCCGCGCGCCGCTGATATAGGTGAGGCGCGATTGTGCGACCTCCGTCAGCGCGCGGATGACGGCGCGCGCCGCGACGGGATGGGTGCCGTAGCCGATCGTCACGTCATGGAACAGCGGCTGCCTGCGGGCAAGGATGCCGGCTTCGGCAAGCACCGCCGCATAGGTGGGCACGGCAAGGTCGCTGGTGATGTCGAAGAGGCGAAGCTCCAGTCCCGCTTCCCTAAAGCGTGCGACCAGTGCTTCGGCGACGGGGTCCGCGATATCCGCCGGGTCTATCGCCGCCGCAAGGCGCTTTTGCCGGGGAAGCAGGCGCCACAAGCGATCGGCATCGCGCTCGATGCGCTCCAGCAGGCCGTGCAGGATCGCCTCGGTTTCCGAATTGCTGGAGGCAAGGCCGTCCGAGGATTGCCAGAAACGCGGCGTTTCCTCTGTGCGGTCGAGGATCACCGCCTCGCGCGGCACCCAGATGCGCTCGCCCGTCACAAGGTCGCGCCCCGCCAGCCAGTCGAGAACCTCGTCCTCGCCGAGGAAGGGCTGGCCGGCCGCAATGAAGATGTCGAGCGGCAGGCATGTCTCCCCGGCCGCCGCGAAGGCGCGGCGGGAGGAGCGGCGTGCGCAAACGAGCGGATCGCCGGCGACGGCCCGCTCCAGCGCCTCCATGGCGGCGGAGACTTTCGCGTCGATATCGGTGATGCCCTTGCCCTGGTTGATGACGATCGAGCGGGCATTGGGGCTCACCGCATTCCAGACCGGGATGCCGAGGCGGTCGAGCCCCGTCAGGCGGGAAAGCCGGGTAATGCCGAACCGGGGCAGCAGCGCCTCGATCCGGCTCCAGGTCTCTTCCGGGCCGCAGATCCGGTCGGAACAGGACTGGCGGATCACTTGTCCATGAAGCCGCCGGAAGCGTCCATGAACCCGCCGGAGACATCCATGAAGCCGCCGGAAACCGCATCCGCCGAGGAGGCGAGGGCGGCAAGGTTCACGCCCTTGGTGATCGTCGCGCCGGCCTTGCGCAGGTCGTCCGCAGCCTTCAGCGCGCCGCCCGAAGGAACGCCGATCTGCGTCACCGTTCCGGCATCGAGGTCCGCGACCCAGAGCCCGTCATCTCCCTGAATGCCCAAAACAACCAGTCGTGCCATGTTCAATCCCTCTCCCGTTCGGTTGGATGTTCAGAAACCCGCCTTCTTCAGCCCTTCGTAATAGTGCTGTCGCTGCCACTCTTCCTTGAAGGGGACGATCGCCATCCAGGCTTCGAGGTCGAAGTTCGGATGGACGGCGTAGGTGCGGCGGACGTAATACCGCGCTTTCTTCATGTCGCCGAGCATGCTCCAGCAGGCGGCCGAAAGGCGGTCGACCGGCGCGCGGTCCTTCATGCGGGCGATATAGTCGAGCGCCTGCTCGTAGCGGCCGAGCGAATAGCTGGCGCCGGCGGCGGTCCAGAAATATTCGTCGGGCGGCAGCGGGTTGAGGTCGATGGCGTGTTCGATCTTCCTGATCCCGAGATCGGGGCAGGACGCCTGCACCAGCGTATCGGCGTAGCTCGCGATGACATTGGCATGGTGCGGGCTCAGGGCCTCGGCCTGGTCGAGATAGGCGGCGCTTTCGTCGAACTGGCGGGCGTAGAGCTTCACGACGCCGAGCTCGCGGTAGCCGGAGGGCAGCCGCTCGTCGGCCTTGATGGTCTGCTCGGCATAGTCTTCCGCCTGGCGCAGCAGCTCGCCGTCGCCGCGCGCCGTCACCAGCCATTCTAGGAAGTAGCTGCGGGCGAGGCCGCCGAGCGCAGGCGCGAAGCCGGCGCTCGTTTGCAGCGCCTCGCGGAAGCTCTTGCGGGCGCGGCGGATGTCGCGCAGGTCGAGATTCTTCAATTGCCCCTGGCCGACGAGAAAGCTGCGATAGGCATCGGCATTGCGCTCGTAGTCGCCGCGCACCAGCTCGTTGTGCTCGATCTCCGTGGCGATGGCGCCGGCGATCTGGTGGGCGATCATCTGGCGGGAGCGGGCGAGCCCCTCGGCCGACAGCGGAAAGCGCTCGGCCCAGATGACCTCGTCGCTGCCGAAGAAGATGAGCTGGGCAAAGAGCGTGTGGCCGTCGCCCTCGTCGCGCAGGCGGGTTTCCAGGATGTAGCTGATCTTGTGGCGTTCGTAGGTGGTGGCGCGGTCCGCCTGCAGCGAGATCTGCGCGGCGGTGTGCGGGGCGATGATTGAGATCGAGCGCAGCGCGCAGAGCCCAATCGTCACATCCTCGATGAGCGCCTCGGAAAAGCGCGCCGCCGTGCGCGAGCCGAATGCCGTGACGGGCGGCAGCAGCACGACGCGCGGCGGGTTCTGCCGCGGCAGCGCGATGCCGGCTTCCTCCGGCGTCAGGATCTGCATGGACGGCTGGAAGGTCATGAGCGCGGTCGGCGTTGCCGGCCGGCCGGTGAGCACCGCCCGCACCTCCTCGTCCTCCGGATTGGCCTCCAGCAGGCGGAGGGCGGCGGCAGAGCGGACCTGCCGCGCCGCGCCGCTGTCGGCGGCCCTGTCGAGCAGGGCCTGGCGAAGCAGCGCCATATGGGCCGTCCGCTGCAGGGCGATCCAGTTGACGAGCGCGCGGTTGACCGGCTTGACGTGCTTGAGGAAATCCTCGGTGAGGAGGCTCGCCAGAACGGCAAGGCCTGCATCCTGCCGCACTGCCGCGACATCGCTTTCGACGGGGTCGGGCCCCAGCGCGATGGCGGCGTCGGTGATCGTCAGATAGGAGCGGCCGAGCTCGCGCTGCCGCTTCTGGGTGCGCGACACGGTCTGCCGCAGGCTGGCAAAGGCGGCGGCGGCGTTGCCGTCGTCCCAGAAAAGGCCCGCCGCGTCGGCCCTCGGCATTTCCGTCAGGCCGCGCGTCTTGAGATAGCAGAGGATCAGCAGCGCCTTTTCGGGAAAGACGATGTCGTTACCGCCCTCGTCGAGCAGGCGAAGATGGCCCAGCGTCTGAAGCTGCGCCGGCATGTGCTATCAGATCCGCAGTTCCGATGCGCTGTCCGCACGTTCGCCCGCTTCCGCTCCGGCGCTCGCCTTGGAGAGCGCGGTCGCCAGCGCGATGATCGACTTGCGCACGCCGGCATCGTCGATCTTCAGGAAGGCGCGGTTGAGGTCGAGGCCTTCCTTGGAGGAGACGAAGGTGGAGACGTCGCCGGTCTCGTGGGCGACGCCCGCGGCCGGAACGGCGTTCTCGTCGTCCTGGAAGAAGAAGCTCGGCGGCACGCGGAAGACGTCGGAGATCGCCTGCAGGCGGCTCGCGCTGATGCGGTTCGTGCCCTTTTCGTATTTCTGAACCTGCTGGAAGGTCACGCCCAGGCGGTCGGCGAGCGCTTCCTGGCTCATGCCGACCATCAGGCGGCGCAGGCGGACGCGGGAGCCGACGAAGACGTCGATCGGGTTCGGTATTTTCTTGGTCATGATACTTTCTCCCCTAGAGGGCATGCCGGGGCATGACGATATATGAATATGCCTTCACTGTGCTCGAATCGCCGGCTCGATGCAACTGCCGCGGACCGGATTTCATCGCTACCGTAGCATGAGGCTGCGTGTGCGGGCGCCGCTATATGTCGTAGCTTTGCGGCGCGCTGAGCGAGGCGATGAACTTCTTCGTCCTATCCCTCTGGGGTGTCGAGAAGATGGCGCGCGGCGGGCCCTCCTCGACGATCACGCCGCCGTCGAGGAAAACGACGGCATCGGCGACGCGCGAGGCGAGGCGCAGGTCGTGGGTCGCCATCACCATGGTCGTTCCCTCGCGGGCAAGGCGGCTGAGGACCTCCACGACCTCCTCGGCAAGCTCCGGGTCGAGCGCGGAGGTCGGCTCGTCGCAGAGAAGGACGCGCGGCGAGGGCGCCAGCGCCCGGGCGATGGCGACGCGCTGCTGCTGGCCGCCCGAAAGCGTCGCCGGCCAGGCATCCGCCTTGTGCGCCATGCCGACCTTTTCGAGAAGCTCCATCGCGCGGGCCCGCGCCTTGTCGGCCGGCCATTTCAGGACGGTGACGAGACCTTCCATGACGTTGGCGATGGCGGTCTGGTGCGGGAAGAGCTGAAAGTTCTGGAAGACCATGCCGGTCTGGCGGCGCAGCTTCTGGATCGCGTCCCAGCCGACCTTGCGGCCGGGGGCGAAATCGATCTTCTCCTCGCCGAGGCGGATCGAGCCCGCGGTCGGGATTTCGAGGAGGTTGATGCAGCGCAGAAGCGTGCTCTTGCCGCCGCCGGAGGGGCCGACGAGGGCCGTCACGGTGCCTTCGGCCAGCCGCAGGCTGATGTCGCGCAGCACGACATTGTCGCCGAAGCGTTTCTCGATATGCGTGAGTTCGATCATGTGCGGGCCTCCAGGAAGCCGCCATAGCGGGCGAAGCGCTTTTCGAGCCGCACCTGCAGGGACGAGAGCACCGAGCTCAGCGCGAGATAGATCAGCGCCGCCTCGATATAGAGGATCAGCGGCTCGTAGGTGGTGGCGACGATGCGCTGGGCCGTCTGGAAGAGTTCCGGCACCGTGACGGCCGCGGCGAGCGAGGTGTCCTTGACCAGCGAGATGAAGGTGTTGGACAGCGGCGGCACGGCGACGCGCGTCGCCTGCGGCAGGATGGTGCGGCGCATGGCCTGCGACCAGCTCATGCCGATCGAATAGGCCGCTTCCCACTGGCCGCGCGGCACGGAGGAGATGACGGCGCGGATGATTTCCGACGTATAGGCGCCGACATTGAGCGTGAAGCCGATGAGGGCCGCCGGGAAGGCGTCGAGCAGGATGCCGACGCTCGGCAGGCCGTAGAAGATCACGAAGAGCTGCACGAGGAGCGGCGTGCCGCGGATCACCCATACGTAGAACCGCGCGACATCCGAGAACGGCCGCGGGGCGAAGAGCCGCACGACGGCGGTCACGAGGCCGAGCGCAAGACCGAGCACGAAGGAGGCGAGGGTCAGCGGAATGGTGAAGACGAGCGCGGCCCAGAGCAGCGGGGCAAGCGAGTCCAGCATCAGTTGAAGCCAGGGCGGCACGGGGGCGATCCTCCGAAATGCGGCTGGCCGGGTCATCCCCGGCCAGATCGTCGGTCTATCTATATGTCAGGAACAGGCCGGCGCGAAGCGGCCGGCCGAAGATTACTTCGAGACGTCCTGGCCGAAATACTTGTCCGAGATCGCCTTGTAGGTGCCGTCGGCCTTGATCTCGGCGAGCGCCTTGTTGATGGCGTCGAGCAGTTCCGGCTCGCCCTTGCGGATGATGATGCCGGAATAGTCGGCGCCTTCCTGCTCGGCGGCGATCCTCACATTGGCGTCGGGCTTGTGCTTCTTGAAGTCGAGGAAGGAGAGGCTGTCGTTGATCGTCGCGTCGGCGCGGCCGGTCAGCACGAGCTGGATCGACTGGTCGAAGCCGTCGGTGCCGACGAGCTCGGCGCCCGACTCCTGGGCGAGCTTGCCGAAGTTGCTGGTCAGCGACTGGGCGGACTTCTTGCCCTTGAGGTCGGCGAAGCCCTTGATGCTGTCGTCGTCGGCGCGCACGATCAGCACGGCCTTGGAGGCGATATAGGGCTCGGAGAAGTCGTATTTCTGCTTGCGTGCCTCGGTGATGCCGACCTGGTTGATCACGGCGTCGTAGCGGTTGGCGTCGAGGCCGGCGATCAGGCCGTCCCACTTGCCTTCGAGGAACTCGGCCTTCACGCCGAGCTTCTGGGCGACGGCCTCGCCGATCTCGACGTCGAAGCCGACCAGCTTGCCGTCCGTGTCATGGTAGGTGAAGGGGGCGTAGGTGCCTTCGGTGCCGATCTTCAGCGCGCCGGCCGACTGGACGGCGGCGAGGTTTTCACCGGCAAAGGCAGGGGCTAGAGCGGCGGCCTGCAGGGCCGCGGCGGCGGCGAGGGTCTTCAACCAGTTCATCTTGGGACTCCGTTTCTGGCTCACATGTTCGATGGGCGATCAATCGCAGAAATCCGTGAAAAACGATGGGCAGAAAACTGCGATTTATTTGGGCGAATGCAAATATTTTTCTCAATTTTCCGCGTAAATCGCCGGACAGGCCGGCATTTCAGGCCGTCTTACGGGCTATCGCGGCGCTGTGCATTTCCTGTTTTTGGGGTCTTGCCAAGCGCCGGAACAGAGACAATTGATTGGGCACCCAAAAAAACAAACGGGGAAGGAAAACAAAATGGCAAACAAGATGATCGGCTTTCGTGCAGCGCTCCTGGCCGGTGCGCTCCTCATCGGCGCAAGCCCGGCGCTCGCCGAAGCGGTGCTTCACCGCGGCAATGCCGGCGAGCCCCAGACGCTCGACCAGGCGCACACCTCCATCAATATCGAAGAGTTCATCCTGAAGGACCTCTACGAGGGCCTGACGATCTATGACGCCGCCGGCAAGATTGTCCCGGGTGCCGCCGAGAGCTGGACGGTCTCCGAAGACGGCACGGTCTACACCTTCAAGCTGCGCGAGAACGCCAAGTGGTCCGACGGCTCCCCGGTGACGGCGGAAGACTTTGTCTTCTCCTTCACCCGCGTCGAGGACCCGAAGACCGCCGCCGGCTACGCCAATATCCTCTACCCGATCAAGAATGCCGAGAAGGTCAACAAGGGCGAGCTCGACCTCGACCAGCTCGGCCTCAAGGCCGTCGACGCCGGGACGCTGGAAGTGACGCTGGAGCGCCCGACGCCCTTCTTCCTGGAACTGCTTGCGCACCAGACGGCGCTGCCGGTCTCCAAGGCGAGCGTCGAGAAGAACGGCGCCGATTTCGTCAAGCCGGGCACGATGGTCTCGAACGGCGCCTTCAAGCTCGTCAGCCATGTGCCGAACGACAACCTCGTCGTCGAGAAGAACGGTGAATACTGGGATGCCGCCAACGTCAAGCTCGACAAGGTGGTCTTCTACCCGATCGACGACCAGGCCGCCTCCGTCCGCCGCTTCGAGGCGAAGGAGATGGACCTCGTCTACAATTTCTCGGCCGACCAGATCGAGCGGCTGAAGAAGAGCTATGGCGAGGAGGTCCATGTCTCGCCGACGCTGGCGACCTATTACTACGCCTTCGACACCCGCCAGGAGCCCTATAGCGACGTCAATGTGCGCCGTGCGCTCTCCATGGCCGTCGACCGCGACTTCCTTGCCAAGGAGATCTATTCCGGCTCGCAGATCCCGGCCTATTCCATGGTGCCCCCGGGCATCGAGGGCTACGAGCCGGCGACCGCCGATTTCGGCGCGCTCTCCCAACTCGACCGCGAGGACAAGGCGCTCGAACTGATGAAGGAAGCGGGCTATGGCGAGGGCGGCAAGCCGCTCAAGATCGAGATCCGCTACAACACCAACCCGAACCACGAGCGCGTGGCGACGGCGGTGGCCGACATGTGGAAGAACACCTTCGGCGCCGACGTGTCGCTGGTGAATCTCGACGTGTCCTCGCACTACGCCTATCTGCAGGAGGGCGGCAAGTTCAACGTGGCGCGCGCCGGCTGGGTCGCCGACTATGCGGACGCGGAAAACTTCCTGTCGCTCAGCACGAGCGGCAACAAGACCTTCAACTACGGCCAGTTCAAGAACGACGAATACGACGCGCTGATGAAGCAGTCATACGAGGAGCGCGACCCCGCGGCGCGCGCCAAGGTGCTGCACGAGGCGGAAGCCCTTCTCATGAAGGAGCAGCCGATCGCGCCGCTCCTGACGCAGGCCGACCTCTGGCTCGTCTCCGGCAAGGTTCAGGGCTGGCACGACAATGCCGCCAACCAGC
>NZ_JBVAPC010000009.1:0-241456 GCF_055330205.1 Shinella sp. R2-11 | reverse complement strand
CGGGGATGAAGATTTCTGGAAAAACTTATAAGATGCTGATTTTAAATGAAAATTACTGAAATCCCTCTCCGGGGCGTCCCCGGTTCGGCATTTTCGCTCCTAAAAATCCCGCGCTGATGACCGAAACCCGCTCCTGAAAGCCGAATTGCCGGCCCAATACCCCGAACCGGCCGGTGCATAAGATGAATTTCGGGGATGACGCGCTCCTTTCGCTTGACTTCCGGGCAAAAGAAAAGGCGCCGGCGGATATCCGCGGCGCCCCTCCCCTGCCCCACTCGGCACGGCTTCAGCCCTTCAGCTTGCCCATGATCTGCTCGAGAAAACCGAGCAGCACGGCGGAGACCACGAAGGCGAGATGCATGAAGGTCAGCCACATCAGCTGGCTCTCGGTATATTGCTGCGCATTGAGGAAGATCTGCAGCAGGTGGATCGACGAGATCGCGACGATCGACGAGGCGACCTTGATCTTGAGGCTGCCGGCATCGAGCTTGCCGAGGAAGGAGACGTCCTTCTCCGCCTCGTCGAAGCGGCTGACGAAGTTCTCGTAGCCGGCGATCATCACCATGAGGATGAGGCTGGCGACCAGCGCCGCGTCGATCAGGCCGAGCATGGCGAGGATCATCTGCGCATCGTCATAGACGAAGACGTTCTTGGCGACCTTGACGAACTTGTAGAGGAAGGAGACGGCGTAGACGGCGAGCGCCGCCACGAGGCCGAGATAGAAGACCACAAGGATCCAGCGACTCGACAGGATGATGCGTTCGACCAGGAGTTCGAGGGATTTCATCGCGCGGGCTCCAACGGGAATCAGTCAAGTTCACCGTTGATTAACCAATGGCCCGAAGGGCCGCAAGACGTCTTCGCGCATGCAAAAGGGCGGCGTCCGCGGACGCCGCCCTTGCTGGAATGCTCCCCTTCCTCATGCCCTTCGGAAGAGACCTGCAATCAGGGACAGGACCAGAAGGGCCAGGAAGACGAAGAACAGGATCTGCGCGATGCCGGCGGATGCACCGGCAATACCGCCGAAGCCGAGCAGGCCGGCAACAAGGGCGATCACGAGAAAGACGACAGCATAGTGCAGCATTTTCAATCTCCTTGTTATGTCGCAGAAGAAACGGAAAGCATCGGAAAAGGTTCCCGCGCATGCCGCGCAACAGAGCTGATTTGCTACACTTTCCATTCTTCGAAAACGATGCCGCCGCGGCCTTTCGGCTGCGGCGGCATGAGCGGTGATCGAGAGGGCTGCGACCGGCAGAGCATTTCGTTTCCACGCAACTCCGGACGCAAACCGCTGCGCACTTTTGCTGGAATTGCTCTAGTGGCGGCGCGCCCAGTCGTCGATCTGCCGCTCGGCCTCCTCCTTGGCGAGGCCGTAACGCTGCTGGATCTTGCCCGACAATTCGACGCGGCGGCCCTTGATGACGTCGAGGTCGTCATCCGTGAGCTTGCCCCACTGGGCCTGCGCCTTGCCCTTGTATTCGTTCCACTTGCCTTCGATGATATCCCAGTTCATCTCGCTGTCCTTTCGGTTGAATGCAATCGGTTGATGGGGGAAGAAGCGGCGGGGGCCGGAAAAGTTCCTCAATGCAGGCCGATATCGACCGGGCGGGCGTTCTCGGCGACGACGATGCCGTCTGCCGGCGGATCCACCTTGCGCACATGGACCTCCAGCCGGTTCCGCGATGTCATGCGCCAGCCGATCTCCACATTCTCTTCCTCCCAGGCGGGATCGAAGGGCGCGCAACGGCCATGCACGACGCGCTTTCCAACACCCGCGTCGCCGAGAGCGGACGGCAGGGCGCCGACGCAGTCTTCCATCGTCTCGAATGCCACCTGCGGCGCCTGCAGCTCCTCGCAGGAAAGGCTGCCGGGCGTGCAGCCGACCAGAAGCATGATTGCGGCGATGTGCTCCATGTCACTCTCCATCCCTGTCGGATCGGGCTCCCTAAAGAACTGGCGAGACAACGGGACGGCGCACGGGAAGGTTCCGCTCACGCCCTGTCACAATTTCGGGAACAAAGTTCCGACAGGCACGTTGTCGGCCCATCGCTCAATGGCGAACCGGACGAGAAAGGAAGCGCAGATGCTCGGCACCATTCTTCTTATCATCCTCATTCTTCTCCTGATCGGCGCGCTGCCGAACTGGGGATACAGCCGCGGGTGGGGTTACGGCCCGTCGGGCGGTCTCGGTCTCATCGTCGTCATCCTTCTCATCCTCGTCCTCATGGGACGCATCTGACCCGACCAACCAGCCAGGAACCGGAACCATGAAGAACACCATCATCGCGCTTTGCCTCGTCGCCTCAACCGTGACGCTCTCCGCCTGCACCCAGACCGAACGCGGCACCGCCATCGGCGCGGCATCGGGCGCCATCATCGGCGGGGCGGTCACCGGCCGTGCCGGCGGCGCCCTTGTGGGTGCGGCTGTCGGCGGCGCCGCGGGCTATCTCATCGCCCGTTCGGACCGGCGCGGCTACTGCATCTACCGTGACCGCCACGGTCACCGCTACGAAGCACGCTGCCGCTAAAAAGCACGGCGAGCAGAAACGCGAAACGGGCCTCAGGGCCCGTTTCTTGATGTCTTGAACAGGGAAAACGAATGACGTCAGGAACCGCCCTTGGCTCTGCGCTCGGCCTCGTCGAGCTTTTCCAGAAGGTCGAGCAGGCGATCGGGCACGGGCTCGGTCTCGATGACGTCGTAGAAGGATTTCAGCTTGCGGCCGACGGGGCCATTGGGATCGAAGGCAGCCTTGGCGGGGGCGGCGCCGCGTCTCTTGTCTTTACCGGGCTCTATCATGGTCTTGTTTCCATCGCTTGCCGCCCGCTATCTTCCTTTTGCCCAAGATTCCCAATAGCAAGTCAGACTTAGCATGCTACCAATAGGTTTCCGCAAGGTGAACTCTAGCGGAAACGGTTCCGATACGGAACATAGCCAGGGAGAACGAAATGTCACTTTCCACCCGTATCGCACCGCATCTCGCCTATCTGAGGCGGTTTTCCCGTGCCGTGACGGGTTCGCAGACATCCGGCGACGCCTATGTCGCCGCCATGCTCGAAGCACTCGTCAGCGACATCTCGCTCTATCCGGAAGGGCGCAGCGACCGCATCGCGCTCTACCGGCTCTACTGCACGCTCTTCGACAATCTCGACATCACCCTGCCGGAAAACACCTCGCCCTTCGGCTGGGAACGGCAGGCGGCGGCGAACCTTTCCAACCTGCCGCCGGCGGAACGCAAGGCCTTCCTGCTCGTCGCCGTCGAGGGCTTCGACATTGCCGAGGGCGCCGACATCATGGATGTGCCGGAGGACCGCTTCAGCGCCTTGCTGGACGAAGCCTCGCGCGACATCTCGCGTCAGGTGGCGACCGATATCATGATCATCGAGGACGAACCCCTCATCGCCATGGATATAGAGGACATGGTGAAGGGCCTCGGCCATCGGGTGACCGGCATCGCGCGCACCCATTCGGAGGCCGTCGAGCTCTATCACCGCACCTCGCCGCGCATGGTGCTGGCGGATATCCAGCTCGCCGACGGCAGCTCGGGCATCGACGCGGTCAACGACATCCTGAAGAACAGCACGATCCCGGTGATCTTCATCACCGCCTTCCCGGAACGGCTCCTGACCGGCGAGAAGCCGGAACCGGCCTTCCTCGTCACCAAGCCGTTCAACCCGGACATGGTGAAGGCGCTGATCAGCCAGGCGCTGTTCTTCGACGAGCAGGCGCGGCTCGCCAAATCCGCATGACGCAAAAAGGCCCGCGCAAGCGGGCCTTTTCCGTTTCAGCGTATCGCGCGGCTCAGAGCGCGGCGACGACGATGACCTCGACGAGGTAATCCGGCGTCGCCAGCTTGGATTCGCCGGTGGCGCGGGCGGGCGTGTGGCCCTGCGGCGCCCAAGTATCCCAGACGGCGTTCATCCTGGAAAAGTCGGCCATGTCGGCAAGCCAGATCTGGGCGGAGAGGATGCGCGTCTTGTCCGTGCCGGCCAGCGCCAGCAGGCGGTCGACCTCGGCCAGCGCCTGCTTCGTCTGTTCGGTGACGTCCGAACCCGCCTCGCCGACCTGACCGGCCAGATAGACGGTGCCGTTGTGCACGACGGCCTGGCTCATGCGCGGGCCGGTTTCAAAGCGTTTGATATCCATGTCTCGTTCCTGTCAGGTCGCGGAAATATCGAAAGCCCGCCGCCACGCGATGGCCGGCAGGCCCGCCGTCTATAGGCGGACGGCCGACGGGGCGCCAGAGGCGGCCCCGCAAATTCTCCCTCAGGATGCCAATCCCCGGAGGGCGGCGGCGACGATGGCCTCGACGGGCGCATCGATATCGACCGTCACGACGCCCGGCTCGCCGGACGGGTCCTCCAGCGTGGCGAGCTGGCTGTCGAGCAGGCTGACGGGCATGAAGTGTCCTTCCCGCGCGGCCATGCGCGTCATCAGAAGGTCGCGGCTCCCCTTGAGGAAGACGAAGGAAAGCGTGCCGCCGGCGGCACCGCGCAGGCGCTCGCGGTAGACCTTCCTGAGGGCGGAGCAGGAGACGACGACGCCATTGCCCGCGGCGAGCGCATCGGCGAGCGCCCGGCCGATCGTGTCGAGCCAGGGCCAGCGGTCCTCGTCGGTCAGGGGGATGCCGCGGAACATCTTCTCGACATTGGCGGGCGGATGCAGGCTGTCGCCTTCGATGAAGGCGGCGCCGAGGCTTGCGGCAAGACCCTCGGCGACCGAGGTCTTGCCGCAACCGGAAACGCCCATGACGACGATGGCGCGGGCGTCCGTCACGAACCGCTCGCCTCAGGCGACGCGCTTGCGTCGCTCGACGCGGGCGCGGATGGCGTCGATGTCGACGCGGGGCGTCGCGGCGAAGAGCGTCTTGGTATAGCTGTGCTGCGGGTCGTCGAAGACCTGGTCGCGGCTGCCATATTCCACCGCCTCGCCGAAATACATCACCATCACGTCGTCCGCGATGTGGCGCACGACCGAAAGGTCGTGGCTGATGAAGACATAGGTCAGGTGGAACTCGTCCTGAAGGTCGGCGAGCAGGTTGAGCACCTGGGCCTGCACCGAGAGGTCGAGCGCGGAGACGGGCTCGTCGAGCACGAGGAGGCGCGGATTGAGCATCAGCGCGCGGGCGATCGCCACGCGCTGGCGCTGGCCGCCGGAGAACATGTGCGGGTAGCGCCCGTAATGCTTCTCCTCCAGCCCCACCTTCTTCAGCATGGCCATGGCGCGGTCGCGCCGCTCGTCCGCCGGAACCTTGGTGTTGATGACCAGCGGCTCCGTCAGGATGTCGCCGATCTTCTTGCGCGGGTTCAGCGATCCGTAGGGATTCTGGAAGACGATCTGCACCTTGCTGCGCATTTCCGGCGTCAGCGGCTCGCTGGCGATGTCGACCTTGCGGCCGTCGATCAGCATTTCGCCTGCGGTGATCGGATCGATCATCGTGACCATGCGGGCAAGGGTGGACTTGCCGCAGCCGCTTTCGCCGACGATGGCGAGCGTCTTGCCCTCCTCGACCGTGAAGCTCACGCCCTTGACGGCGTGAACGGTCTTGCCCGGCTTCAGGAAGCTGCCGGGGATGTGATAGTCGCGCTTGAGGTCGCGCGCTTCGAGAACCGGGGTCATCGGACGGCTCCTGCGAAAATCTCGGCGTCAGTCAGCTTTTCCGTAATCGTCGGCAGGCGCCCGCCCGTGGCGTTCTCCGGCAGGGCCGCGAGAAGAGCCTTGGTGTAGACGCTCCTGGGGGCCGAGAAGAGCGAGAGCACGTCGGCCTCCTCGATCTGGCGGCCCTTGTACTGCACGATGACGCGGTCGGCGGTTTCGGCGACGACGCCCATGTCATGGGTGATGATGATGAGGCCCATGCCGTGTTCGGCCTGCAGCTTCATCAGGAGGTCGAGGATCTGCTTCTGGATCGTCACGTCGAGCGCGGTGGTCGGCTCGTCGGCGATGAGAAGCTTCGGATTGCAGGCAAGCGCGGTCGCGATCATCACGCGCTGGCACTGGCCGCCCGACATCTGGTGCGGATAGTGGCCGAGGCGCTCTTCCGGGTTCGGAATGCCGACGAGCTGAAACAGTTCGATCGCCCGGTCGCGGCGCGCCTTGCGATTGAGGTCCGTGTGGATGCGCAGCACTTCCTCGATCTGGTAGCCGACCGTGAAGCACGGATTGAGGCTGGCGATCGGCTCCTGGAAGATCATGGCGATATCCTTGCCGATGATCCTGCGCCGCTCGGCATCCGACATGGCCTTCATGTCGCGGCCGTTGAAGGTGAGGACATCCGCCGTCACCTTCGCCGTCCAGGGCAGGAGGCCCATGGCGGCGAGCATGGAGACGGACTTGCCCGAGCCGGATTCGCCGACGATGGCGAGCACTTCGCCCTCGTCGACCTTGAGCGATACGCCGTCCACGGCGCGGAAGGGACCGGATGCCGTCTGGAACTCGACGGTGAGGTTCTTGATTTCGAGAAGCGACATCACGACCTCTTCAGCTTGGGATCGAGGGCGTCGCGCAGGCCGTCACCCATGAGGTTGATGGCGAGCACGGTGACGAGGATGGCAAGGCCGGGGAAGGTGACGACCCACCAGGCGCGCTGGATGAATTCGCGCGCTTCGGCGAGCATCGTGCCCCATTCCGGCGTCGGCGGCTGGGCGCCCATGCCGAGGAAGCCGAGGGCCGCCGCGTCGAGGATCGCCGCCGAGAAGGCAAGCGTCGCCTGCACGATGAGCGGCGCGAGGCAGTTCGGCAGGATCGTCAGGAACATCAGGCGCAGCGTGCCGGCGCCCGCGACCTGCGAGCCGACGACATAGTCCTTCGACTTCTCCGTCATGACCGCCGCGCGCGTCAGGCGCACGAAATGCGGCTGGTTGACGAGCGAGATGGCGATCATGGCGTTGAGCAGGCCCGGCCCGAGGACCGCCACCAGCACGAGGGCGAGCAGCAGCGAGGGGAAGGCCAGGATGATATCCATGATGCGCATGATAAAGGTATCGACACGCCCACGGAAATAGCCCGCGACGAGACCGATCAGCACGCCCGAGACCACCGACAGCGTCACGACGACGAGGCCGATGAAGAGCGAAAAGCGCGCGCCGTAGATGAGCCGCGAGAGGATATCCCGGCCGACCGCGTCGGTGCCGAGGATGTGCCCCCAGGTCCCGCCCTGCTGGAAGACCGGCGGCAGGAGGAGGAGTTCGCGGTTCTGAACGCTCGGATTGTGCGGCGCGACGAAGGGCGCGAAGACGGCGACGAACAGGATCACCAGGAAGATGAAGAGGCCGATGACCGCGCCCTTGTTGCGCGAGAAATAGAACCAGAATTCGGAAAGGCCCGACGGCGGCGCGCCGCCCGTCTTGGCCTCGGACGTTGTCTGTACTGAGCTCATGGGATCGCCTCCTAGTGCCGGATGCGCGGATTGACCCAGCCGTAAAGCAGGTCGACCACGAGGTTGACGATCATGATGACGGCGGCGATCAGCATCAGCCCGCCCTGCACCACGGCATAGTCGCGCTTGAAGACGCTGTCGACCATCCACTTGCCGATGCCCGGCCAGGAGAAGATCGTCTCGGTCAGGATCGCGCCCGCCAGCAGCACGCCGACCTGAAGGCCGATCGTGGTGATGACGGGGATCATGGCATTGCGCAGCGCGTGGATGCCGATGACGCGGAAGGGCGAAAGGCCCTTGGCGCGGGCGGTGCGGACATAGTCGTCGCCGAGCACTTCGAGCATGGCCGAGCGGGTCTGGCGCGCGATGACCGCAAGCGGGATCGTCGCCAGCACCACGGTCGGCAGGATCAGGTAGGTCAGCGCCGACTTGAACGCCCCCGCCTGCCCCGAGATCAGGCTGTCTATCAGCATGAAGCCGGTGACCTGCGGGAAGAAGTACATCAGCGAGATGCGTCCCGAGACCGGCGTCCAGCCGAGATAGCCGGAGAAGAAGATGATGAGCAGCAGCCCCCACCAGAAGATCGGCATCGAATAGCCGACGAGGGCGACGCCCATGATCGACTGATCGAGCCAGGTGCCGCGCTTGACCGCCGCGAGCACGCCGGCCGGAATGCCGAGCGCGACCGCGACGATGATGGCGCAGAGCGAGAGCTCCAGCGTGGCGGGGAAGAGGTTTACGAAATCCTCCAGCACCGGCCGCTTGGTGACGATCGACGAGCCGAAGTCGCCCGAGAGCAGGCCGGTCAGATAGTCGAAATACTGGATGTACATCGGCCGGTCGAGACCGAGCTGGTGCATCAGCTCGGCATGGTGTTCCGGCGACATGACGCGTTCGCCCGACATCAGCATGACCGGATCGCCCGGCAGAAGTCGAATGAAGGAGAACGCGATGATCGATACCCCGATGAACGTGGGTATCAGGACGGCGAGCCGTCCGAAGATAAAGCGCAACATGGGAGCCAATCCCTTCTTCTTTTGAAAAACCGGCGGCCCGAATGTCTT
This sequence comes from Shinella sp. R2-11, assembly GCF_055330205.1. NCBI lineage: Bacteria > Pseudomonadati > Pseudomonadota > Alphaproteobacteria > Hyphomicrobiales > Rhizobiaceae > Shinella > Shinella sp. R2-11. The sequence continues at coordinate 233,016 of NZ_JBVAPC010000009.1, read as the reverse complement.
CGGACCGCCGGCCATTGCACGCTCTTTGCGGCGTGCCTTTCTTTTGCCCGATATTACTCGGCGATGTCTACACCGTCAAAGCGGTGAATCCCCAGCGGGTCCATCTTGAAGCCCGAGACCTTCTTGCTCATGGGAACGACGACCAGCGAATGGTCGAGGGTGTTCCACGGCGCCTCGCGCTTGAAGATGACCTGGGCCTCTTCATAGAGCTTGGTGCGCTCGCCGACGTCGGCGGTTTCCTTCGCCTTCGTCATCAGGTCGTCGAATTCCTTGTTGCACCACTGCGCGCGGTTGTTGCCGCCGACGGCATCGCAGCCGAGCAGGGTGTCGAGGAAGTTGTCCGGGTCGCCGTTGTCGCCAGTCCAGCCGAGGATGGCCGCACCGTCGCGGTCCTTGGCGGAGGAGAGCTTGAGGTATTCGGCCCATTCGTAGGAGACGATCTCGGCGGTGACGCCCACCTTGGCAAGGTCGGCCTGCATGAGTTCGGCCGCACGGCGGGCGTTCAGCATGTAGGGACGCGCGACGGGCATCGCCCAGATCTTCATCTTGAGATCCTTGACGCCGGCTTCCTCGAGCATCTTCCTGGCCGCGTCCGGATCGTACTTGTCGTCCTCGACGGCGTCGTTATACGACCACATGGTCGGCGGGATCGGGTTCTTGGCAACGGTCGCCGCGCCCTGGAAGACCGCGTCGACGATGGCCTGCTTGTTGACGGCCATGTTGAGGGCCTTGCGGACCTCGACCTTGTCGAAGGGCGCAACCAGCGTGTTATAGGCGAGGTAGGCGACGTTCAGGCCTTCCTGCTCCAGAACCTGGAGGTTCTCGTCCTTCTTCAGCTCGGCGACGTCGGCGGCGTTCGGATAGGCCATGATGTGGCACTCGCCGGCCTTCAGCTTCTGCGCGCGGACGGCGGCGTCCGTGGTGATGGCGAAGACGAGGTCGTCGATCGGCTGCTTGCCGTTCCAGTAGTCCGGGTTGGCCTTGTAGCGGATCGCCGCGTCCGTCTGGTAGGCGACGAAGCTGAACGGGCCGGTGCCGAGCGGCTGCTGGTTCAGGAGTTCCATCTTGCCGTCAGCCTGCAGCTTGTCGGCATATTCCTTGGAGAGGATCGAGGCGAAGTCCATGCCGAGATTGGCGATGAACGGCGCTTCCGGACGCTTCAGCACGAACTTGACCGTCAGGTCGTCGACCTTCTCGATCTTCTCAATGAGGTCCGGGAAGCCCATGCCGGCGAAATATTCCCAGGAAGCGCCCGCGACATACTTGTTCCACGGATTGTCTTCCTTGTACTGGCGCTCGAACGAGAAGATGACGTCGTCGGCGTTCAGCTCGCGGGTCGGGGTGAAGTATTCGGTCGTCTGGAACTTCACGCCCTTGCGCAGCTTGAAGGTGTATTCCTTGCCGTCGGCCGAGACTTCCCAGCTTTCGGCGAGGCCCGGTTCCAGCTCCGTGCTGCCGTGCTTGAACTCGACGAGGCGGTTATAGGCGGTGCGCGACGTGGCGTCGAAGGTCTGGCCGCCAGTATAAAGGCCGGGGTCGAACCCTTCCGGCGAGGCTTCCGAGCAATAGACCAGCGTCTTCGACCAGGCAGCGCCTGCCATCATCGAGGCGAGCGCCGTCGCTGCGAGGAGAGTAGTCAGCTTTTTCATAGTGAGCTTCCCAGGTTTGCTTTTTTGTTCGTTGTGTGCGGACGCGGGTGCAGGTCCAGCCCCGGTCTTGCGCGGATGGAACGACATTTGCCGCAGGATTGCAATAAGTCGGCGGACAATTTTGTCCAAACGGAAAAAAGCCGGGACGTTTATTCTCCACAGCATTCGAAATGCCTGCAAAACCGGGGCTTCGGGCGGCAGCGCCCTTCCTGGTTTTCGCCTTTCCGGCATGGGCTTGCCTTACGCTGCGGGAAGAAAGTGAGGGGCTTGCGCGAAATTGTCCGGCAAAACCCTTTGCTGCCAGAGATTGCGGCGCTAGATTGCATCGCGTGGAATCCGGGGGTGGAGGCCGCGTGGCCGTATTGAACAGACACTACAGGCGATACGATTTCGAAGGCGATCTGGAGAAGGCTCTTAATCGCGTCGATTTCTTTCGTATTTTCCATACGATGGCCCTGCGCCACGGCTTCGAGCATTTCGGCGTCCTCCAGCTCGCCAACGAGCACGAGACTAGCCTGCTCGCCGGGCGGCTGGTGCTGCACGACCTGCCCGCGGGCCTTGCCGAAGCCTATGACAAGCGCCACCGCCTCAACGATTCCGCCCTCTTCCGGAGTTTCTACAAGTCGACGATCCCGACGGTGTGGCGCGCCTCGGACGTGGCGGAGAACGGCTCCGCCGAGGGCTCCGACTTCCTCGACCAGATCGGCTTCGACATGGCGCTCGCCATCCCCGTGCATTCCGTCGCGGGCACGCGCTATGTCGTCCTCTTCCTCGGCGACGGCGAGGAGATCGACCGGCGCGAGCATCTCGAGATCTGCTACGAGGCGAACTGCACCTTCGACTATTTCTATAGGCAGGTGCTCGCCAACAAGGCCGGCATGGGGCTGACGCCGCGCGAGACGGAAATCCTGCGCTGGATCTCCTACGGCAAGACGGCGAGCGAGATCGCCCTCATCGTCTCCGTCTCGGAGCATACGGTGAACTCGCATACGGCGACGATCCTGAAGAAGCTCGACGTCGTCAATCGCACCCAGATGGTCGCCAAGGCGATCCGCGAGCAGATCATACAGTAAAGCGGGAAAACAGAAGCGCGCGTCCGGTATAACAGAGTTAGGGACTTGTTAATATTCGCGGCCTGGACAAGAGTAGCTGCGGCTTTCTTCAAGGCCGGCGCCCATAATGCCAATCGGGTCACCCACCGCCATGACAGAACAAGTGCATATTCTGCTCGTTGATGACGATCCTGCGGAAAATGTCATTCTCAGCGCGCTGATGCGCAAGGTGACGAGCTATGCCATCGCCCTGCATTACGTGGAGACGGTGGAAGCGGCACTCGGCTTCATACGCTCGTCCGGCGTGGCGCTCGACATGATCCTGATGGACAACCGGCTGCAGCCGCAGGCGGACTTCCGCGAGACCGTGCCGGAGCTGCGCCATGCCGGCTATATCGGCCCGGTCGGCGTCATCTCCTCGTCGATCAGCGATGCCTATTTCCAGAAGATCGACGATTACGGCGTCGATTTCCGCATCGACAAGGCCGAGCTCGATCCGACGGCCATCGAATTCATCCTGAGAGAATATGTGCGGAACGAGGCCAGCGCCGGGATCTGACGATCCGACGGCGCATGGCTCGTATCAGGCCGCCGGCTGCTGGGCCTGCGACTGGGCGGCGCGGGTGTGATCGAGGCCGAGCAGCATGCCGATCTGCGGGCGCGCCTTGACGAGATCGTCGATCGTGTACTGCTGCAGCACTTCGAAGAAGGCGTTCAGCGCCTTGCGCAGCGCCGCGTTGAGACCACAGCTATCGACGAGCGGGCATTCGATCTCGCCCGCCTCGAAACATTCGGCCATGGCGAAGGAATCCTCCGTCACGCGCACCACGTCGAACAGCGTGATCTCGGTCGCCGGCTTGGGCAGGCGCACGCCGCCGTTGCGGCCGCGCACGGTCTCGATGATGCCCGCCCTCGTCAGCGGCTGGAGGATCTTGAACAGGAAGAGCTCTGAAACGCCGTAGGCTTTCGCGATTTCCGGGATGCGGCTGAGCTTCTCCCCGTTCGCCGCGCAGTACATCAACATGCGCACGGCATAGTTGGTTTGCTTCGTCAGACGCATGGTGAAACTCCGAATTCGATTTTGAAGTGGATCACATATAGGACAGATCGCGGTTTAGAACAATTCCAAAAAGCGGAAAAACACATTCATGTTATGCGGCAGCCGGGAAGCGACCCGTTAAAGGCGACTCTTACGGTAAGGTTTTAGCATCGGTTGAAGCGGATGCAACCATTTACCGGCCCTCCGGCTCGGGCTGGCCGGAAATGATCCTGGCGTAATCGAGGATATCCTTCCTGCGCTGGGGCGTGCCCGGATGGGTGGAGAGGATGTTGGTATCGGACTTGTCTCCGAGCTTTTCCTCGATGAGCGTGAAGAAGCGGGCGATGGCGGCCGGGTCATAGCCTGCCCTCGCCATCAGCTCGACGGAACGCCGGTCGGCCTCGGCTTCCGCCGCACGCGAATAGGAAAGCGCCAGCAGGCCGCCGCCCTGCACCAGGACGTCCTCGACCGCCGAGCCGACGTCGCCGGCGATCAGCATGATGAGGCCGGTCATGCCGGCAGCCCGGTAGAACTGGCGAAGGCTGTGCTTCAACTCGACATGGCCGATCTCGTGCGCCAGCACGCCGATGATCATCTCCGTATCGCCGCCCGCCATCTCGACGAGCTGGTCGGTGACGACGAGCGTGCCGTCCGGCAAGGCGAAGGCGTTGGGGCCGATGATGCCGCCGTCGCGGAAATTGAGATTGTAGGCGCCCGTGCCGCCCGGCGACTGCGCCGCGATGCGGGCGAAACCGTCGGCGATCTCCCTGCGGCGCTCCTCTGAAAGCTTTGTCGGCGAGAACGTCGTCTTGTCGAGCGCCTCCAGCGTGCCCTTGCCCATCAGTTGCGGCACGATGGGCGGCGTCGTGATGACGGCGACCTCGACGAGCGCCGGCACGCCCCAGCGATAGACGGCGCTGCCGAGCGCGAAGGCGAGCAGCACGATGACGATGAGGCGCAGGCGGAACTGCTCCAGCCAGTGCACCATGCCGGCCCCGCCCCTGCCCCGCGCGGCGAGGTAGCGGTCGATGCCCTCGTTGTCCCATGTCTCGAAGATCGAGCCGTCCGGGAAGGTCACGCGGCGGGGAATGGAGCCGACCCGGCTGGAAATCTCCACCCAGGCAAGGCCGGCGCCGGCCAGCGGCCTTTCGCCCCCGACCGGCACGGCGGCGATCTCGCCGCCCTTTTCGACGAGATGCGCCTCCACGGATCGGCTGGAGCCGGCGGGGTGCCATTCCCCGCCGGCGATGGCGGCATTGTCAGAAGCCAAAATCGAACCCTTCGAAGTCCATGAACTCGGCGCCGACGGCCGAGCCCTGTTCCTCGATCCTGCTGAACAGCTCGCCGACGTCGCCCGAGAAGGTAACGCCGGTATGCTCCCACGTATAGCGGGCGAGGCGAACCGCCGCCCAGGGCCGCATCAGGCCGAGGGTGAAGATCGTCACGATCACGTTGGAAATGGCGATCCAGGTGTAGCGGGTGCGCGAGACGTCGCTCATCAGCCGGTGCCTGCCGTCGAAGGTCGTGGAGGACCAGGCGATATTGCGCACGCCCGCCCGGTAGAAGAGCCCGGCGATGCCCATCGTGGCGAAGATGACGATATAGCCTATCACCGCGCTGACGATCAGCGGGACCTGCTGCTCGGGCGCCAGCGAGCCGGGCGTCTCGACCATCGCGGCGATCAGCGCGAAATTGGCGACGACGAGGATCGCGATGATGCCGAGGCCGATCAGCGCGATGAGGAAGGAAAGCAGCCAGGACCTGTAGAGCGGCCCGAGCGGCGGGTCGGTGTCGAAGGCCTTGCCGCCATAGCGCAGGTTCGTGCCGAGATAGCGCGACACCCAGCGGCTGGCGAGCGGCGTGAGGATGCCGAGCGTGATGACGGAAAGCAGGCCGCCGAGGATGAAGGCCTTGAACGCGCCGCCGGCACCGCCGACGAAATCGAAGCGCACGTTGCGGTAGCTCGTGACGCGCGCGGCGAAGCGCAGACCCCTTGCCACGAGCCACGGCAGGGCGACCAGCACGACGATGGTCGGCAGCAGCACCAGGAACGGCACGACGGCGGCCAGGACGTTCAGCACGACGAACGCGCCAAGGACGATGAGCCGGCCGACGAGGATCTGCACGCCCCGCGCATGATATTCGAAGGACCGGCCGAGCAGGACGGTATTGCCGTAGAAATAGCGGTTGCGCCGGACCTTGGCCCAGGCGGAATAGATGCCGAGCGTGACGATCGTCAAAAGCACGTTGACGATCCAGATGCCGAAATATTCGGATGCCTTGCCGGTAAAGGAAATACGATGAAAGCCGCCCGCCTGCCCTGCGGCCTGCGGCGATCCTGCCAATGCCATGTTTGCCCCCTTCAGTGCATGAACAGGGAGGTAACGGGCCGCATGGCCGGCCTATTCTTCGCAAGGCACAAATAATGTGCGAATGCAAAAAGGGCTCCCGGCGGGAGCCCTTTCCGTTCCTGATCCTTACGGATCACTTCATCGTCGGCATGACGAATTCGGCGCCGTCCTTGATGCCGGACGGCCAGCGGCTCGTCACGGTCTTGGTGCGGGTCCAGAACTTGATGGAGTCCGTGCCGTGCTGGTTGAGGTCGCCGAAGGCGGAAGCCTTCCAGCCGCCGAAGGAGTGGTAGGCCAGCGGAACCGGAATCGGAACGTTGATGCCGACCATGCCGATATTGATGCGGCTGGCGAAGTCGCGGGCAGCATCGCCGTCGCGGGTGTAGATGGCGACGCCGTTGCCGTATTCATGCTTCATGGGCAGGTCGAGGGCTTCCTCGTAGTTCCTGGCGCGCACGACGGAAAGGACCGGGCCGAATATCTCGGTCTTGTAGATTTCCATGTCCGGCGTGACGTTGTCGAAGAGGCAGCCACCGACGAAATAGCCGTTCTCATAGCCCTGCAGCTTGAAATCACGGCCGTCGACGACGAGCTTGGCGCCTTCTTCCAGGCCCTTGTCGATGAGGCTGCGGATGCGGGCCTGGGCTTCCTTGGTGACGACCGGGCCCATGTCGGCCTTCTCGTCGGTATAGGGACCGATGCGCAGGCTCTCGATCTTCGGCGTCAGCTTCTCGATCAGGCGGTTGGCGGTTTCCTCGCCGACCGGAACGGCGACGGAGACGGCCATGCAGCGCTCGCCGGCCGAACCGTAGCCGGCGCCCATCAGGGCGTTGACGGCCTGGTCGAGGTCGGCGTCGGGCATGATGATCATGTGGTTCTTCGCGCCGCCGAAGCACTGGGCGCGCTTGCCGTTGGCGGTGGCGGCGCCATAGACGTAGCGGGCGATCGGCGTGGAGCCGACGAAGGAGACGGCGCCGATATCCGGATGGGAGACGATACCGTCGACCGCGGCCTTGTCGCCGTTGACGACATTGAGGATGCCCGCCGGCAGGCCGGCCTCGATCATCAGTTCGGCAAGGCGGATCGGCAGGGACGGATCGCGCTCGGAGGGCTTGAGGATGAAGGCGTTGCCGCAGGCAATCGCCGGGGCGAACATCCACATCGGGATCATGCCCGGGAAGTTGAACGGCGTGATGCCGGCGCCGATGCCGACCGGCTGGCGGATCGAATACATGTCGATGCCGGGGCCGGCGCCTTCGGTGAACTCGCTCTTGGACAGGTGCGGGATGCCGATGACGAATTCGCAGACTTCGAGGCCGCGGATGACGTCGCCCTTGGAGTCCTCGACTGTCTTGCCGTGCTCGCGGGAGACCAGCACGGCCAGCTCGTCCATGTTCTGGTTGAGCAGGTCGACGAACTTCATGAAGACGCGGGCGCGGCGCTGCGGGTTGGTGGCGGCCCACTTCGGCTGCGCGGCCTTGGCGGCGTCGACGGCGGCCTGCAGCTCGGCGTCGCTCGCCAGGGCGACCTTGGCCTGAACCTCGCCCGTGGCGGGATTGTAGACGTCCGCGGTGCGGCCGCTCGTGCCCGGGACGTGCTTGCCGTTGATGAAGTGTCCGATCTCGTACATGGGGAGTCCTCCGTGGTTATGAGGGGATGATCGCACTTCAATTTGCACAACTCAAGCGCCTGAGATAAGGAACCGTTGTGCAGAAATTAATGTCGGAGGCTGCGATGAACTGGGACGATGCCCGCATGTTCCTGGCGGTGGCGCGCACCGGGCAGCTCCTTGCCGCCTCCCGCCGGCTCGGCGTCAATCACGCCACCCTCAGCCGCCGCGTCAGCGCACTGGAGGAAGCGCTGAAGACGCGCCTTCTCATCCGCCGCACCAATGGCTGCGACCTCACCGCCGAGGGCGAGGCTTTCTTGCGCGCGGCAGAACGTATGGAGACGGAGATGCTGGCGGTGCAGGCGAGCATCGGGCGCATCGACACGGCGGTCGCCGGCACCGTGCGCGTCGGGGCGCCGGACGGCTTCGGCGTCTCCTTCCTCGCCCCCCGGCTCGGCCGGCTGACGGCGCGGCACCCGGAACTGAAGATCCAGCTCGTGCCGGTCCCCCGCTCCTTCTCGCTGTCGCAGCGCGAGGCGGATATCGCGATCACGCTGGAGCGGCCGGAACAGGGCCGGCTCGTCTCCTCCAAGCTCACGGACTATACGCTCGGCCTTTATGCCTCAAAGGCCTATCTGGCGGAGAACGGCACGCCGGAAAGCGTCGACGACCTCAAGGCGCACCGGCGCATCGGCTATGTGGAGGACCTCATCTTCACGGCCTCGCTCAACTTCACCGGCGAGATCATGCGCAGCTGGGACGCCGGCTTCGAGATTTCGAGCGCCACCGGCCAGACGGAGGCCGTGCGCTCGGGCGCGGGCGTCGGCATCCTGCACGACTATATCGCCCGGCAATATCCCGAGCTCGTCCGGCTGCTGCCCGCCACCTCGATCCGCCGCGCCTACTGGACGACATGGCACGAAAGCGCGCGCGACCTCGTGCGCGTTCGCACCGTCGCCGAATTCGTGCAGGAACTCGTTCGCAAGGAACACGCGATGTTCCTCTGAAGCCCGGCAGGGGGCCTCGATCAGCAGAAATTCAAATATGGTGGAGAAGAATGGTACGGTTGGTGGGAATCGAACCTACGACCTCAGGTGCCACAAACCTGCGCTCTAACCAACTGAGCTACAACCGCACAACAAGGCGCGTCCAGCGCGCTTGGTGGGTCACATACGGGCAGCCGCACCTTTTTTCAAGCGTTTTCTGCACGCTCCACAAACGAAAATGGCCGGGCAATCGCCCGGCCATCCCATCACAGGGTCGGAACCCGCCTCACGCGGCGGTTCAGACCGACTTGAAGGACTTCATGGCCTTTTCGGCGGCCGACTTGCCGGGAGCGGCGACCTTCTCGGCAACCTTCTTGGAGGTTTCCTGGAGGGACTTGGCCTGCTCGACGACGACTTCGGCCTGCTTGCGCAGGAAGGCGGTCTGCAGTTCGAAGAGTTCGGAAACGGACTTCACGCCGAGCAGGGCTTCCATGTGGGAAAGCGAGTTCTCGGCATTGGTGCGGAGCGCTTCGATGGCCTTGAGGCCGAGTTCGACGGAGCCGGCCTGCGCGCTTTCGAGCGTCGCTTCGACGGTCTTCGTTGCGTCCTCGGCGGCTTCCTTCATCTTGGCATAGGCTTCCTTGGTCTGCGAGGCGCCCTTCTCGGCGAATTCGCGGAAGCTCTCGGAAAGCTTGGCCGGGTCGATGGAAGCGATGGAGAATACGTCGTCGGTCTTCTTGGTAGCCATTGTCTGCGCTCCTTGGTTTGGCCCTCTCTGGAGGCGCCGTGTTCTTGGATGGCCCCCATATAGGTGATTTCTTTTCGCATTGCAACATTTTTGTGCGATGCACAATAAATCCGGCACGCCGTTAACCTTTCCGCCCGAAAGCCCGGGGCTGCGCGGGTCCGGCGCTGGACCCCCCGCCTGTGCGCCGCTATTAATAAAGCGTTAATCGAAGACCGGGGTGCCGGAGCAAGATGCAGGCCTGAACATGTCCGCAAAACAGTATCCCTTTATCGACGTCGCCGTCCATGAACGGGTGCGCCTGCCCTTTGCACGGGGCGAGGCGGTCGTGCTGTTTTCCAAGGACATGGCGCGGGTGCTCTGGTCGAACGGGCGGGGCGCGGCCCTCTTCGGCCAGGACAATATCTACGATTTCCTCGATACCGGCCCGGACCGCACCGACGTCGCCTTTCGCCAGCTCGCCGCGACCGCGCGGCAGGTACAGGCGCCGGGCGAGCGGCGCAGCTTCCTGATGCGCATCGGCAGCGGTTTCCGCAGCGCGCCGGTCCATGCGACGGTCGAGGCGATCACCATCCGCCGCGGCGACGATGCCATCCTGTTCAGCGTGCCCGTCGCCGGCAGCCAGGGCGGCGCGGATGCGGCCGCCGCGATGCTCGCCGGCTTCGACGATCCCGATACGCACATGGCCGTGCTCGACGGCGAGGGCGCCGTCGTCGCCGCCTCGGACGGCTTCGACCGGCTGGCCATCAGCCAGCAGACCCGCCTTGCGCTCGTGGAGGCCGCCGGCCGCAGCGCCGAGCACCTCGTCAAGCGTCCCGTCGCCACCGGCCGCGGGCATCTTCCCGCCGCCATCGGCAAGATTTCCAACGACCCCGCCCTGCACCTGCTTTTCGCCGTCGAGACCATCCTGGGCCATCTCGATCCGGAGGAGGACGAGCCCGTCCAACAGGCCGAAGCGGAGCCGACCATTGAGGAGACGCCCGCCGCTGCCGCGGAGACCGTCGCGGCAGTATCGGAAACTCCCGAGCCGGTTTCGAACGGCGAAGAGGCCCCCATCGAGGATGCCCCGGTGGAAGAGATTGCCGCTGAAGAGCGGCCCGTCGAGGACAGCGCGGAGGCACCCACCGAGATTGCGGCCGCCGAGGTCATCGAGGACAGCCGCCCCACCCAAGCGCGTGAAACGGTGGAGAAGACCGGTTTCGTCTTCAACCCGCAGGGTCGCCCGATCCGTTTCGTCTGGAAGATCGATGCCGAGGGCCGGTTCAGCGAGATTTCGGACGAGTTCGCCGCCGCCGTCGGGCCGCATGCCGCCGCGATTTCCGGGGAACGCTTCAGCGATGTCGCCGGCCGCTTCGATCTCGACCCGGACGGAAAGATCGGCGATCTCCTGCGCCGCCGCGACACCTGGTCGGGCAAGACGATCCAGTGGCCGGTCGAAGGCACGAGCCTCGTCGTTCCCGTCGACCTCGCCGCCCTGCCCACCTATTCCCGCAACCGCGAATTCGACGGCTTCCGCGGCTTCGGCATCGTGCGTATCGCCGATGCGACCGAGGACCCGCATGCCCGCGGCCTGACGCTGGGCGATGCCGGGCCGGCCGGGGAAGCGCTGGTGGAAGAGGCCTTTGCCGAGGAGACCGGCACCCTTTTGGAAACGGCGGCGCAGGAAGCGGATGAGATGCTGCCGGAAACGGCAGAGGCAGGTAGCGACGATGCCGTGCTGCCAGAGGAAGCGACCGCGTCGGAACACGAGGACGCGACGACCGCCGAGGCAGACCAGCCCGAAGACAAAGACAAGGGTATCGATACGGAGACGCCCCCCGCGCCCGATGGCGACGAGGAAGATGCATTCCGAGGCGAGCGTCCCGCACTGCGCCTCGTCGAGACACCCGCCCGCCGGCATTCCGACAAGGTCGTGCAGCTCGAGACCCGGCGCAATCGCGGCGGGCTGTTCGACGGCCTTTCCACCGGCGAGCAGGCGGCATTCCGCGAGATCGCCCGCCAGCTCGGCGAGACCTTCGGCAAGCGAAAGCCCGAAGACCGCCCGGCAGAGGAAACCGCGGATGATGCCGACAAGGCCGCCGGCGATGATGCGAACAATCCGTCCGCCACCGCCACCGGCGAAGCCGCAGCGGAAATGCCCGGCCTCGAAGTCGGCCCCCATGCCGACGACATGCTGCATGAAGAGCCTGCCGGCGAGCGCACGGGCTTTGCCCCATCGCGCCGCCAGATGGACTATGGGCTGACCGGCCCCGTCGTCGATGCGCTGCCGGTGGCGCTGCTCGTCCATGTCGGCGACCGGCTCATCCATGCCAATCCGGAATTCTTCCGCCTGACGGGCTATACCGACCTGAAAGACCTCGAAGCCTCCGGCGGGCTCGACATCCTGCTGGCCGGCCCCGACGAGGAGGCCGAGGAGAGCGGCGGCACCATGGCGCTCCGCCATGCCGACGGCGAGAGCACCAGCGCGGTGCGCGCCCGGCTCCAGTCGATCCGCTGGGAAGACGGCACGGCGCTCATGCTGGCGCTGACGCCGGTGCAGGAAAAGCCGGCCCTCAAGCTGGTCGACGCTGCCCCGGCCCCGGCCGAATCCGAGGAACGGCCCGGCGACCAGGCCGCCGCCGCGGCGCTGCGCATCGAGGTCAGCGAGCTGCGCTCCATTCTCGAAACCGCCACCGACGGCGTCGTCGTCGTCGGCCAGGACGGCGACATCCGCTCCATGAACCGGTCCGCGAGCGCCCTCTTCAACTATGACGAGGACGAGACGCGCGGCCGCCCCTTCGCCATGCTCTTTGCCCATGAGAGCCAGAAGGCGGTGCTCGATTATCTCGCCGGCCTTTCCGGCCATGGCGTCGCGAGCGTGCTCAACGACGGGCGCGAGGTCATCGGCCGCGAGGCGGGCGGCGGCTTCATTCCCCTCTTCATGACCATGGGGCGTCTTTCCTCTTCCGCCGGCTATTGCGCGGTCATCCGCGACATCACCCAATGGAAGCGCACGGAGGAGGAGCTGCGCAACGCCAAGCGCGCGGCCGAGACGGCCAACGCCCACAAGAGCGATTTCCTCGCCCGCGTCAGCCACGAGATCCGCACGCCGCTCAATGCCATCATCGGCTTTTCCGACATGATGGCGACGGAGCGTTTCGGGCCGATCGGCCATCCGCGCTACATCGAATATGCCAACGACATCGGCCGGTCCGGCCGTCACGTGCTCGACATCGTCAACGACCTGCTCGACATCTCCAAGATCGAGGCGGGCGAGATGGAGCTGGAATTCACCGCCGTCGGCCTCAACGAGACGATCTCGGAAGCCGTCTCGCTGGTGCAGCCGCAGGCGAACGCCCAGCGCGTCATCATCCGCACCTCGCTTTCGACCAATGTGCCGCAGATCGTGGCGGACCTGCGCTCGATCAAGCAGATCGCGCTCAACATCCTGTCGAACGCCATCCGCTTCACGCCGTCCGGCGGGCAGATCGTCGTCTCCACCGCCTATGAGGCGAATGGCAGCGTGGTGCTGCGCATCCGCGACACCGGCGTCGGTATGACGCGCAGCGAACTGGAGCAGGCGATGAAGCCCTTCCGCCAGGTGACGACGGGCGCGCGCAAGCGCGGCGACGGCACCGGCCTCGGCCTGCCGCTGACCAAGGCGATGGTCGATGCCAACCGGGCGAATTTCGCGATCAGCTCCACGCCGAACGAGGGCACGCTGGTCGAGGTGATCTTCCCCTCGCCGCGCGTGCTGGCGGACTGAGGCGGGCGGACAGCCGGACGGGTAAAGAAGGGTAAAAAAGAGGGCGGCAGAAGCCGCCCCGATAGTTTGAATGCTGTCCAACAAAAGCCAGGGTCAACGGCTTCATGCCACCGGGGTCGGATGCGACCGGAACGCCCTTCCATCGGGCATGCTCAAGTTGGCACGACCTTGCGTCATCCCGGCTTAACAAATGCTTACCTGGCCGGTTTCGGCACAAAGGTTTCGTTCACAAGTCCGAAAACTTGGTTAACGCGGCGGCCGGCAAACCGTTAAAGCGCGGCCTTCAGGACCTCAGCGCCGGCAGGTCGGCGAAAAGCCCCAGCGCTTCCGGATTGGCGAGCGCCTCCTTGTTCTTGACCGGGCGGCCGTGCACCACCTCGCGCACGGCAAGCTCGACGATCTTGCCCGACTTGGTGCGGGGAATGTCGGCGACCGCGATGATCCTTGCCGGCACATGGCGCGGCGAAGCGCCGGTGCGGATTTTCGTCCTGATCTTCTTTTCCAGCGCCTCGTCCAGCACGACGCCGGGCGCAAGGCGCACGAAGAGCACGACGCGCACGTCGTCGTCGAAGTCCTGGCCGATGCAGAGGGCTTCGGCAACCTCCTCCATCTGTTCGACCTGGTTGTAGATTTCGGCCGTGCCGATGCGCACGCCGCCGGGATTGAGCGTGGCGTCGGAGCGGCCATGGATGATAATGCCGCCATGGCTTGTCCATTCGGCGAAGTCGCCGTGGCACCAGACATTGTCGAAGCGCTCGAAATAGGCGGCGCGGTATTTCGCGCCGTCCGGATCGTTCCAGAACATCACGGGCATGGAGGGGAAGGCCCTGGTGCAGACGAGCTCGCCCTTCTCCTCGCGTACCGGATGGCCGTCCTCGTTCCAGACGTCCATGGCAAGGCCGAGGCCGGGGCCCTGGATCTCGCCGCGCCAGACCGGCTTCAGGGGAATGCCCAGCACGAAGCAGGAGACGATATCCGTGCCGCCGGAAATCGAGGCGAGCTGGACGTCCGGCTTGATGCCCTCGTAGACGAAGGAAAAGCCTTCCGGCGACAGCGGCGAGCCGGTGGAGGTGAGAAGGCGCAGGCTCGAAAGATCGTGCGTCGTCACCGGCGTGAAGCCGCCCTTGCGCACCGCATCGATATATTTGGCGGAGGTGCCGAAGACGGCGAACCGCTCCGCCTCGGCATAGTCGAACAGCACGTTGCCGTCCGGATGGAAGGGCGAGCCGTCGAAGAGGCAGAGCGTCGCGCCGACCGCAAGGCCGGAGACCAGCCAGTTCCACATCATCCAGCCGCAGGTGGTGAAGTAGAACAGCCGGTCGTCCTCGACGAGCCCGCAATGCAGGCTGTGCTCCTTCAGGTGCTGCAGCAGCGTGCCGCCGGCCGAATGCACGATGCATTTCGGCACGCCCGTCGTGCCGGAGGAAAAGAGGATGTAGAGCGGATGGCGGAACGGAAGCCGCGTGAAAGTGAGAGGCCTTGCCTCATAAGGCGCCATCAGCGCATCGAGCGTGCGGCCGTCCGGCAGCGCGGCGGCGAGCGCCTCGGCATCGCCGGCATAATGCACCACGAGAACGGGCGTCTCCAGCCTGGCCGCGACGGCCTTCACCTTCCCGGACACGTCCTGCGGCTTGCCGGCATACCAGTAGGCATCACAGGCGATGAAGAGCTTCGGCTCGATCTGGCCGAAGCGGTCGAGCACGCCCTGCTCGCCGAAATCGGGCGAACAGGAAGACCAGATCGCGCCGAGGGAGGCGGCGGCGAGCATCAGCGCGATGGTCTCCGGCATATTCGGCATCATGGCCGCGACACGGTCGCCTTCGCCGATGCCCATGGCGGCAAAGGCCTGCTGAAGCTTCGAGACGCGGGCGCCGAGCTCGTCCCAGGACCAGCGATAGGAGACCTTGTCCTCGCCGCGGAAGACGATGGCATCGCCCGTGCCGGTCTTCCGCAGGAGGTTTTCCGCGAAGTTCAGCCGTCCCTCCGGGAAGAAGCGGGCCTCCAGCATGCGCTCGCCGTTTTCGAGCGCCGTCCCGCCCTTTTCGCCGATGACGCCACATTCGTCCCAGATGGCGGTCCAGAAGCCGGCCCGGTCCGCGACGGACCAGTCGTGGAGTTCGTCGTAGGAGGCGAAGGCGCGCCCGGCCCGCTGGCCGGCGGCCTTCATGAAGAGCGCCATCGGGCTCTTTGCCAGGATTTCTGCCGAAGGTTCCCACAGGGGCATTTCTGACGTCATGCTGTCCTCCACTCCATGGCATTCGTATAGCATGTTGCGCCGCACTATAAAGCGGGGAACGCCCGTTCGCGCCGTCGCCGAACGCAATTCCGCCATGGCGGCATTTGATTTCTGCCGCATGAGCGCCTATCCCCGTTTTGCTTGAGATGAGATTGCCGGCAGAGGAGCCGCGCCCCGCATGACCCTATCCCGTTTCCTCCGTTCGAAGCTTCTGGTGCGGGGCATCCTTGCGGTTCTCCTCGTCGTCGCGGCAGGGCGCATCGCCTTCCCCTTCCTCGTGCAGACGGCGACGGTGGAACGCGGCATAGAACAGGCGCTGGAAAACTGGACCGGCGCGACGGTGCATGCCGGCCGGAAAGCGGAATTTTCCTTCTGGCCCTATCCGCGCGTGACGCTCGGCAATGTGCGCATCGTCGGCACGAAGGCGGACGGCACCAGCGGAGAGCTCGCCAGCGTCGAGAAGGTCTCGGCAACCTTCGATCTCCTCGGCGCCGTGCGCGGCCAGCCGGGCTTCAGCGATTTCGAGCTGGTGCGCCCCGTCGTCCACGCCGGATGGAACGCCGACGGCGTCTTCAACTGGCGCCACAGCGGCTGGCTGATCCAGGCGATCGACGCGACCGCCAAGGCCCCGGACGGCCAGCCCGCCGACATAAAGGACGAGCGCATCGGCACGATCTCCTTCCGCGACGGCGTGCTCGACATCGTGCGGGGCGAAAAACCCTATCGCATCACGGACATCAACGGCAGCATCGACTGGCCGGCGCTCCGGCGGCAGCTGAAGCTTTCGCTCTCCGGCGTCGTCAACGGCGAGATGACCCATTGGTCCTTCACCACCGGCCATCCGCTCGCGCTTCTCGCCGGGCGGGACGCCGTGGTCCAGACCAGCCTTTCCGCCGACCCGGCGAAGTTCGGTTTCGACGGCACCGCCAATCTTTCCGGCAATGCCTATATCTCCGGCGCCATGCAGCTTTCGACGCCGTCGCTCAGCCGCCTGCTGGCCTGGCAGGGCAAGGACATTCCGGCGGTCGGCAATATCGGCCAGGTGAGCGCCGAGGCGAACGTCACCAGCTCGGGTGCTTCCGCGCGGCTCGAGAATGTCAGGCTGGTGCTCGACAATGCGGAGGCGACGGGCGTTCTGGACATCGCCATGCCGTCGGACGGCCTTCCGAAAGTGGACGGCACGCTCGCCTTCGACAAGATGGACCTGCGCGCCTTCCTCACCGCTTTCTCGCCGCTTCCCGGCACCGACCCGAATGCGCCGGGCATCGACACCGCCTTCATCCGCCAGCTCGCCATGGACCTGCGGCTTTCCGCGAAGAGCGCGGACTTCGCGCCGTTCTCGCTGCAGGATCTTGCCGCCGGGATGCGCGTCGAGAACGGCCGGGCCTCCTTCGATGTCGGCGACAGCACGTTTCTCGGCGGGCGCATGACGGGGCGCATCGTGCTGGCCGAAAGCGGCTTCCGCGGCGGCGGCCAGTTACAGATGTCGCTCGGCAATGTCGATATCGGCGCCATCGTCAGCACGCTCGCGCTGCCCGGCCCGTTGCCGACCGGCATCGGCTCGGCGGATTTCGAGCTTTCGACGGACCTGCCTCTCTGGGCGACGACGATATCCGACATGTCAGGCAGCTTCCGGCTGCGCATGGGGCCTGGCACCCTCACCCACTTCAACCGCCCGGCCTTCGAGCAGCGGGCGGCGCAGAACACGTTCTTCAGCGCCTCGGACGTCGCCGACGGCGCGTTCGATTTCGTGCGCGCGGACATGGATGCAAAGCTGAACCGCGGGCTTGCCGAACTCACCAAGGCGGAAATCGAGGGGACGGACAGGCTGCTGACGCTTTCGGGCCTTATCCCCTACCGCACCGGCAGCCTCGCGCTGGCCGGCAGCCTCGCCGACCGTCCGCAGGAGGGCGTCGCCCCGAACAATCCGGCGATCAGCTTCTTCGTCGGCGGCTCCTGGCCGGAGCCGGTGATCTCGCCCATCGCGGTCCTGACGGGGCAAGAGCCCCGCCGGTGATCCGGCCGTATCAGCGGCCGGCGAAGGCCGCCTGCTCGTCGCGCACCCGCTGCAATTCCCGCCGCTTCGTCATAACCGATGCGATGATCACCCCGACGGCGACGATGCCGATGAGCAATGTGCAGGCCGCGTTGATTTCCGGCGTCACGCCGAGGCGCACCTGGCTGTAGATCTTCATCGGCAGGGTCGTCGCGCCCGGACCGGAGGTGAAGCTCGCGATGACGAGGTCGTCGAGCGAGAGCGTCAGGGCCAGCATCCAGCCGGACAGCACGGCCGGCGCGATGATGGGCAGCGTCACCTCGAAGAAGGTCCTTACGGGCGTCGCGCCGAGGTCGAGCGCCGCCTCCTCCACCGAGCGGTCGAAGGAGAGCAGGCGCGACTGCACCACCACCGTCACGAAGCACATGGAGAAGGTGATATGCGCCAGCGTCACCGTCCAGAAGCCGCGGTCGAAGCCGATGGCGACGAAGAGCAGCAGCAGCGACAGGCCGGTGATCACCTCCGGCATGACGAGCGGCGCATAGACCATGCCCGAGAAGAGAAGGCGGCCGCGGAAGCGCGTGTAGCGCGTCAGCGCCAGCGCCGCCATGGTGCCGAGGACGGTCGCCACGCTCGCTGCCAGCAGGCCCACGCGGACCGTCACCCAGGCCGCATCCATCAGGCCCTGGTTATGGAAGAGCGAGACGTACCATTTCGTCGAGAAGCCGGCCCAGACCGTCACGAGCTTGGACTCGTTGAAGGAGAAGATGACCAGGAGCACGATCGGCAGGTAGAGGAAGGCAAAGCCGAGGACGACCGAGACGATGTTGAAACGGGACCAGGTGTTCATGGCTTATCTCCCCTGCTCTTCGGCCTTGGCCTGCGCATTCTGGAAGAACACGATGGGCACGACCAGGATGAGGAGCAGGATGGTCGCGACGGCGGCGGAGACCGGCCAGTCGCGGTTCGCGTTGAATTCGTTCCATAGCGTCTTGCCGATCATCAGCGTCTGCGATCCGCCGAGAAGGTCGGGAATGACGAACTCGCCGACCGCCGGGATGAAGACGAGCATGCAGCCCGCCACGACGCCCGGAATGGAGAGCGGGAAGGTGATCTTCCAGAAGGCGGAGATCTGCGGGCAGCCGAGGTCCTGCGCGGCCTCGATCAGCGTGTTGTCCATCTTCTCCAGCGCCGAATAGAGCGGCAGCACCATGAAGGGCAGGTAGGAATAGACGATGCCGATATAGATCGCCCAGTTGGTGTTCATGATAATCAGCGGCTGGTCGATGATGCCCGTGCCGATGAGGAACTGGTTGAGCAGCCCTTCCGGCTTGAGGATGGCGATCCAGGCATAGACGCGGATCAGGAAGCTCGTCCAGAAGGGCAGGATCACCAGCATGAGCAGCGTCGGGCGCAGCGAGCGCGGTGCCTGCGCCATGCCGTAGGCGATGGGATAGCCGATCAGCAGCGTGATGGCGGTCGAGAGCGCGGCGATCCACAGGCTCGACAGATAGGCGTTGAAATAGAGCGCATCCTCCGTCAGCCAGACGAAA
Organism: Shinella sp. R2-11; assembly: GCF_055330205.1. NCBI lineage: Bacteria > Pseudomonadati > Pseudomonadota > Alphaproteobacteria > Hyphomicrobiales > Rhizobiaceae > Shinella > Shinella sp. R2-11. The sequence goes on along the minus strand of NZ_JBVAPC010000009.1, from coordinate 214,055 downwards.
TTGTCGAAATGCAGCTCGCCGAGCTTTGCCCAGAGGCCGGCAAGGCCGTCCGACAGCGCGAAGACCGGCTCGTAGGGCGGCTGGGCGATCGCCGTGGTGGAAAGCGAGATGCGGAAGACGATGAAGAAGGGAATGAGGAAGAAGAACAGCAGCCAGGCATAGGGAACGATGATGACAAGGCGGCTGAAGATGGCGGAGCCGAGCTTGTTCATCGCATCAATCCTTCAATACGACGCCGGCGGTCTCGCCGAAGGAGACCCAGACCTTCTCGTCGTAGGCGATGGGGTTCTCCACCTCGCGCTGGGCGTTCAGCATGGAGGCCTTCACGACCTTGCCGCTGTCGAGCTTGACGTAGAAGACGGTCATGTCGCCGAGATAGCCGATATCCCAGATTTCGCCCTGCGCCGCGTTGAACGTGGCGTCGGCGGGCGCATTGCGCGACACTTTCAGCTTTTCCGGGCGGATCGCGAAGCCGGCGGCGCTGCCGGGCGCCGGGTCACCGGCGGCGGCGGTGCGGATGGTGAAGCCCTCGTTGGCGGCAAGCTCGATCTTGCCGTTGCCGCTGGCCGAGACCTTGCCGTCGAGGATGTTCACGTCGCCGATGAAGTCGGCGACGAAGCGGGAATTCGGCGCCTCGTAGATTTCCGCCGGGGTGGCGACCTGGATGACCTTGCCATGGCTCATCACCGCGATGCGGTCGGCCATGGTCATCGCCTCCTCCTGGTCGTGCGTCACGACGACGAAGGTGAGGCCGAGCTCCTGCTGCAGGTCCATCAGCTCGAACTGGGTTTCCTCGCGCAGCTTCTTGTCGAGCGCGCCGAGCGGCTCGTCGAGCAAGAGCACCTTCGGGCGCTTGGCGAGCGAGCGGGCGAGCGCCACGCGCTGGCGCTGGCCGCCGGAAAGTTGGTGCGGCTTGCGCTTGGCGAATTTCTCGAGCTTCACGAGCTTGAGCATCTGGGCGACGCGCTCGGCGATCTCGTTCTTCGGCATGCCGTCCTGGCGAAGGCCGAAGCCGATATTGCTCTCCACCGTCATGTGCGGGAAGAGCGCGTAGGACTGGAACATCATGTTGACCGGCCGCTTGTAGGGCGGGATGCCGGCGATGTCCTGGCCGTCGAGGATGATCTCGCCGGAGGTCGGCCGCTCGAAGCCGGCCAGCATGCGCAGGAGCGTGGACTTGCCGCAGCCCGAGGCCCCGAGCAGGGCGAAGAACTCGCGGTGATAGATATCGAGGGTGAGGTCGTCGACGGCAGTGAAATCGCCGAACTTCTTCGTGACGTTTCGGAAGGTGATGAACGGTTTTGCGTCCGGATCGGTCCAGGGCGCGAAGGAACGACGGATATTGCCGAGAGATTTCATTGCCTGTCCCCAACTCTCTTTTTCTGGCATTCCCGGCAGTTCCGGCGAGACGAAGCGGCGGCTTGCGGCGGAAACTGCGTCGAGCAAAATGAAATTGCCCGGAAACCTGTTCCGGGCAATTGTCTCGAGCCGGTTACTGGCCGGTCACGATCTTGGTCCAGGTTCGCGTGAACACGCGCTGCGTCTTGGAATCCAGCGTCGTGTTGGTGAAGAGCTTCTTCAGGGTCTCGTCGTCCGGATAGATCGTCGGGTCCTTGATGATGTCTTCCGGCAGCAGCGCCTGCGAGGCCTTGTTGCCGTTGGCGTAGTGGACGTATTCCGTCGACTTGGCGATGACTTCCGGGCGCATGATGTAGTCGAGGAACGCGTGCGCCTCCTCGACATGCGGCGCATCGGCGGGAATGGCCATCTGGTCGAACCACATCTGCGTGCCTTCCTTCGGGATGGAATAGCCGACTTCCACGCCGTTATTGGCCTCCTCGGCGCGGTCGCGCGCCTGGAAGATATCGCCGGACCAGCCGACCGCGGCGCAGATATCGCCGTTGGCAAGGCCGTTGATGAATTCCGAGGAATGGAACTTGCGGACGAAGGGGCGAACCTTCAGCAGCGCTTCCTCGGCCTTGGCGATATCGGCCGGGTCATGGCTGTCGGGATTGACGCCGAGATAGGCGAGCACGACCGGGATCATGTCGGTCGGCGAATCGAGGAAGTTGATGCCGCAATCCTTGAGCTTGGCGGCATATTCCGGATCGAAGACCACCTTCCAGCTGTCGACCTCGTCGGTGCCGAGCGCTTCCTTGATCTTGGCCTTGTTGAAGCCGATGCCGATCGTGCCCCACATGTAGTTGATGGAATATTCGTTGCCCGGGTCGAACGGCTGCATGCGCTCGGACACCATGTCCCACATGTTCTTGAGGTTCGGCAGCTTGGACTTGTCGAGCTTCTGGTAGACGCCCGCGGCGATCTGGCGCTGGAGGAAGGTGTTGGTCGGAACGACCACGTCGTAGCCCGTGCCGCCGGCCAGGAGCTTCGTCTCGAGGATCTCGTTGGAGTCATAGACGTCGTAGACGACCTTGATGCCGGTTTCCTTGGTGAAATCGTCGATGATCGAACTATCGATATAGTCGGACCAGTTGTAGACGTTGACCACTTTTTCCTGCGCGAGGGCACCGCCGGCAACCAAAAACGCCGCCGCTGCGGCCGTCGCCCAAAGAGTATGCCTTATCATTGATTTATCTCCCAGTTTCTTTCACGGGCCTATGAGTTGGTAGAAGAACAGCCGCCGATTATGGTTGTTTTTCGAGAGGCGACAAGCTGCATTCATGCAAACATAGAGCGAATTTTTGTATCACATTGTTCCCATTCCTATCATATTTCAAACCTCATCCTTGGCGGAAATCAAGCGGAAATTCACTGGAAGTCGAAAAGGCTGAGGCCGGCGACCATTTCATCGAGCCCGAGCGGGCGCGTGACCGGCGGCTCGGCGCGGGCAAGACAGCCCTGCCGTTCGCAAAGCCGGCAGGCCGCGCCGACGGCGATCGCGCCCACCCGCCCCGCCGCCTCGCCATAGACGGTCTCCTGCGCATGGGCGGCATCGCAGCCGACCAGCAGCGCCGTGCGGCGCACCCGCTCGGCGAAGGCGGCCTGCGGCCCTTCCAGCGTCCGCGAGACCGTCAGGAACGTGCCGCCGTCCGGCATCTCCACCCGGTCGACGAGGATCTGCCCGGGCTGGGAAAAGGCGGCATGGACGCCGAGCTTGGGACAGCCGCCGCCGAAGCGCGCCTGCGGAAAGCCCTGGGCGCCCGCCCGCCGGAAGCGGTGGCCGGCATTGTCGATCTCCAGCATGAAGAAGGGCACGCCCGCCTTTCCCGGCCGCTGCAGCATGGTGAGCCGGTTCGCCGCCTGCTCGTAGGAGACGGAAAAACGCGAGCGCAGCACGTCGATATCGTAGCGCACGCGCTGCGCCGTGGAATGGAAAGCCTCATAGGGCATCATCAGCGCATGGGCGGCGTAGCGCGCCAGCTCGAAGCGGGCGATGCGCTTGGCCTCCGCCGTCGTGAAGGCGAGCAGGTCGAGCTCGGCGAAGATCTCGTCCTGCAGGGCGAGCTGCACCGTCTCCATGGCGATCTCGCGGAGCTGGTCGAAGGGCGACAGGCGCTCGGAGAGGAAGAGCCGCATGGAGTGCCGGTCGAAGCGGCGGCGCAGGTTCGGCATGGTGTGGACCGGCAGGAGGCGCACGACGACGCCATGCTCCTTGCGCAGCCAGCCCTTGAGCGCCGATGCGAGGTCGTCGCCCGGCGCCAGCGCTGCATGGAAGCGCTCGGCCGCCTCGTCGATGGCGCCGAAATAGTTGGGGCGGCTTTCCAGCTTGTCACGCACCTCGTCCATCGGCAGCAGCGTACCTGACAGCGTGGTGGCATGGCCTTCGCGCGCGAGGACGTCAGCAAGATCGGTCAGGCGCGCGGCCTGCTCGCGGTAGGCGCGGTAGAGTTTCAGGATGCCGCTCGCCACGTTCGGCGCGGCATCGGCAATCTCCACCAGCTCGTGATCGCCCGGCAGCTCGCCGGCCAATAGCGGATCGGCGAAGACCTCGCGGAGCTGGCGCGCATTGTCGGCGCTCTCGCCCTGCAACTCGTCCAGGTCCACCTTGTAGACGGAGGCGAGGCGCAGGAGGAGCTGCACGGTCAGCGGCCGCTGGTTGCGCTCGATGAGGTTGAGATAGGACGGTGAGATCGACAGGCCTTCCGCCATCGCCGTCTGGGTGAGGCCGAGCGCATTGCGGATGCGCCGGACCTTCGGCCCGGCAAAGATCTTGTTCTCCGCCATGTGTCAAATCCTTTACACGATCGGCCGCGCTGTCAATTTTACAGATTTTACTTTTTTACAGAGCCGCCTTGTCAAAGACAAGACATCATTACCCGATTATCCCACTGATTTTCCGGTTTTCTCTCGCCGTATTGTGCGGTGCGATGTAAATACTGTCACATGAAATCGGGCAGCAAGACAGCGACATCCCGATCCAGAGACATCATACCGGAGGACATCATGACCGATTTTTACAACCTCGTCCCGAGCGCGCCGAAGGGCCGGTTCGACGGCATCGAACGCCCCTATACGGCCGAGGCGGTCGAGAAGCTGCGCGGCTCGGTCCAGATCCGCCACACGCTGGCGGAGAACGGCGCGAACCGCCTATGGAAGCTCATCCACGAGGAGGAATTCGTCAACGCGCTGGGCGCACTCTCCGGCAATCAGGCCATGCAGATGGTCCGCGCCGGCCTGAAGGCGATCTATCTCTCCGGCTGGCAGGTCGCCGCCGACGCCAACACGGCCTCGGCCATGTATCCCGACCAGTCGCTCTACCCGGCCAATGCCGCGCCGGAGCTGGCCAAGCGCATCAACCGCACGCTCCAGCGTGCCGACCAGATCGAGACGGCGGAAGGCAACGGCCTTTCGGTCGACACCTGGTTCGCTCCTATCGTCGCCGACGCGGAGGCCGGCTTCGGCGGCCCGCTCAACGCCTTCGAGATCATGAAGGCCTTCATCGAGGCGGGCGCTGCCGGCGTTCACTTCGAGGACCAGCTCGCCTCCGAGAAGAAGTGCGGCCATCTCGGCGGCAAGGTTCTCATTCCGACCGCCGCCCATATCCGCAATCTCGACGCCGCCCGCCTTGCCGCCGATGTCATGGGCGTGCCGACGCTCATCGTCGCCCGCACGGATGCCGAGGCCGCGAAGCTCCTGACCTCCGATATCGACGAGCGCGACCAGCCCTTCGTCGACAAGGACAAGGGCCGTACGGTCGAGGGCTTCTACCAGGTCAGGAACGGCATCGAGCCCTGCATCGCCCGCGCCATCTCCTATGCGCCGCATTGCGACCTGATCTGGATGGAGACCGGCAAGCCGGACCTCGAACAGGCCCGCAGGTTCGCCGAGGCCGTGCATAAGGCCCATCCCGGCAAGCTGCTCGCCTACAATTGCTCGCCCTCGTTCAACTGGAAGAAGAACCTCGACGACGCGACCATCGCCAAGTTCCAGCGCGAGCTCGGCGCGATGGGCTACAAGTTCCAGTTCATCACGCTCGCCGGCTTCCACCAGCTCAACTACGGCATGTTCGAACTGGCCCGCGGCTACAAGGATCGCCAGATGGCGGCCTATTCCGAACTTCAGGAAGCGGAATTCGCGGCAGAGGCCAACGGCTACACCGCGACCAAGCACCAGCGCGAAGTCGGCACCGGCTATTTCGACGCCGTCTCCATGGCCATCACCGGCGGCCAGTCCTCGACGACCGCCATGCATGAATCGACCGAGCACGAGCAGTTCCGCCCGGCCGCCGAGTAACCCGACCCGTCAACCTTTCAAGAACCCCATAGAGCCGCATTTCCTGCGACGGCAGGCGTACCGCCTGCCTGCAAAATGCTCAGAAGAGGAGAAATGCCATGACAGTCCAGACCCGCGTTAAGGAACGCGCCGAAGAACAGGCTTCCGCCATGACCCCCGACCAGCAGGCCATGATCCGCATGGTCGCCAACGACCTGCACCGTCTCAACCAGTCCGTCATGAAGGCGGTCGAGGCCGGCGTCTCGGTGGAGCTCGTCCGCTCCGCCCGCCACCACGGCGGCGAAGGCAACTGGGGGGACCTGCTGATCCCGGTCATCGTGACGCAGGGCCGCGGCTGACAGCATTTCAGCAGCAACCCGTCGCATAGCGAACTGCAAAAGCAAGGGGACCGGAGGGCTTTCCCACGCAAGCTGGATGCCGCAGCCGCCGATCAGTTTCTCCCATCCAGCGATCGCCGGGTTGGCCGCAGTCATGTGGACAGAATTGAGTGCCTTCTCGATTGCATCGGCGATGACGACAGAGAGCCCACGACTGGCCTCCGCATAAAATATCTTTGCCGCTTCCTCGGGGGATTTGGCGGCGGAAAGGGCAGTCACAGATGAAGCAGAAAGGTTCATGCTAAGCGCTCCCATAGACGTTGTTAAGGACATAACGACATTAATCCCTATAGATGTATATTTAAAGTAATACAACCTTAAATTACATAATAAGGGGTGCTTCCTTTGCTTCCATGGCTTCGTGCGAGATGCGCATGTCCTTCAGCACAAAAGGCCCGGCGATGCCGGGCCTTCTTCATTCCATCGTAGTTCGGTTCACGCCGCGCGGTGCATCGCCTGCTCGTCCGCTTCCAGGCGGAACTGCTCGACCAGCATCATCAGCGTGTCGGCGTCGCCCGCCAGCTTGCGGCTAGCGGCGGTCGTCAGGTCGACCATCGAGGCGTTCTGCTGGGTCATCTGGTCCATCTGGTTGACGGAGCCGTTGACCTCCTGCAGCGCCGCCGCCTGGTCGCGGCTTGCCGTCGCCATCATGTCCACATGCTGGCTGACGGTGACGATCTGCTGGCTGATCGAGGCGAGCACGGAGCCGGTCTCCTGCACGAGATGCGCGCCGGCGCTGACCTCGCTCGTCGACTTCTCGATGAGGCCCTTGATCTCGCGGGCGGCGCTGGCCGAACGCTGGGCGAGCTCGCGCACCTCCTGCGCGACGACCGCAAAGCCCTTGCCCGCCTCGCCGGCGCGGGCGGCCTCGATGCCGGCATTGAGCGCCAGGAGGTTGGTCTGGAAGGCGATATCGTCGATCACCTCGATGATCTGCTCGATCTGGCGCGAGGCGCCTTCGATGCGGCCCATGGCGGCGATCGCGTTGCTGACGACCTCGGCGGAGCTGTCGGCGCTGCGCTTCGTCGTGCCGACGACGAGGTTCGCCTCATGAGCCCGCTCGGCGGAAGAGCGCACGGTGGCGGTGATCTGCTCCACGGCGGCCGCCGTCTCCTCCAGCGAGGAGGCCTGCGATTCGGTGCGCTTGGAGAGCGCATCGGCCGATTGCAGCATGTCCGAGCCGCTGCGCTGGATCGACAGCGCATTGGTGCGGATCTGGCCGAGCGTATCCTGAAGGCGGACCAGCGAGACGTTGAAGTCCTGGCGGAGCTGCTCGAGGCGGCCGTTGAAGGGCGTCTCGATTTGGCGCGACAGGTCGCCCTGCGCAAGACGGCCGAGGCCGGCGGCGAGGGCATTGACGGCGAAGTCGATCTCGCGGTCGAGCGACTGCTTTTCGGCGTCGTTGCGGGCGCGCTCGGCTTCCGCCGCGGCGCGCTGCTGCTCGCTCTCCTCCTCGATGCGGATCTTCGACAGGGCGTTCTCCTTGAAGACGCCGAGCGCGCGGGCCATGTCGCCGATCTCGTCGGCGCGGCCTTCGCCGGAAATGCCCGTGTCGAGGAAGCCGTCGGCAAGCCGGCGCATGGCGCCGGTGATCTGGCCGATCGGCCCCTTCAGCGTCAGCACCAGGGCGATGCCGGCGAGGATGGCGATGGCCGCGCCCGCGACAGTCGCGAGCACCGAGACCTGGTTGGCCTTCTCGCGCTCGGTGCCGGCGCTGGTCTTCTGCTCCTCGGCGAACTGGCTGAGGAGGTTCCAGATCGTGTCGATCGACTGGCCGGCGGCCTCGAAATCGGCGGCGCGCTCGGTGCTGATCTTCACGAGGGCGGCGCTGTCGGCCTCCATACGCTCCAGCATCGGCGACAGGCCCTCGTCGACCGTGTCGAAGAATTCCAAGCCGCTCGCGCTGCCGCGCAGGCCCTTCATGTCGATGCGCAGGATGGCGAGATGGCCGAGCAGCTTGACGCGGTTGGTGTCCGACGTCTGGCCGAGGAAGCGCGCGGCCCCGACCTTGATGTCGTCGATGGTGGAGACGAGCTTGCGCGTGGCGGCGAGGATCGCCTCCGACTTGATGATCGGCTCGTCTAGCTCGGTGAAGAGGCGGGTCGCCTCGCGCATCTTCTCGCCGGCCGCGCCCTGGAGCTGGATGGCGACCTGGCGGAAGCGGCTGACGCGCCGCGCGATGTCCGGAATGGTGACGGCCGCCGGATCGGAGGAGGACAGGAAGCCGCCGAGCTCGTCGATCGTGTTGCGGATGGTGATGGAAACGACCTTCTGGCTCTTCGGCAGGATCGTCGTGATCGAGCGCTCGGTCTTGGAAATGAGCGGGTAGCGTTCCTTGACGAGCTTGAGCTGTTCCTCGGGGGTTGCGCCCTTGCCGAAATCGGCGAGGAAATCGGCGAAGAACTTGCCAGCATTGGTCAGGCGCTCGGCCTCGCGCAGCATGCTCTTGGCGGCGTTCTCGTTCTGCCGCACGGAGCGCTGGAGCTTGGTGGCCTCGTCGAGGATCTTCACCTGCTCGGCGCCGAGGGTATTGAGGGTCTTGCCCATCGCATCGTGCAGGTCGTTTTCCTGCACGTAAAGCGCCCAGAGGCCGTCCATGCGGGCCTCGATGTCCTTCGTCTGGGCCTGCGCGTCGATAAGGCGCGACTTATCGGCGTCGGGCGCCAGCGCATCCATCGTCGCCTGCAGGACGGCGCCCTGCGCGTTCAACCGTTCGTGCACGGCGTCGCGGCTTTCCTCGGAGGTCTCGCGCAGGAACCGGTTCATGCCGGCATAGACGTCCTTGAAGCCGCTCAGCGACTGGAGGACGCTGTTGGAGATTTCCATGCGGCCCTGCAGCAGGCCGGACGCATAAAGGCCGGTGAAGCCGACCGCGCAGATGCTGAGAACGAATGGCAGGATGAAGACAAGAACCTTGGTCTGGATCTTGAAGCGGGCGAGAATCTTATCAATGAACATGGCGGAACATCCGTTGTCGGCGTGCTCCACCCCTGCCCTTTTCGGGCCTCCCCAGGATTCGGACGCCGGATTACCGACTTTCATGCGGCCGCAATGCCGCGCATCCGGGGGAGCAGTCATTGCCAGCCGCGCGGCAACCCTCGGGGCGACGCGGCATCCGGAACCCTATCCGGCGATATTCGGCGGCAAACTTTAAAATTCTCTCACTTTTTAAACCGATTTATGACAACCGGCAGAGCGTCAGAACGCCAGGATGGCGAGCAGCGCGACGAGGCTGGCGGCCAGGGCGCAATTGATGCCGATGGCGGCGAGCCGGCGACGGCTCTCCCCAGCGACGATGGCGAGGGCGCGGGCTTGGCGGTTTCTGGCGGGCATGCGGCGACACTCCGTTACGAGATACAGGCAATCCGGATCAACCGGCCAGCCGGCCCACATCATGTTGTCCCCGCTTCCCGCCCGTCAGGCTGGAAAGCCCGGAAACGCCGACCTTGGACAGCATCCGCCGCAAGGCCTTAAAGGATGGTAAATGCCCGTCAGGCCGCCTGTCCCGCGGCAAAGCCCGAGGCCCAGGCCCATTGGAAATTGTAGCCGCCGAGCCAGCCGGTCACGTCCACCGCCTCGCCGACGAAATGGAGCCCCGGCACCGCCTTCGCCGCCATGCTGCGCGAATCGAGCGCGGCGGTATCGACGCCGCCGAGGGTAACTTCCGCCGTGCGGTAGCCTTCCGAGGCCGGCGGGCGCAGGCGCCAGTCGCGAAGGCGCTGGACGAGCGCCTCGATACGCTTTCCCGACTGCTCGGCGAGCGGACCGTCGATGCCGAGCTCGGTGACGAGGAGCTGCGCCAGCTTCTTCGGCATGTGCTCGGCCAGCACGGTCTGCAGCGCCTGCCGGCCGTTCTGCCGCCGGGCGGCGGCGACGATCGCGGCGAAATCCACGTCGGGACGGATCGTCAGGGAAATCTCCTCGCCCTCCCGCCAGTAGGACGAGATCTGCAGGATGGCGGGGCCGCTGAGGCCGCGATGGGTGAAGAGCGCCGCCTCGCGGAACTCCGTGCGGCCGTGGCGGGCGACGACCTCCACCGACACGCCGGGCAGGCCCTCATGGGCGGCGAGCGTCGCCGGATCGAGCATCAGCGGGACGAGGCCGGCGCGCGTTTCGACCAGAGGCAGGCCGAACTGCTCGGCGATGCGGTAGGCAAAGCCGGTGGCGCCCATCTTGGGGATCGACTTGCCGCCCGTCGCGATCACCAGCGATCCGGCTTCCACGGTTCCGTTTTCAGTGACGACCCGGAAGGATGCACCGTCATGCTCGACGGCACCGATCGGCGTGGAAAGACGCAGGTCCGCGCCGACGGCCTTCATCTCCGCCAGCAGCATGGCGATGATGTCCTTCGCCGAATTGTCGCAGAAGAGCTGGCCGAGCGTCTTCTCGTGCCAGGGGATGCGGTGGCGCTCGACGAGGTCGAGGAAATCGCGCGGCGTATAGCGGGCGAGCGCCGACTTGCAGAAATGCGGATTGGCCGAGAGGAAATTCTTCGGCCCGGCATGGATATTGGTGAAGTTGCAGCGGCCGCCGCCGGAAATGCGGATCTTCTCGCCGGGCGCGCGGGCATGGTCGAGCACCAGCACGCGGCGGCCGCGCCGGCCCGCCTCGATGGCGCACATCATGCCCGCCGCGCCCGCTCCGATGATGACGACGTCCCGCCGTTCCGCCACGTGTCCGATCCCCGTTTCGCCTTCCTTTCGGCCATCGCGGGCGAAAGTCAACCGGCGAAAAGCGCGCAAATTCCTGAAAAATCGTCTTTTCTACCCCCCGGGGGGAGCTAGCCAAGGGTCAAACTCCGGCTATGATGGCGCATCGTCAACCAAACCCGGTGTCTCATGCCGTCCAAAAAGAAAGTCGTTACCCCCACCGTCGAAAAGGCCGCACGCTCCTCTAAAATCCCTCCCGCCATCAGCGTGCCGCGCGGGGTAAAGACCTGGAAGGACGCCGCAGACTGGCTTCGCGCCCGCGGCATCGAAGACATCGAATGCATCACGCCGGACCTTGCAGGGGTGCCGCGCGGCAAGATGATGCCGTCCTCCAAGTTCACCTCGAACACCTCGCTGGCGCTGCCGTCGGCGCTCTACCGCCACACGATCTCCGGCGACTATCCGGAGGAGACCGGCAATTTCCGCTACGAGCCGCGCGACAGCGACCTGAAGCTCGTGCCGGATCTTTCGACGCTTTCCGTCGTGCCGTGGGAGAGCGACCCGACCGCGCAGGTCATCTGCGACATCGTCGGCTCGACAGGTGAGAGCGTGCCCTATACGCCCCGCAACGTCCTGAAGAACGTCGTGAGCATGTATCGGGACCGCGGCTGGAAGCCGGTCGTGGCGCCGGAGATCGAGTTCTACCTCGTCGCCGTCAACGACGACCCGGACTATCCGCTGCATCCGCCGAAGGGCCGCTCCGGCCGCTCCATCCAGGGCGGCCAGGGCTATTCCATCGCCGGGATCAACGAGTTCGACGAACTGATCGACGACATCTACCACTTCTCGGAAAAGCAGGGCCTGGAGATCGATACCCTCATCCACGAGGAAGGCCCGGCGCAGATGGAAATCAACCTGCGCCACGGCGATCCCGTCGAGCTTGCCGACCAGGTGTTCATGTTCAAGCGCACGATCCGCGAGGCGGCGATGAAGCACGGCATCTACGCCACCTTCATGGCCAAGCCCATGCAGGGGCAGGCGGGCTCGGCCATGCACATCCACCAGTCCGTGGTGGAGATCGAGACCGGCCGGAACGTCTTCTCCAATCCGGACGGCTCGGCCTCGCAGGAGTTCTTCCACTTCATCGGCGGCATGCAGGCCTATGTGCCGAAGACGCTGGTCATGATGGCGCCCTATGTGAACTCCTACCGGCGCCTGACGCCCGACATGTCGGCGCCCGTCAACAATGCCTGGGGCTACGACAACCGCACGACGGCCTTCCGCGTGCCGGTATCGGACGCGGCGGCGCGGCGCATCGAGAACCGCCTGCCGGGCTCGGACGCCAACCCCTATCTCGCGCTCGCGGCCTCGCTCGGCTGCGGCCTGCTTGGCATCATGAACAAGCTCGAGCCGACCGCGCCGACGGAGGACACCGCCAACGAGGGCTCTATCGACCTGCCGCGCGGCCTGCTTGAGGCCGTGTCGCTGCTCGAATCCGATCCGGCTCTGGCCGAGGTGCTGAGCGCCGAGTTCATTGGCCTCTATGCCGGTGTCAAGCGGGGCGAGTTCGAGACCTTCATGCAGGTGATCAGCCCCTGGGAACGCGAGTTCCTGCTGCTCAACGTCTGAGCGGCCGGCGGTCCGGGCCGCTGCAAGAGATCCGATCCTGAGAGCGGCGGCGCCCCGGCGCGTCGCCGCACCCTCTCGAACACGAGTGTGCGCAATGCCCTGGCAAAGCCCGATTTCCCCCGGCATCTCCTGGTATGAGGCGAGTGTCGGAGACCGCCCCGAATATGCCCCCCTTGACGGCTCGGTGGAGACCGACGTCGCCATCGTCGGTGGCGGCTTCACCGGCCTGCAGGCCGCCTACAACCTCGCGCGGAAGGGCGTCCGCGTCACGCTCATCGAGGCGCACCGCTTCGGCGACGGCGCGTCCGGCCGCAACGGCGGCCAGCTCGGCACCGGCCAGCGCGCCGAGGCGGAGGAGCTGGAGGCCGAACTCGGCTACGAACGCGCAAAGGCCCTCTTCAACATGGCCGAGGACGCCAAGCGCCATATCCACGATTTCGCCGCCTCGCAGAACCTCGACATCGACTATGTGCCCGGCCAGCTCAATGTCAGCCACAAGGCAAGCTTCGAGAAGGATTTCCGCGATCACGTCGAAATCGCCGCGACGCGCTACGACTATCCGCACATGACCTACATGGACCGGGCGGAGACGGAGGAGCGCGTCGGCTCGAAGCGTTTCTTCTTCGGTATCCGCGACACCGGCACCGGCCATATCCATCCGATGAAGCTGCTGGTCGGCGTCGCCCGCGCCGCGCAGGCCGCCGGCGCCAGCCTGCACGAGAAGACCCCCGCGCTGAAGATCGAGCGAGCCGGCGGCAAGGCGGTGATCACCACCGCGAAGGGCACGATCCGCGCCGACAGGGCGCTGATCGCCTGCAACGCCTATATCGGCGACCTGGAGCCGAAGACGGCGGCGCATGTCATGCCGATCCGCTCCTTCATCGGCGCGACGGTGCCGCTCGACAGGTTCCCCTCGGTCATCCCCGGCGGCGAGGCCATCGCCGACACGCGGTTCGTCGTGCGCTATTTCCGCAAGACCCGCGACGGCCGGCTGCTCTTCGGCGGGCGCGAAGCCTATTCGGAAAACCTCGACGACATGACGCCGCCCATCCGCCGGCAGATCGAGGAGGTCTATCCGGAACTGAAGGGCATCGAGCTCACCCATGCCTGGGGCGGCTCCGTCGGCATCACCATGCCGCGCAAGCCCTATGTGCGCGAGGTCATGCCGGGCATCACCACCATCGGCGGCTATTCCGGCCATGGCGTCATGCTGTCGAACTATTGCGGCAAGCTCTATGCGGACGACGTGACGGGCGGCGGCAGCGACCTCGACCTGATGAAGGCCCTGAAGATTCCGGCCTTTCCGGGCGGTGCGCGCTTCCGTTCGCCGCTTCTGTTCCTCGCCATGACGTGGTACGCGCTGCGCGACAGGCTCTGATCGAATGGAAACACCGATTTTGTTGCGTTGCACGCTGGCGTTTTTAAATCGATTAGATTATAACACCCGCCAACAGAACGAGATCGAGATATCCGATGAGCAGCCAGATCATTCCCGTTGAACCCTTCGACTATGTCGTCTTCGGCGGAACCGGCGACCTTGCGGAACGCAAGCTCCTTCCGGCCCTTTACCACCGGCAGCTCGCCGGCCAGCTTTCGGACCCGACACGCATCATCGGCGCGTCGCGCACCGCCTTCACGGATGCGGAATACCGCAAGTTCGCCGTCGATGCGCTGAAGGAGCACCTGAAGGCCGGCGAATTCGACGACGAGCAGGTCAGGATCTTCTGCGACCGGCTGTTCTACGTCGCGGTCGACGCCAAGTCCGAGCTCGGCTGGGACAAGCTGAAGGCCCTGCTGGACGAGGGCAAGGATCGCGTGCGCGCCTTCTACCTCGCCGTGGCGCCCGCCATCTTCGGCGACATCTCCGAGAAGATCCGCGACCACAAGCTCATCACCAAGCAGACGCGCATCGTCGTCGAGAAGCCCATCGGCCGCGACCTTGCCTCCGCCAACGAGCTGAACAACACGATCGGCAAGGTCTTCCACGAAGATCAGATCTTCCGCATCGACCACTATCTCGGCAAGGAGACGGTGCAGAACCTGATGGCGCTGCGCTTTGCCAACGCGCTCTACGAGCCGCTGTGGAACTCCGCCCATATCGACCATGTGCAGATCACGGTGGCCGAATCGGTCGGCCTCGAAAGCCGCGCGGGCTACTACGACAAGGCGGGCGCGCTACGCGACATGGTGCAGAACCACATCCTCCAGCTTCTCTGCCTCGTGGCGATGGAAGTGCCTTCCTCCATGGACGCCGAGGCCGTGCGCGACGAGAAGCTCAAGGTGCTGCGCGCGCTGAAGCCCATCGACCAGTACAATGTCGAGCGCCTGACGGTGCGCGGCCAGTACCGCGCCGGCGCCTCCTCGGGCGGCCCGGTCAAGGGCTATCTCGAAGAGCTGGAAGGCGGCGTCTCCAACACGGAGACCTTCGTCGCCATCAAGGCCGAGATCGGCAACTGGCGCTGGGCGGGCGTGCCCTTCTACATCCGCACGGGCAAGCGTCTTGCCACGCGCATGTCCGAGATCGTCATCACTTTCAAGCCGATCCCGCATTCGATCTTCGATCCTTCGGCGGGCCGCATCGAGGCCAACCAGCTCATCATCCGCCTGCAGCCGGACGAGGGCGTCAAGCAGTCGCTGATGATCAAGGACCCCGGCCCGGGCGGCATGCGCCTGCGCAACGTCTCGCTCGACATGAGCTTCGCCGAGGCCTTCGACGCGCGCAATGCGGACGCCTACGAGCGCCTGCTGCTCGACGTCATCCGCAACAACCAGACGCTCTTCATGCGCCGCGACGAGGTGGAAGCCGCATGGCGCTGGGTCGACCCGATCCTGAAGGCCTGGGAAGCGACCGGCCAGCAGGCGCAGGGCTACACCGCCGGCACCTGGGGCCCGAGCCAGGCCATCGCCCTCATCGAGCGCGACGGCCGCACCTGGCACGAAACGTAAGGAAACCCGATGAGCGCGCAACTGCATGAATTCAAGGATGGCGCGGCATTGGCCGAGGGGCTGGCGGACCGGGTTTCCGCCGCGCTCGCGGACGGCATCGCCGCGCGCGGCCGCGCGACAATCGCGGTGTCGGGCGGCTCGACGCCCAAGGCCTTCTTCAAGGCGCTTTCCACCCGCGACATCGACTGGAGCAAGGTGACGGTCACGCTCGTCGACGAGCGCTTCGTGCCGGCGGACAATCCGCGCTCGAACCACCTGCTCGTCGCCGACAACCTGCTGCAGGGCAAGGCGAAGGCCGCAGGCTTCCTGCCGCTCTACCGGGATGCCGGCAGCGCGGAAGAGGCGGCGAAGATCGCTTCCGCCGATGCCGCAAGCCTCGGCCATCCCTTCGACGTCGCCATTCTCGGCATGGGAACGGACGGCCATACGGCCTCGTTCTTCCCGGGCGGCAGCAACCTTGCCGAGGCGATCTCATCCGAGACGCCGCGCGGCGTGATCACCATGGAAGCGGAGGGCGCGGGCGAAACCCGCCTCACCTTCACCTTTACCAGCCTTCAGGATGCCCGCCTTCTGGTGCTGCATATCGAGGGCCAGGGCAAGATGGACGTTCTTTCCGCCGCAAAGGGGGACGGACCGGAGGCCGATATGCCGATCCGCGCCATTCTCCGGCGCGCGGCGACGCCGCTCGATATCTACTGGGCGCCCTAGAGCACCCGGCCGGCTGAAGCCGAACATGACCGGCGTCGAGGGACGCCGTTGCCCCCGCGGATGGCGCAGCTTTCCCGCTCGCCTTGCCGTGCAAGAATGCAATCGAGAAAGTCAGGATAGATCCCATGTCCGCCGACAAACGCATCGAAGCCATCACCGCCCGCATCGTCGAACGTTCGAAGCCCCACCGCCTGCCCTATCTGGAGCGCGTGCAGGCCGCCGCCTCCAAGGGCGTGCACCGCGCCGTGCTCTCCTGCGGCAACCTCGCGCACGGCTTTGCGGTCTGTTCCCCCGCCGAGAAGGACGCACTCGCCGGCGAGCGCGTTCCAAACCTCGGCATCATCACCGCCTATAACGACATGCTCTCGGCCCACCAGCCCTTCGAGACCTATCCGGCGCTGATCCGCGAGGCCGCGCGGGAAGCGGGCGGCGTGGCGCAGGTCGCCGGCGGCGTGCCGGCCATGTGCGACGGCGTCACCCAGGGCCAGCCGGGCATGGAGCTCTCGCTCTTCTCGCGCGACCTCATCGCCATGGCGGCGGGCGTCGGCCTGTCGCACAACATGTTCGATTCGGTCGTCTATCTCGGCGTCTGCGACAAGATCGTGCCGGGCCTCACCATCGCGGCGCTGACCTTCGGCCACCTGCCGGCCGTCTTCATTCCCGCCGGCCCCATGACATCAGGCCTGCCGAACGACGAGAAGGCCCGCGTACGCCAGCTCTATGCCGAAGGCAAGGCCGGCCGCGCCGAGCTGCTGGAGGCCGAATCCAAGTCCTATCACGGCCCCGGCACCTGTACCTTCTACGGCACCGCCAATTCCAACCAGATGCTGATGGAGATCATGGGCTTCCATATGCCCGGCGCCTCCTTCATCAATCCCGGCACGCCGCTGCGCGACGCGCTGACCAAGGAAGCCGCCAAACGGGCGCTCGCCATCACCGCGCAGGGCAACGAGTTCACCCCGGCCGGCGAGATGATCGACGAGCGCTCCATCGTCAACGGCGTCGTCGGCCTGCACGCCACGGGTGGCTCGACCAACCACACGCTGCACCTCATCGCCATGGCACGCGCCGCCGGCATCCTCCTGACCTGGAAGGATATTTCCGACCTTTCCGACGTCGTGCCGCTGCTCGCCCGCGTCTATCCGAACGGGCTTGCCGACGTGAACCATTTCCATGCCGCCGGCGGCATGGGCTTCCTCATCCAGGAACTGCTGAAGACCGGCATGCTGCATGACGACGTGCGCACGGTCTACGGGCAGGGCCTCCAGGCCTATACGATCGATCCGAGGCTCGGCGAGAACGGCAGCGTGCACCGCGAGCCGGCGCCGAAGGTCAGCCACGATCCGAAGATCCTCGCCAGCATCGAGGCGCCCTTCCAGCCGACCGGCGGGCTGAAGATGCTGACGGGCAATATCGGCAAGGCGGTGATCAAAATCTCCGCCGTCAAGCCGGAGCGTCATGTCATCGAGGCGCCGGCCAAGGTCTTCCATGACCAGCAGGAGCTCAATGTCGCCTTCAAGAACGGCGAGCTGACGGGCGACTTCATCGCGGTGGTCCGCTTCCAGGGCCCGAAGGCCAATGGAATGCCCGAACTGCACAAGCTGACCACCGTGCTCGGCATCCTGCAGGACCGCGGCCAGCGCGTGGCGCTGCTCACCGACGGCCGCATGTCCGGCGCCTCCGGCAAGGTCCCGGCCGCCATTCACGTGACGCCCGAGGCGGTCGACAACGGCCCGATCGGCCGCATCCGCAGCGGCGACACGATCCGGCTGGACGCCTCCCATGGCACCATCGAGGTTCTGGTGGACCCCGCCGAATTCGCCGCCCGCCCGCAGGCGACGGCCGATCTTTCCGGCAACGAATTCGGCATGGGCCGCGAGCTTTTCGCGCCCTTCCGCGCAATCGCGGGGCCGGCCGATCATGGAGCGAGCGTGCTGTTCGCGTAGTCAGGCGGTCGGCCCCTCATCCGGCCTGCCGGCCACCTTCTCCCCGCAGGCGGGGAGAAGGGACATTGCCGTGCGGGTTTCCTTCAATTCATGGGAAAGCATCGCCACGGTTTCCTTCTCCCCGCTTGCGGGGAGAAGGTCGCGGCAGCGGGATGAGGGGCAGCGCCTCTCAAACCCTCAGCTATAGATATCCAGCGTCCGGCCCTGATGGTTCCGATGCGTCGAGTAGACGAAGATGCGCTGCAGGTCCTTGTCGGACAGGAGCCGCAGGAAGCGGGCCTCCACCACGTCGTTCGTATAGACGCGCTGCGTCAGGCATCCGATCATCGGGATGCGGGCACTGACGATGTCGAGGTAGAAATTGCGCGGCAGCTGGAACTTGGTCGTCATGGTGATGACGGCGCCGGTGCGTGAGAGCTTGGTGATGATGCCGCGGCGGGAGACGAGGTTGACGAGCCCGCCGCTCTCGGTGAACTCGATGCGGGCCTCGTTGCAGGTATCCTCCATCGGGAAGGATTTTTCCCGATCGTACATGAAGGACTCTTCCTTGTTCAGGTAGCTGCCCCGCTGCCCTTGCCCGTAGATGCTCATCCGCCTGCTGCCCCGGCACTTTCGATTTGCGGGGAAAGCTAGACCGGCAAGGCTTAATAACGGGTTGAGCGGCAAGGCGAAATCCTGCCGCCCGTCCCTGTCTCAGCGCCAGCGCTCAGACAGCGCGATAGCTGTTCCCGGCCGCGTCGAAGAGATGCAGCCGCGCCTTGTCGGCGGTGAAGCGGACCTTGTCGCCGCGCCTGACGGCGAGGATGCCGGGGATCTTTGCGATGATCGGCTCGCCCGGCACGAGGCCCTCGATATAGAGCAGCGTCACCTCGCCGAGCGCCTCGACGATGGAGACCGTGCCTTCGAAGAGGAAGTCCTCGCCGGTGGTGATCTGCAGGTCTTCCGGCCGCACGCCGAAGCTCGCAGTCTTGCCGACTTCGGAGGCCGCCGTCGGGATATCGACGCTGGAGGTGCGCCCGCCGGTCAGTTCCAGCACGGTCGTCCCGCCGGCGGCGGTGATCTTGGCCGGAATGATGTTCATGGCGGGCGAGCCGATGAAGCGGGCGACGAAGAGGTTCGCCGGGCGCTCGTAGAGTTCGAGCGGCGGGCCGACCTGCTCTATATGGCCGGCCGAGAGCACGACGATGCGGTCGGCGAGCGTCATCGCCTCCACCTGGTCGTGCGTGACGTAGATCATCGTCGTGTCGGCCATCTGCTCGTTGAGCTTGGCGATCTCGATGCGGGTGGCGACGCGCAACGCCGCGTCGAGGTTCGACAGCGGCTCGTCGAAGAGGAAGACCTTCGGGTCGCGGCAGATGGCGCGGCCGATGGCGACGCGCTGGCGCTGGCCGCCCGAAAGCGCCTTGGGCAGGCGGTCGAGATATTGGGTGAGCTGGAGGATATCGGCGGCCGAGCGCACGCGGCGGTCGATCTCCTCCTTGCTCTCGCCGGCAATCCGCATGCCGAAGGCCATGTTGTCGTAGACGGTCATGTGCGGATAGAGCGCGTAGGACTGGAAGACCATGGCGATGCCGCGCTTGGAGGGCGGCACGTCGTTGACCCGCTCGCCGTCGATGGTCATGTCGCCGCCGGTGATCTCTTCGAGGCCCGCGATCATGCGCAGGAGGGTCGACTTGCCGCAGCCGGACGGGCCGACGAAGACGATGAACTCGCCCTGCTTGATATCGAGATCGATGCCGTGGATCACGTCCACCGCGCCGTAGGACTTGCGGATATCCTTGAGCACCAGCCCTGTCATGTCTCTCTCCCCTTGTGTTTCTGACCGACTATGCGAAGCGGGCGAAGAACCCGCTCCAGGCCGGAAGTTCTATATTTTCCTCATGCATCAGGCTAGCGAAGCCATGGCCTTCCAGCACCTCCAGCGTGCCGGGCGGCAGGTCGGCAAGGCGCGGCACCGGGCTCATGTTGAAGGCGCAGAAGACCTTCTCGTTGCCGTGGCTGCGCACGAAGGAGAGGATCGCCCCTTCGGCTGAGAGGAATTCGATGTCGCCCTTGACCAGCGCCACATGCTCCTTGCGGAAGGCGAGGAAGCGGCGGTAGTGCGACAGGACCGACGCCCCGTCGCCCTCCTGCACGTCGACCGCGCGCTCGAGATGGGCGGCCGAGACCGGCAGCCAGGGCCTGCCTTGGCTGAAGCCGCCGGACTGCTCGCCGGCACTCCAGACCATCGGCGTGCGGCAGCCGTCGCGGCCCTTGAAATCCGGCCAGAACTGGATGCCATAGGGGTCCTGAAGGTCCTCGTAGGCAAGCTCGGCCTCCGGCAAAGCCAGTTCCTCGCCCTGGTAGATGCAGACGGAACCGCGCAGCGACATCAGCAGGCTCGCGAGCAGCTTGGCATGCGCCTCGTGATCCGTCACGCCGAAGCCCCAGCGGCTGACATGCCGCATCACGTCATGGTTGGAGAAGGCCCAGCACACCCAGCCTTCCGGCGCCGCCTTTTCCAGCGCATATTGCGTCTCGGCGACGAAGGCCGGCGTCAACGGATCGGGCGCCAGGAACTCGAAGGCGTAGCACATGTGCATCTTGTCGCCGCCGGAGGTGTATTCGCCGGCGATCTCGAGGCCGCGCTGGCTGTCGCCCACCTCGCCGACCGCCGCGATGGCCGGGAATTCCTCCATGAGTGCGCGGAAGCGCTTCAGGAATTCGAGATTCTCCGGCTGGTTCTTGTCGTAGAGATGTTCCTGGTAGTTGTAGGGGTTCACGGCGGGCGCCGTCTGCGCGTTGCGGCGCTCGGGTGGGAGCGATGGGTTGTCGCGCAGTTCCTTGTCGTGGAAGTAGAAGTTGATCGTGTCGAGGCGGAAGCCGTCGACGCCGCGCTCCAGCCAGAAGCGGGCGACGGAGAGCAGCGCATCCTGGACCTCCGGATTGTGCAGGTTCAGGTCCGGCTGCGAGGTCAGGAAGTTGTGCATGTAATATTGCAGGCGGGTCGGGTCCCACTGCCAGGCGGAGCCGCCGAAGATCGACAGCCAGTTGTTCGGCGGCGTGCCGTCGGGCTTCGAATCGGCCCAGACGTACCAGTCCGCTTTCGGATTGGTCCGGCGCGAGCGGCTTTCGACGAACCAGGGATGCCTGTCGGAGGTGTGTGACAATACGAGGTCGATCATGACGCGGATGTCGAGGCGATGGGCCTCGGCGATCAGCGCGTCGAAATCGGCAAGTTCCCCGAAGATCGGGTCGACATCGAGATAATCCGAGACGTCGTAGCCGAAATCCTTCATCGGCGAGGTGAAGAACGGCGAAATCCAGATCGCGTCCACGCCGAGGGACGCGACATGGGCGAGGCGCTCGGCGATACCCTTGAGGTCGCCGATCCCGTCGCCATTGGTGTCCTGGAAGGAGCGCGGATAGATCTGGTAGATCACCGCGCCGCGCCACCAGTCCTTGTCCGGCGTGAGAAGGGTGGAATCCGACGTCGTCATTCTGCTTGTCCCATGGATATGC
Organism: Shinella sp. R2-11; assembly: GCF_055330205.1. Taxonomy (NCBI): domain Bacteria; kingdom Pseudomonadati; phylum Pseudomonadota; class Alphaproteobacteria; order Hyphomicrobiales; family Rhizobiaceae; genus Shinella; species Shinella sp. R2-11. Next base: position 192,605 of record NZ_JBVAPC010000009.1, on the reverse strand, counting down.
GTCAGCCGCCCTTGACCGAGCCCGCCAGCAGGCCGCGCACGAGATAGCGCTGCAGGCTGAAGAAGACGATGAGGGGGACGACGATGGTGATGAAGGCGGAGGCCGTGAGGATTTCCCAGTTGCCGCCACGCGAGCCGAGGAGGTTCACGAGGCGCCCGGTCAGCACCAGCTCGTCATTGCCCGTGCCGAGGAAGACCATGGCGACGAGCAGGTCGTTCCATGTCCACAGGAACTGGAAGATGGCGAAGGAGGCGAGCGCCGGGAAGGAGAGCGGCAGGATGATCTTCACGAAGATATCGAAATCGGACGCGCCGTCGACGCGGGCCGATTCCATGATCTCGCGCGGCAGGCCCGCCATGTAGTTGCGCAGGAGGTAGATGGCAAGCGGCAGGCCGAAGCCCATATGGGCGAGCCAGATGCCGACATAGGTCTTGGCCGGCACGCCGAAGAAGGCGCCGACGCCGTTATAGAGCCGGAGCAGCGGGATCAGCGACATCTGCAGGGGCACGACGAGCAGGCCGACGACGACGGCGATGAGGATCGCCCGGCCGGGAAACGGCATCCAGGCCAGCGCATAGGCGCAGAAGGCGGCGACGAGGATCGGGATGATGGTCGAGGGGATCGCCACCGTCAGCGAATTGATGAAGGACGAGCCGATACCGGCGGCGCTCAGCACCTCGCGATAGTTGTCGAGCGTGAAGCGCGGCGGGACGGAGGCGGTGTAGAAGATGCGCTGGCCGCGCGTGCCTTCCATCTTCGCCGGCGAGACGATTTCGTAGCTGCCGTCCTCGTTGACGGTCAGCGTCTGGCCGTCGCCGATATCGGCGGCCGTGCCCGGCTCGAAGGCGGCGGGCTGCATGGGACGGACACCGAAGGCCGAGACCTTCGCCGAGCCGCCCTCCGTCAGGTTGCCGGAGATGACGAACTTGCCGTCACGCTCGACCTGGGCATCCGGCGCGGCAGCGCGGCCGGTAAGGTTCTGCGAGGAGGTGGAGAGTGCCGTCCACCAGCCGGAGACGGCGAGCTGGTCCTTGTCGCGCAGCGAGGAGATCAGGAGGCCCGCGGTCGGCAGCGTCCAGAGCGCAACGAGCAGCAGGACCGAAAGGTGGACGAGGATGATGAGCGGCGAACGGGACGATGCGATCATCTCAATGGCCTTCCATTTCCCTGGTGGCGTTGCGGATGTTCCAGATCATGATCGGAACGACGAGGATCATGATGACGACGGCGATGGCCGCGCCGCGCCCGAAATCGCCGCCGCCGCGGAACATCCAGTCGAACATCAGGTTGGCCAGGACCTGCGTCTGCCACTGGCCGTTGGTCATGGCGAGCACGATGTCGAAGACCTTGAGGACGAGGATGGTGATCGTCGTCCAGACGACGGCGATCGTGCCCCAGATCTGCGGCACCATGATCTTGAAGAATATCTGGAAGCCGTTCGCCCCGTCGATGACGGCGGCCTCGATGGTCTCTTCCGGAATGCCGCGCAGCGCGGCCGAGAGGATGACCATGGCAAAGCCGGTCTGGATCCAGATCAGGATCACCATCAGGAAGAAGTTGTTCCAGAAGGGAATGGTCATCCACGCCTCGGGCGTGCCGCCGAGGGCGACGACGACGGCATTGAGGATGCCGATCTGCTCGGAGCCCTCCGAGCGGTAGTCGTAGACGAACTTCCAGATGACGGCGGCGCCGACGAAGGAGATCGCCATCGGCATGAAGATCAGGGTCTTGGCGATATTGCCCCACCAGATGCGGTCGGTGAGCGCGGCGATGACGAGGCCGAAGAAGGTGGCGAGCGCCGGCACCACCAGCAGCCAGAGGAAATTGTTGAAGATCGACTGGCGGAACTCCCCGTCATTGATCATCCAGGCGAAGTTGCTGAAGCCGATGAAGCGGGTGCCGGAACGGTCGTGGAAGGAGAGCCGCACCGATTCGAAGACCGGATAGACGAGATAGATGGCGAGCGCGAAAAGCGCCGGCGCCATGAACAGCCACGGCCGGATGGCGTTGGTGATCCTGAGGTTGCGGGAGGCCTCGGCCCCCGTCCGCCCCTTGGAGGGGAAGATCCTGTCGAGAAGCCAGTTGGTCCCGAAGAAATAGGCGGCGCAGGCGAGCACGCCCCCCACCATCGTGAAGACGGCGAATAACAATTGCGACATGGCAGTTCCTCCCCAGGAATGCTCCCCTCAAGAACCCTCGAAGGCGCATTGATCGTCCACGCGGCCTTGCCGCATGTCCGGTGCACTTCGCATGCGTGGGAAACCGGCCGGCGGATGCCGGCCGGTTCGCCGGATTACTTGATGGCGTCCCAGGCCTTCTGGATATCGGCCGCGACGTCGTTGGCCGACTTGCCGCCGACGAAGTCGACCATGCCGGTCCAGAACGCGCCCGCGCCGATCTTGCCCGGCATCAGGTCGGAACCGTCGAAGCGGAAGGTCGTCGAATCGAGCAGGATCTCGCCCTGCTTCTTCATCGGGGCATTGGCATAGGCTTCCTTGTTGGCGCTCTTGAAGGGCGTCAGGAAGCTCGACTGCGCCATCCAGACCTCATGGGCGATCGGCGTCTTGAGGAACTCGATGAAGGCGCGCGAGGCGGGCGTGTCCTTGGTGATCATGGCGAGCGTGCCGGCACCGAGGACCGGATTGCCGAGTTCCGGCTTGCTGGCATAGGGCGGCATGTAGAAGAAGTCCGCGTCCTGGCCGACCACCGTGCCCTCCGGGAAGAAGGACGGGATGAACGATGCCTGGTGGTGCAGGTAGCACTTCGGCGGCGAGGCGAAGAGGCCCTTCGGGCTGTCGCGGAAGTCGGTGGAGGCGACCGCCGCCGCGCCGCCATCGACGAACTTGTCGTTCTTGGCGAACCAGCCGAATTCATCGAGCGCGCCGACCACGGCGGCATCGGTGAAGGGAATGCCGTTCGTCACCCACTTGTCGTAGGTTTCCGGCGATGCCGTGCGCAGCATCAGGTCCTCGACCCAGTCGGTCGCCGGCCAGCCGGTGGCGCCGCCCGAACCGAGGCCGATGCACCAGGGCGTACCGCCGTCGGCGACGATTTTTTCCGTCAGCGCCTTGAGGTCTTCCATGGTCTTCGGCACTTCGTAGCCGGCGTCCTCGAAGTTCTCCGGCACGTACCAGACCAGCGACTTCACGTCGATCTTGTAGGGGAAGGCGAAGAGCGCGGCGTTGCCGTCCTTGTCCTTGTAGGTCGACAGGTCAACCCAGGACTGGCCGGCGGCATAGTTGTCGAGCAGCCACTGCTTCGTCTCGTCGCCGAGCGGCGTCAGGTAACCCTTGGAGGCGAGGTCGGCGATCAGGCCCGGCTGCGGCAGGATGGCGACGTCGGGCGGGCTGCCGGCCTGCGTGTCGATGACGATCTGCTGCTCGTAGTTCTCGGAGGAGGAGTATTTCAGGTCGACGCCCGTCGCCTCGACGAAATAGGCATAGACATTCTTGAAGAGCGCTTCGTCCTCGCCGCGCCAGGGGCCGAAGATGGTAAGCGTCTGGCCCTTGAGGTCGTGGCCCTTCTTGAAGTCCTCCAGGCTCTGCCAGTTGAACCGGGAATCCTCGCCCGGCTTGAACTTCAGATCAGCCGAAACGGCACCGCCCGCCATAAAAAGCGCGAGGGCAGCGGTCATCAACAATGTCTTTTTCACCTGATTTGCCTCCCATAGCAAACCCGCCCTCTCCTCGGGCAGGCATTCCCTAAAACACCCCAAAATTCAAAGCGCTTTGGATTTGCTTTCATCCCACTTCCCCCGCGCCCTCGTCAAGTACCCCTTCTCCATTTGAGCGAAAGGCCCGAACCTGACGCAATGCAGCGTAGTTTTGCGGCGCAAAAAGGCCAAATCCGCTTTCACTCGCGGATTTGCTGATGTTAGATGCCACGGCGCCTTGGGGACAATTCGGAGATATGCGCGCCAGAAATCCAAAGCGCTTTGAATAGTTCTAGAAAGCTAAGCATGTGAATCTCAAGCAGTTATCGCAATTGCTGGGCCTCTCCCAGACAACCGTGAGCAGGGCTTTGAACGGTTATCCGGAGGTCAATGCCGAAACGCGCCAGCGCGTGCTCGATGCCGTCCGGGAGACGGGCTATCGCCCCAACCGCGCCGCCCAGCGGCTTGCGACCGGCCGGGCCGGCTCCATCGGCCTCGTCATGCCGACGGCCGACGGGATCGAGTCCGACGTGCATTTCGGCGAGTTCCTGGCCGGGCTCGGCGACGAGGCAGTCAAGCACGATTTCCACTTCGTCATCAATCCGAGCCATCCCGAGGACGAGGTCGCCACCTGCCGGCGGCTGGTGGCGAGCGGCAATGTGGATGCGCTGTTCTTCGCCTATATGCGCGAGAAGGACCCGCGCATCGCCATGATGAAGTCGCTCAAGACGCCCTTCATCGTGCACGGGCGCTCCATCGGCATCCCGGCCGACTATCCCTTCCTCGACATCGACAATACCGGCGTCTTCTACGATGCGGCGCGGCTGCTCGCCCAGCTCGGCCACCGGCACTTCGCCCTCATCAACGGGCCGGACTACCTCACCTTCGCGATCCGCCGCCGGAAGGGCACCGAGCGGGCGCTCGGCGAATACGGGCTCGTGCTGCGCGAGGATTGCGTGCAGCATTCGCAGATGACGGACGAATACGGCTTCCGCGCCATGGAGCGCTTCCTCCGGCAGGAGACGCCGCCGACCGCCGTGCTCTGCTCCAGCACCGTGCTGGCGCTCGGGGCCGTGCGGGCGATCAACCAGGCCGGCCTGAAACTCGGTACGGATATCTCGCTCATCGCCCATGACGACGTGCTGCCGATGCTGAAGCCGGAGAATTTCATGGTGCCGCTGACGACGACGCGCTCGTCGCTACGCGCCGCCGGCCAGCGCATCGCGCGCCGGCTCATCGCGGAGATCCTGCAGCTCGAAACGGTGCCGCAGCAGGAACTGTGGAAGGCGGATCTCATCGTGCGCGCTTCGACGGGCCCGGCGCCCGCCAAATGAAAAGGCGCCCCAAGGGCGCCTTTTGCGGGGCGGTTCAGAACTTCGGGGGCGTCCTGCCGGCCTTGCGATAGGCGGCGATGACGGTGTTGGCCATCAGCATGGCGATGGTCATGGGGCCGACGCCGCCGGGGACCGGCGTGATGACGCCGGCGACCTTCACGCATTCCTCGAAGGCGACGTCGCCAACGAGGCGCGACTTGCCCTCGCCCCTTTCCGGCGCGGGAACGCGGTTGATGCCGACATCGATGACGGTCGCGCCGGGCTTGACCCAATCGGCCTTCACCATTTCCGGCCGGCCGACGGCGGCGACGAGGATATCGGCGTTGCGGCAGACGGCGGCGAGGTCCTTCGTGCGCGAATGGGCCGTCGTCACCGTCGCATTGGCGGCGAGCAGCAAAGCCGACATCGGCTTGCCGAAGAGGTTGGAGCGGCCGATCACCACGGCGTTGAGACCGGAAAGATCGTTGCCGTGGATGCGGCGCACGAAGACCATGGCGCCGGCCGGCGTGCAGGAGACGAGACCGCCGTCGAGATCGCCCGTCGCCACCTTGCCGGCATTGACGACATGCAGGCCGTCGACGTCCTTTTCGGGCCGGATCGACTGGATGATGGGATCGGAATTCAGGTGCTTCGGTAGGGGAAGCTGCACGAGGATGCCGTGGATGGTCTCGTCGGCATTCAGCGTCTCGACGAGGCGGGCAAGCTCTTCCTGCGTCGTCTCCTCCGGCAGCGTATGCTGGATGGAGTTGAAGCCGCATTCCTTGGCCATGCGGCTCTTGGAGGAGACATAGGCGTGGCTGGCCGGATCGTCGCCGACGATGACGACGGCGAGGCCCGGCCTGAAGCCGGCATCCTTCTCGAGCGCGACAGTCGCGGCTTTCACGGCGTCAATCACGGAAGCGGCAACCTGCTTCCCATCGATAATGGTGGTCACATTTCTCTCCCTGAATGAATTGCGCCACCCTAGCGGGGCGGCCGTTCGGCGGGATGGCCTCCCAACGCCCTATGCTGTCCAAAACACATAAATTCAAGCGCCATCGACGGGAAGAGCACACGAAATCGACCGGAGGCCGGTTTTCCTGTCAGCGATGAGGGGAGCCGCGATGCGGCATGGCGAAACCACTCAAGCTGACCGCTTTCGATATATGCTACCCAAAGGATTTTTAGGGCCGCGACCGTCTTTCTCGGAGGAATGATACGCGACATCAATGGCTTGCCCGCATGGTTAGCGAAAGATGAACACCTTCCCTCACCTTTTCCGGAATTCCTTAAACGGCCCTTCAGCCAGACTTGCTAGACCGGCCGCGGGGCAAACCGTTTCGAAGCGGGATTGCCGAAAGTCGCATGGAGGAAACCGGGCCATGGCCTTCGCATCGGGCAACATCGTCGCCTCCCAGCGGGAGATACTCGGCCTCGGGGTCTGCGACCTCGGCTGGGCGGAGAGCTTCTCGCTTGCCGAGGAAGTGGCGACCATGCCCTTCGGCCAGAACGTCATCGCCTTCCTCGACGCAAAGAATGCCAACCGGCTGACATGGGATGCGGAATACCGCGCCGTGCTGGAGCGGCAGATCGTCATGCCCGAGGGAAGCGGCATCGACATGGCCTCGCGGATGCTGCACGGCAAGCGCTTTCCGGCGCGCTTCACCGGCACGGCCTTCGTTCCGGCGCTCCTGACCTATCTTACGAGGCCGATGCGCGTCGCCCTGATCGGCGGCACCTCGGAAACACTGAAGCAGGCGGCGGAGGAACTGCAGCGCCACGCCCCCTGGCACGCCATCCTGCCGATCGCCGACGGCGCGTTCGACCGGGAAGAATCCGATGCGGTCATGGACCGCGTTCGCGCCGCCCGCGCGGATATCCTCGTCGTATCGATGGGAAGCCCCGCGCAGGAAAAGTGGATCGACCGCCATGCCGGCGCCGGGGATGCACGGCTCGTCCTCAGCGTGCGCGGACTGTTCGATGCGCTGGCCGACGGCTCTTGGCGGCCGGAAGCCGCCGGCAGGCACGGCCTCGCCGCCCGCCTTGCCCGGAAGCCCGACTTCGCCGCGCCGCTCCTCCTCTGCCATGCGCTGCGCCACAAGCTGGCGCGGCCGAAACCGGCGCACGGTCCGGCGGCAACGGCAAAGGCCGGCTCGATCTGACGAACCGGCCTTCCTGCACTCCTGTGGCGGGGATCAGTGCCCGCTTTTCTGCGTCTGCTCGACGGTCGGGACCTCGCCCTTCAAAAGGGTCACGCCCTTCTTCTGCGGCGGATTCTCGACCGAGGCCGTGGTGAGATAGTCGATCTGCTCGACATAGACCTCGGCGATGACCTCCGCGCCGAAGCGGCGGTTCAGCCCCTCCTTCACCACGCCCCGGAAGGCATCGAGATCGAAATTGCCGGTTGCCCCGATGTCGATCATCTTCTTGCCGACGAGCAGGGTATAGAGTTCGTCGGTGATCATCTCGGGCAGCGGCACGACCTGCTTGGCGGCGAGTTCCTTGTTGGCCTTGTAGGCGAGCCTCGTCAGCAGGTAGCCGCTGACGCCGCCCTCGCCGATCACCGGCACGGTGGTCGTATAGCCGCTGACGAATTCCATCGCGGCCTCGCGCGCGGCGGCGGCCGTGTCGACCTTGGGAGCCGAGGCCATCTTCAGCGAGAAATAGACCGAGGCGAGCGTGATCGCGAGGATCCAGACGCCGGTGCCGACGAGCTTGATCATGTGCCGTAACCCAGGCGGAACTGTTCCTGCGAATAGGTGCCGTCAGCCTCGAGGTCCTGCACGGCATTCTTCAGGATGGTGACGACCTCGCGCACGGCTTCCAGATGCGCCGAGACGCGCTGGGCATTGGTGGCCAGTTTTTCGCGCAGGCGCCCGAGCTGCGTGGAGAAGGTCGGCGGCACCTCGTCCGGCGGCACGTCGCGCGTCAGCATGGCGAGCTCATAGAGGCAGCGGCTCTTGTGGGCGTTCGACGTCGGCAGGTCGAAATCCGGGTCGCTGCCGATGCTGTCGTTCTCGTTGTCGATGATCGTCTCGAGTCGGCCGAGAACGGTGCGGATCCGGAGTTCGTTGTTCGCCTGTTCCATTTTGTTATGCTCCGCTTAAACCTTATGCGATTTCTTGTGGTCGTCCTTGATGCCGGGCGTCAGGTCGGCAAAGGCCTCGCGCTGCATGGTCTGCACCATGCCGGCGGCGACGCGGTCGACATCATTGTCCCGCGGATTGGTGGTGATGCCGCTCTTCTTGGCGAGGCTTTCGGCAATGCCGATGCCGCCGCCCTTGGCGATCGCATCGCCGAGCTGGTCGGCCATCATGCCGCGCCACATCTCGCCGGCGGTGCCCTTGCCGTAAAGCTCCTCGCTCTCGGCGGGCATCATCGACTTCACGAAATTCTGCAGCACCATGGATTCGAACTTGCGCAGGTGCTCCGGGATGTTCTTCCCGCCGACGGCCTTGACGCCTTCGCTCGCCGCGTGGCTGGCGGTGGTCGTATCCCGATTGAGGATGCCGACGGCGGCCTGGAAGCCGGCGCCCGCCTCGGCAAGGCTGGTCGCCTCGAAGGCGGCTCTATTCGATTTCAGCCTGGCCTGCGCTTCCTGAACCTGTGCCGGATCGGCGGCGCGCACGACGTCGAGCACCAGATCGCTGGGGGGAGTAATTGCCACGTCTCAAAGCCTTTCAGGTGATTCCCGCGTGCCGGACCCGTCCTCATGGCGGTCCGCCGGCCTCATGACCATCGTGGACATCCGGTCCGCCCGCGCATTGCCACGGCTGCTTCGGCAAACCTCGTCATCGTCCTGATGCGACTATCGCTGCTCAACCTTACGGGAGGCTGGTGGCGGATGACGAAGCCGTGACGACAGCGGCTTTCGAATCCATTCTGACGCAAGCTTGATGAGAAGGCGGTAAATCGCCTGTGCTTCCAGATATTTGGCCGGATAGTCGAAAGGGCCTAAGTTTCGTCCGTCCTGTAGGCGAGATGCTGGTCGATGAGATCGTAGATGGCGTCGTCCGCGGCCTCGCGGTCCTCGGCGTCGCGCGCCTCCTTCATGCGGTCTTCCATCCGGTCGCCCTTGGTGCGCTCGCGCACCACCCGCATCTCGTGCATCTCCTGCACGTTCGCCAGCATCTGCTCCTGCTGCTGGAGCCTGCTGTATTGCCCGGAATAGTGCCGCGAGAAGCTGCGGTGCACCGGATCGAGCGAGTTGATCGCATCGACCACCACGGTCATCGTCTCCGCCACTTCCTGCCGCTGGCGGGTGGTGCCGGCAAGGTCGATCTCCGCCATCTTCTCCAGATGGCGCTGCACCGTCACCAGCCGCTTGAGCTTGTCCGAGCGGTTCTGCGCCATGCTAGCCTCCCCGGAAAACCGGCATGAAGCCGGCGGTGAAGATTTCCAGGAGCGAGGACACGCCGAAATAAAGCAGCAGCATGCCGCCCATGATGATGAAGGGCAGCGAGATGAAGTAGATCGGGATCTGCGGCGCCAGCTTGTTGACGAGGCCGACGGAGACGTTGAACACCAGACCGTAGAGGATGAACGGGCTGGCGAGCCGCAGCATGATCATGAAGGTCTGGCTCAGCGTGTCGGTGAGCGTGATGAGCGCACTCTGCGGATTGAAGCCGCCGCCGAGCGGCATGACATTGTAGGAATCGACCAGCGCCCGAAGGACGATGTGGTGGAAATCCAGAAGGAAGAGTATCAGCAGGCCGGTGAAGGAGAGAAGGTTCGTCAACTGGTTCTCGGCCGCGTCCTCCAGCACGTCCGGCGTCGGCGGCGAGTTGAAGCCCATCATCATGGTCAGCACGGTGCCGGCGAACTGCAGGCCGAGCACGTAATAGCGGGCGATCAGGCCGATCACCGCACCGGTCAGCGTCTCGAAGGTGATCATCGTCAGGTAGCCGTCGAGCGGGCCGGAGGCGCGCGGATAGATCGTGTCCCACATCAGCGGCAGCACCGCCATGGACACGGCGACCGCCAGGAACAGGCGGATCTGCATCGGCATGCGCGCGGAGGAAAAGCCCGGCAGGAGCATGAAGCACCCGCCGACACGGCAGAACGCGGCGAACAGCGCCAGCACCGTGCCCTGCGGGTCCGAGATCATGAAATGGAGCCGAGAATCTTGATCTCGATGCCCTTGGCAAGCTCGACATGCGAGAGAACCGGCAATGTGGCGAAGAGGCGCTCGATGATCATGCGCACATAAGAGCGGGATTCGGGCGACGTGACCAGTACGAAGGGCGTGCCGCGGTCGAGAAACTCGCGGATAACCCGGGTCGCCTGCTCGGAAAACTCCTCGAGCTGGCGCGGATCGATGTCGAACTCGACGATCTCGCCCTTCGAATCGCGCTTGAGCGCCTGGTGGAAGACCATGTCCCATTTGTTGCCGAGGCGCAGCACCGGCAGCACGCCGTTGTCGGTGAGGTCGCCGCAGATCTGCTGGGCCATGCGGATGCGAACATGCTCGACGATCTGCTCTGTCTTGCGCACATGCGGGGCGAGCTCGGCGACCGCTTCGAGGATGAGATGCAGGTTGCGGATGGAGACGCGCTCGGCGAGCAGCAGCTTCAGCACCGCCTGTAAGCCCGAATAGGACATGTGCGAGGAGCAGATCTCGTCGGCGAGCTTGCGGTATTCCGGATCGAGGCGCTCGATCAGGATCTTCACGTCCTTGTAGGAGAGAAGCTGCGGCAGATTGTTGCGGATGACCTCGGAAAGGTGCGTCAGCACCACCGAGACGTTGTCGATCGGGTGGAAGCCCTCGCGGCGCAGGTCGTCGGCGAAGGTCTCGAGGATCGAGACGGCCGGCATGCCGAAGGCGGGCTCGCGGATGTCGTCGCCCGGCACGCTCGGCTTGCGCCCGCCGCCGGTGACGACCAGCACTTCGCCGACGCGCACGATGTTGGAGGCGATCGTCGTGCCGTGGATGCGGATCTGGTAGGACTTGTCCGGGATGGTGATGTCGTCGGACACCTTGATCTCCGGCACCACGAAGCCGTATTGCGCGGCGAACTTCTTGCGCATCTTGCCGACGCGGAAGGCCAGCTCCTGATGCGCGCCGAGAAGGCGCGTGGAGACCTGCTTGCCGAGCAGCAGCTCGATCTCGGCGGTCTTCAGCACCGACTTGACCGAATCCTTCTCCTGCTCGCGCGTCGCCTGGACCTGCTGGGCCTCCGCTTCGCGCTTGAGACGGCTCTCCTCCTCGATACGGCGCGGGATGATCCAGGCGCCGAAGGCCATGACGCCGCCGAGGACCATGAAGGGGAAGAAGGGCAGGCCCGGCATGACCGCGAGCAGCGTCATAAGGCCGGAGGCGACGAAGAGCGCGCGCGGATAGCCGGAGAGCTGGTTGATGACCGCCTGGTCGGTGGAGCCTGCCGTGCCGCCGCGCGAGACGATGAGGCCGGCGGCGAGCGAGACGATGAGGGCGGGGATCTGCGAGACGAGACCGTCGCCGACCGACAGCTTCACGAAGACGTCGGCGGCTTCGCCGAGCTCCATGCCGTGCCGGAAATAGCCGATGACGATGCCGCCGAAGACGTTGATGGCGGTGATGAGAAGGCCCGCGATGGCATCGCCGCGCACGAATTTCGAGGCACCGTCCATCGAGCCGAAGAAGGAGCTTTCCTCCTCCAGCTCGCGGCGGCGGAGCTGCGCCTGCTTCTCGTCGATGAGGCCGGCGGAAAGGTCGGCGTCGATCGACATCTGCTTGCCGGGGATGGCATCGAGGGTGAAACGCGCGCCGACTTCGGCGATACGCGTCGCGCCCTTGGTGATGACGATGAAGTTCACCACGATCAGGATCATGAAGACGATGATACCGATGACGAAGTCGCCGGACATGACGAGGCTGGCAAAGCCCGCGATCACGCCGCCGGCCGCATCGTGTCCCTCGTTGCCGTGGGAAAGGATGACGCGGGTGGTCGCGATGTTGAGCGCAAGGCGCACCATGGTCGCGATCAAGAGGACCGTTGGGAAGGACGAGAAATCGAGCGGTCGCTGGATCCACAGCGCCACCATGAGGATGAGCACGGAAAAGGCGATCGAGAAGGCAAGGCCGATGTCGATCATGAAGGCCGGGATCGGCAGGAAGAGGATCGACAGGATCGTCAGGATGCCCACGGCGAATGCGATATCGCGGCCGCTGGGGCTTACCTTCGGAAGGTTGATTGCCGGTACTTGCGCCATCTGAATGCGTCCCGTCTCGTCATGAGAGGCCGCGACGCACCACACGCGTCGCCCATTTCACATGACGACATAGAGGGCGAAGCTTGCGCGAGGGTGGGTTCAGAACCCGCTTTGTATTCGCGAGAAGACGAGGTCGGTGAAGATGGAGATCTGGGCGCCGATGAAGGGCGCGGAAATGGCGATGGTCACGAAGATCGCCAGGATCTTCGGGACGAAGGTGAGGGTCATTTCCTGCACCTGCGTCAGCGCCTGGATGAAGGCGATGACGACGCCCACGACCATGGCCGCGAGCACGGCCGGTCCGGAGGACACGATGACAGTCCAGATGGCTGCCTGCGCTATGTCGAGGGCGTCTGCCTCATTCACGGGATAGGGTCACTTCACGGTTACGCCGGGGCCGACGATGATCTTCTCACCCGACTCAAGCGTTGCTACGATACCGTCGTTATATAGCGTGACTTCCTTGACGACGCCAGAAACCTTGCCGTCGTCGCTGGTGACCGTGCGGCCGATGACGGAGTTCGCCTCCTGCAGCGAGGTGCGCTGGAGCAGGCTTTCCAGGTTCTTGTTCGTCTTGATGGTCTGCTCGACCTGCGAGAAGGTCGCAAGCTGCGCCATCTGCTGGGTGGCGTCCATCGGCTCGGTCGGATCCTGGTTCTTCATCTGCGCCACGAGGAGCTTGAGGAAGCTCTCGTAGTTCAGCGTCGCGGTCTTGGTGTCGCTGCCCGATTCCGCGCCGGTGACGCTCGGGATATAGCCGGAGGTCGAGGAACCGACAGCGTCTACCATGGTGCAATCTCCCTGCGGATCTGTTCGATGGTGGCCGGAGCCATCTCGTGGTTGTTGAGAATGCGATCCTCGATCGGGTAAAGGGCGCGGATGGCCTTCAGGGCCTCGAAGGCGCGGCCCTGCGTGACGAGGGCGTCGACGCGCTTCAGCTCGGCCAGCACTTCCTCGTTCTTGAAGCAGGAAAGCAGCATGATGACCGACTTGCGGAACATGGCGATCGACTGCTCGGCGCCTTCCGGGTTGATCAGCGCCATCTGCGCGATGAAATAGAGCTGGCGGAGCGGCGTCGTGGCCTGTTCCGGCTGCAGGACGTGGTTTTCCAGAAGGAAGGTCACGTCGTTGAGGAATTCGACGGCGACCTTGCGGTCGACCCTCAGGACTGCGCCGTTGACGAAAATGCGCTCACCGGATTTCAGCGATATACGCAGCGTACTTTTCATTTGATGCCATCCTTGATGATGGTGGTAATGTCGATGATGCCCTGGAAGTTCGTGGATTCGCGTTTGCGTATCCTTTCGATCTCCTTGAGAATCCAGATGGCGATCGAGATGAGATTGGCCCTGATCTCATCCTCGAGCTGGTTTTCGGGATTGCCGAGATCCTCGATGAAGCGGATCCAGACCCGACGGGTGTAATAGACGGCTTCCACCGCCTCCTTGCCGTAACTGCCCCCGGCAGCCACCGCGGCCTGCAACAGCGCGATGGACCTTTCGAGGACCTGCCGTTCCCGATCCTTCGAGACGGCAACGCCCTCCTCCATGATCTCGGCATAGGAAAACTGGTACATTCAGACATCCTTCATGTGTGTCCGTACCCTCTGGTTCATCAGAGGTAGTTCAGCAGACTGAGATTCTGGATCCTCGACGTCAGCGTGTAGGCGAGCGAAAGCTGCGACTCGAGCGTGGTCACGCGCGTCGCGGCCTCGTAGGTATCGATACCCTCCATGTCCTTGATGCTGGTGTTCAGGATGGTGATCTGGGCGTCCAGCGAGGTATTGGCCTGCTTGACGCGGGATTCGGAGATGCCGAGCTTGGAGCGCTCGCCGTCGATGCCGGAAATCGCCTTGCCCATATAGTCGATCGCCGAATCGCTGACCGCCTTGCGGGTCTGCTCCGAGATGCCGAGCGACAGGAGCTCCTGGCCGAGCACCAGGCCGAGCGCCATGTAGCGCATGCCGGTCACATTGGTGTTGGTCGAGCTCTGGACGGTCTCGGCCGCGCTGATGCGGCTCTGCATGTTCTCGTCCGAGGCGTTCGACCAGTCCGCTTCCCAATCCGACCCCATGAAACTGGTTTCGAGATCGCCGATGAAGGCCTGCATGTCGGCCGGCGTGATGTTGGCGACGGCTGGGTCGGTCTGGGTGAAGCCGAAATGGGCGAAGAAGGCGTTGTCGAACGTCGTCTTGGCAGCCGAAGGCGGCGTTTCCTGTAGATAGTCGTTGAACGGAATCACGTCCGAATTGATGCCGGCGAAGAGATATTCGCCGCTGAAGGAGGTGTTGGCGGCGGCCGTAAAGGTCGACAGCGCATTGCCGATATTCTGCTTGGCGAGATCGAGCTGGTCGGCCGAGGTGATGCCGGAAAGCGCGATCAGCACCTCCATCGCGTCGTTCGCCGCGGACGACATCTGGCCGAGGGCTTCCTGCGAGGCGGCTAACCGCTGGGTGGTGAGCGCGTTGGTGCTCTTCAGCGATTCCATGCGCTGGAGATCGCGGTGCAGGTTGAGCGTGCGCGCCGTCTTGGCACCGAGCGCCGTGCCGACATCAGCGTGGCGGCCGGTGACCGTCTCTTCCTGAAGCTGCTGCATCTCCTTCTGAGCCTTTGCGACCGTGAGCCGCATGGTGTTCTGAAGGGACAGGTTGGAAACGAAAGAAGCCTTCATGACTAGCCCGCCGCCTGGAGGAGCGCGGTGATCATCTCATCCACCGCCGAAACCAGTTTCGCCGACGCCTTGTAGGACTGCTCCAGATCGAGGAGCAGCGCCAGTTCCTCGTCGAGGCTGACCGCCGTCACGTTCTGCAGCGCGTCCTGGGTGCGGCCGAGCAGCGCGTTCTTATCGTCGCTCGCCGTGGTCGCGGCGCTGCGGATCTGCTCCAGCCAGCCGACCGAGCCGGTCGAGAAGGCGAGGATCGTGCCCGTCGTGTCGATCGCCGCGTCCGGATCGAAGGTCTGCGTCGTCTCGAAAGCCGCCGCATAGCCGTTCAGGAGCTCCGAGAAGCTGGCATTGTTGTCGACGTTGAACGTCTCGTTGATGCCGTCCCTGAGCAGCATCGCATTGCCGCCCTGGCTGGTGATCACCGCCGGATTGACCTTGATGACGCCGGCAAGACCCGGCGAATTGACCGTCGGCACGCCGCTCCAGGTGAAGAGGCCGTCCGTCGCCACGAAGGTGCCGGAACCGGGCGGCGTCTCGACATTCTCGGAGAACATGGAAACGAGCGTGCGCGACATCTCGTCGAGCTGCTTCTGGAAGGTCGGGGCGGCGTGGTCGCGAAGCTGGAGGAGCGCGGCGAGCGAACCCTGCGCGCTGGTGTTGCCGCCGGCCCCGGCCTGGACGGGCACGCCGTCGATCAGGATCTGGTTGCCGTCGACGGCCGCCGTATAGGTGGTCGTCGCCTCGAAGCTCACGGTGCGCGGCACCGTCTCGAACAGCACCGTGCCGTCGCTGGTATAGAGCGCAAGGTCGTTGTTGGTGCGGGTAACGGTGGTGACGCCGACGATCTCGGAGATCTGGGTCAGGAGCTTGTCGCGCTGGTCGAGCGCGTCGTTGTCCTGCGTGCCCGCGGCCGTGCTCTGCTTGACCTTGTCGTTATAGGTCTTGAATTCCTTGAGGAGCCGGTTGAGCTCCGTCACCGCCGTATCGATATCCGCATCCGCCTCGGCGCGCAGCTTCTGGAGCGCGGCGGAGGTGCTGTTCAGCGAATTGGCGACGTCGGTCGCGTCGGCCACCACGGTCTCGGCGAGCGAAACCTCGTTCGGCTTGTCGGCGAAGGCCTGGAGATTGTCGCGCAGCTTCGCGAGATAGGTGGACGGGGCGAGTTCGTAGCCCTCGCCGCCGAGCATCGTCTTCATCTGCGTGAGACCGGCGAGCAGCGTATCCTGCCCGGCGCTCTTGGAGATGCTGAGGAGGTTCTGCTTGAGCAGCGCCTCGTTCTGGGCACGCTGGGTCTCGACCACCGTCGCGCCCGAGGCGGCCGTGGCGAGAACCGCCGCACGGCGCGCGTAGGCCGGGTTGCTTGCATTGGCAATGTTCTTCGAAACGACGGCCGATTGCAGGCCTACGTTGGAAAAACTGGACTGAGCAGTCTTCATTGCTGCTGAAAGCGACATCGGATCTACCTAATTCTCGAACGCGTGCGGGCGGGTCCGGCTTATCTCTTGAGGTTGACGAGGACTTCCATCAGTTCCGAACCGGTCTGGAAGACCTTGGAGTTCGCCGTATAGTTTCGCTGCGACTCGATCATGGCCGTCAGCTCTTCGCCGATATCGACGTTGGAATCTTCCAGCGCGCCGGAGAGGATGGTGCCGAAGCCGCCATTGCCGGCATAGCCCATGACGATGACGCCCGAATCGCTGCTCTGCGAGTAGACGTTGCCGGGAAGCGGCTTGAGGTTGTCCGGGCTCTGCACGTTCGCCATGGCGATGCGGTACTTCGGCGCCATGTCGCCGTTCTCGTACTTGAGGTAGACGATGCCGTCGTCGCTGATCTCGTAGCCGGAAACGCCGCTCGGGCCGATGCCGTCGATATCGCCGCTGGCGGCGAAGGCAGCAGCAAGCTGCGTCGTGCCCTTGGCGTTGCCGCCGATGGAGATCTCGAGGGCGTTGAGTTCCGCGCCGCCGATGGTCATGGCGTCCGTGGTGATGCTTTCCGGCGTCTGGAGCTTGCCGTCCGAGCCGAAGGTCAGCGTCGTCGGCGCGAGAAGTTCCGTTTCGGTACCGGTTTCCGGATCGGTGTAGCTGACCCGCAGGTCCCACTGCGTCGTCGGCGGCGGGCCCGCCGTCACGCCCACCTTCGTGTAGGTGAAGTCGAGCTTGCGGGTGTTGCCGAGGCTGTCATAGGCGACGAGCGAGGTAGCCTTGGAATAGCCGTCCTCTTCGTTCGCCGGGAGGTTCACGTTGAGATAGCCGCTTTCCGACGCCTTCACGCTGAGATCGCCCGAAGCGAGATTGATCTCGGTAAGACCGGCAAAGCCGTTGATGACGATGGTCGGGTCCTCGGTCGAGGAATATTCGTAGCCCATCAGGGTGAAGCCGGCCGAATTGCGCAGCGTGCCGTCGTTCATGACGGTGAAGGCGCCGGCGCGCGTCAGGTATTCCACGCCGTCCGAACCGGTGACGATGAAGAAGCCCTTGCCGTTGATGGCAAGGTCCGTCGCCGAGGTCGTGTAGGTGAAGGTGCCCTGCGCGGAGATTGAATAGCGCACGTCCGTGGTCACGCCGCCTGAATTGTAGGCGCCGCCGGTGGTGGGCAGGATCAGCGAGGAGAACTGGGTCGAGGCTTTCTTGTAGCCCGTCGTGTTCGCGTTGGCGATGTTGTCGGCAACCGTGCTCAGGCGATTGGCCTGCGCGTTCATGCCGGAAACACCCGTTCTCATCGTACCGTAGAGGCTCATGTGGTTTCCCCGTTCATCTCGTCACCGCGACCCTATGGGACGGGCCTTGCGTGAAGCTGGCTGCCGGGGTCCGCCTTCCCCATCAGCCGGCGGCTCGTTTCAGCTCTGCCAGTCGATGCAGTAGCCAAGGAAGCGCTTGGAATCGATCGGATCGAAACCGAGCTTCTTGCGCAGCTTCTTGCGCAGCTTGCTGATATGGCTTTCGACGACGTTCTCCTCGACGTCCTCGTCGAAGATCCCGTAGATCGCGTTGAAGATCTGGGTCTTGGAAAGCCGGCGGCCGCGGTTGGCGACCAAATATTCCAGGATGCGGCGCTCTCGGCGCGGCAGGGGAAACACATCGCCGGAGATTTCCGGGTCGCGGCCGTCCGAGAAGACGCGGATCGGGCCGATGTCGGTATGGTTGGCAAGCGCCTTGAGGCGACGCCGGATGGCCGCCGCACGGGCCAGGATTTCCCGGGGGTGAACCGGCTTGCGCACCACGTCGTCGACGCCGCTGTCGAAGAAGGCGAGCGTGGTTTCGAGCGAGGGCGTATCGCTGACCGCGATGACCGGCGCTTGGGAGCGATCACGAATCGCGCGCGGCAGCTCCATGGAGAGCTGGCCCTGGCCGATCAGGAACGCTTCGACCGCGTCGATGTCCGAATCGGCGGCGGTGTTCACCCACTCGCCGAATTCACGGGGATCGAACCCCGTCGAGGGCACGCCCTCGCGCCCGAAAAGAGAAGTATAGCCGTCTTTAACGAGCTCGCGCTCATCAACCACTACGATCATTCGTCCGCCTCCGAATCAGTGTGGTGCCTCGTTCAGGCAGTGGTACGAATCGGGCGAATCACCGGCAACTAGAGGAACTAATTGGCAGATTTTAACAGTTGATTAAGGATTGCGTGCCGATTTGATCTACATCTAGTGGCTCCATCCGGGAGGCGGCACAAATTTTTCGTGGAAAAGTTAACAAAGGTTAACGGTCGGCCTTGCCGTTCTAAAACAGGGCGCATTCCTGCCACATTGTGGCACAGGCTGAATTTTCTATCTTTGATTGAATTATTGGCAGAACGCTTTCGCGTTCGGCGTCCAGCTTCCATAGCCGGTCGCGACCAGGTTAGCGATCACCCGGCAGACATAGCGCTTCTGCGCGGGGTCGTTGTTCGGGCCGGCATGGTAGCGCGCGACGGCCATGGTCCAGGTCTCGTGCCGGGCATGCAGACGCGCGAGGAAAGCGGCTGCATATTCCACGTTCTTGTGCGGGTCAAACATTTCCGCCGCCGAGGCGAAATGCTCGCCGTGGAAGTGGTGGTTGATCTGCATGCAGCCGAGGTCGATCAGCCTGGCGCCGCGCGCGCGCGCCGCCTCGAACGTGCGCAGCGCCTCTTCGCGGCTCGCGCCGAAATAGGCCTTGCCCTCGATGTTGAGAGCGAAGGGTTGCAGCGATCCCTTCCGTCCGGTCTCCGTGAGACCGACGGAATAGAGGATGCCGGCCGGGATGTCGTACTTGGCGGCGGCGGCGAGGATTTCCCGCTCGCAGGAGCCCGTCGACGCGGCGGCGTCAGAGATAGACGCCGCCAGAGCGCACAGACTGCCCGCCAGCAAGGCCAGAAGCGGCTTCCGCGATGTTGCCCTCATGAGACGTTCCTTCCTGTCCGAACGGGCCTGCGCGCTCGCCGCCGTGCTCACGTCCGCCGCCGCCTTCGCGGGCCTGCGGCTGGCTGGAGAATTGCTGCTGCTGGCCCTGGCTGTCGCCCTGCTGCGTGCCGGCGCCGCGGTCCGCTGGCGCGAGCTGGACGCTGATCTGATCGACGGCGAAGCCCTGGCCGCGCAGCGCCCGCACGATCGTGTCCTTGTCGTCGAGGAGCTGGCGATAGGCCTCGCCCGTCTCCACCTGCAGCGAGACGACGAGCTCCTCGCCATGGAGGCGCAGCGTGGCCGTCACGAGGCCGAGCTCGATCGGGTGCATCTGGATCTTCAGCGTGTTGACGACCTTGCCGGTCGCCGCCGCTTCCGAGGGTGCAAGACCGCCGGTTGCGCTCAGCGAGGCCGCCCATTCGGGGTCCTGCGTGATCGCGCCCGTCACGGCGGCGGCATTGCCGGTCTGCGCGAGGCCGATATAGCGGCGCGCATCGACCACCGTCACCGTCTCGCCCCGCGCGGCATTGATATCGGCATCCTTGAAGGTCGCGCGATCGCCGGCGCCCGAAAGGCTCATGTCGAGGCCGCGGCCCTTGCCGTCGGCGCGGATCAGGCGGAAGAGCTTGTCCGTATCCGATTGCGGCACCTCGCCGCCCTCGGCCGTGCTAAGCTCGGCGACCTCCGCAGCCGTGCCCGACCGGTCGGACACGAGGTCCGCCTTGCCCGCGACCTTGCCGCCGGCCTGCGCCTTGCTGCCATCCGTGGCGGCGGCCTTCGCCGCACCGTGGCCCGCGACCGTGTGGGAAGCGGTGTTCGCCGCGTTCAGGAGTTCGAGGAGATTGCCGACGTCCGTCTTCGCGGCTCCCGCCTCCCCGCCGCTTTCGGCGACGGTCACGGCGGTCTTCTCCACGTCGGCATCGACGCCCTCGGCCGTCTCGGCATGGCCTCTCCTGCCGGTGCGAACGGCGCCCTCGGCGTGCGAAGCCTTTTCGTCGCCGGCCTTGCCGGCCTTGGCGCCCGCCTTCTGAAACGCATCGGCGAGCGCGGAGATGTCGCCATGCGCGGCATGTGTCCGCGTGCCTTTCATCTCCTCGCCTTCCTTCCCGCCATGGCCGGAGATCGAGGTGCGGCCGCCCTTGTGGCCGCTCTCGCCGTCCTTGGCATTGAGGCTGGCGATCGTCTTTTCGAAATCACCGTTCTCGGAGGAACCGGCGGCCTTGCCCTTGGCCGGCGCCTGGCCCTGCGCGATGCCCAAAACCCCGCTTGCAATGGTGCTCAACTGCCTTCTCCCTTCAAGAGCGCGTCGATCTCGTCGAGCTTGGACCGGCCGGTCGACACGAAATCGTCGAATGCCGGGTCGATGCCCGCCTTTTCCTGCTGCCCCGTCGTTTCCTTTTCCGGCCTTGCCGCCGCGACCGGCTTTTCCTCGCCGCCCGCCTGCGGGTCCATCGACCGGTCCGCCGCTTCCGCCTCGCTCAGCCCCTCGTAGGAGGCGCCGTCGGCCTCGGCGGGCACGCCGTCCTCCTTCGCGACCGTCTGGGCGCTCTTGCCCTCCGGCAGGCGCAGCACCTCTTCGGCGACCGCCCTGGCGGCGGCCTTCAGCGCCTGATCCTTGGCCGAGAGCTTGTCGTCCGGGATCGCCACGATGGATTCCATCGCCGAGGCGACATCGCCCGACGGTACAGAGGCGAGGCCCGAATAGAGATCCGCCAGCACCTTCGGAACGCTCTCGCCGTCGCCCGTCAGGGCCTGGGCGCGCTCGGCGGCAAGCGAGGCCAGCCTGTTCTTGCCGGAGATCGCCGCCAGCCGCGCCATGCGCAGATAGACCTCGCGCTGGCGGGGCACGTCCATGAAGGACAGGACCTCGAGAATGTCCTCCTGCCTGAGCGCGTCGAAATGATCGACGGCGAGCTTCACGAAGAGGTCGGCGAACTGGCTCGCATAGGGCGAGCGCAGGAAGCGGCGGGCATAGCGGTTGGCATAGGCCATGCTCTTGTCGGTCCAGCCGGCTTCGCTGGCGATGTAGATGGAGCGGCGCAGCGCCGCCTCCTCGACGATCGTGCCGGGCGCGACGAGGCGTGCCCAGTCGAAATAGCTGAGCGCCAGCTTCGGGTCCTTGCGGATGACGGAATTGGCCGAGACGAGCGCCAGATAGGGCCCGACCCGCGAGCGCTTGTATTCCGGGAAGATGTCCGCGAGGGACTTGACGCTCTGGCTGCCCCGGCCGCCGAGATAGCTGCGCAGCGCATCCGTCAGGCGGGAATCGAAGTGGCCGGCAATGTCCTTGCGGATCAGCAGCTCCAGCGTGTCGGGATTGCCGCCGCTCATGGCATAGACGAGCGCGGCATCGACATTGCGCGGATCGTCGAAGATCGCGGAATCGGCCGTGCGGAGCCGCTCGTCGATGGTGCCGAGCAGGAAGCGCTGCATCTCCATGGCGGAATGGTCGCCGAGCACCACCGTATCCTGCACATATTGCAGCGAGCGGATCATCTTGTAGGGCGCAAGATCGTCCGGACTGTCGGCGCGCATGGGCGCGGCCGCGGCGAGCGCCGCACCGAACACCGTTCCCGTCAGAAGAATGCGCCGGAGGAAGCCCATCGTATCAGCCACCCTCGGCCTGGATGAGGATCTCGATGCGGCGGTTGGCGTCCGCCATCGGATCGTCCGGCACCTTGAGGCGGCGGTCGGCGAAGCCGGAAACCTGGCTCACGCGCTTTTCCTCCAGCCCGCCGCGCACCAGCATGTAATAGGCGCTCTGCGCGCGGTCCATCGAAAGGCGCCAGTTGTCGTTCTTGCCGCCGGCAAAGGGACGGCCGTCTGTATGGCCGCGAATGGCGACCACGCCGGCCCGGCCTTCGAGGATCTTGCCGATCTTCTCCATGGCCAGCACCATCTCCTGCCGCGGAACGGCCGAGCCGATATTGAACATGGGCGTATCGAGCTGGTCGGTCAGGCTGACGAGAAGGCCGCCTTCTGAAGGGGTGACGCTGAGACCTTCGGCAAGCTTGCCCAGCGTGCCGATCTCTCTGGAAATCTGCTGCTTCAGCTCGTCCGCCTTCTTCTGGTCCTCGACCTTCTCGGCGTCGGCCTTGGCCTGCATCTCTTCGGCGGCAGCCTTCCCGGCCTCGGTCTTCGCCTCGTCGGCATCGGCCTTGGCAAGGGCTTCCTCTACCGTGCGGTCGGTGTCCACCGCGGCCATCTGCTGCTGGCCTTCCTTGATATCCTTGGCTTTGGCATCCTTGGCCTTGCTCTCGCTGCCGGCGCTCGTCGCCTGCGAGATCTCGACCTGCTGCGTCCAGAAATCGGGATCGAACGGGTCGCGGTAGGCTTCGCCGCCGTCGGCGCCCGTGGCGGGGCCGGAATTGGCCGCGCCCCCCTCGCCCTTGGCGCTGACATTGGCCTGCTGGCCGACTTCCTGCGCGATCTCGGAGAGGACGGAATAGGGATTGCTGAAGAAATCGGCCTCGGAATATTTCGTTTCCTCGCCGGCGGTCGTGTTCTCGTCGCGGCCCTTCTCAGCGCCGTTGCCGCTCGCCTGCTGCTGGCCCTCTTCCTTCGACTTGTCCTGCGTCGCCTCGCCTTCCGCACTGTTGGCGGGCTTCTTGACGGATTTTTCCGCCGGCTTGTCGTCGGTCAGCTTGATCGGGTTGAAATAGGAAGCGACCGAGGCCTTCGTTTCCTCGTTCGCGGCATTGACGAGCCACATCACGAGGAAGAAGGCCATCATCGCCGTCATGAAGTCGGCATAGGCGATCTTCCAGGCGGCCGCATGGTGGTCGCCGTCGTGATCGCCATGGCGCTTGATGATGATGATCTCGTTCTTGCCGTGGTGGTGATTTTCGCCTTCGCTCATGCAAGCACCTTGCGCACGGTGTCAGCCCAGGCCGCCATCCGCGTTACCAGGACGGCGTCGCCGAATTCCACCGTCAGATCGACATCCTGCATCTCGACATGCCGGAAGACCGGCGCGGGCTCCTCGAAATGCGACTTCAACTGCTCGAAGAGGTCCAGCGACCCCTTCACCGTGATCGTCATGCCCTCGCCTTCCTTGAGGCCCTCGGCGACGAGGCGGGCGAGATCGGAGACCGCGCCCTTCGTCAGCACCTGGCTCATCACGGGCGCCAGCACCTGGGCCGCCTGCGCGGCGACAAGGTCGGCGACCTCACCCGTCAGCGTGGCGAACCGCTCGGCGAGCGCCGCCGCATAGTCCTGCTCGTAGCGCATCGCCAGGGCCTCGATTTCGGCGCGATGCGCTTCCTTAAGCGCCGCCATGTCCGCCTCGTGCTTCGCCTGAAGCTCCGTCTCCGCTGCCGCGCGCCCTTCGGCGAAGGCTTCCGCGCGCTCCGCCTCGACATCGACCGCCGGCAGGGCCGGCGCCATCGTGAAGGCCTGCGCCTCGGCGCTTTCGACTTCCGGTGAAAAGCGCGCGGAGGGGAATGCCGGCGGCTTCATGCGCGGAGGCGCGCCGAAATCCTTGAGGTAGCGGGCAAGATGAACGCTCATCGCGCGCCCTCCGGCCCCGTTGCGTGCCGGATGAATGCAGACAAGGCCCGGCGGCAAGGCCGCGGGCCGCTTCGACGTTCATTCGCAAAGACGCTTTTACCTGACAACACCGCTGACCTGTCTCCCCGGACACAGCGCCTTCCGGGAGGCGGAAGGCGCACAATCTTCCTGATCGTGCCGCCGAACCTAGAAGGTCAAACTTGTGCGAGGATGAAGATGAAGGTGTTGGGCCGCGCCAGGGCAAATAGCGCGGCCCAACCGCCCGCCTCGGCCGATGACCTGCGGCCGGGCGGAGAGAGGTCCCCGAAGCCCTTACTGGCGGAAGAGCTGGAGGATGTTCTCGGCGCTCGAATTGGCGATCGAGAGCGACTGGATGCCGAGCTGCTGCTGGGTCTGCAGCGCCTTGAGGCGGGTCGATTCCTCGTTCATGTCGGCGTCCACCAGGCGGCCGATGCCCTTGTCGATCACGTCGCCGAGCGTGGCGACGAAGCTCTCCTGCATCTCGATGCGCTTGGTGATGGCGCCGAGCGTCGAGGCGGCGTTCGTCAGGTCCTTGATGATGTAGTCCGTGACGCTGATCATCCCATCGAGTTCTTCGTAGGTCGTGCTCCCATTGATCTGGATGACGCCGGTTGCATCGGGATCGGGATTTGCGATCAGATCCATGTCGATCAGGGAGTACGGGCCGACGCCGGCCGGCGGGTCGTCCATGACATCGGCAACATCGATCGCCTTGGTCAGATAGCCGCGCTCGGGATCCTCGATGTCGATCAGCACCGAGTTCGCCGTATCGAAGTCGAGGGTGGCGACCTTCACATTGCCGCCGGCGCTGCGGACGAAGGAAGCAACGACCGATTTCACGCCGAGTTCATCGGTGCCAGTATTGTAGAGCCAATTCTCGCCAGAGAAGGAGGCCGACTGGGTAGCCGAAACGAGCTGGTTCTTCAGTTCTAGGATCTCGTCGTTGATCTTGTTCTTGTCGACGCCGGGTTCACGAGCGGCCACGAGCTTGGCCTTGATTTCGCTCATCACATCGATGACGTTCTCCAGCGACGTGTAGGCCGTGTCGACCTTGGCGGCACCGAGACCGAGTGCATCGGCGACGGTGGAGATCGCGCGGTTGTCGGAGCGCATCGTGGTCGCGATCGACCAGTAGGCCGCGTTGTCGGCCGCGGTCTCGACCCGCAGGCCGGAGGAAACACGCGCCTGCGTTGTCTCGAGGCTGTTATCGATGGAACGGAGCGTTTGCAGCGCCGCCATGGCGGCGGAGTTGGTCAAAATGCTGGTCATTGGCACTTGCCCTGAAAAGGAGATTGTCGGGACATGCCGGAGTGAGGCGGGAACCGGTAACGACCGAGGGCTTCATGCATCCGGCGCCGCTTTTTGCCCTGGGCGCCGGTCCGTCGTTCTTAACGACTGGTTAATGGACAATGGTTAACAAATGGTTAATGGCGTTAAGAAAGCGGTAAGGATGATGGAGAAAGCCTGAATTTTTCACGGTCAGATCTTGCAGGAGCCGGCGCAAACGAAAAACGGCGCGACCGAGGTCGCGCCGCTGGATTTCGGATGCCTGAAGTACAGATCACGGATTTTCCGGATCCGGGTCCGGCGGAGTGCTCGCAGCTGCATAGGCCGTGAGAACCTGCTCCAATACGCTGTTGGCCATCTTCACCACTTGCTTGTCGGTGAACTCCTTGAGCTCGTCCGAGCTCAGCGTTCCGATCTGGTTCGCCTTGAGGCCGGAAATAGCCTTGACGCTGATTGCAGCAAGCTCACCATCGTCAAACGCCTTGAGGGCGCTGGCGCTGAAACCGCCAACTGCGGAAGCCGACAGGTTCTTGATCTGATCGGCCGTCAGGGCTTGTGCCTGCGGATCGGTGAACTTCGCGGTTTGCGTGCCCGTCAGCGCGGCGACCTGCTTCGCATCAAGCTTGGCGACCTGCTCGTCCGCCTTCAAGGCAACAATCTGGGTTTCCGTCAATGCTCCGACCTGGGCGGCCGAAAGCTTGGTGACGTCGATGTCTCCGATCTGGGTGGCGCTCAGCGCCTTGACCTGCGTGGTCGTCAGGGCGCTGATCTGCGCCTTGGACAGCAGCTTCACGTCAAGGGATTCGAGCTGGCTGACGGTGGCCGGCGCCTCGACTGTCGCCGTGAACGCCTTCATCTGGGCGGACGTCAGGGACTTGTACGACTCGCTGGTGCTGGTGAACAGGCTGGCAACCTGATCTGCGCTGAGAGCGCCGATCTGCGTGCTGTTCAGCGCCGCGATCTGCTTCCCGTCGAATTGACCGACCTGCGCCGCCGTCAATTTCCCAAGCTGTGCCGCGCTCAAGCCCTTCATTGCCGCGGGGCTGATCGCCTGAAGGGTTTCATTCTCCAGGCCGGCAAATTTGTCCTGGTCGATCGCGCCGAGCAAGGTGGCACTCAGGCCACCGATGATTGCCTTCTCCGCGTCGGCGTCAGCTGCCGTCCCCAAAGCCGCATTCAGCGTCGTTGCGAGGGCCGCAAGCTTGTCCGTGTCCTTGCCCAGTGCCGCTGCCTGGTTGGGCGTGAAGGCCTTGATCTGTTCGGCGGTGAGGTCGGCGACCTTGAGATCCTTCAGCTGGGCGACCGTCATCGCCTTGAGCTGCGTGTCGTCGAGAGCATTGAGTTGCTCCTTCGACAAAGCGGCGATCTGGGTGCCGCTCAGGGCTGCGACCTGTTTGGCGGTCAGGTCCTTGATGCTGCTTGCAGGATCGGCAGCGGTGTCAAGCAGGAACGAGATGTCCACTTTCTTGATCTGGGCAGCCGTCAGCGCCTTGAGCTGCGTCTTGTCGAGCGCCTGGATCTCTGCCGAACCAAGCTTCTCGATCTGCTCGGGCTTCAGAGAGGCGATCTGCTTGGCCGTCAGCTTGCCGGTTGCAACCAGCGCCTTCATATCGGTATCGCCCAGCCCCTGAAGGGCCTTGGCACTGATCGAAGCGATTTCGGTCTCGTCGCTGAAAGCTGCCGCACCCACAGCCGTACCACCACCATTTTTAGCCGCCATCATGGCCGTGATGGCGGCCGAATCGAGACTCTTGATCTGTGCCTTCGTAAGGGTTTCGACCTGATCTCCACCAAATGCCGTAGCATTTGCTTTATAGATTGCGTTGACCTGAGCTCCGGTGAGATTTCCGAGATCGGTAAGAGCGGTCCGTTGATCGAGCGTAAGACCGGCGATGGCCGTTGTCGAAATGGCCTTGAACTGGGAAGCCGACAGGCCGGCGACACCGTCCTTGTCCAGAGCGGCGAGCTTCGTTTCGTCCAGCGTCTTGAGCTGCGCCGCTGTCAGCGTGCCCACCTCTTCTTTGGACAGGGTCTTCAGAACATCTGCACCCACGAGCTTGAATTGGTCGGGCCTTAAAGCGGTAATAATCGACATGAGTGTACTACCTCGTACCGCCAGAGGAGCCGATTGCCGCGCGGCTTCACCCGGCCTCGGCCGTGTGCGGTGCCTGCATCGGCCGTGCGGGGAATCCTGCCGGGCGAATAATGTTAGGGAGAACATGGCTCGAACGAGCCTGCGCATCGGAAGGGCATCATGCTGCCGGAGCCCGCCATCGAGGTCCGATCCCTACGCCAAAAGCCACATCTATCGCGGCTGGTTGTGATTTTTAGGCCGCAACCTTTAATTTAGGATTAACAGCCCATGGTCGCCCTCCGGCATGAGAGGTGGCCAGCCCGAGACAAGTCTGCATCCTTAACATCAGGTAAAGCTTGCTCAACGCCGGCCAACGACCTCATCGCAGGATGCCCATGACTGCCAACCTTTCCACCGTCCCGGACCCGAACGCCCCCCTCCTCCAGATTCTATTGCGGGCACGCACGCAGCAGCTTTCGCTGGCGGAACTGTTCCAGACGGCCGAGGTTCTTTCCGCCGCGGGACAGACGGCGGCTGCGATCGAGCTCTACAAGACATGGATCGCCTTCAACGACGCCAACCCGTTGCTGCACCTTGCCTATTTCAACTATGCCGTCTCGCTTTCCAAGGCGGGCGACGTCGCCGCCACGCTCCATGCGCTGCGGGCGGCGATCCGGATCGAGCCGCTTTTCGGGCAGGCGCATATCAACCTGGGCCGGACGCTGGAGGATTGCGGGCTCACCGGCCAGGCCGTGCAGCAGTGGCGTACTTTCGTCGATGCGACGGCGGAGGTGAACCCCGACCGGATCAGCAACCGGCTGCTCAGCCTCCAGCATATCGGCCGCGTCCTGGAAGGCGCCGGCCATCTTGAAGAGGCGGAAGCCGCGCTCTGGCAGGCCATGGAACTGCAGCCGTCCCGCACGGAGGCCGCGCAGCACTGGATCTCCCTGCGGATGCATCAGTGCAAGTGGCCCGTCATCGTGCCGTCGCTGCATGTCACGCCGCGCCATTTCATGGATGCCATGTCCGCCATGTCGATCGCCTGCTATGCGGACGATCCCCTGTTCCAGATGGCCAAGGCCCACCGCTATTGCCGCCAGACCATCGGCCGGCCCGACGATCTCAGCGCCTTCGAGCGCAAGGCGGCGAGGCAAAAGACCGGCACCGGCGAGCGCCTGCGGATCGGCTACGTCTCCTCGGACCTGCGCCAGCATGCCGTGGGCTTTGCGCTCAGCGAGGTCCTCGAGCTGCACGACAAGGCGTCCGTCGAAATCTTCGCCTATTATTGCGGCGACCCCGCGCCGATCGATCCAACGCAGGCGCGCATCAGGCAGGCCGTCGATCACTGGCGCGACATCGCCGCGCTCAGCGACATCGAGGCCGCCCGAAAGATCGCCGCGGACGGGATCGACGTGCTCATCGACGTCAACGGCTATACCAAGCATGCCCGCACGAAAATCTTCGCCTACCGCCCTGCCCCGGTCATCGTGAATTTCTGCGGCTATCCCGGCACGATGGCGAGCCCCTACCATCAGTACATGATCGCCGATGATGTGATCGTGCCGCCGGAAAACGAGCTTTATTATACGGAGAAGGTGCTGCGCATCGCCTGCAACCAGCCGGTGGACCGCAAGCGGGCCGTCAGCGAGCGCCCAACCCGCGCAGAGGCGGGCCTCCCCGACGACGCCTTCGTCTTCGCCAGCTTCAACGGCATGCAGAAGATCACCGCGCCCTGCTTTGCCCGCTGGATGGCCATCCTGACCGCGACGCCCGGCAGCGTGCTCTGGCTGCTTTCCGGTGACGAGAGCGCCAATGAGCGTCTGCGCCGGCTGGCCGAGGAGGCGGGCGTCGCGAAGGAGCGTCTCATCTTCGCGGGCAAGGCACAGAACCCCGATCATCTTGCGCGGATCGGCCTTGCCGATCTTTTCCTCGATACCTTCCCCTACGGCGCCCATTCGACGGCGGCCGACGCCATCACGCAGGGGCTTCCCGTGCTGACGATCGCCGGCAAGAGCTTCGCATCGCGCTTCTGCGCCAGCATCGTGACGGCGGCCGGCATTCCCGAGCTCGTCTGCGGCGAACCGGACGACTATGTGCGCATGGCCATCGCCCTTGCGGAAAGCCCGGATCGCCTTGCCGCCGTGCGCGAATCGCTCGCGCAGCAGCGCGAGACCTGTGCGCTGCGCGACATGCCGGGCCTTGCCCGCCGGCTGGAAGAACTCTTCTGGCAGATGCAGGGCGAGGCGGAGCGCGACGAGACGCCTGTGCCGGATCTTCGCAATCTAGATGTCTATTACGAGATCGGCGCGGCGCTCGCAGCGCGCGGCATCGAATTCGAGGACGACGCGGCCTATCGCGCGCGCTACCGGGAAGAGATCATCGTCCTCGACGACTTCGCGCCGCTTGCCCCGGACGCCCGCCTCTGGCCTGCCGTCCCATGAAGGAAGGGAAGCGCATCCTCGTCGTCGGCGCCGGGCTTTCCGGCGCGGTGATCGGGCGCGCGCTCGCGCAGGAGGGCTGGCGCGTCGAGATCGTCGATTCGCGCGCCCATGTCGCCGGCAACTGCCACACGGAGCGGGATGCGGCGACAGGCGTGATGGTGCATGTCTACGGCCCGCACATCTTCCATACGGACGATGCCGAGGTCTGGGCCTATGTGAACGGCTTTGCGACCTTCCTGCCCTACAAGAACCGCGTGAAGACGACGAGCGGCGGGCAGGTCTATTCGCTTCCCGTCAACCTCCACACCATCAACCAGTTCTTCGGCAAGTGTTTCCGGCCGGACGAAGCCCGCGCCTTCATCGACGCGCTGGCGGACCGCACCATCGCCGATCCGCAGACCTTCGAGGAGCAGGCCCTCCGCTTCGTCGGCCGCGACCTCTACGAGGCCTTCTTCAAGGGCTATACGCAGAAGCAGTGGGGCTGCGCCCCGGCCGAGCTGCCCGCCTCGATCCTGAAGCGCCTGCCGGTTCGCTTCAACTACGAGGACAACTATTTCTTCCACAAATACCAGGGCATGCCGGAGCACGGCTATACCGCGATGGTCGAACGCATCCTCGACCATCCCAACATCATGGTGAGGCTCGAAACGGCGTTCCAACGGAACGCAAGAGAAGGCTTTGCGCACGTCTTTCATTCCGGCCCGCTCGACGGCTATTTCGACAACGAACTCGGGCGGCTCGGCTACCGGACGCTCGATTTCGAGCGGTTCACCCATGAGGGCGACTACCAGGGCTGCGCGGTGATGAACTATGGCGATCTTTCCGTGCCCTATACGCGGATCACCGAGCACAAGCATTTCTCGCCCTGGGAGGAGCATGACGGCTCGGTCTGCTACCGCGAGTTTTCGCGGGCCTGCGAGCCCGGCGACATTCCCTACTATCCGGTTCGCCTAGTGAAGGAGAAGGCGCAGCTTGCCGGCTATGTGCGGCTGGCGGAACGGGAAGAAGGCGTCACCTTCGTCGGGCGGCTCGGCACCTACCGCTATCTCGACATGGACGTGACGATCCGCGAGGCGCTGGACACGGCACAGCTTTTCATGGAGCGGCGGGCAGCGGGGGCGGCGATGCCGGCCTTTCTCAAGTCGCCGCTCTGACATGCGAAAAGGCCCCGGTAAACCGGGGCCTTTCCATATCTGCCTTGCGGCTTGCGATTAACGGAAGAGCGAGAGAATGCCTTCTGCCGAGGAATTGGCGATCGACAGGGACTGGATACCGAGCTGCTGCTGGGTCTGCAGGGCCTTGAGGCGGGTGGACTCTTCGTTCAGGTCGGCGTCGACCAGGCGGCCAATGCCCTTGTCGATGGCATCGGTCAGGCGGTTTGCGAAATCTTCCTGCAGGCCGATGCGCATGGAGATCGAACCAAGCTGCGAAGCAGCCTTGGTCATCATCTGGAAGGCGGCTTCGACAACCGAGAGAGCGTCAGCCATGTCTTCGTCGTTGAAATCGGTGATGTCCATATCGACAACAAACTTACCAGCCATGCCGGAGCCCGTGATCGTGGCGCCCAGGGCATCTGCGTCCGACCCGAGAATGCCGCCAGTGCTCGCCGTAAAGTCAGTGTCGTCGATCGACGAGAAGAGGACGTTCGAAATCTCTGCCGGAGTAGCCGTCGCATCGGGCAGATCCTGGAGCGTATAGGTCGTGGTGTTGACCTTGACTGTACCATCGGCAGACCGGATGAAGCCGGAAACGATCGTCTTGTCAGCAGGTTCGGGAGGCGTGGCGGTCGCGGCGGCAGCACTGTCAAAGACCAGCCAGTTCTGGCCATTGAAGGAGGCGCCAGAAGCAATGGAGGTCAGTTGCTCCTGTAGCTGCTTGATTTCTTCCTGGACCTTGGCCTTGTCGACGCCCTGTTCGGTGGCGGCGGTGACCTTGGCCTTGATTTCCTTGACGACGTCGATGGCTGCGTTCATGCCGGCATAGGCCGTGTCAACCTTCGCGGCACCGAGGCCGAGGGCGTCCTGGACGGCCGAGAGAGCCTTGTTGTCCGAGCGCATGGTGGTGGCGATGGACCAGTAAGCGGCGTTGTCCTTGGCTTCGCCGACGCGCATGCCGGAGGAGACATGAGCTTGCGTGGTTTCCATGTCGTTGCCGATGGTGCGCAGCGTCTGGAGAGCGGACATTGCCGCAACGTTGGTCAGAATGCTCGTCATGTTAAAGGTGCCCCTTGAATGGCTGACTGAGAAAGGGACATTCCGGCTTCACCGGGCAACGGTGGTCAGCATCATGCCTGCCAACCGGTTAAGTTTCTTGGTTAACCCACCGTTTCGATGGCCTAAGAAAACCGCAATAAGGTTAAGGAATTCTTTCCCGCGGAATAAAAACGCAAAAAGGCCGCCCCCGTTGCCGGGAGCGACCTTTTCAAGGCGGCGCGGGTCAGCCTCCGCGCCGTCCTGCATCCGCTGATTAACGGAACAGCGAGAGGATATTCTGCGAGTTGGAATTCGCGATCGACAGCGACTGGATGGCGAGCTGCTGCTGGGTCTGCAGCGCCTTCAGGCGGGTCGATTCCTCGTTCATGTCGGCGTCGACGAGGCGGCCTACGCCCTTGTCGATGGCGTCGGACAGCTTCTGGGCGAAGTCTTCCTGGAGGCTGATGCGCTTGGAGAGCGAGCCGAGGGTCGAACCGACGGTCTGCATGCTCTTGAGTGCGGATTCGACCGTGTCCAGATGAGCGGCCATATCGCCATCGTCTTCGGTGCCGTCCAGCTCAATGGCGAAGACGTTGGCCAGAATGCCGGCGCTGTCATCGACCGAGCCATCCGTCGGGTCGTAGGCGCCGAACAGCGCCTCACCCTCATATTCAGCCGTCGTGACCTTGACGGTGCCGTCGCCACCACGAACGAAGCCCGTGACGACCGTCGAACCGGACGGGTCACCGGCCAGCCAGTTTTCGCCGTTAAACGAAGCGCCGGCGCCGATGCTCTTGAGTTGCTCCTGAAGCTGCTTGATTTCTTCCTGGACCTTGACCTTGTCGACGCCCTGTTCGGTAGCGGTGACGAGCTTGGCCTTGATTTCCTTGACGACGTCGATGGCGGCGTTCACGCCGGCATAGGCCGTGTCGACCTTAGCGGCGCCGAGGCCGAGGGCGTCCTGAACGGCGGAAAGAGCGGCATTGTCCGAACGCATGGTGGTCGCGATGGACCAGTAGGCGGCATTGTCCTTGGCTGCGCCGACGCGCATGCCCGAGGAAATGCGGTCCTGCGTGGTTTCCATGCTGTTGTTGATGGAACGCAGGGTCTGCAGGGCGGACATTGCGGAGGTGTTGGTGAGAATGCTCGACATTCTAGTTGTCCCTTTGAACGAAATACTGATGGGGGACATACCGGACTGGATACTTACCGGTTACGGCGGTTCGGCATCATGCCAACTCGGTTTCTTCAGCGTGTGAAGGGATACCAAACCCGTCGTGTTGAGCCAAAACTCGCAGCCAATCCTTGCCAACTTCTTAAATCGGAAGGTCGCATCCGACGGGTCGGAAAACAGGGTGAACGGGGGGTAAAACGCTATGGTTAAAGAGATATTCAGCGCGCGCCGCTTCGGGAAAAACGCGCACACGCGTCTTCCCTGCCAGCGTTCAGTTGAACGAGCGCACGAGGCTGCCGACGA
The DNA here is from genome assembly GCF_055330205.1 of Shinella sp. R2-11. NCBI lineage: Bacteria > Pseudomonadati > Pseudomonadota > Alphaproteobacteria > Hyphomicrobiales > Rhizobiaceae > Shinella > Shinella sp. R2-11. Next base: position 159,424 of record NZ_JBVAPC010000009.1, on the reverse strand, counting down.
GGAGGTTCCAGCCGTCGATGAGCACGAAGAACAATATCTTGAAGGGCAGCGAGATCGAGGTCGGCGGCAGCATCATCATGCCCATGGCCATGGTGATGGTGGCGACGATCAGGTCGATGACGAGGAAGGGCAGCACGACGAGGAAGCCGATCTCGAAGCCGCGGCGGATTTCCGAGATCATGAAGGCCGGGATGACGACGCGCAGGTCCGCGACATTGTTCTCGACGACCTTGTGCCCGCGCTCCTCGGCGAGCGAGATGAAGAGCTCGATATCCTTGTCGCGGGTATTGGCGACCATGAACTCACGGAAGGGCTCGGCGATCCGCTTCGTGGCCTCGGTCTCGTCGATCTGGTTGGCCATCAGCGGCTGGACGCCGTTCTGCCAGGCCCGGTCGAAGGTCGGCGCCATGACGTAGAAGGTCATGAAGAGCGCCAGCGACACGAGGATCATGTTCGACGGCGTGGTGGAGAGCCCCATGCCGGAGCGAAGGATGGAGAAGGCGATGACGAAGCGCGGAAAGCTCGTCACCATGATCAGGATGCCGGGCGCGACGGAAAGGACCGTCAGCAGCCCGAAGGTGCGGATGATCCAGCCGGCGACCGAGCCATCGACGGGTGCGTTGAGAAGACCACCCGGCAGCTGCAGCTGCTGCTGGGCGTAGGCCATACCGGTCATCGCCATCATGGCGACGAAGGTCAGAAGGGCTCGAATCATTCGATCACAAAGGTTCGGAACATGACGTTGGTTACGCGCCCTTCCGACCTGAGGTCAACCCGCTCCTCAAGGTCTTCCCTGAGATATTGAAAGCCGCGCGGGCCCTGCACCTGCTGGAGAGAGACCGTGCGCATATAGGCCATGATGTCCTGGTGGATTTCCTCGGCCAGTTTGACGTCCGGCGTGCCCTTGAACATCAGCGCGACCTCGAGGCGAACGCGGTTGTCGGACGGATAGGCAAGGTTGCTGGTGATCGGATCGAGCAGCACGATGCCGTTGGCCTCGGTGGAGATATGGGCAAGCTCCTGCCCCTTCTCGCCCGCGCCGCCATGCTCGCCGCCGGCGGGAGCCGCTTTCGCCTCCTCGGCCGGCTTTTCGGCCGGGGGCGGGGCAAGCATGTTGCCGACGAACCAGCCGCCGCCGGCGGCAAGCAGCGTCAGGACGGCGATGGCCGCGATGGTGATGACGAGCGACGGCTTCTTCTTCCCGCCCTCTTCTTCGTCCGCCATTGTCTTCTTCCCGTGTTGCGAGGATGCCGAGATCGTCAGATCGGCGAGAACAGGTCGATGGCCTGCTGGCCCCATGGCGGCTGCTGCACTTCGGTCAGGCGGCCGCGGCCGCCGTAGGAGATGCGCGCTTCCGCGATGCGCTCGTAGGCGATCATGTTGTTGGCATCGACATCCTGCGGCCGCACGATGCCGGCGACGTTGAGGATGCGCAGCTCATGGTTGACGCGCACTTCCTGAGAGCCGCTGATGAGCAGGTTGCCGTTCTCGATGACGCCGGTGACGACCGCCGCGACGAGCAGGTTCAGCTTCTCCGAACGCTCCGTCGAGCCATCGCCCTTGGTGCTGGTCGAGGACCCGAAGGCCAGGTCGCCCTTGGCATCGACGCTGCTGTCGGCGGTCGAGCCGCTGAGGCCGAAATTGATGCCGCTCTTGTTGGTGCGCGAGCGGTCGGTCTTGTTGTCGAAGCTCGCCTTGTCGTTGACGCGGATATTGACCGTCAGGATGTCGCCGACCTTGAAGGCACGGGAATCCTTGAAGAGCGCCGACTGCTGGTCGCTCCAGATCGAATAGCCGGAAACCGCCGTGCGCGGCTGCTTGGGATAGGCCGCCATCTGCGGCGTCTCGGCATAGTTGAGGCCGCTGCCGATGGGGCTCATCGCCGGGGCCTTGCCGATCTCGTTGATCGCCTGGCTGGAGCAGCCCGACAAGGCGAGCGCCACGGAGAGTGCGAAGGCGGTCTTCTTCATGACGGGTCCTTTGACGTATTCGGGTCGCTTGCCGCGGTGAGGATACGGGTGAGGGCCGCGGCCTTGTCGGCCGGCATTTCCCCGAGGATCGTGCTCGACTGGCGCGGCGCCAGCTTCATGACGATGGCGGAGGCGATTTCCGGATCGAGCTCGGCAAGCTGGGCAGCGGCTGCGTCCGGCTTCATCTTCTTGTAGATCTCGACGAGGCCGCCTTCGGCGGTCTTCAGGAAATCGTTGCGGCGCTTCAGCCAGTCCTCGTATTCGGCGCGGCGGGCTTCGAGCGTCTTGATGCGCTCGTCGACATCCTGCTGCAGGTTTTCCAGTTCCTGCTTCTGGAGGAGATAGCGCTGGTCGCGCGCCGCGTCCGCGATATTGGTGCAGAATTCGCGGATCTCGTCGGCGCTGGCATTGGTCGTGGTGATGACGGGACGGTCCTCGGCGAAGGCGCCGGGAATGGCCATCATGACGAAGCCTGCGGCGGGGAGCGCGAGCCTGCGGGCGATCGTGGAAAGGGTCATGCCTGTTCTCATTGCAGCACCAGTTCCGCCTGGAGGGCACCGGCTGTCTTGATGCTCTGCAGGATGGAGATGATGCCATCCGGCTTCACTCCGATGCTGTTGAGGCCCGAGACCAGCGAACGCAGGCTGGAGCCGTCGAGCATGGCGACGTTGCCGCCCTCCTGCTGGACGAGGATGTCCGTGCTCGGCTGGACCGCCGTCACGCCCTTGGAGAAGGGCTCGGGCTGGACCACCTGCGGCATCTCGTTGACCTGCACGGTCAGCGAACCGTAGCTGACGGCGACCGGCGAGATGCGCACATCCTGGCCGATGACGATCGTGCCCGTGCGCTCGTTGATCACGACGCGCGCCGGCGCATCCGTCTCGATGACGAGGTTCTCGATGTCGGCCATCAGGCGGGCAAGGTCCGCCATCTTCGGCTTGGAGACGTAGACGGACTGGGAATCGCGCGATTCGGCGATCGGCGAGCCGTACTGGGCGGCCGCATAGCGGTTGATCGCGTCCGCCATGCCGACGGCGGTCGAGAAGTCGGGGTTGCGCAGCTGGAGGACGAGGTCGGACGCATCCTTGAAGCGCGAGGGAAGCTCGCGCTCGATGATGGCGCCGTTCGGCACGCGGCCGGCGGTCGTCACGCCCTGCTGCACGCTCGCGGCATCGCCGCTGGCGCTGATGCCGGTGACGACGATCGAGCCCTGCGCGACCGCGTAGATCTGGCCGTCCGCGCCGGAAAGCGAGGTCATGACCAGCGTGCCGCCGCGCAGCGAGGTGGCGTCGCCCAGCGAACCGACGGTGACGTCGATGCGGCTGCCGGGGCTGGCGAAGGGCGGAAGGTTGGCGGTGACGAGCACGGCCGCGATGTTCTTGGCGCGCGTCTGCGTGCCGACCATCGAGATGCCGAGGTTCTGCAGCATGGCGCGGACCGACTGCTCGGTGAAGGGCGAGGAGCGCATGCTGTCGCCCGTGCCCTGGAGGCCGACGACGAGGCCGTAGCCGATGAGCTGGTTCTCGCGGCCGGCCTGCAGCGAGGCGACGTCCTTGATGCGGGCGGCCGGCAGGGCCGGTCCCGTCGCAAGCAGGAAGCAGGCGAGGAAGACGGCCGTGCGGGAAAGGAAAGACTGCATCATTTCGCCACCACATGTACGGTTCCGTCCGCCATGACGGTGCCGGAAACGATGACCCCAGAATCCTTGTTGCGGACCCGGATGAGTTCGCCGACGGCCGCATCCTGCAGCGGCGTGCCGGCAGCGCGCAGCACCATCGAACGGCTTTCGAAGACGAGCTGGACGGTGGTGCCGCGGGAAACCGCGAAGGGCTCGCGCAGCGCCGAGGTGAGGATGACCCGGCCGGGCAGCAGCGTGCGCCTCGTCACCATCCCGTTGACGGCCGCGATGGTTTCCGCAAAGCCGTTGACGATGTTCGGATTGGTGACCTCGACCTCTTCGAGCTGGCCTGCATCCAGCTCCTCGCCGGGGTAGATGATGCGCTTGGGCACGACGGCCGTGCGCGTATCGGCAAGGGCCGCATCGGCGACGAGAAGTCCGAGCAGCACCGCCGGCGCGGCAAGGGCCGCGCGCCGGAGGGCCGGAAGGGTCTTTCCCGTACGAAGAGCTGCTATCAGGCGAAACATCATGTTCCCCGCATGTCCGGTTGCTATCTCAGGTTCTTGCTGACCACCGCCGCCATTTCGTCCGCTGCCTGGATGATCTTGGAGTTCATTTCATAGGCGCGCTGGGCGGAGATCAGGTCGGTGATTTCCTTGACCGGATCGACGTTGGACGCTTCGAGGTAGTTCTGCTGGATATAGGCGAAGCCCGCTTCGTCCGGCGCGCCCACGGTCGCGGCGCCCGATGCGGCGGTCTCGCGGAAGAGGTTCTCGCCGAGCGGCTCGAGGCCCGCTTCGTTGACGAAGTTCGCCAGCGTGATCTGGCCGAGATCCTGCTGCTGGCCGGCGACGGTCGCGAAGACCTGGCCGGACTTGGTGACGTTCACTTCCGTCGCGTCCTGCGGCACCGTGATGCCCGGCACGACCGTATAGCCGTCGAGGGTGACGAGCTGGCCTTCGGCATTGGTGTTGAAGGCACCGGCACGGGTATAGAGCGTGGAGCCGTCCGGCGCCTCGATCTGGAACCAGCCGCGGCCGATCAGCGCGAGGTCGAAGGAGTTGCCGGTGGAGACGAGCCCGCCCTGGAGGTGCAGGTTTCGCACGGCGGCGGTCTTCACGCCGAGGCCGATGATCGCGCCTTCCGGCACGACCGCCTGGTTGGCGCGGTTCGGCACCCCGGCGGCGCGCTCGGTCTGGTAGAGCAGGTCGGAGAACTCGGCGCGGGCGCGCTTGAAGCCGGTCGTGTTGATGTTCGCGATATTGTTCGCGATCACTTCGAGATTGGTCTGCTGCGCGTTCATGCCGGTCGCGGCGATGGCAAGGGCTTTCATGTCCGGTCCTCAGATCTGCATTCTTGCGACTTCGAGATAGGCGGTGACGACCTTGTCGCGGATGGCGATGGCGGTCTGCAGCGTCTGCTCGGCGTTCATGACGGCGTCGACCACTTCGCGGGTCGAGGCCTTGCCCTGGATGGCTTCAAAGGACTTGGTCTCGCCGAGCTTCAGCGTGTTCGTCATCTCGGTGGCCATATCGCCCATCACCTGGGCGAAGGACATCTGGGTGCCCGTTCCCTGCGCGGCCGCGGCGGAAACGTTGCTCGCTCCCCCCATCTCGACGCCGGTCGCGGCGTTGCCCGACAGAAGGGAATTGATGCTCTTTACGCTTTCGATCATTGCGAGGCCCTCAGGAGGTCGATCGTCGCGCTGATCAGGTCGCGCGACTGCTTGATGCTCTGGAGGTTCGCCTCGTACGAGCGGTTGGCTTCACGCATGTCGGCCATCTCGACGATGACGTTGACATTCGGCATCTTGACGTAGCCCTTCTCGTCGGCCGCCGGGTTGCCCGGATCGTATTCGCTGGAGAAGTCGGTCTCGTCGAAGCCGAGACGCGAGACTTCCACGAGCGAGGCGTTGGTCGCGCGGTCGAGCTCGGAAGCGAAGGTCACGGTCTTGCGGCGGAAGGGATCGGCGCCGGGCGTGTCGCCCGTCGAACGGGCGTTGGCCAGGTTCTCCGAAACGATGCGGATACGGGTGGACTGCGCCTCGAGTCCCGAGGCTGCGACTTTCAGGGAAGCGACGAGCGGATCCATTTCTTACCTTTTCACTGTCATCAGCATCATGCGATGAAAGGCCTTGACGAGGCCGGCATTCAAATCGAACTCACGCTTGACCTGGCCCTCTTTCATGAGTTCCTCGGCAAGGCCGACGGTGTTGCCGGACTCCTGCACGCCGATCTCTTCGGTGGGTCTGGTCTCGATGACGCGGCTGGCCATTTCGGTTTCCGTGAAGTGGCCGGGCTGCGTCGCCGCCATGCGGATGCCCGTCGTCTCGAGCACCGACTGGAAGGGAGTCACGTCCTTCGCCTTGAACCCGGGGGTGTTGGCGTTGGCGATATTGCCTGCAACCACACTCTGGCGGACGGCGAGCCATTCGGCCTGTTTCGTTGCCAGTTCAAACAGTTGTATCGGTTGCATGACAAGCTCCATCCTTGTTCGAGGCGAACCTACGGAGCCAATCTTGCGTCAGACTTGCTGTGCGGCGGTTTCCCGCCAACCGCCTGATTTCGTGAAAGAATAAATATCGCGAAGGAGGGAACCCTCCCTCTGCCCGCCGGCATCTCCCACAAGGGGAAGACAGTCGAAGGCTTGCGCACCATTCGAAATCGAATGCAAAATGGTGCAGCACGCCAAGCCCCTCCCCCTTGTGGGGAGGGTTGCGGAAGGGCCTTCCTTCGGCTCAGTTGCGCTTGATGACTTCGCCGTTCGAAGTCACGATGACCCAGGCGCCGTCGCGCTGTTCCAGCGTGGCGAGGCGGCTATTGTCCGGCAGGATCGAGCCGACGCGCACGATATACATGCCGCGGGCATCCTCGATGAGCGCCCGGCCGTTCGCCACATGCATCAGGCGGAAGCCGGAATTGACCGGTAGCGGCTGGTCGAGGCCGGTTTCCACCGGTGCGCCGAGCGTCTTCTCCGCGCCGAGGCTGGAGGTGGTGGCCGTCGCGACCGGGTCGAGGCTTGCGGGCGCCGGGTCCTTGTCGTCATCGATCATGGCGGCGGGGGAAACGCTCACCACCTGCTTGCCCGCCGTTTCCGGCAGGTTGCGCGTCGTACCCTTCCAGAGGGTCGGGACCGAGAACTTTTCCGGGTTGAGAAAGACGTACCAGGGGAAGAAGGCCGCGCCCGCCGCCAGCATCACGCCGGTGCCCATGAGCAGCTTGTCGCCGAAGCTGTAGCCCCGCGCCCGTTCCGGCCGCCGCAGCGGCTGGATGGTTTCGTCCGCGTCGAAATCGGTCACTGTCATCCCCTTCGCATGGCCGGCGCGCCGCCCTGCCCGGCCGCATTCTTCAGCGCGATCGCGAGATCGGCGAAGGCGTCGCCGGCGGGCCTTTCGCCCGGCGTCTGTTTCAGAACCTCGTAGATGATCGGCACCTGCTTGATCGCCATGTCGAGATCGGGATCGCCGCCGGGGCGATAGCCGCCGATGAGGCGGAGGTCCCGCGTTTCCTCGAAACGGTGGATCAGCGCCTTCAGCCGCGAGACCAGCTTCTCCTGATCCGGCGTCCAGGCCTTGCGGGCAAGACGCGAGATGGAGGCGAGCGGGTTGATCGGCGGATAGCGCCCCTCCTCGGCAAGGCTGCGCTCCAGCACGATATGGCCGTCGAGGATGCCGCGCGTCGAGTCGGCGATCGGGTCGTTGTGGTTGTCGCCGTCGACGAGGATCGAGATGATCGCCGTGATCGTGCCGGTGCCTTCCGCGCCGGGGCCGGCGCGCTCCAGAAGACGCGGCAGCTCGGTGAAGACGGAGGCGGGATAGCCGCGCGCGATGGGCGGCTCGCCGGAGGCGGTCGCCACCTCGCGGATCGCATGGGCAAAGCGCGTCACGCTGTCGATGATCAGCAGCACGTTGTCGCCCTGGTCGCGGTAGTGCTCGGCGATGGTGACCGCCGTCAGCGGCGCCATCTTGCGCAGCATCGGGCTCTCGTCGCTGGTCGCGACCACCGCGACGGACTTGGCGAGATTGTCGCCGAGCGTGTCCTCGATGAACTCGCGCACTTCGCGGCCGCGCTCGCCGACCAGCGCGATCACCACCTTGTCGAAAGCGTCGGCCCTTGCCAGCATCGACAGCAGCGTCGACTTGCCCACGCCGGAGCCGGCGAAGATGCCGAGGCGCTGGCCGAGGCAGAGCGGCGCGAAGATGTCGATGGCGCGCACGCCCGTATGGAAGCCCTTCTCGACACGCTTGCGCGTCATCGAGGGCGGCGCGGAATTGGAGATCGAGCGGCGCACGTCGCCCTGCACCAGCGGCCCGAGGCTGTCGATGGGCTCGCCCAGCGCATTGATCGTGCGGCCGCACCAGGAGGCGGTCGGCGCGACGCGGAAGGCGCCCTTGCGGATGACAGTGTCGTGGATGCCGATCGGCTCGCCCGGCTCGATGGGGCAGACGACGACCGTATCCGGCTCGACGCGCACCACCTCGCCGAGATGGACGCCCGTGGCGCTCTTGTGCGCCACGAACTCGCCGAGGCGCACATGGCGCGACAGGCCGCCGACCGTGTAGTTGCCGGCCGCGATGGTCTGCACGTGGCCGCCATGGGCGACCGAGAATTCCGGCGTGGAATAGCGCCGCACGAGCCCCGCCAGCGCATTCATCATGCGCCCGCCCTCGGGCGTGCCTGCCGCTTTTCCGCCCTGTCCTTCCGCCGCGCCCGTCATCGCTTACTTGCTTCCGCCGAGGGTGCGGACCGCTTCGCTCATCGAATCCTCACTGCTGCGCGTCAGCGCGGCGATGTTCTCGAAGGCGCGCGTGACCTGGATGAGCTGCGTCATCTCGGCGATGGCGTTGACGTTCGATTCCTCGACATAGCCCTGCGCCACGCCGGCATCGACGCGGTCGGTCACCGGCTGCGGCGGGATGGTGGTGATGATGCCGCTGTTGCCGGCGCGCACGAAGCCGCCGGAAAGATCGGCCTCGAAGATGCCGAGCGCGGCGACCGGCCGGCCGTTCTGGTTGAGCTGGCCATCGGCGCTGAGCGTGATGGGGCCGGCATTCGCGTCGATCTGGATCGGGCCGCCGCCCGGATCGAGCACCGGATAGCCGTTCAGCGTGACGAGGTCGCCGGCATCCGTCAGCGTGAAGCGGCCGTCACGGGTGAGCGTCGGGCCGGATGGCGTCTCGACCTGGAACCAGGCTTCGCCGCGGATCGCGAAATCGAGCGTGCCGTTGGTCTGCGTCAGGCCGCCGTTGCGGGTCGACAGGAACTCCTCGCCCTGCGAGACGAAGGCGACGTCGGCGTTCTTCTGGTCGCTGACGACCTGGTTGAACTTGACCTCCGTCGCGCGGAAACCGACCGTGGTCGAGTTCGCGACGTTATCGGCAAGGGTGGCCATGCGGCGGTCGAGCGCGATCTGGGACGAAAGCGATACATAGAGCCCGGTCTGCATCTCAGCGACCTCCGAGTTTCAGGTTGTTGATGGAAAGGAGAAGGTCGGTCGAAATGCCGGTGACGCTCGACGACCTGAAGACCGTCAGCGGATCGTAGCTGCCCGAGGGATTTTCCAGCTCCCACATCGAGGTGAAGCGCTCGAGGAACTTGCCGACCTTGGACGGGTCCTTGAAATCGACGAGATCGAGCGCCTTTTCATAGTAGGCCGCCTGCCGGTCGACATCGGTGGCGGCGAATTCGGCGGGTAGCTGCAGGGCGGTGCGCACCACCTGCGCCAGCGCGTCGTCGGCGATGATCGAATAGCCGGAGGTGATGGAGGAGGCCATGCGCTCGAAATAGAGCGCCAGGCGCACGCCCGTATTGTCCTCGCCGGCGCTGACCTCCAGCGTCTCGCGGGCATATTTCTCGGCGACGCCCTTCTGGGCGCGGTCGAAGGTGGTGGCGAGCTCGCCGTGGCGGGCGAAGTTCAGCGATTCCGCCAGCTCCTTGTAGCGGCTGTCGGAGAGCTTGTTGGCGAAGGCGTCCTTGTCGTCGACGCCCTCGGTCAGCACCTTGCGCATGAAGGCCTTGGCATAGGCCATGTCCTCCAGGCCATGCGCCTTCATCACGTAGTTATAGAGCCTGTCGTCGGCGAAGAAGGCGTCGATCGACTTTATGCCACCGATCCTGGAGAGGTAATATTCCGTCTCGCGCTTGACGTCCGGCTGCTCCGAAACGCGCTTCAGCGACGTCGAGAGGTCGGCGGAAATCAGCTTGTAGCTCGTATAGGTGGTGGTCACGATGGGCTGCCGATCAGGTTCGAAAAGACATGGATGTCCGTTTTGAACCGCGATCTTCAAGGCTTTTGCTTGCGCGAACCTGATCCGTTAACCCGCCATAAGGTACAGCTTCACGCAAGGCTGGAACCGTATCCCGGAACGGTCAGAATTGTGTCGGGACACCTGCGCTCATGAACATCATTATCGGTCTCATCGTCACCGTCGGCTGCGTCTTGGGCGGCTTCATGGCCATGGGCGGGCACGTCGACGTGCTGATCCAGCCATTCGAACTCATGATCATCGGCGGCGCCGGCGTCGGCGGCTTCATCGTGGCGAACACGATGAAGGTGATCAAGGAAACCGGCAAGGCGCTGGGCGAGGCCTTCAAGCACAAGGTGCCGAAGGAACGCGACTATCTCGATACGCTCGGCGTGCTCTACAGCCTGATGCGGGACCTGCGCACCAAGTCGCGCAACGAGATCGAAGCCCATATCGACAACCCGGAAGAATCGCCGATCTTCCAGTCCGCGCCGACCGTCCTGAAGAACAAGGAACTCACCGCCTTCATCTGCGACTATGTCCGCCTCATCATCATCGGCAATGCCCGCTCCCACGAGATCGAGGCGCTGATGGACGAGGAGATCCAGACGATCACGCGCGACAAGATGAAGCCCTACCACGCCATGACCACGATGGGCGACGCCTTCCCGGCCATCGGCATCATCGCTGCCGTTCTCGGGGTCATCAAGGCGATGAGCAAGATCAACGAATCGCCGGAAGTCCTCGGCGGCCTCATCGGCTCGGCGCTCGTCGGCACCATGCTCGGCATCTTCCTGTCCTATTCGGTCGTCGCGCCGATCACCGCCAACATCAAGGCCGTGCGCGAGAAGCAGAACCGCCTCTACGTCATCGTCAAGCAGACGCTGCTGGCCTACATGAACGGCTCCGTGCCGCAGGTGGCGCTGGAATACGGCCGCAAGACCATCTCTTCCTACGAGCGCCCGTCGATCGACGCGGTGGAGCAGGAAATGATGAATCCCGGCGGCGGCGGCGATTCGAAGGCGGCCTGAGAAATGAGCGCAGCAACCGTGACATCCCTTCCCACCATGGATCCCGTCGTCCTCGCGCGGCTGACCGGCCGGCTCGGCGACCAGGCCACGATCTCCCGGCTCTGCGCCAGCCTCGGCGAGGTCTTCGCCGAATTCCTGCCCGACATGCTGGAAAGCGAGCTCGGCTTCGAGGTCGCGGTCTCCTATGCCGGCTTCGTCACCGGAAAATATGCCGAGGTCACCCAGGGGCTCGGCGGCGCCATGGCCTTCTGCGATGCGTCGATGCGCGACTGGTGCGACCGCTTCACGCTGATCTGCGACAGCCCGCTGATCATCACGCTCGTCGAGAACATGCTCGGCGCGCTCAGCGATGCCGTCGAGGATCCCGAGCCGCGCCCGCTCTCCAAGATCGAGCTGGACGTCGCGGCCATGATGTTCGACCGGATCTCCGGCGTGCTGAAGACCGCCGTCAACGGCGCGAACGGCTTCGAGCCCTTCCTCGGCCCGGCGCACAATGCGGAGATCCGCAAGTCGGCGGAGGACGGTTCCGACGAAACCTTCGTCGCCATGATCAACATGGCCGTCGGCATCGGCCCGGTCCTCTCGACCTTCCATGTCGTCGTGCCGCAGAGCGTGCTGCTGAAATCGGTGATCACCGCCCCGAAGCCGGCCAACGCGCCCAAAACGCGCGTCGAATGGAGCGAGCAGCTCGGCGAGCAGGTCCGCCGCTCCAAGGTGACGCTGGAGGCGCGCATCCGCCTCGAGGCGCAGACGCTGGACACGATCAGCCGGCTCCAGGCGGGCGACATCATCCCCTTCAACGAGGCGGGCGACGTGCGCGTGGAGGTCAATGCGAACGGCCGCAACCTCTATGTCTGCGAATTCGGCCGCTCGGGCGCCCGCTACACGGTTCGCGTCAAGGATACCTACGGCTCGGAGGAAGAGCTTCTCCAGCACATCATCGGATAGTTTTGCGCATGAAGCCTGCGGGGCGGCACGCCTCAGGCAAGTTTCGAATGGAATAGTGGTCTTATGGCACCGAAGAAAACACCCATCGCTGACGACATCATGTCTTCCATCAACGCGGGCGACCAGGAACTGGAGCAGGCGATCGACGACCTGCGCGGCGTTCTTCAGAAGGATGCCTCGGGCGCTGCCGAAACCGCGGAGGACGATCCGCTGGCCGCATTCGGCGGCGATTTCGGCGGCAGCACGGATTTCAGCGCCGGCACCGATTTCGGCGGCGGCGCGGCCGTGTCGGATTTCGGCACGGATACCGGCTTCGGCGGTTCGGATTTCGGCGGCGGCGCCGATTTCTCCGAGAGCCTCGGCGAGGCGCCGCGCCCGGGCAGCGCGATGGAGTCCAACATGGACCTCATCATGGACATCCCGATCGATCTGCAAATCGTCCTCGGTTCCTCGCAGATGCAGGTCTCCAGCCTGATGAACCTCAGCGAGGGCGCCACCATCGCGCTCGACCGCCGCATCGGCGAGCCGGTCGAGGTCATGGTCAACGGCCGGGTGATCGGCCGCGGCGAGATCACCGTTCTTGAAAACGACGACACCCGCTTCGGGGTCAAGCTCATCGAAGTGAAGAGTACACGCAAGATCTGACGACCGGTTAGGTCTCAGGGAGATGAATCCATGATGGATTTCGAGAATTTCGGGACGTCCACGGCGGTCGGGACACCGCTTTCGCAGGTCGAGAAGGCAGCAGCCGTCCTTCTCGCCATGGGCAAGGGCGTCGCCGGCAAGCTGCTGAAATATTTCACCCAGAGCGAATTGCAGCAGATCATCGCCGCCGCGCAGAACCTGCGCGCCATCCCCCCTCATGAGCTGATCGACCTCGTCAACGAGTTCGAGGACCTGTTCACCGAGGGCGCGGGCCTGATGGACAATGCCAAGATGATGGAAGGCATCCTCGAGGAGGGCCTGACGCCCGACGAGGTGGACGGCCTGCTCGGCCGCCGCGCCGCCTTCCAGGCCTACGAGACGACGATCTGGGACCGCCTGCAGGACGCCGACCCGGTCTTCGTCTCGCAGTTCCTGCTCAACGAGCACCCGCAGACCATCGCCTATATCCTCTCGATGATGCCCTCGTCCTTCGGCGCCAAGGTGCTTCTGGAGATTCCGGAGGCGCACCGCGCCGACATCATCAACCGCACCGTCAACCTGAAGGACGCGAGCCCCAAGGCCACCGCGATCGTCGAGGCGCGCGTCATCGAGATGATCAACGCGCTGGACGCGGAGCGCAATTCGATCGGCACGAACAAGGTCGCCGATCTCATGAACGAGCTGGACAAGTCGCAGGTCGACGAGATGCTCGCCTCGCTCGAAACGGTCTCGACCGAATCGGTCAAGAAGGTGCGCCCGAAGATCTTCCTCTTCGAGGACGTGCTCTTCATGCCGCAGAGAAGCCGGGTGTCGCTGTTCAACGACGTGTCGGGCGACATCATCACGGCGGCGCTGCGCGGCGCCTCGATGGAGCTGCGCGAGGCCGTCCTCTCCTCGATCGGCGCGCGCCAGCGCCGCATGATCGAATCGGACCTCGCCGCCGGCGATCAGGGCGTCAATCCGCGCGAGGTGGCGATCGCCCGCCGCTCGATCACGCAGGAAGCCATCCGTCTTGCCGCCGCAGGACAAATCCAGTTGAAGGAGAAGGAAGAGGCGCAGCAGGCCGCCTGATCCTTCTTGACACGATGGTGCCGCAGGCGGAGCGTATTTCCGGCCCGAATCTCCAGACAGGCGGTTCGGGCCGTTTGCTTTCGGCCGGAGCCTCCTGCCGGAATTGCCCTGGAGCGCGACGTGTCGGACGACGACAAGGACAGTAAAACAGAACTCCCGACAGAGAAGAAGATTCGCGATGCGATGGAAAAGGGCAACACGCCCTTCTCGCGCGAGATCACGATCTTCGCCTCGACGCTGGCGATCTATCTCTTCCTGGTCTTCTTCCTGCCGGGCGGCATCGCGCGGATGAGCGAGACGCTGCGCGACTTCTTCGAGCAGCCGGAGGCCTGGAACCTCAAGACCGGCACCGACGTCATCGCCATCTTCCGCCATCTCGGCTGGGAAGCCGGCGCGCTGCTGATGCCGATCCTCCTGATGATGATGATCTTCGGCATCGCCTCGTCGGTCTTCCAGAACCTGCCGAGCCCGGTCTTGGAGCGCGTGCGCCCGCAGATCAGCCGTCTGAGCCCGATGAAGGGCCTCGGCCGGCTCTTCGGCAAGCAGGGCCTCGTCGAATTCGGCAAGTCGCTGATCAAGATCCTGCTGGTGTCGCTGGTCGTGGCGATCGCCATGCGAAGCAACTATTTCGCCTCGCTCGACACGATGTTCTCCGAGCCGCAGGCGCTGCTCTACATGATGACGACGGACATCAACAAGGTCCTCATCATCATCCTCTTCGCCACCGCCCTCATCGCCGCCATCGACTTCGCCTGGACGCGCCATCACTGGTTCACCGAGCTCATGATGACGAAGCAGGAGGTGAAGGAGGAAATGAAGCAGGCCCAGGGCGACCCGATCGTCAAGGCCCGCATGCGCTCGATCCAGCGCGACCGCATCCGCCGCCGCATGATGACCGCCGTGCCGCGCGCGACGCTCGTCATCGCCAACCCGACCCACTTCGCCGTGGCGCTGCGCTATGTGCGCGAGGAAGGCGATGCCCCGGTGGTCGTCGCCAAGGGCCAGGACCTCATCGCGCTCAAGATTCGCGAGCTCGCGGAGGAGAACGGCATTCCCGTTTTCGAGGATCCGCCGCTCGCACGCTCAATGTTTGCGCAAGTCTCGGTGGATAGTGTCATTCCGCCGGTGTTCTACAAGGCCGTGGCGGAGCTGATTCACCGGGTTTACGCAGCCTCGCCCCAGACCAGACGGGTAAACTAGATCCGATGAGAAAATGCACCTATTCCGCCGAGCGCGAGAAGATTGTCGCAGAAGCAATCTGCCCGGTCGCCACCGAGCTGAGACTGCTCGACGCGGCCGATCTCGTCTCGCTGTTGCGTTTCGAGTGCTACGGTAACCTGGCCGACCTGGTCTCCTCGGCGGCCGAACTCTATTTCCTGCCCGGCACGGTCAATTTCGGCGCCGGCGGCGACTATCGCCTCGACTGGGACACGGAGCCGGAAGTGACGCTGGACATGGAGCTGCGCCCGCAGGGCGTGACGGTCTATGCCAAGCTGATGCTGCAGAAGGACAAGGCGGGCGTCGAGGTCACCCACGTCGCCTTCAACGATCCGGCCGCGGATCCCGACGACAACACGGCCTTCCTGCGCAGGAGCCTTGCCGAGGCGCGCTATGTGACATCCGGCTCGGCGCCGCAGCACGCGCATTGAGCGCCGAAAACGGCCGGTCCGCCGGCCGTCCCCTTTCCCCTCAGATGATATAGCCGAGGCGGATCGCCTTCGCGATCGCCTGGATGCGGTTGACGGCGTCGAGCTTCGTCGTCGCCGTGCCGAGATAGGCGTTCACCGTATGCACGGAGAGGCCCATCTTTTCCGCGATCGCCTCGGAGATGCAGCCGTCGCCGGCCATCTGGAGGCAGGCGATCTCGCGCTCGCTGAGCGAGGCGGAGGGCGCGAGCTTGCGCTCCTCGCCGGCCAGCATGTCGATCAGCACCTGGCAGCTCTTCATGTGCATGTCGATGATGAGATCGGCGGGGGGCGCGATGAAGGTGCCGAGGAAGAGGACATAGCCGTTGCCATGCGCGCCGAGGCGGACCGGGAACGCCATGCCCGACCAGGGCAGGAGACGGGCGGGAAGGCGCGTCACGAAAGGATCGGCCGCCGCCTCGACGAACTGGCTGTCGCCCGCCCCTTCCCAGATCAGCGGCAGCATCGAGGCTTCGAGATGCGCGAGCATCGTCTGACCGTAGGCTTCGAGCAGCAGGCGGGCATTGCCCTCCACGTCGCTCGCCCAGTTGTGCAGCGAGAGCGCCAGCTTGCGGGCGGACGGCAGGCCCTGGCCGCTGAGGCGCAGGACCGCGAACTGCTCGGCGCCGAGGATCGTCTGCATCACCAGGAGGCGCGACACGAAGTCCGCGGCGCTCGCGCTCTTCTGGGGACGCGCGATGCGGATCTCTGGCTCCAGGCTTGCAGGAGCGGAAAACTGACCGGCCATCCGCCCCTCCTCAGACCAGGTTGTTGCGGACGGCCCAGGCGATCGCTTCCGATCGCGTCCGGGTGGCCGTCTTGCGCATCACGCTGGTGATGTAGTTGTTGATCGTGTTGCGGGAGATGCCCAGGATGACGGCGATCTCGTCGCTCGTCTTGCCTTCGGCGATCCAGTAGAGGCATTCGATCTCGCGATCCGTCAGCTCCATCTCGCGGTCGTGCCGGAGGATCGCACCGCGGCAGCAGACGCTGGCGAAATAGCCGGTCATGACGCCGACGTCGCGCAGCTTGCTCTGGGAGAGGATGAAATGCTCCGGGAAGAGGAGCAGAAGCGACATGCGCACCCGCCCGACATGGAAGGCGATGACGCAATATTCCCGGCTGATGCCGGCCGGCACGGCCACGTCGTCGGCAAGGTGGTTGAAGCTCGGTTTCAAGAGCGTCAGGCACTTGTCCAGCTCGCTCATGCGCGACTGGCTGATGACGATGGCGCTCGCGATGTTGCGCACCAGGTCGAACGGCCAGTCGGATGCGACCACGGCCTCGAGCCCCGCTTCGGGCGATACGTCGTGACGGACGAGGAAATAATGGGAGGCGCTCACATAATCGGTCAGCGCCTTCAGGCCGGCGGAAAGGCCGGCGCGGCCCGCGCAGCGCGCGAGATGTTGAACCAGAAGTTCACGCGCACTCTTACGCTCACCTGACTCGGCAGAGAATCCATAGGATTCCCAGGCCGCGACATCCGGCCGGATCGATTCCATGATAGCCCCCTGTTCCAATTCCAAGCGGAGATCCTGCCTCCCTTCCGCCAAAGATCTGGAACCGTCCAAACCCCTCTCCGGTCAGGCCGCATCGGCAAGAATCACCAAGCGAATCAGTGACTAAAGTGTACATCTCCCCTCGCTAAAAACCACGGCATCTTCTCGGGATTTACTTTCGCCGGCTTCTGTGAGTCGGCCCGGTGCAAGTGATTTGCGCTTTGTCGCGCAAATACCGGCCGCGCCGGACAGCTCAGGTTAAATTCTTGTTAACCATACGATATTTGGAGAAGAGCCCGGCAATCGCCCATGCAAGCGGCCGCTCATGCGAGCGAAAACTGCAGGTCGGGCGCAGCGGCGCGGAACCGCAAAGGCCGCGAAATTTTTTTCATGCTTGCGCCACCGTGAACGTCATTTTCTTTCGGCACCGGTCAATTGCAAAAGAATTGCTGCAACCGGATTGAACGAGCGTTGCCGAAAAGCGACAGTCCTGCCGAAAAGTCAGACTTTTCCGGACGCCAGAACGAAAGACGCGGCCGTTTCCGGCCGCGTCCCGAATGTCTTGCTTCGTGGGGGAGCCGTCAGGCGGCTTCCTTTTCCACCGCCCACTTGCGCAGAATCTTGGCGGCGCGCTCCTCGCTGATCTCGACCATGCGGCTGAGGCGGCGTTCCGGGCCTTCCTTGACGCGGCGGTTGAAGGAGCCGTCGCCCTCGTCGCTCGCATTGAGCAGGTCGTCCGTGCTGTCGAAGCCGAAGTCCGCGCCGAAGCCGTCCATGAGCGTCGCCCCGGGGCCGCTGATGCCGCCAGCCGGCGAGAAGTCAGGAAGTTCGAGGCCTGCCGCATCGCTTTCCAGCGCGCCGGCCGCGGCGCCGCCGCCGGTGACGGAGCGAACCGCCGGGCGAAGGCCGAACCAGACGACGAGGACGGCGACGGCGACGAAGGCGAGCGCATTGATGATGCCGCCGATATTGCGCGTCAGCGTCTCCACGAAGCCGGGGCCCGGCACCGCGTCGTTCAGGAGCTGGTGGTCGAGGAATTCCATGGCGGTGATCGTCACGACGTCGCCGCGGTCCGGGTTGAGTCCGGCGGCGGAGGAGACGATCTTCTGCATGTCGGCGATATAGGCGTCGATCTTCGCCTGGTCGGCCGGCTCGCCGACCATGGCGGCGACACGGGCGCGGTTCACCACGACGGCGACGGAGAGCTTCTCGACCGCGAAGCCGTTGCGGACGGTGGCGACCGTCTTGCTGTTGATCTCGTAGTTGGTCTGCTCTTCCTTCTTGTCCGCCTCGTCGCTCGACTGCGGGCCGTTGCCGTCGCCCTTGGGACCGCCCTGCGGAATGTTCTGCTCGACGGTCGCCGCCTTGTTCGAGGCGTGCTGGCTGGACTTCTGGCTCTCCCGGGTCACGCGGACGGAGCGTTCCACGCGCGATTCCGGGTCGTAGACCGTTTCCTGGATCTGCTGCGTATCGGTGTTGAGGGCGGCGGTGACGCTGGCGCGGAAATTGTCCATGCCGAGGAAGGGCGCGAGCGCCTTCTCGATATTGCGCTCGATCTCGCCCTGCACGGTCTGCACCGTGTTCAGCGAGCGGTTGAGCTGGCCGTTTTCCGGATCGTCGCCGGAGGCGAGGAGCTGGCCGGCGGAATCGAGGATCGTCACGCCGTCGACCTCAAGCCCCGGAACGGAGGCGGCGACGAGGTGGCGGATGGCGGCGGCCGATTCACGGCCGGCCTGCGCGCTGGCGCGGATCATGACGGAGGCCGTCGGCACCTGGTCGGCCCTGCGGAAATTGCCGCGCTCCGGCATCACGACATGGACGCGGGCGGCGGCGATACCGTTGATCTGCTGGATGGTGCGGGCGATCTCGCCCTCGAGGGCCCGGATGCGCGTCACCTCCTGCATGAAGGAGGTGAGGCCGAGCGAGCCGACCTTGTCGAAGAGCTCGTAGCCGGCATTGGCGCTGCTCGGCAGGCCGCGCTCGGCGAGATAGAGCCGTGCCTTGCCGGTCTGGCCGACGGGAACGGCGATGCTCGATCCGTCCGTTCCATTGTTGAAGTCGATATTGCCCTCGGCGAGCGCCAGGCCGATCTGGTTCAGGTCGGCCTTTTCCAGCCCGACATAGAGCGTCTCGTAGGCGGGCTTGTTCACGAGGATCCCGGCGGCGAGCACGAGACCGATCGACACGACGGCGGCTCCGGCCAGCATCGCGAGTTTCGCCTGCCCCAGCGATGCCAGGTTCTTGTAGACTTTCGTCAACTGTTCCAACAGATTCATTCTGTTCCCGCACGGACTAGTCGCCTGGACACCGGACTACCATGCCGGCGCGATCAGACGCATTTTCAATCTCGTGAGATAGAGCCGGCACATTTCCGCACGCGCCGACCTGCCCCATGGAATACGCGGACCTGACTGATCCGGGCCGGAAACTAGACCGTGAAACTTGCGCGAGCATTTCGTGCCACGAAGGAAGGGCGGGCGGTCGAACGCAAAACGGCGCCCCGAGGGCGCCGCCGGACGGACCGCGTTCTTTTCGAATTTTCTCAGAAGGCCTCGAAGTCGCCGGCCGCCTTGCCGATCGGCTGGGAATGGCCGTGGCGCATGCCGTTGCTCAGCGCCTTCTGCATGTCGGCAAGCTTCACCAGGTTCAGCGCCGTGGTGACGTCGACGACCCAGCTTTCGGGAATGCTGGCGGTGATCGTGTCGATGAACTCGGCAAGGCCGCGCGTCTTCTGGACGGCAAGGTCGATGCCCTGCATCACCATCATGCGCTCGGTGGCGTGTTCAGCGGTGTCCCCGTGCACGGCCGCAAGCTGCGGCTCGATGCGCTCGATCAGGTAGGCGACGTCGTGCAGTTCGGACACGATTCGCATCAGGACATCCGGAAGGGCTTCCTCCATGGCGGTCGCGGCACTCAGATAGTCGGCTTGCATGGATTACCCTTTTTCCCGTACGGCCGGCGAAGGCCGGCAACGCAATACAGTTCGTACTTTTTTCCTCGCGGCGAAGACGCCGCTCAGAAGAATTCGATCGAGCTCTCGACGGGCTTTGCAGCGCGGACCGGCCGCTGTTCCAGCGCCACCGTCTTCTGCGTCTCGACGCCCGTCAGGGCATATTGCCGGGCCCGGCCGCTCGACGGCCAGTATTCCAGCTTGCGCCCGTGCTCGCCGCCCGTGCTCTCGCCGACGATGCGGATGCCTTCGTCCATCAGGAACTGGCGCGCGAAGAGCGCGTTCTGCTCGCCGACATTGGAAAAGCGCGCGATCGTCCTCGCCCCGCCGAAGATCTTCGCCTCCAGCCGGTCGCGGCGCGCGCCCTTCTTCAGGAGACCGTTGATCAGGAGCTCCATCAGATGAACGCCGTAGCGCGTGGCATCGCCCCCCGAGGCGAGCGCCTCGGCAGAGCCTGGCAGCAGGAAGTGGTTCATGCCACCGACGCCAAGGACCGGGTCGCGCATGCAGGCGGCCACGCACGAGCCGAGAATGGTGGTGAGCACCACATTCGGATCGTTGACGACCTTGTATTCGCCCTGAATGACATGGACGCGGCGCGCCCCGGCGTCTGATATCATTTCAATGCCCCGAACACGGCTTCGATGGCTGCCTTCATCTTCTCGATGGTGAAGGGCTTGGCCAGGACGTTGTTCGCGCCGAGCGCCGCCGCCTTCTGCACCAGCGCGCGGTCGCCCTGCGCCGTCAGGATGATGAAGGCCGCCTTCTTGGTGTTCGGGTTGGACCGGACCGCCTGAAGGAACTCGATGCCATCCATCTTCGGCATGTTGAAGTCGGAGATGACGAGGTGGTGCGGCTGCTGGGTCATGATGGCCATGCCCTGCGCGCCGTCGCCGGCCGCGGTGATCTGCTTGAAGCCGAGCTGCTGCAGGGCATCACCCAGCAGCAGGCGGCTCGTCACCTGGTCGTCAACGATGAGTACTTTGATTTTTTCAGCGATAGACATTATTCGCTCCCTTCTCTACGGGCCGCAGTGATCTTCAAGATTTCCTCCCCTATGGAGGAGAGCGGAAACTGGTGCTCGACGGCGCCCAGCTCGAAAGCCACTCTCGGCATTCCATATACGATGCAG
Organism: Shinella sp. R2-11; assembly: GCF_055330205.1. Classification (NCBI taxonomy): domain Bacteria; kingdom Pseudomonadati; phylum Pseudomonadota; class Alphaproteobacteria; order Hyphomicrobiales; family Rhizobiaceae; genus Shinella; species Shinella sp. R2-11. Next base: position 138,631 of record NZ_JBVAPC010000009.1, on the reverse strand, counting down.
GTTTTTTCGTTCTGGCCGATGGTTCGCGCCCCTGCATGACGCATCTTCAGCAAGCCCGCCGCCCCGTCCCGGCCCATGCCGGTGAGGATGACGCCGACGGCATTGCGCCCGGCAAGTTCGGCAACCGAATCGAACAGCACGTCGACCGAGGGGCGATGGCCGTTGACCGGATCGCGATCCAGCAGCCGGCAGCAGGGCGCATGCGGATTGGCGACCTGGAGATGGCGGTCGCCGCCCGGCGCCAGGTAGATCTTGCCGATCTCCAGCCGCGCACCGTCCGTCGCTTCCTCCACGACCGGCGCGCAGAGGCGGTTCAGCCGCTCGGCGAAGCTTTTCGTGAAGGTCGGCGGCATGTGCTGCGTGATGACCGTCGGCGGGCAGTTGACCGGGAATTTCTGCAAGACCGCGATCAGCGCTTCCACGCCGCCCGTCGAGGCGCCGATGGCGACGATCCGCCGGCCTGGCTTGTAGCTTGCCGCCGCGTTCACATTGGCGACGGTCGGCGCGAGCGGCGGCACGTCGGTGCGGACGGAGCGGCGCTGCGAGCGGGCGGCCGCCTTCACCTTCTCGGCAAGGTCGCCGAAGGGGCGGGCATCGCCCGGCTGCGGCTTGCCGACGCAATCGAAGGCGCCGATCTCCAGCGCCATCAGCGAGGCCTCGGCGCCGCGATGGGTGAGCGTCGAGACCATGATGACCGGCATGGGCCGAAGCCGCATGATCTTGTCGAGGAATTCGAGCCCGTTCATGTTCGGCATCTCGATATCCAGCGTCACGACGTCCGGATTGAGCTGCTTGATCGCGTTGCGGGCTTCCATGGCATCGCCCGCCTGCCCGACGACATTGACGTCCGGGTCGGCATTGAGCACGGCCGTGATCAGGCCGCGCATGGTCGGCGAATCGTCGACGACGAGGACGCGCGCGGGTGCCATCATGCGCCCCTCCTGTGCTTGCCGGTATAGCGGTAGGTGGTGATGCCGATATTGTCGAACTGGTGCTTGGCCTCGCCCGAGACGCGCTCGGAATGACCGATATAGAGGTGGCCATTCTCGCCGAGCATGCCGGCGAAACGCGACCAGATCTTCATCTGCGTCGGTTCGTCGAAATAGATGACGACGTTGCGGCAGAAGATGACGTCGAACGGGCCCTTGAACGGCCATTGCGCCATCAGGTTCAGTTCGTTGAAGGTGATGAGCCGCTTCACCCGGTCGTCGATCTGCCATTTCTGCCGGCCGCCGCTCTCGCTCTCGCGGAAGAACTGCTTGCGCATGGCGGGGCTGACGGTTTCGAGCGCGGTCGCGTCATAGGCGCCGGCGCGGGCGATGGCGAGGATCTTCGGATCGATATCCGTCGCGAGGATGCGGAAATCGTAATCCGCGACGTTCGGCATCAGCGACAGCACGGTGAGCGCGATGGAATAGGGTTCCTGCCCGTCGGAACAGGCCGCCGACCAGATGCGCACGCGCCCGCCGTTGCGGGCGCGGGCCAGAAGCTCCGGCAGGACGTCGGTGCGCATATGGTCGAAATGGTGATTCTCGCGGAAGAAGCGCGTGAAGTTCGTCGTCAGGTGCGACAGCATCTCGCGGCGCGCGGCGGCGCCCGCCGGCGAGGAGACGAGCGCGCAATAGTCCCTGAAACCCTTGAGGCCGAGCTGGCGGATGTGCTTGGACAGGCGCGAATAGACGAGCGAGGCCTTGGTCTCGTTGAGATAGATGCCCGCATCCGCATAGATCATGGCCGCGATCTCGGAGAGATCCCGGCGCGTCAGCGGGTATTCGCCGCTCGCCAGGCACTCGTCCGGAGACTGTCTGACATCGATGGCCGGGGAATAGGTCATGCGGCTTCGCTTTCCGTATGCGGGAACAGGGAGTCCAGCTCGATGAGGCAGATCATGCGGCCCTCGATGGCGAGGATGCCGCGCGCATAGGCCTTCTCGGCCTCGTTCGCGATATCCGGCGTCGGCTGGATATTCTCGTCGGTCACGGTCAGGATGTCGGAGACCGCATCGACCAGCAGGCCCACCACCTTCGGCCCGACCTGGGCGACGATGATGACGTGGCGCACCGTCGGCTCGGCCGGCTTCATGCCGAGGCGAAGCGACATGTCGACGATCGGCAGCACGACGCCGCGCAGGTTGATCACGCCCAGCACGTAGGAGGGCGCATGCGGCATCGGCGTCGCCTGGGTCCATCCGCGGATTTCCCTGACCGACATGATGTTCACGCAGAACTCCTGGTCGCCGATCCGGAAGGCGATCAGTTCGCGTCCATGGGTGAGATTCTTGACCGCATTCGTCATGGCTTAACCGGTGGCAGCAAGCGAGATGTCTTGTTTCAGGGACTGGCCGCGCGAGGCGGCGACGACCGCATCGACGTCCAGGATGAGGGCGACGCGCCCGTCACCGAGGATGGTGGCGGCGGCGATGCCCGGGACGTGGGTGTAGTTCGCCTCCAGGCTCTTGATGACGACCTGGCGCTGGCCCTGGATGGCATCGACCATCAGGGCGCGCTGGCCGCCGCCTTCCGATTCGACGAGGAGCGCGACGCCGTCCATCGGATTGGCCTGCGTGTTGCGGAAGTTGAGGATCCGGCCGACATCCACCAGCGGGCAGAAGGAGTTGCGGATCGAGATGAGCCGCTGCGAGGCGCCGAAGGAGTGGATGGCCGAGGCCTCCGGCTGCAGCGTCTCGACGATGGCCGTCAGCGGCACGACGAGCGTCTGGCCGGCGACCGTGACCACCATGCCGTCGAGGACGGCGAGCGTCAGCGGCAGGCTCATGGTGAAGACGGAGCCCTGCCCCGGCTTGGACGAGATCGAGATGCGCCCGCCCAGCGCCTGGATCGAGCGCTTGACCACGTCCATGCCGACGCCGCGGCCGGAAAGGTCCGACACCTTGTCGGCGGTGGAGAAGCCGGCGTGGAAGATCAGGTTGTCGATCTCCTCGTCCGAGAGGTTCGCATCGGCCGCGATCAGGTCGTTGTCGATGGCCTTCTGGCGCACCTTCTCGCGGTTGATGCCGGCGCCGTCGTCGGCAAGCTCGATGACGATGCGGCCCGAGCGGTGCTTTGCCGTCAGGCGGACGGTGCCTTCCGGGTTCTTGCCGAGGGCTTCGCGCTTCTCCGGCATTTCGAGGCCATGGTCGACCGCGTTGCGGATCATGTGCGTCAGCGGCTCGGCGAGCTTGTCGATGACGGTCTTGTCGACTTCGGTGTTCTCGCCTTCGGTGATGAGGCGGACCGACTTGCCGGTGATGTCGGCGATTTCGCGGACGGTGCGGGCCATACGCTGGAAGACCGGCTTCACCGGCTGCGCGCGGATCGCCATCACCGAATCCTGGATCTCGCGGGTGAGCTGCTGGAGCTCCTCGAGGCCCATGTTGATGGAGGACGTGCCGTTCGTGTCATTCTCGACGACGCTCTGCGAGAGCATCGCCTGGTTGATGACGAGCTCGCCGACGAGGTTGATCAGGCGGTCGACGCGGTCGAGATCGACGCGGATCGTCTGGCCGGCGGCAGCGGCCTGGCTCGCCTGCGCGGCGCTGGCGGCCGAGGCGGCGGCAGCGGCCTTGGCGTTTTCCGCGGCGCGGCTTGCGACCTGCGCGACCTTGGTGGCGGTTTCGGCGGCGGCAACGGCAGCGGCGGCATCGCTTTCGATGACGGCCGGCTCGTCCGCGGCGGCAGCGGCGCCCTCGTCGAGCATCGACAGGTCGAACGGCACGGGCTGCATGGGCAGCTCCTCGTCGCTCGCCGCCTCACCGACGACATCTTCCTCGACGGTCTGGATATCGAGGTCGCAGTCCCATTCGGCGAATTCGAAGACGGAGCGCACGCCGTCCTCGCCCTTGTCGGTCGTCACCGAGATCTTCCAGGAGAAATAGGCTTCCTCCGGGTTCATCTTGTCGAGCGTCGGCAGGGCGTCCATGTCGCAGTAGACGCTCATCTCGCCGAGGCGGGAAACGTCGCGCAGCAGGAGGACGGCTTCGTTGCCCTTGGCGTAGAGGTCTTTCTTCGGCTTGAACGCGACCTGGACGGTCGGCACGTAATGGTCGGCCGGTTCCTCGTCGAAATCGCCGAAGGAGAAGGGGATCGGCTGGAAGCCCTCGTCATTGACCGCCGGTTTTTCCACCACGGGCGCCGGCGCTACGGCCTTGGGGGCCGCGGCGGGCTTCGGCGCGGGCTCGGCGGCGACGGGCGCCTCGCCGTGGGCCAGCGCTTCCAGCTCGCGGATCAGGGTGCGGCTGCGCGATTCGTCGACGCTTCCGCCGTCGCGCGCCGCATTGGTGAGGTCCGCCAGCACGTCGGCGGACTTCAGCATGACCTTCAGGACATCCTGGGTCGGCTCCAGCTTGTTGGATCGAACGCAATCCAGTGTCGTCTCGAACACATGGGCGAAGGAGACGAGATCGTCGAGACCGAATGCACCGGCGCCGCCCTTGATCGAGTGGACGGCACGGAACACGGCATTGACCGTTTCGGGGTCGCGATCACCGTCGTTCAGCTTCAAGAGACCGGATTCCAGTTCCGCGAGCTGCTCCTCGCACTCCTGGAAGAAGATCTCTTTGATTTCGTTCATATCCATCGGGAGAATCCTGGATTTAGGCGGTTACGCGCTCGATTGCGTCGATCAGCTTGGTCGGATCGAAGGGCTTGACGATCCAGCCCGTCGCGCCGGCCTGGCGGGCGCGGTTCTTCTTCTCGGCGTCGCTCTCGGTGGTGAGGACGAGGATCGGGATCGCCCGGTACTTCTCGTTGCGGCGCACGCCCTCGATGAAGCCGAAGCCGTCGAGGCGCGGCATGTTGATGTCGGTGACGATGACATCCGGATTCGCATTTTCCAGGACTTCCAGGCCCTCAATGCCGTCTTCGGCCTGGATGGTCTCGAAGCCCGCATTGTTGAGGGTGACCAGCAGCATGTTCCGGATCGTCCGGGAATCGTCCACGGTCAGGACTTTCTTCTTCATTGCCTAGCCTCCTGTGCCAGCAAGTGATCGATGTTCACGCCGATGAGTTGCAGTGTCTTGATGAAAGGGTCGGACACCTTGTTGAAGGTGAAGGGCTGCCTGTCCTCTTCCCAGCTCCTGGCACCCGCCATCAGGACCTGGGCACAGAGCGCGCCGACCCGCTCGACCGCCGAAGCGTCGATGACGAGCGGATTGCCCTTGAGGCTCATGATCTGCGCATGCAGGGCCGAGGCCTCGTTGAGATCGAGAACGGGGGCAAGGCTTAGACTTTTCTGAGCGGCTTTCTTGCTCGCCATTAGGGTGTTCCTTGTCTGCGTCTGTCCAAAATCGTCTTGGCCGCGGGCGGCTGGCTTCCGTCGGAAAGCCGGCTGCGCGCCGTCGAGAACCAGTGCCGGGGCCGTCTTTTGACCATCTCAGCCTCCAAAGCCGGCGGCGCGCGCCGTCAGGAAATCGAGGGAGGAAGACGGCGTCTCGATCCGCTCGGGCACGGCGCGCGCGGCGGGCCGGGCCGGGCGCGGATCGCGCTGGGCAAGATGGAATTCCCGCACCGTGCGGCCGAGTTCGAGAATGACCGTCTGGAGATCGCCGCCCATCGCGCCGACGCGGCCGGCATCCGTGGCATCGGCCTCCAGCGCGCGGCCGGTCCGGCCGATCTCGGCGGTGACGCCTTCCAGCCCCTCGGCGTCGGCGGCGCTTTCGCGCGCGATGCCGGTGATGGCCTCGTTGATGCCCTCGACCTGGCGAACGATGTTGCCGATCGCATCCTGGGTGCGGTGAACATGCTCGACGCCGGCTTCCACCTGCGCCTTCGTGCCGGTGACGAGCTGCTTGATCTCGCGCGCCGCGTCCGCCGAGCGCTGGGCGAGCGCGCGCACTTCCTGCGCGACGACCGCAAAGCCGCGGCCGCTGTCGCCGGCACGCGCTGCCTCGATGCCGGCATTGAGCGCAAGAAGGTTGGTCTGGAAGGCGATCTCGTCGATGACGCCGATGATCTGGCCGATCTTCTCCGCCGAAGCCTCGATATCCGCCATGGCAGACATGGCTTCGCCGACGATGGAGCCGCTGAGCGCGACCGACTGCTGGGTCGAGGCGGCGGCGCCCTGCGCCTTGCGCGTTTCGCCGAGCGTGTTGCGCACGCGCTCGACGATGGCGCCGAGGGCGTTGGCGGTTTCGATGAGGTTGGCGGACTGCTCGGCGGAGCGGGCCCAGAGTGCGCCCGCGCCCGAGGTGAGCGTCGCGACGAGCCGGTCGCTCTCGTTCGCATTGTCCGCGACGGCGGTGAGGCGCGCCTGGATTTCGGCGAGCGCGTCGTTCAGCGTCCCGGCAAGATCGCGCCAGGCTTCGGGCATCTCGCCGGTGACGCGGGCGGAGAAATCGAGCTGCGAGAGGCTGCGGATGGCGTCGCCGAAGACGCGGTCGAGTTCGGCGCGGTCTTCCTTGCGCTGCTCGCCGAGCGCGCGGTTGTGCGCGTGGCGCATCTGGTTGAAGCGCAGCGAGACGCCGATCTCCGCATCGACCATCGCCGTGCGCAGGAAGGCGGAGACAAGATCGGTCAGTTCCTTGCGGCGGGCCTTGCCGGCGCCGGGCAGGATGGATTTCGGCCAGTATTCCTCGATGAGGCCGGTGATGACCGTCTCGACGACGACCGAATGGCCGGCGATGCGCCAGCGCGGGTCGAGGCCCATCTGGCTTTCGCTGTCGGCAAGGACCTTCACGCGCTCGGCATAGAGCCCATCGAAGCGGGCGTCGGTCAGCACGCTCCAGTGGGAGCTCTGGAGGTCGTGCAGGCGATCGATCTGGCGCTCGCTCTGGAAATGGCGGGCGGCATCGGGAAAGGTCTGGAAGCGCTGGAAGAGATCGCGAAGGGCCGTCTCGACATGCCGTTCGAGTGTCTGGCGGTGGCGGCGGAGCAATTCGCCCTGGTCGGCCTCGACGCCGGCAAAGCGCAAACGGTCGCGCAGGCTGGCTGCCTGTCCCGTTCGTGCCTGTTCTGCCGGCATTTCCTGCACCAATCTGCTCCCAAACCACGATGCCCGGCTGCCTTCCGGCGACCGCTGAACTATCCCATGGAGGAGTGGCTGGCCGAGCCGCGCTCACGGAGCGGCGCCTGCCGGCAAAGCGGCCTGCGGCACCACCCGACGATCCATGATCAAATTCGGTGAAACTCGAATACCGGCTCGGTTCCGGTACGGCGGTTCGGCGTCATGCCTGGGTGAGAAACGGCGAATTTCCCATTCCGACGTGTTCAGCCATGTTTATGGTTAATTCCTTGCCTGAAGGTTAATGGTTCATGGCCTGCTTCCAGCTTCGCTAAAATTAAAGCGGCCCGGCATCGCACAGGGCACGGGGCGCAAGCCACGGGCAAGCTCGCGCGCGTAGGACGGCCATGCACTGACAATGACGTCAGGAGGAACGGGCAATGATTGTTCTGGGACTGGGCGCCACCGCCATCGCTTCGGCAACGCTTGCGGCCATCTGTCTTCTCATCGGGATCGATGCGGGGCGCGCGCCGGTGAGGGCACGGGTTTTCTAGCGCACCGGGCGGCAGGCGCCGTCACGCGCCCCCTTGCTTTCCGCCGCGCGCCTGCCACATTCTGGGAGGCGACGGAATGAGACCGTCAAAGGGAGCACATCATGGGAATTGAAAGCATTCTGGTTTTCCTCATCGTCGGCGCGATCGCGGGCTGGCTTGCCGGCCTTATCGTCTCGGGCTTCGGTTTCGGGCTGGTCGGCAACATCGTCGTCGGCATCGTCGGCGCGTTCATCGCCGGCTACCTCTTCCCCGCGCTGGGCATCAGCCTCGGCAGCGGCATCGTCGCGGCGATCATCCACTCCACGATCGGCGCGGTCATCCTGCTCGTGCTCATCAAGGTCATCAAGCGCGCCTGACAACGCAGCGGGCGCTGCCGCCTACCAGTTGAGGCCCCGCAGGGCGCGTATGCTGGAGGGCGGCAGCCTCGTGCTGCTCGAGGTGATGCCGTTTTCCTCGCAGACATAGACGTTGCGCGGCATCCAGCGGGAGCTGGTGCTGCGCGGCACCTCCACGCCCTGCCGGCAATTCATCGCATTCCTGTTGCTGTATTCCTCGGTGGCGTCGGACGGAACGACGCCGGGAAGGTCCTTGAAGGCCTGGGCCTGCCCTGCGGCAGCGGGCAGCAGGGCCGCGAGGAGGGCAAGGATCGCTGGTGTCTTCATCGTCTTTTCCGGCACCGCGCCGGCCTTCCGCATTTCACAAAGAGGTACCGCAGGCGGGCAACATGCGCTATAGGCCAGCGGATATTCAGATAGCTTAGATGGGGTTTTTCATGGCAAGTGCAATCCGGTATCACGAAGGCGACATCCCCGCCGCCGACGCCGCCCGCTATACCGGCGCCATCGCCATCGACACCGAAACGCTCGGCCTCGTGCCGCGCCGCGACCGGCTCTGCGTCGTGCAGCTCTCGCCGGGCGACGGCACCGCCGACGTCATCCGCATCGCCGCCGGCCAGAAGGAAGCGCCGAACCTCACCGCCATGCTGGAGGATCCGGCACGCCAGAAGATTTTCCACTACGGCCGCTTCGACATCGCCGTGCTGTTCCACACCTTCGGCGTCACCACCACGCCGGTCTTCTGCACCAAGATCGCCTCACGCCTGACGCGGACCTACACCGACCGCCACGGCCTCAAAGACAATCTCAAGGAAATGCTCGAGGTCGACATTTCCAAGCAGCAGCAGTCCTCCGACTGGGCAGCCGAGACGCTCTCGCCCGCGCAGCTCGAATATGCCGCCTCGGACGTGCTGCATCTCCATGCGCTGCGCGACAAGCTCACCGCCCGCCTCTTGCGCGACGGCCGCGCCGAGCATGCGGATGCGTGCTTCGCCTTCCTGCCGACCCGCGCCAAGCTCGACCTGCTCGGCTGGGACGAGACCGACATCTTCGCCCATAGCTGAGCCTTTCGTGGAGAGCGACAGGCCGCACCAGACCGGGCCGACGCTGGAGCCGCTGCGCCGGCTGATCCGCGGCCGGCTCGAAAGGCTTCCCCCCGGGCTTGCCGAATTCATCCTGTTCGGCCTCAAGCAGGCCTGGGCCTGCCTTTTCGCCGGGCTGATGCTCGGCCTCATCATCCTCACCAAGCTGATCTGGCAGCCGGACTGGCCGATCCATCGCTACGACGCGCTGTTCGTGATGGCGCTCGCGATCCAGGTCACCTTCCTGGCGCTGAAGATGGAGACCGTCGAGGAAGCCAAGGTCATCCTGATCTATCACCTCGTCGGCACCGCGATGGAAATCTTCAAGGTCCATATGGGGTCCTGGGCCTATCCGGAGGAGGCAATCATCCGCCTTGGTGGCGTGCCGCTCTTTTCCGGCTTCATGTATGCTTCGGTCGGCAGCTACATGGCGCGCGCCATCCGCATCTTCGACATGCGCTTCACGCGCTATCCGCCGTTCTGGGCGACGGCGCTGCTGGCGGTCGCGATCTATGCCAATTTCTACCTGCACCACTTCCTTGCCGACATCCGCATGACCCTCTTCGTCGCGACGGTGCTGCTCTTCGGGCGCGTGCGCATCTACTACACGGTGGAGGAAAGGCCGCGCTGGATGCCGCTGGTGGTCGCGGCCTTCTTCACCAGCATCTTCCTCTGGATCGCCGAGAACATCGGCACGGCAACGGGCGTCTGGCTCTATCCGGGCCAGCAGACATGGCACATGGTGCCCTTCACCAAGCTCGGCTCTTGGTATCTGCTGCTCTATGTCAGCTTCGTGCTCGTGACGATCGTCTGCCGGCCGGAGCCGCCGGATGCCGCGCCGGCCCGGGCGCTACAGGCTTAACGTCCAGTTAACGGCCTCGACGGTATTCTCCGGGCAAGACCGGAGGTTGCCATGTTGACACCCCTGCAGAGCGCGCAGTCCACCGCCGCCGTCTCGGCCATGCAGTCGATCGTCGAGACGATCGAGGATCGCCGCCGCGAGGAAGCGGAAAAGGCGAGCGGGCAGAAGAAGGACGAGATCCGCGCCCAGGCCGAGCTGCGCTCGGACGATGCCGCACGCCAGGCCAATGCCCGCATCAACGAGCATTTCTTCGGCAGCAATGCCCGCGGCGGCGACACGCTCGCCAAGCTGATCTCCCGTTTCAGCGAGACGCTCGGCGTCAGCCAGCAGGACGGCGAATCCGCTCGCGCCTTCGCCCAGCGCCTCGCCGACAAGCTCACCCTCATCGACAGCGTCGGGCTTCCGGCCAGGGACAGCACGTCCGGCGTCACCGTGCTTTCGCTCGGCACGACCCTTTCCGCCGTAAAGCAGGCGATGAGCGGCGCCTCGGACGACGCAGCCGCCAACCTCGTCGCCCGCCTTGCCCTCGCGACCGGCGTGACGCAGGGCGAAGACGAGGCGGATGCCGATTTCCAGCAGCGCCTTTCCGCGATGCTCACGCGCCAGCGCGGCGAATTGCCGGCGGACGTGGCGACGCTCGAAAAGACCACCGGCCTTTCCGATCTCGGCCTCAGAGCCAGCGACCTCGTCGCGGCGATCCGCGATCCCTATGGGGCCGGCGCCCAGCGCGTGAAGGAAGCGCTGGCCGACAAGGCGGACGCGGAAAAGGCGCTGACGCCCGAAATGCGCAAGGTGCTGGCGCGCCTCGAAGATACGGCCAAGCCGAAATCGCTGGAGGAACTGAAGCTCGACCGGAGCCGGCGCGACCCGACCCGAATCGAGGATGCGCAAACGCGCAAGGAGCGCGAGGAGACGATCGGCAAGCTCGAAGCCGGCGACAGGCTGGAGGATGTCCGGAAGCTCCAGGATGCCGTGGGCCGCGCCCATGAGGAAGCCGCAAGGGGCGAGACGGGCGACAAGAGCTTCGGCGACGTGCTCGACACGATCCAGCTTCTGGCCGCAGGCGCCGAGGCGACGGCGATCGCCGACAGGACGGCGGAGAAACCCCGCGACAATGCGGCGTCCGGCACGGACACGCCGGCCGAGACCAGCGGCGAGGCGGTGCGCAACCTCGATGCGGCCGGCACCCGCGAACAGCAGGAACGGGAAGAGGCGAGGAAAGACATCTTCGTGCTGCGCGTCGACGACAACGGGATCTACGACCTCATCACCCGCCAGCTCGTCGCCTGACGGCTACGGCTTGCGCCGCACGATGCCGAGCCGCGCCATGACCTCGGGCGGAATGCCGTAGCGGCGGATCGCGTCCTTCTGGCTGCGCAGGCCGCACATTTCGCGCTGGATGAAGAAGGCCCAGACCTTGTCGGCCGCGTCGTCGAGGAGGTCTTCGCGCTCCTGCCCGGCGCAGCCGGCGGCCAGCCGCTCGGCAAGGAGAGCCAGCGCCTTCTCCACCTTCAGTCCGTGCCGGCCGAGCGAATCCGCCCGCTCCGACATCAATTCGTATTCGAGGATATTGAGCCCTGTGTCCTTCGTGAAGGAAGGGGCGAGCGCCTGCGGCGGACGAACCGTCATCTCTCGTCTCCAGTCATGGACCTGAAGATGGAGCGGCCGGGGCCGGACCGCAAGGGCCTCAGACAGCGCGGGCGCGCACCTCGTCCAAGGTCCAGTCCACCAGCAGCCTTCCGTCGTGCCAGACGGGCTGCAACAGGTTCTGCCGGCCGGCGAGCTGGTCGACGCGCGCCGCCTCCGGGCCGAGATAGCCTTCGACCACCGCCTGGCGGCCTGCCTTGGAGGCCTTGACGTTCATAGTCGCCGGGCGCTTGTAGACATCGTGCCACGCCCCCCTGGCATCCTGCCGGGCATTGGCCTTCATGGCGAAGGAATAGGTGTCGCGGTTGACGCGCTGGAGAAGCCCCGCGCCCATGCCGAAGGCGATGTTCTCCGCCGAGAAGCCGAAGGCCTCCAACCGGCCGAGGATGAGGCCGATATCGGCGGGCGAGATGCCGTCACCCTGGATGACGCGCACGCTGTTGTCGAGCACCTTGTAGCCCTTGGCGTTGAGATGCGTGCCGAAGGCATAGGCGAGCTGGCGCACGACCTGCACCGGGGTCTCCACCGGATCGCCGCTGTCGGGGCGCACGACGAGCGTGCCGCCGGCCGCCTGCACGCGGTCCTTGAGCTGCTTGCCCCATATCTCCGAAACGGCATTGTTGATGTCGTAGCTGTCCGACACGACGGCATAGAGACCCTTGGCACCAAACCTGTCGATCATGTTGCCATAGGCTTCCGCCTCGCGGTCCTGGCCCCAGGAGGTCATGGTCGAGTGCTCGGAGGCCGGGATCGAGAAACCGGCCATGTCCGCGCCGTAGTAGCGGCGGGCATAGAGCACGCCGGTCACCGTATCCGTGCCCATGAAATTGACGAGGTGGGCGACGCCGCCGATGCCGGCCTGCTCGAAGCTCGTCGTGCCGCGCGCGCCGAAATCGTGCAGGCGGAAGGGCAGCACCGCGGCCGGGTCGTCGCAGGTCTTTTCCAGGATGGGCTGGATGATCTGCTTCACTTTGCGCGAATTGGAAGCGACCGTGCTCGGATACCAGATGGCGCGCAGCAGCGCGGTCTCGATATAGGAGGTCAGCCAGAAGCAGGCCGGGTCGGTGTTGACCACCTGCGCCACCGGCACGCCGCGGCGCACCAGCGTGCCCTCCGGCAGCGCCTCGATGAGGAGCGGCAGGTAGCCGCCGTGCCTGCGCACGATATGCTCCCAGCCCTCGCGGTTGAACGGCAGACCATGGGCGGTGACGATCGCCTCCGCCTCATCGATATCCGAAAGCGTCACGGGCTTCGACAAGTACTCCTTGAGGAACATCTGGAGGCCGAAGAACAGCACCTCGGCATGGTCGGAATGGCCGCGCGCCTCGACATAGGAGGAGATCGCCTGCGTTTCCGGCGGATATTGCAGGTAGTGGCTGAACTTGTAGCTGTCGGTATTGAGGATGAGGTTGGTGAGGTTCATCAGGGGTCTCCGCCGCATCCGCCGCCCGCCTCCGGCCAACAGTGCCGGGAAGATTTACGCGAGCCGAGCATAAGGGGCAAGAGCACTGCGAAAGCAACCTTGCCGTTCTACTGCATCTGCGAAGTATTCATGGTCCGTTAGCATTTCGTTAACCATAAAATGCCAATGGTAGGAACCAAAGCGTTGTTCGGCGTTCCGGGTTTCCCGTCCCGCACAGTCAGCGGTCCAGTGCTCTGCCGGTTCATCCCGCCGCCGCCCCCGCATGAATGCCCGGTTCGCCGGGCCGACAGCTTGTCACTTCGCAGCGTCGCGCATGATGCGCCATCCGACGGACGATGGAACATTGGCAGGCCCTTGCGATGGACGGCATCGGCAGGGCGAACAGGAGGCGGGCATGCTGCCGCATGTGGCACCGACGACCGGCACAGCGCAGTCCACCCCTGCCCTTCAGGCAGGCGGGACGGCCGACGCCGCCGTCAAGCCGCAGCTTTCCGCCGCCGCCCTTGCCAATCTGCGCGCCGAAGTGCTCCTGCGTCTCATCGAGACCATGCTGAAGCACATGCCGCCGGCCGGCGGGACCGATCCCGGCCGCGACCTTCTCGAAACGCTGCTTACCCTCCTGAAGTCCATGCCCGGCGGAGAAGGCGGCCGCAAGCTCGCCGACATCATCACAAGGTTGCCGCCGGAGCTGCGCCCGAGCGTGGAGAAGCTGATCGGCACCGTGCTTTCCGCCATGCCGACGCGCAGCCTCGTCGAGGTCGTGCGCAATCCGAACGGGCCGGAAGCGCAGAAGCTCGCCAATCTCCTGGCAACCAGCCTGCCGGCCGAGACGCTTGCCGGCGGCGCTGCCGAGCGCCAGCAGAAACCGGTCGCGCTCACCGCCCAGCAGCTTGCCGCCGTCGCGCGCCACGACGGCACGCAGCAGGCCGGGCAGACGCCCGGCGATGCCCGCGCGCTCCAGACCGTGCTGAAGCGCATCTTCGATCTCGACGGCAACAGCAGGCCACGCGCCCTGCCCGTCGACACGGCCGAGGCCGACGAGCGGCTGCCCGTCCAGAACCGGGCCGCCGTCGCGACCGGCGGGGCGGCCCGCGCGGAACCACGCCTGCCCGCCGCCAGGACCGCAGGACAGGAACCGCTGGAAGCCGCCGCCGCGACGCTGCGCCATCAGGGCAGCGCGGAGGAACTGGAAGCGCCGGCCCCCATAGCGAAGCGTGCCGAGGCGCCCGCGCGGGCGCAGATCGCCAATGCGGCCGGCCAAGCGCTCGCGCGCGGGGTGTTGCAGGCCGTGACGCGGGACATGCCGCCGGAAATGCTGATGCAGGCCGTCGCGCATCTGATGGAAAACCTCTCGCCGGAAGAGGTGAGCTTCCTGCGCGCGCTGCTCGAACGCCCCTTCGGGCCGGAGGTCGAGCAGGAACTCGCCCAGATGGTCCGCGGCCAGGCGGAGGACGGCGCCCGGACAGGCGGCAAGGCACAACCGGAGACGACGCATTCGGCACAGCCGCGCCCGGCAGTCGAGCCCGACAAGCCGCTGCCCATGCAACAGGCGCGCGAGGCGGCTCCCGCCATGGCGCTCGCCGACGCCACGCCGGAAAGGCTTGTGGCAACGCCGATCCTGCGCGAGGGCGTGCCGCTCGCCTTCGTGCCCTACCTGCCGGCCGAAGAGAATGTCGAATGGCCGGAGCCGCGCGGGGCGGAACAGGACGAGGCCGGCGAGGAAAATCCCGGCGAGGGCGAAGACGGCGGCAGCGAGGCGCAGGCGGAAGCGGAGGGCGACGCCCCGGGCGAAGAGCCCGAAAGCGCAGACATGGCGCGCCGTCGCGAGAAGACGGCGGAGATGGTCGGCGTCATCGAGCCGGGCCTCGTCTTCTACCAGAAGCTCGGCGACTACTGGACCTGACCGATCCCCCAAAGAAAAAGCCGGCAGGGATCGCTCCCTGCGGGCTCTTCATTTCGTAAGCGAAGGCTTACTCGGCGTTGTTGCGGTTCTTCAGAGCCGCGCCGAGGATGTCGCCGAGCGAAGCGCCCGAGTCGGACGAACCGAACTGTGCGACGGCTTCCTTCTCTTCGGCGATTTCCAGCGCCTTGATCGAAAGCTGGATCTTGCGATCCTTCTTCGAGAAGTTCAGGACGCGGGCGTCGACGGTCTGGCCGACCGAGAAACGCTCCGGACGCTGTTCGTCACGGTCACGCGACAGGTCGCCGCGACGGATGAACGCGGTGATGTCCTCGTGGTTGACGAGCTTGACTTCAATGCCGCCATCGTTGACCGCGATGACTTCAGCCGAAACGACGGCGTTCTTGCGCAGGTCGCCGGAAGCGGCAGCTTCACCGACCGCATCGCGGCCGAGCTGCTTGATGCCGAGCGAGATGCGCTCCTTGTCGACGTCCACATCGAGAACGACGGCCTTGACGACATCGCCCTTGTTGAACTCTTCGATGACCTGCTCGCCCGGACGGTTCCAGTCGAGGTCCGACAGGTGCACCATGCCGTCCACGTCGCCGTCGAGGCCGATGAACAGGCCGAATTCGGTCTTGTTCTTGACTTCGCCTTCGACTTCCGTGCCAGCCGGGTGGCTGTGCGCGAAGGCCTGCCACGGGTTCTCGAGGGTCTGCTTGAGACCGAGCGAGATGCGGCGCTTCGTCGGGTCGACTTCGAGAACGACGACGTCGACTTCCTGGCTCGTGGACAGGATCTTGCCGGGGTGTACGTTCTTCTTGGTCCAGGACATTTCGGAGATGTGGATCAGGCCTTCGATGCCCGGTTCCAGCTCGACGAACGCACCGTAGTCGGTGATGTTCGTGACGGTGCCGGAGATCTTCTTGCCGACCGGGTACTTCGTGCCGATGCCATCCCACGGATCCGACTCGAGCTGCTTCATGCCGAGCGAGATGCGGTGGGTTTCCTGGTTGATGCGGATGATCTGAACCTTGACCTGCTGGCCGATGGACAGGATCTCCGACGGATGGTTGACGCGGCGCCAGGCCATGTCGGTGACGTGCAGCAGGCCGTCGATGCCGCCGAGGTCGACGAACGCACCGTAATCGGTGATGTTCTTGACGACGCCGTCGACAACCTGGCCTTCTTCGAGGTTCTGGACGATTTCAGAACGCTGCTCGGCGCGCGACTCTTCGAGAACCGTGCGGCGCGAAACGACGATGTTGCCGCGGCGCTTGTCCATCTTGAGGATTTCGAAGGGCTGCGGGTTGTGCATGAGCGGCGTGACGTCGCGGATCGGACGGATGTCGACCTGCGAACGCGGCAGGAAGGCGACGGCGCCGTCGAGATCGACGGTGAAGCCACCCTTGACCTGATTGAAGATGACGCCTTCGACGCGCTCGCCGGCTTCGAACTTGACTTCGAGCTTGGCCCAGCTCTCTTCGCGGCGAGCCTTTTCGCGCGACAGAACGGCTTCACCAAGCGCGTTTTCGATGCGCTCGACGTAGACTTCGACTTCGTCGCCGACCTTCAGCGTGCCGTCCTTGGACTTGGCGCCGAATTCCTTCAGCGGAACGCGACCTTCAACCTTGAGGCCGACGTCGACGATGGCGACGTCCTTTTCGATCGCGGTAACGATGCCCTTGGCGACATAGCCTTCGGCGAGATCGTTAGCGGCGAAGGATTCCTGCAGAAGGGCTGCGAAATCTTCGCGCGTGGGGTTTGCTTGAGACATTGAAACTCCTGATGTGCCAAAGGCACGGGCGCCGGGGGTTAGCGTTGGTGATGAACGAGGCGCTATCCGCTGCCCTTGGGCAGCAAATCCGGCGCGGGGACAGGCCTTGTTCTTATGTTTCGCAACACCGGACGGAAAACCGCTTGCGCACTTTTCCTGGCGTTACTGGTGCTTAAGCGCAGCGTCGATGAACGACTTTGCAGCGGAAAACGCCGCCTCTATACTCATTTCCGAGGTATCGAGCAAGTGCGCATCGTCAGCTGGCTTCAGCGGACTGTCCGCCCGGCCCATGTCGCGCTCGTCGCGGCGGCGGATATCCTCGAGGATCGTCCCGTAATCGGCCACCCCGCCGCCGGCGACGATCTCGTCATGGCGGCGCTTCGCGCGCACCTCGGCCGAGGCCGTGACATAGAGCTTCACCGGCGCATCCGGGCAGACAACCGTGCCGATATCGCGCCCGTCGAGCACCGTGCCCGGCTCGCGCGCCGCAAAGCCCTGCTGCGCCTCGACCAGCGCCCGGCGCACCAAAGGCATGACCGCGATCTTCGAGGCCGCCTCGCCGATGGCATGGGCCGACAGCACGGAACGATCGAGACCGCCGAGATCGAGGGTCTTCGCGACATCGGCCGCCACCGCCTCGTCATCGAGCGGCAGGCCGCGATCCAGCAATGCCTTCGCCGTTGCCCGGTAGGTCAGCCCCGTATCGAGGTGATGGAAGCCGTATTCCTCCGCGATGCGGCGTGAGAGCGTGCCCTTGCCGGCGGCGGCGGGACCGTCGATGGCGATGGTGAAGGTCATCAGGCGGCCTTCGTATCGTGAAGCTCGATCTTCGCGCCGAGGCCGGTCATCAGGTCCATGAATTCGGGGAAGCTCGTGGCGATCATCGTCGCGTCGTCCACCGTCACCGGGTTCTCCGAGACGAGGCCCATGACGAGGAAGCTCATGGCAATGCGGTGGTCGAGATAGGTCGCAACGGCCGCACCCGACGCATTGCCGAGGCCCTTGCCGTCCGGACGGCCGCGCACGACAAGCGAGGCTTCGCCCTCCTCGCAATCGACGCCGTTCAGCTTGAGGCCATTGGCGACGGCCGAAAGGCGATCGCTTTCCTTGACGCGCAGCTCTTCGAGGCCGCTCATGACGGTCGTGCCCTCGGCGAAGGCGGCCGCAACGGCGAGGACCGGATATTCGTCGATCATCGACGGCGCGCGGTCTTCCGGCACGCTCACGCCCTTCAGCGCGGAGGAGCGGACGCGCAGGTCCGCCATGTCTTCGCCGCCGGCAAGGCGCGCGTTCAGGATCTCGATATCCGCGCCCATTTCCTGCAGCGTCAGGATGAGGCCGGTGCGGGTCGGGTTCATCAGAACGTTGAGGATGGTCACGTCAGAGCCCGGCACGAGCAGCGCGGCGACCAGCGGGAAGGCCGTCGAGGACGGGTCGCCCGGCACGTCGATGACCTGGCCCGTCAGCTTGCCGCGGCCTTCGAGCCGGATGGTGCGCACGCCATCGGCATCCGTGTCCACGGTGAGATTCGCGCCAAAACCCTGCAGCATCTTTTCCGTGTGGTCGCGCGTCATGATCGGCTCGATGACGGTGGTGATGCCGGGCGTGTTGAGGCCGGCCAGCAGCACGGCGGACTTCACCTGGGCCGAGGCCATCGGCACGCGATAGGTGATCGGCGTCGGCGTCTTCGGCCCGCGCAGGGTCACGGGGAGGCGGTCGCCCTCGGCAGAGGTGACCTGCACGCCCATTTCGCGCAGCGGGTTGAGGACGCGGCCCATCGGGCGCTTGGTGAGCGAGGCATCGCCGATGAAGGTGGAATCGAAATCGTAGACGCCGACGAGACCCATCGTCAGGCGGCAGCCGGTGCCGGCATTGCCGAAATCGAGCGGCGCCTCGGGCGCCAGCAGCGCGCCGTTGCCGACGCCGTCGATGATCCAGGTGTCGCCCTCCTTGCGGATCTTCGCGCCCATGGCCTGCATGGCCTTGCCCGTGTTGATGACGTCCTCGCCTTCGAGCAGGCCGGTGATGCGCGTCTGGCCGCTCGCAAGGCCGCCGAACATGAAGGAACGGTGGGAAATCGACTTGTCGCCGGGAATGCGGACGGTTCCGGAAAGGCCGGAGGATTTGCGGGCGGTTGCGGGCCGTGCACTGGCGCCGTGCGACATGGGCGTCTTCCTTATATATCCCGGCTCCCGGCGAGGATCGCCCGGGAGATCGGCGGCTTGCTATCATAAACGATTCAAAGCGTCATCATCCCGGCGAAAAACATTCGCCGGAAAGGGCGGCGCCGGACACCGCCGAAGTTTGGCTTTGACAGGCTTGCCCAAGACGATTAAGGGGACCGGCTAATCAATTTCCCCTTCAACGCGCCGGAACCCCGGCCCGCCGGCAGAAACGGCACCTGAGAGGCTTTGACAGTGGCAAAACCGGAACTCGGAACCAAACGCATCGACCCGGAAACGGGCAAGAAGTTCTACGACCTGAACCGCGATCCGATCGTTTCCCCCTATACGGGCAAGTCCTATCCCCTCTCCTTCTTCGAGGAGACCTCCGCAGCCGCAGTCCTGGAAAAGGATGAGGACGAGGACGTCAACGAAGTCGATACGGAGAACACGGAAGTCGAGCTCGTCTCGCTCGAGGATGCCGACGAGGATGCATCCGGCGGCGACGACCTGCCGGATCTCGGCGACGACGACGTGGAGATCGACGGCGACGACGACGACACGTTCCTGGAACAGGACGAAGACGACGACAATGACGACATGAGCGACCTCATCGGCGTCACCGGCGACGAAGACGAAGCTTAAGACCTTGATAATCCGGCCGGTTTCAAAAAAATCGGCCGGATTTCATTTTTCGGCTTGCCATCTCCGAAGCCCGGAAGTAATAAGCCGCCACACCGAACGGCAACGCCGCTTCGGTTCCCGGAAACCGGCCTTGCCGGACCCATTATGGGGCTATAGCTCAGCTGGGAGAGCGCTTGCATGGCATGCAAGAGGTCAGCGGTTCGATCCCGCTTAGCTCCACCAATTTTCTCCTGACAATACAGTAAGTTACCGGTCAGCGACTTTTGCTGCATTTTGCTTTCGGACTTCGGGGCACCCCCGGGGCACCCCGAGGACGCAAATCAGCGCTCCGCCTCATACCGCCATACCCATTGCATGATTATCGCATATTCGCTATATAGCCTTCATGCGATGGACGGTTGAAACCCTCGAAGTTGTCGATTCAGAAATCGAGGCGCTGCCGCCCAGGCTGCAGGCCCGGCTCATCCGCCTTATGGAAGCGGTCGAGAACGTTGGCCTGGAGCAGTTGCGGGAACCGCACGTCAAGCATCTGGAAGGCAAGCTTTGGGAACTGCGCGCCAAGGCTTCCGAAGGTATCGCACGCGGCATTTACGTGACCGTCACCGGACGGCGCGTGGTCATCCTGCATGTCTTCGTGAAGAAGTCGCAGAAGACCCCGAAAGCCGCCCTTGAGATTGCGAGAGCGCGGATGAAAGAGGTGAAGCCATGACGAAAATTGCAGACCTCAAGAAGAAGCTGATGGACAACCCGGAATTCCGGCAGGAATACGAGAAGGCCGACGCGGAATTCCGGCTTATCGAAACCCTCGTCCATGCCCGGACGAAGGCGAAGCTCTCCCAGGCCGAGCTTGCAAAGCGCATCGGCACGACGCAATCGGCCATCGCCCGGCTGGAAGGCGGCGGCGTTTCCCCGTCCATCTCCACCCTGCGCCGATATGCCGAGGCCACTGGAGCCAGGCTCGAAATCAATTTAATAACGCCTTGATTCCGGCCGCAGGCTGCATAGCGATTACGGCTGTTCGCGCATGCCGGGCGTCGCCTCGCGCTGGTCGGCGTCCTCCAGGTCGGTCTTCACGATGAAGGTGTCGCTGTGCTGGCGGGCGGCTTCGCGGAGCGCTGCGAGGTTCGGTTCGTCGTCGCCTTCGATCTCGCCGTCGCCGTGGTCGATTTCGTGTTCCGCCTGCAGCCAGTGATCGTCCGGCTTGCCTTCGGGCGAGCCTTCCTGCTGCCAGAGTTCGTAGGCGCGTCTGCGGATGCGGTCTTCCCGGTTCTCGGTCATGGATGTGCTCCCTTCCATTTCGCGCCGTATGAACGGATGAGTGGGCCTGAAAGTTCCCGTCTTGCGCAATTCAGGAACTCTGAATAAGCATGGCGTGCCACACGTTTCAGGGGAAAATGCGGGCTTGTCGGGGGACTTCATGAGCTTTACGGAAACGACGACCACTTCCTGGTTTTCCAGGCTGAAGGGGGCGCTGATCAAGATCGTGGTCGGCCTTGTCCTGCTTGTCGCCTGCATCTGGCTTCTCTTCTGGAACGAGGGCCGTTCGGTGAAGACCTACCGGGCCCTCGTCGAGGGCGCCGGACTCGTCGTTTCCCTCGACAATGGCAGCGTCGATCCGGCCAATGACGGCAGGCTCGTGCATATTTCCGGGCCGGTAAAGCCGGTCGGCGTGCCGCAGGACGAGATGCTCGGCATCTCCGCCGAGGGCGCGGCCGGCCTCGAGCGCATCGTCGAGATGTACCAATGGGCCGAGAGCTCGCAGTCCGAAACGCGCAAGCAGCTCGGCGGCAGCGAGGAAACCGTCACCACCTATTCCTACCGCAAGGAATGGAGCCGCGACGAGATCAGCTCCGGCAGCTTCCGCCAGCCGGGCCACGATAATCCGAAGAAGCCGGTCGCGGATGCGCGCTTCTCCGTTCCCTCGGCGACGATCGGCGCCTTCAGCATAGAGGGCCGTGCGGTCGCCCGCCTCGGCGAGGAGCGCATCGTGCCGCTCAGCGCGACCGAGGCGAACCGGCTCGGCGAGGCCGTTTCTATCGGCAAGCCCGTCTCGGTGGTGGCCGGCGCGGCCATCTTCTCCCTCAACCCGCAGGATCCGCAGATCGGCGATATCCGCATCCGCTTCGAGCGGTCGGATATTTCCGAGGCGAGCTTCGTCGGGGCGCAGCGCGGAACAAGCCTCGTTCCCTACAAGACGACGAACGGGCGCGAACTCTTCCTCAGCGAGGCCGGCATTTCCGACGCGGCCGCCATGTTCGACGCGGCGCAGAGCGAAAACACGATCGTCACCTGGGCGGTGCGCATCGGCGGGCTGGTCGGGCTCCTCGTCGGCTTTGCCTTCATCCTCTCCATCCTCGGCGTGATCGCCGACGTCGTGCCCTTCTTCGGCTCCATCGTGCGCTTCGGCACCACGGCGATCGCGCTCATCCTCACCCTGCTCGTCGGCCCAGCGGTCATCGCCGTCGCGTGGATCGCCTATCGCCCGCTCGTCGCCGTTGCGGTTCTTGCCGCCGGCATTGCGCTTGCCGCCGGCATCCTCTATCTGCGGCGCGGCAAGGGGGCGGCCCCGGCGACCGCACCCGCATGACGGAACGAGCAGAATGGGCGTGACGTGACCTTCTACATTTCGAAGATCTTCTGGCTTCTCGCCCAGCCGCTTTCCCTCACCTTCACGCTGCTCGTCATCGGCCTTGTCGCGGGCCGGCTGGGCTGGCGGCGCGCGGGGACGCTTGCGGGGACGATGGCCGCGCTCCTCCTCTTCGTGACGCTCTTCACCTCGACCGGCGCGGTGCTCCTGCAGGTGCTGGAGGACCGCATTCCGCGCGCCGAGCTTGCCAGCGGCGGGCCTTCCTGCATCATCACGCTCGGCGGCGGGTTCGAATCGGAGATCATCGCTGCGCGCGGCGGCTTCGAGATGACGCAGGCCGGCGACCGCTTCGTGGAAACGCTGCGGCTGGCACGGGAGTTTCCCGAAGCGCGCATCCTGATTTCCGGCGGCGACGGATCGTTCAGCGGGGCCTACGAGGGCGACGCCGTGGTCGGCACGCGCTTCTTCGAGGCTTTCGGCGTGCCGGCGACGCGGCTGATCCGCGAGGAAGACTCCCGCGACACGTTCGAGAACGCCGCCAATACCGAGGCTCTGCTTGCCGAAAACAATCTCGGGAACTGCCTGCTGGTGACGTCAGCCTTCCACATGCCGCGCTCTGTCGGCCTCTTTCGCAAGCTCGGCCTTGTGGTGCAGCCCTGGCCGACGGATTACCGCACGACCGGGCGCGCGAGCCTCGGGCTCGACGTCTCCCAGCCTTCGGCCAACAGCCAGCTCATGACGACGGCGCTGCGCGAATGGACGGGGCTGCTCTTCTACTACCTCGCTGGCCGCACGCATACGCTGCTTCCGCAATAGAGCATTTGCGAACGCGAGACCGCTTCGCGCTTTTGCTTGAGGTCACTTCTTCGAGATCGTCTCGAAGCGGGTGTTACGCACGCGAATGGTCATGATGCAATACTCGTCGTCGCTCCGGCCGCAGCTTGCCGCATTGGCCTTGAGCTCCAGCACCATGTTGCCGAAGCGCTTCTTCATCTCGTAGCCGTAGAGATCTGCGGTGGCGGCGAGGAAATAGCCGCCTTCCGCCACGCGGATATAGAATTCGTGCGGGCAGCCGACATTGCCGCACAGGCCGCCCGGCACGCCGTCGCAGTTGACCGCCCCAAGATTGAAGATCGCGTCCGTCTGCCGGTCGTTGTTGAAATCGACGCTGTCGGCGAAATCCTCGCCATAGACGGCCGTCTTGCAACGCCTGGCGACCTCCGCCTGGACGGCGGCCATGGCATCCGGCACGATCTCGGCCGCGCGAACGGGCGTGGCGGCCGCAACGAGCGCGGCGCAGAGGAGCGCGAGGAAACTCATGCGGATGGCCATCTCTCAAACCTTTCCATGGCGGGCGATTCGGTCATTATGCGGCCGGGTGCGGCATGCGGCGTGATTCTGCCGCGTGCACCTTTTGCAGTCGGCGATTCCGGACGCACCTTGCCGGAACAGCTTTAGGCAGCAAAGCTGTCGCGAGGCTTGGCCTGATGGGGCCCGGCGAATAAGGGGGAAGACGTGACGATCCTTGAACTGCTCGATTATACGGGCGTTGCCGTCTTCGCCGCGACGGGCGCGCTTTCGGCCTCGCGCAAGCAGCTCGACATCATCGGCTTCCTGTTCCTCGCCGCCGCGACCGGCATCGGCGGCGGCACGTTCCGCGACGTCATTCTCGGGATACCCGTCTTCTGGGTGGTGAACCCGACCTATCTCATCGTCTGCGTGACGGTGGCGCTGGTCGTCTTCGTGCTCGCGCACCGCATCGAGTCGCGCTACCGGCTGCTGCTCTGGCTCGATGCGATGGGCGTCTCGGCCTATTGCGTGATGGGCGCGGCGAAGGGCTATGCGGCCACCGGCTCGCCGACCGTCGCCATCACCACCGGCGTTCTGACCGCAAGCTTCGGCGGCATCATCCGCGACCTTCTGGCGAACGAGCCCTCGGTGCTGCTGCGGCCGGAAGTCTACATCACGGCAGCGCTGATCGGCGCCGCAGCCTTCACGGGGGCCACCGTCGCGGGGGCGCCGCTATGGGTCGCCTCGGCCGTCGGCATCGGCGCCGCCTTCATCGTGCGCGGCGGGGCGCTACGCTTCGGCTGGCGCTTTCCGGTCTACAAGCCCCGGCCGGGGCGGCATCCGGACGATGTCATGTGAGAAGGATCAGGCCTTGCGCGGACGCAGGCGGATGATCACGTCGACATGCGCGATCTCCATGCCCTCGGGCGGCTCCGGCAGGTTGCCGATCTCGATATTGCTCACCGGGATGTCGAGGACGTGGTTCTCGCCCTCCACGAAGAAATGGTGATGGTCGGAGACATTGGTGTCGAAATAGGTCTTCGCGCTTTCCACCGCCAGGACGCGGATGAGGCCGGCCTCGGTGAACTGGTGCAGCGTGTTGTAGACCGTCGCCAGCGAGACCGGAACGCCGGCCGTGACGGCCTCCTCGTGCAGTTCCTCCACCGTCAGGTGGCGGTCGCCCTTGGCAAACAGGAGATCGGCAAGGGCCACGCGCTGGCGCGTCGGGCGCAGGCCGGAATGGCGCAGGCGCTCTTCGATGGGCAACTCGTGTGCATGCGTCATGGGCGAGCGATCCGCTTGTCTGGCCTTGAACAACAATCTTGAGCTTTCGATATAACTTTAGCGCCGCCGGGATTCAATAGGATTGCAACGCCCAATGGGCCAGGATTGCGGCGCCCGATGGGCGCGCAACATGCGGAAAACCGGGGCCTTGGCCCCGCCCAAGGCAATTTGCGCTGGCTGTCACCGCACGCATCATGTATGCGGACTGCTGAATTAACGTCTCGCCCAAAACGGGTGCGGCGACAAAACGGGAGGGATCGGGCGCTTTAAATTCCGCCTCGCCTCCTCTAAATCTAGCGCTGAACAAGCGTGTACAAGACCGGGGATGAGACATTCGATGACGACCAGGCAATCCAGCTACAACTATGAGGAAATCCTGTCCTGCGGCCGCGGCGAGCTTTTCGGCCCGGGCAACGCGCAGCTTCCTCTGCCGCCGATGCTGATGGTCCACCGCATCACCGACATCTCCGAGACGGGCGGCGCCTTCGACAAGGGCTATATCCGCGCCGAATACGACGTGAAGCCCGACGACTGGTACTTCCCCTGTCATTTCCAGGGCAACCCGATCATGCCCGGCTGCCTCGGCCTCGACGGCATGTGGCAGCTCACCGGCTTCTTCCTCGGCTGGCTCGGCGAGCCCGGCCGCGGCATGGCGCTCTCCACCGGCGAGGTGAAGTTCAAGGGCATGGTTCGGCCGGACACCAAGCTTCTGGAATACGGCATCGACTTCAAGCGCGTCATGCGCGGCCGCCTCGTGCTCGGCACGGCGGACGGCTGGCTGAAGGCCGACGGCGAGACCATCTACCAGGCGACCGACCTGCGCGTCGGCCTGTCGAAGGACAAGGAAGCCTGAGGCGGAAAGCCTCGGGGGCGGCGCGCCGCCCCCGCCACGAGACGTTCAAGAAAAGGTCAGGAATATGAGACGGGTAGTTGTCACGGGTCTGGGGATCGTATCCTCCATCGGGAACAATGCGGACGAAGTGACGGCATCGCTGCGCGACGCGCGCTCCGGCATCAGCTTCAGCCAGGACTTCGCCGACCACGGCTTCAAGTGCCAGGTCTGGGGCTCGCCGAACATCGACACGACCGATCTCGTCGACCGCCGCGCGGCCCGCTTCCTCTCGCAGGGCGGCGCGTGGAACCACGTCGCGATGAAGCAGGCCATCGCCGATTCGGGCCTCGAGGAGGCCGACTATTCGGCCAATCCGCGCGCCGGCATCATCATGGGTTCGGGCGGCCCGTCCACCCGCACGCTGATCGAGGCGGCCGAGATCACCATCAAGAACAACTCGCCCAAGCGCATCGGCCCCTTCGCCGTGCCGAAGGCCATGTCCTCGACGGCCTCGGCGACGCTCGCCACCTGGTTCAAGATCCACGGCGTCAACTATTCCATCTCCTCGGCCTGCTCGACCTCGGCGCACTGCATCGGCAATGCCGCGGAAATGATCCAGTGGGGCAAGCAGGACATCATGTTCGCCGGCGGCCACGAGGACCTCGACTGGACTATGTCGAACCTCTTCGACGCCATGGGCGCCATGTCCTCCAAGTACAACGACACGCCGTCGACCGCCTCGCGCGCATATGACGTCAGCCGCGACGGCTTCGTCATCGCCGGCGGCGCGGGCGTCCTCGTCCTCGAGGAACTGGAGCACGCCAAGGCGCGCGGCGCGAAGATCTATGCCGAGATCGTCGGCTACGGCGCGACCTCGGACGGCTACGACATGGTCGCTCCCTCGGGCGAAGGCGCGGTGCGCTGCATGCGCCAGGCGCTTGCCACGGTGAAGGGCGATGTCGACTACATCAACACGCACGGCACCTCGACACCCGTCGGCGACTCGAAGGAGATCGGCGCGATCCGCGAAGTCTTCGGCGAGAAGATCCCGCATATCCAGTCGACCAAGTCGCTGACCGGCCATTCGCTGGGCGCTGCCGGCGTGCAGGAATCGATCTACGGCCTCCTCATGATGCAGGCCGGCTTCATCGGCGAAAGCGCGCATATCACCGAGCTGGACCCCGAATTCGACGGCGTTCCGATCGTGCGCAAGCGCATCGACAACGCCAAGATCGACACGGTTCTTTCCAATTCCTTCGGCTTCGGCGGCACGAACGCCACGCTGGTCTTCCAGCGTCACAACGGATGACACGCATGACGGGGATCATGAACGGCAAGCGCGGCCTCATCATGGGGGTCGCGAACAACCACTCCATCGCCTGGGGCATCGCCCAGAAGCTGGCCGGCGCCGGCGCCGAGCTCGCCTTCACCTACCAGGGCGAAGCGCTCGGCAAGCGCGTGAAGCCGCTCGCCGCCGAGCTCGGCTCGGACTTCGTCATTCCCTGCGACGTCGAGGACATCGGCTCTGTGGATGCGACGATCGCCGCGATCCGGGAAAAGTGGGGCAAGCTCGACTTCGTCGTGCACGCCATCGGCTTTTCCGACAAGAACGAGTTGAAGGGCCTTTACGCCGACACCTCGCGCGAGAATTTCTCGCGCACTATGGTCATCTCCTGCTTCTCCTTCACGGAGATCGCCAAGCGCGCGGCGGACCTGATGACGGACGGCGGCGCAATGCTGACGCTGACCTATGGCGGCTCGGTGCGCGTCATGCCGAACTACAATGTCATGGGCGTCGCCAAGGCGGCGCTGGAAGCCTCCGTGCGCTACCTTGCCGGCGACTACGGCCCGCAGGGCATCCGCGTCAACGCGATCTCGGCCGGCCCGATCCGCACGCTGGCCGGCGCCGGCATCTCCGATGCCCGTGCCATGCTCTCCTGGCAGCAGAAGAACGCCCCGCTGCGCCGCACCGTCACCATCGAGGACGTCGGCAATTCGGCGCTCTATCTCCTCTCCGACATGTCGAGCGGCGTCACCGGCGAGATCCACTACGTGGACGCGGGCTACAACATCACCTCCATGCCGACGCTGGAGCGGCTGGCAAAAGCGGACAGCGAATAAGAAAACGGCGCGAAGGTCTCCCTTCGCGCCGTTTTTGCTTGTCCTCGAATTCCCGTCAGCGCTTGCCCCAGAGCACCTTGAAGCGGGCGTTGCGGCAAAGCTCGCCGCTTTCCTTGAAGACGTCCTTCAGCACCGGCTCATAGGGCAGGCCGCGATTGGCGACCATCAGCAGGCGGCCGCCGATCTTCAGCGACTTGGCCGCCATGCGGATCATGCCCGCGCCCAGCGAATGGTCCGCGGCATGGCCCTCATGGAAGGGCGGGTTCATGACGATGAGGTCGTAGTGATCGCGCGGCGTCTCGGCCGTCAGATCGAACCAGTAGTAACGTGCCGGGATATTCGGGCAGTTCTCCGCCATGTTCTCCTTGGCCGCTTCCAGCGCCTCGTAATGCGCCTCGAAGAGGTCGATGCCCTTTGCCTGCGGCGCGCGGCCACCAAGCATGACCGAGAGATAGCCCCAGCCCGCGCCGAAATCGGCGGCATGGCCGTTGAAATCCTCCGGGATGCGGGTGGCGAGCAGTTCGGAGCCGTCGTCGATGCGGTCATGCGAGAACATGCCCGGCGCGGCCGTGAAGCGGCCGACGATGCGCACCGGCTTGGCCGCAAGCTTCGAGATTGCCTCTGTCGGGTCTTCCGGGCGGGCGAACCAGATGGCGAGGCCATGGTATTTCGGCATGGAATCGCCGGTGAGGCCGAGCTGGTCGAGGCGCTTGCGCATGGACTGCACGCCGTCTTCCTTGCCGCCGGCAACGACGATCAGGCCGCCCGTGCGCACCCGGCGCAGGGCTTCCGCGATGCGGTTCTCGTTCTCGCCCTTGTGCTTGGTCATCAGGATGAGCGCGCCGTCGAAGTCCTCACCCTCGATGACGGGCTTCACGTTGGCACGCACGGCCTCCAGCCCGCGATAGAGCGAGCGTAGCGGCTGTACCGCCTCCAGCGCCGCGCCAAAGCCTTCCGGCGGGCGCTGGCCGGCTTCCGCGCCGAGGAAGAGGTAGCGCTCCCCCTCGCCCGGCAGGCCAAGCGTGCCGGAGGCGAAGGGATGGAACAGGGTTTTCAGGGCGTCGCGGGTCATGGTCGGCTTTCGGCAGGATGGGGAGCGGTCAAAGAAAAGGGGCGCGGAACGTGCCGCTCCGCGCCCCCCTTCATGCATTGGTGTGCGATTACTCGGCGGCTTCGCCGTCGCTCTTCTTCTCGGCGGCGATTTCCTTGCCGGTCGCCTGGTCGACGACCTTCATGGAGAGGCGGACCTTGCCGCGCTCGTCGAAGCCCATCAGCTTGACCCAGACCTTGTCGCCTTCCTTGACGACGTCGGAGGTCTTGGCAACGCGCTCCTGGGCGAGCTGCGAGATGTGCACGAGGCCGTCGCGCGGGCCGAAGAAGTTGACGAAGGCGCCGAAGTCGGCGGTCTTGACGACCGTGCCTTCGTAGACCTGGCCGACTTCCGGTTCCGCGACGATGGAGTGGATCCACTTGCGGGCCGCTTCGATCTCCTTGCCGGACGAGGACGCGATCTTGATCGTGCCGTCGTCTTCGATGTTGATCTTGGCGCCGGTCTTCTCGACGATCTCGCGGATGACCTTGCCGCCCGTGCCGATGACTTCACGGATCTTGTCGACCGGGATGTTCATGACTTCGATGCGCGGTGCGAATTCGCCGAGCTGGCCGCGGCTCTCGGTGATGGCATTGGCCATCTCGCCGAGGATGTGCTTGCGGCCGCCCTGTGCCTGGCCGAGAGCGACCTTCATGATCTCCTCGGTGATGCCGGCAATCTTGATGTCCATCTGCAGCGAGGTGATGCCGTCGGCCGTGCCGGCGACCTTGAAGTCCATGTCGCCGAGGTGGTCTTCGTCGCCGAGGATGTCGGAGAGAACCGCGAAGCGGTCACCTTCCAGGATGAGGCCCATGGCGATGCCGGCAACCGGCTTTGCCAGCGGAACGCCGGCGTCCATGAGGGCGAGCGAGGTGCCGCAGACGGTGGCCATCGAGGACGAGCCGTTCGACTCGGTGATCTCGGAAACGACGCGGAGCGTATAGGGGAACTGTTCCGCCGTCGGCAGCATCGGGCGGATGGCGCGCCATGCGAGCTTGCCGTGGCCGATTTCGCGGCGGCCCGGGGAGCCCATGCGGCCCGTTTCACCGACCGAGTAGGGCGGGAAGTTGTAGTGCAGCAGGAAGCGTTCCTTGTACATGCCGGTCAGGCTGTCGACATACTGCTCGTCCTCGCCGGTGCCGAGCGTGGCGACGACGATCGCCTGCGTCTCGCCGCGGGTGAAGAGGGCCGAGCCGTGCGTGCGCGGCAGGATGCCGACTTCCGAGACGATCGGGCGAACGGTTTCGAGGTCCCGGCCGTCGATGCGGCTCTTGGTGTCGAGGATGTTCCAGCGGACGATCTTGGCCTGCAGGTGCTTGAAGACGGCGCCGATGACTTCGGCGGTGTACTTCGGCTCGACGCCTTCCGGCAGGAAGTGCGCCTTGACCTTGGCCTTCACGGCGTCGACGGCAGCGTAGCGGTCGGCCTTCTGGGTGATCTTGTAGGCGTCGCGCAGTTCCGCTTCGGCAAGGCCGAGCATTTCGGCTTCGAGGGCGGAATAGTCTTCCGGCTGGAAGTCGCGCGGCTCCTTGGCAGCCACTTCAGCGAGCTTGATGATCGCGTCGATGACCGGCTGGAAGCCCTTGTGGCCGAACATGACGGCGCCGAGCATGACGTCTTCGCCAAGTTCCTTGGCTTCGGACTCGACCATCAGGACGGCGTCCTGCGTGCCAGCGACGACGAGGTCGAGAACCGACTCGTCCATCTCGTCGAGATGCGGGTTGAGGACGTATTCGCCGTTGATGTAGCCGACGCGGGCAGCGCCCACCGGACCCATGAAGGGAACGCCGGAGATCGTCAGCGCTGCGGAAGCGGCGACCATCGACAGGACGTCGGGATCGTTTTCGAGGTCATGCTGGACGACCGTGACGACGACCTGCGTGTCGTTCTTGTAGCCTTCCGGGAAGAGCGGGCGGATCGGGCGGTCGATCAGGCGGGAAACCAGCGTTTCCTTTTCCGAGGGACGGCCTTCGCGCTTGAAGTAGCCGCCCGGGATCTTGCCGGCGGCGTAGGTCTTTTCCTGGTAGTTGACGGTCAGCGGGAAGAAGTCCTGGCCGGGCTTCGGCGCCTTGGCGGAAACGACGGTGGCGAGAACGACGGTCTCGCCGTAGGTCGCCAGAACCGCGCCGTCAGCCTGACGGGCGATCTTGCCGGTTTCCAGCTTGAGCGGACGGCCCGCCCATTCGATTTCAACCGTATGGGTATCGAACATGTCTTGTCCTTCTTGGCGGATACGCGCACCGCCGCCCGAAAAGGCGCAGGTGGTCTATCCGCGTTCGTGACGCATCATGGGCAAGACAACGGGAGGCTTCCGTAATGGCGCCGCGCGCCCGAAGCATCCTGCAATCCTGCCCCATGACAGGTCATCGGTTGGTTCCGCAGGACCGGCCCATCCGGCCTGCTGGAAAATCCCGTTCCGCGAGGCGGTCGCAACCGGCACAGGCGAAGCGGTAAGGCGGAAATCTCTTCCGCAAAAGAAAGCGGCGGGCGTTCACGAGGAACGCCCGCCGAAATTGCTTAGCGGCGAATACCGAGGGCAGCAATCAGCTTGCTGTAACGGGCTTCGTCCTTCTTCTTGAGGTAGTCAAGAAGCGAGCGGCGGCTGGAAACCAGCGTCAGAAGGCCACGACGGGAGTGGTTGTCCTTCTTGTGGTCCTTGAAGTGGCCGGTCAGGTTGTTGATACGCTCGGTCAGGATCGCGACCTGAACTTCCGGAGAACCGGTGTCGCCTTCCTTGGTGGCGTATTCCTTGATCAGCGCAGCCTTGCGCTCAGCAGTGATCGACATCGTATGTCCTTTCATGAATGGGAACAAAGGTCGCCAAAAGCCGGGATGTCGTCCAGCGATGGCCGTTAAGGCAAGCGGGCAGACCCGCATTGCTGGCGGTGCCTATAAACCATTAGCGGGCGAAATGGAAGGGGCCGCGATCAACCGCCGCCCGAGGCCGTCAGAAGCGGCTGGCCGGCTGGCTTGGCGCCAGGTCGGGCACGTCGCCGCCCTTCGGGCAGACGACATAGGCGCCGAATATCCAGCCGAGGCGCTCGCCCCCGAGCGAGACGAAAAGCCAGCGCTTGGCGCCGATCCTCGTTTCCTCGATCACCTCGAGCCGCGTGCCGTTCCGCAGCGTCGTCACGATCGGCCCGTTCGGCGCGGAGCGGACATTGAGCGGCGTGCCGGTCGGATCGTCGACCACGCATTCGCCGGCGGCAAGGGCGGGCGTCACGGCGGCCGCGAGGATGGCGGCGGCGATGGCCGCGCGCAGGAAAAGCATCATGGCGTGAACCCCGGCATGGGAGGAAGAAGCAGCTCTCGTCATTCGAAGGAGCCCGGCTGGTGAGCCTCCTCGTCGCGCAGGCGGGCGAGCGGGATCGTCACCCGCCATTCGATGCCGTCGTCATGCACGATGAATTCCAGCGTCGCGTCGAGCGCCATGCCGAGCATGCGCTCCAGCACCACGCTGCCGAAGCCCTTGCGGCTGTCCGCTATGGCCTGCTTGTCGATCGTCGCGCGGCTTTCGAGCCAGACGAGGTCGAGGTTCTCGCCGGCCGTCACCCAGCTCAGCGAGACGATGCCGGTGTCGTTGGCAAGCGCGCCGTATTTGGTGGCATTGGTCGACAGTTCGTGCAGCGCCATGCCGAGCGTCTGGGAGGCCTGCGGATCGAGCAGCACGGCGGGGCCTGCGATGCGCACCCGGCTCGTATCGTCGGGCGTGAAGGGCTTGAGCTGGTTGCGGGCCAGTTCGGCGAGGTTCACGCCCTGCGTCGCATTGGCGATCATCAGGTCGGTCGAGCGGGCAAGGCCCGAGACGCGCCGGCGGAAGGTCTCGGCGAAGTCGGCGGCATTCTCCGCGCCCGCCACCGACTGGTTCAGCATGGCCTGGATGACGGTGAGCTGGTTCTTCGAGCGGTGAGCGACCTCGCGCATCAGGAAGCGCACCTCGTTTTCCGACTTCACGCGGGCATCGGCCGCCTCGGCGAGCGCGCGGGAAACCGTCTCCAGCTCGGAGATCGCATAGCGGCGCGAGGCGACGCGCTCGCCGCGGCCGAGCCGGCGCGCGTCATGCGCCAGGAGCCGCACATCGCGCGAGAGGACGCGCGCGATGCCGACGGCGCCCGCCGCCGCCAGCGCCGCGAAGACCGCCCCGCCAATGGTGAGCCAGAGGAAGGAGGAGACCGCGGGCGCCTGCACGTCGGAGGACTTCGCCCAGGCGATCATCCGCCAGCCGGCCAGCGAGGAGAATTCGGTGACGACCTGGTAGTTGACACTGTCCTGGCGCATCGTGCTGACGCCGAGGCGGAGCGAGGGCACGACGCGCAGGAAGAACGGCTGGCCCGCCTTCTGCTTCTCATCCGTCGAGACGATGACCTTGCCCTCGGTGTCGAGCACCGCCGCGTTCCAGCCGGGCGAGAGGATATCCGGATTGACCGCGCGCCGCAGCGCCTCGGCATTCTTGGTCAGCGTCAGGAGCACCTGCTGGCCGTTGTGAAGGCGCATGGGCTGGTAGACGTTGAAGACCCATTGCTGGGCGGTCTTGCCGAAGAAGAGGTCGGAGACCATGCGCTCGCCGCGCGACAGCGCGAGCCCCGCCGAAGCCGGCTCCGACGCCGCGCTCAGCGCCGTGCCGTAGGGCACGCGCGTGTTGAGGATCTGGTGCATCGTCGGGTCGATGAGGATGAAATAGATGTCGGTGCCTTCGAGCGCCTTGCTCGCCTGCCTGTGCAGGGCGGCATAGTCGCCCTTCTGCAGGCTGTCCGACGTCGAGAGGAAATTCAGCGTCGAGAACATGCCGGAGATCTCACGCTCGACGGCGCGGTTCACGGCGCTCGTCGAGGTGCGCAGCAGCGATTCGAAGATGCGCTCCTGCGCCTCGTTGGTGCGCTTGAGGACAATGATCGAAAACAGGAAGGCCGGAATGACGGCGACGAGGATGAGGCAGACGAGATAGAAGGCGACCGGATGATGCATGCGCCTGCGGGCCTCGCCGGCGTCGGCGCCCCTCTCCACATCCCCGGCGGATGCCGTTCGGTCGTTTGGCATCATCGTCAACGGCCAGCCCCTTCACCCCTTGCCTGCGAGCCGGCCCGGCGGCCAAGCGCCGCCGTGCCCGTCCTAGAACGGACCTCGCCGGCCCATAAAGCCAATAGCTTGTGGTGAAATCAAGTCGGAGGCGTTTCGTTCCGCCCCCCGATTATTAGCCTGCGAAAACCCGCTTGGGACGGAACTCGCCGCCACCGATCTCGCCGATGGCGATCAGCTTTCCGCGCGCCGTGGCATAGGCCTCGTCCGCCGAAACGGGCGCATCGCGGCCGCGAACGATGATCGGGTTGCCCATGCGCAGGCGGTGCGCCTGGTCGTCGTTGACGATGATCTGCGGCAGGCTCGACAGGGCCTCGCCGGTATCGATGAGGAAGGCGTCGAGCGCCGCAAGCCGCTCAGTGTCGTCCTCGATTTTCTCCAGTACCGTCAGGTCCGCCAGCGGCACCATGTCGTCCTCGCCGAAGGGGGCGACGAAGGTGCGGCGCAGAGCCGAGATGTGGCCGTAGCAGCCGAGCTGGCGGCCGAAATCGCGGGCGAGCGCGCGCACATAGGTGCCCTTGCCGCATTCGACCTCGAAGGCGGCCGTATTTTCGTCCGAGCCGATCAGCGTCAGGCGGTGGATCTCCACCTCGCGGGAGGGGATCTCGACCGTCTCGCCTTCGCGGGCGAGGTCATAGGCGCGCTCCCCGTCGATCTTGATGGCGGAGAACTGCGGAGGAACCTGCCGGATGACGCCGGTATAGCCGCCGAGGATCGCGGTGATCTCGTCGGCGGTCGGGCGCTTGCCGGATGTCTCAGTCACCTCGCCCTCGAGGTCGTCCGTCGTGCGCTCCTCGCCCCAGGTCACCGTGAATTCGTAGATCTTGCGGCCGTCCATGACATAGGGAACGGTCTTGGTGGCGTCGCCCAGCGCGATCGGCAGCATGCCGGAGGCGAGCGGATCGAGCGTGCCGGCATGGCCGGCCTTCTGCGCCTTGAACAGCCACTTGATCTTGGAGACGGCCTCGGTCGAGCCGAAGTCGAACGGCTTGTCGAGGATCAGCCAGCCGGAAACCGGCCGGCCCTTGGGTTTGCGGGGTCTGGACATCTGTATCCTGGATTATTGATCGTCGTCGCCGTCTTCGGCGTCAAGATCGCGGGCGACTTCCGGCGAGCGCAGGAGGTCGTCGATCTTCTTGTAGTTGTCGAAGCTGGTATCGTCGCGGAAGCGCACGTCCGGCATATATTTCATCTGGCGAAGCTGCGGGCCGAGACGGCCGCGGATGAACTTCGCATTGCGGTTCAGCGCCTCGATCACCGCCTCGTGGTCCTTCACGCCGAGCGGCGTGACATAGGCGGTCGCGTGCTTCAGGTCGGGCGACATGCGCACTTCCGAGATGGAAATCACGGTCTTCTCCAGAAGCGGATCGCGTACTTCGCCGCGCTGGAGCACCTGGGTGATCGCCGCGCGCACCTGCTCGCCCACGCGCAGCATGCGTTGCGACGGCGCCGAGGATGTTGCTCTGGTCATGGTGGTCACCTTCAAAAAAATGCGAGCGCCGAAAATGTCCGGCGCCCGCATGATGATCTGATCGCCGGCAGCTTACAGCGTGCGCGTGACGTGCTCCACGCGGAAGCATTCGATCTGGTCGCCGACGCGGATGTCCTCGTAGTTCTCGAAGGCCATGCCGCATTCCTGGCCGACATTGACTTCCGAGACCTCGTCCTTGAAGCGCTTGAGCGTCTTGAGCTTGCCTTCGTGGATGACGACGTTGTCGCGCACGAGGCGGACGCCCGAGCCGCGCTCGACCTTGCCTTCGGTGACGCGGCAACCCGCGACCTTGCCGACCTTCGTGATGTTGAACACCTCGAGGATCTCGGCGTAGCCGAGGAAGGTTTCGCGGCGCTCCGGCGAGAGCAGGCCCGACATCGCCGCCTTCACGTCATCCACCAGGTCGTAGATGATGTTGTAGTAGCGGATTTCGATGCCCTGGCGCTCGGCGAGCGAGCGGGCCTGTGCGTTCGCACGGACGTTGAAGCCGATGATGGCGGCGTTGGACGCTTCGGCGAGCGAAATGTCCGACTCGGTGATGGCGCCGGCGCCGGAATGGACGATGCGCACCCGCACCTCGTCCGTGCCGAGCTTGTCGAGCGCGCCGGCAATGGCTTCGATAGAGCCCTGCACGTCGCCCTTGATGAGCAGCGGGAATTCCTTGAGACCGGAATTCTGGAGCTGGTTCATCATCTGCTCGAGCGAGCCGCGCGAACCCGTCTGGCGCGCCACCTGCTTTTCGCGGGCGAGGCGCTGGCGATATTCGGAGATCTCGCGGGCACGGCCCTCGTTCTCGACGACCGCGAACTTGTCGCCCGCAGCTGGCGTGCCGGAAAGACCGAGAACCTCGACCGGCATGGAGGGGCCGGCATCCTTGACATGCTCGCCCTTGTCGTTGACCAGCGCGCGCACACGGCCCCACTGGTCGCCGGCGACGATGATCTGGCCCGGCTTCAGCGTGCCCGTCTGCACGAGGACCGTCGCGACGGCACCGCGGCCGCGGTCGAGCTGGGCTTCGACGACGACGCCCTCGGCCGTGCGGTTCGGGTTCGCCTTGAGGTCGAGGATTTCGGCCTGCAGCAGGATGGCTTCGAGCAGCTTGTCGAGGTTCGTGCCGTTCTTGGCCGAGACTTCGACGTCGAGCGTCTCGCCGCCCATGGATTCGACGAAGACCTCGTGCTGGAGGAGCTGCGTGCGAACGCGCTGGACGTCCGCCGTCGGCTTGTCGATCTTGTTGATCGCCACGATGATCGGGACACCCGCCGCCTTGGCGTGGTTGATGGACTCGATCGTCTGCGGCATCACGCTATCGTCGGCCGCCACCACGAGGATCGCGATGTCGGTCGCCTGCGCGCCGCGGGCACGCATGGCGGTGAAGGCGGCGTGGCCGGGCGTGTCGATGAAGGTGATCTTGTGACCGTCCTGCTCGACCTGGTAGGCGCCGATATGCTGCGTGATGCCACCGGCTTCGCCGGCAACCACGTTGGCGTGGCGGATGGCGTCGAGCAGCGAGGTCTTGCCGTGGTCGACGTGGCCCATGATGGTCACGATCGGCGGACGGGATTCCATGTCGCCTTCCTGGTCGGCGACGTTGAAGATGCCTTCCTCGACGTCGGATTCCGAGACGCGCTTGACCGTGTGGCCGAATTCGCCGGCGATGAGTTCGGCCAGGTCGGCGTCGATCAGATCGCCGGGCTTCATCATCTGGCCTTCCTTCATCAGGTACTTGATGACGTCGACGGCGCGTTCGGACATGCGCTGCGACAGTTCCTGGATGGTGATGGTCTCGGGCAGGACGACTTCGCGCGAAATCTTCTCGCGCGTTTCCTGCATCATGGAGCGCTTGAACTTCTCCTGGCGGCGGCGCATCGCCGAGAGCGAGCGGCCGCGCTGCGAGCCGTCCTCGTCACTCGAAGCGGTGGTGAGCGTCAGCTTGCCCTGGCGGCGGCCGTCGTCGCCCTTCGGGCGTGCGGGTGCCTTGGCCGGTTCCGGGCGCTTGACCGCGCCGCGGTTGGCAGGCGCACCGCCGCGCGGACGCTTGTCGTCGTCCTCGTCGGCTTCGCGGCGGCCACGGCCGGCGACAGGCGCTACGGCCGGAGCCGGCGCGCGGCCGGGCTGCGGGCGGGCTTCGGCGACAGCCGGCGCGGCAGCGGCGGGCTTTGCCACCGGCTGCTCGGCTGCTTCTTCCACGGCGGGAGCCGGTGCGGCTGCCTCGGTGGCGCGGCGCTCGGCCTCTTCCTTCTCGCGGACGATGCGGGCTTCTTCCTCGGCCTTGCGGCGGGCTTCCTCTTCCACCTTGCGGCGGGCCTCGTCCTCGGCGCGCTGGCGCGCCTCGGCGGCGTCGCGAATCTGCGCTTCGGCAAGCGCGCGGCGACGGGCCTCGACCTCATCGGGGGAAAGCTGGTTCAGCACGACGCCGACACGCGGGCGGCTCTGCTCGGCCTGCGGCTGGTGGGCCGGGCGCGAGGGCTGCTGCACGGGACGCGACTGCTGCGGCTCGGGCTGGCGCTGCACCGGCGCGACCGGGGTCACGGGACGCTCGTCTTCCGGGCGGTTGATGCGGCGCTTGCGGGTCTCGACCACAACGGCCTTCGTGCGGCCACGACCCATGTCCTGGCGCACGGTGCCCTGCTGAACGCCCGAAGGCTTCAGGGTCAGGGTCTTCTTGCCCGCCACGCTGATCGTCTTGTCGTCTTTGTTGTCGGTCATTCCGTTCCGTTCCTAAGATCAGGGCCGGATGCGTATCACCAGACCCTGTCGTTCAATTGTTTTCGTCCAATGCGATAGCGGCCGGCGAAAGCCGGTGACCGCGTCATTGGTTTGGCTGGCCAGCGCCGCCATGTGCCCCCACCCGGGCGCCGCCCCGGTATTTTTCGAGCATGATTGCGCGCTTCACTACACCCTCACCCGCCTGCCCTGCAAGCGCTGCGGCATGGATAAAAGCATTCTGGCCCAAAAGGCCCTCCAATTCGCCCTCGGAGAAGAGCCTGAAGGAGGGTATTTCCATCTCGTCTTCGGTGAGGAAGCTTGCAGCCTTCCTCGCCTGGTCGATCTTCCTCACACCGTCCCCGGCCGCATCCGTCGCATGGAACACGGCAAGGGCGGCGAGCGAGCGCACCGCCTGGTCGACCTTCGTCGAGCCGGTGATGAACTGGCCGGCCTTGCGCGCCATGTTCATCATTCCGCCGAGCTGGGCCGCGATAAGCCGGTCCACATCGGCCCCGAGCTCCGGGCCCGCCTTGGCGTCCGCCCGCAGCGCGCGCGCGAAAAGCTTCCTGGCGACCGCCTTGTCGACGATCGCCCGTTCGGCTTTCACCCAGCATCCACGTCCGGGGAGTTCACGCTTCAGGTCCGGCACGACGCTGCCGTCGGGACCTGCGACGAAGCGGATGAGGTCATCCGCATCGCCGCTTTCGCGCGTCACGATGCACATGCGGTCGTTCACGCCGTCGTCCTTCTTGCCCATATAGGTTTCCGCTCTCGCCAACGCAAACCGCTGTGCAACGTGGCCAACGGCATGTCGAACCGCGCGGGACGGCCGGTCAGGCGTCCTGCTCGGCGCCTTCCACGGCCTCTTCCTCGGTGGCGAGGTCCTCTTCCGTGATCCAGCCGGCCGCAAGGCGGGCCTGCACGATCATGGCCTCGGCCTCGGCGCGGGAGACCTCGAACTTCGAGAAGAGACCCTCGAACTTCTTCGTCTCGCCGTCCTTGCGCTCGGTCCAGCCGACGAGGTCGTCGGCGGCGCAGCCGGCGAAGTCCTCGATCGTCTTGATGCCGTCCTCGCCGAGGGCGACGAGCATCTGGCCCGTCATGCCGTCGATCTGACGCAGCTCGTCGGCAACGCCGAGTTCCTTGCGCTTGGCGTCCATCTCGGCCTCGATGCGCTCGAGATATTCGCGGGCGCGGGTCTGGATCTCCTGGGCCGTGTCCTCGTCGAAACCGTCGATGGAGGCGATTTCGTCGAGATCGACATAGGCCAGTTCCTCGACGGCGGCGAAGCCTTCCGAGGCCAGGACCTGGCCGACCATCTCGTCGACGTCGAGCGAGTCCATGAAGAGGTTGGTGCGCTCGTTGAATTCCTTCTGGCGGCGCTCGGATTCCTCGGCTTCCGTCAGGATGTCGATATCCCAGCCGGTGAGCTGCGAGGCGAGGCGCACGTTCTGGCCGCGGCGACCGATGGCGAGCGAGAGCTGCTCGTCGGGAACGACCACTTCGATGCGCTCGGCATCCTCGTCCAGAACGACCTTGGCGACTTCCGCCGGCTGCAGGGCGTTGACGATGAAGGAGGCCGGGTCCTGCGACCACGGAATGATGTCGATCTTCTCGCCCTGCAACTCGCCGACGACGGCCTGGACGCGCGAGCCGCGCATACCGACGCAGGCGCCGACCGGATCGATGGACGAGTCGTTCGAGATGACGGCGATCTTGGCGCGCGAGCCCGGATCGCGGGCGACCGACTTGATCTGGATGATGCCGTCGTAGATTTCCGGCACTTCCATGGTGAAGAGCTTCACCATGAACTGCGGATGGGTGCGCGACAGGAAGATCTGCGGGCCGCGCTGCTCGCGGCGCACGTCGTAGACATAGGCGCGGACGCGGTCGCCGTAGCGCATGTTCTCGCGCGGGATCATCTCGTCGCGGCGGATGATGCCTTCGCCGCGGCCGAGGTCGACGATGACGTTGCCGTATTCGACGCGCTTGACCGTGCCGTTGACGATCTCGCCGATGCGGTCCTTGTATTCGTCGTACTGGCGGTCACGCTCGGCCTCGCGCACCTTCTGCACGATGACCTGCTTGGCCGACTGGGCGGCGATGCGGCCGAAATCCATCGGCGGCAGCGGGTCGGCGATGAAGTCGCCGAGCTTGGCATCCGGGTTGCGGTCGCGCGCCAGTTCCAGCGGGATCTGGGTGGAATAGTCCTCGGCATGCTCGACGACTTCCAGCAGGCGCTGGAGGCGGATTTCGCCGGTCTTGGAATTGATGTCGGCGCGGATGTTGGATTCCGTGCCGTAACGCGAGCGGGCCGCCTTCTGGATGGCGTCGGCCATCGCGGCAAGCACGATCTCGCGGTCGATGACCTTTTCACGGGCCACGGCATCCGCGATCTGCAGAAGCTCAAGCCGGTTCGCACTGACTGCCATTGTCTCAGGTCTCCATGGTCGAGCCGGGGCGTTGCCGCCGGCATCCGTGGAGCGGCGCACCGCTCCGGTTCCGTCCTCTTCGCTCCGCCGCGAGGGCGGAGCGCACTCACAAACTATTCTTCGTCGTCGCCGTCTTCGTCGTTCTGGTTGGCGGCCTGCGCGGCCTTCGCCTTCTTGTCGGCGGCCAGCGCGTCGCGGATCAGCTCGTCGGTCAGGATCAGCCGGCCCTCGGCAAGCGCCGTGAAGGGGATGACGACCGTCGGCTCGTCGCCGGCGGCGGGCTGGTCGCGTTCCAGCGTGAAGCCGTTCTCGTCGGTCGCGACGATCTTGCCGCGGAAGCGCTTGCGCCCGTCGACGAGGATCGACGTCTCGCATTTCAGGAGGTGGCCGAGCCACCGCGAAAAGTCCGACTTGCGCACCATCGGCCGGTCGATGCCGGGCGACGACACTTCCAGATGATACGCCTTGTCGATCGGATCCTCAACGTCGAGCACCGGCGAGACGGCCATGGAGACCTGCTCGCAGTCCTCCACGGTCATCGTGCCGTCCGGGCGTTCGCACATGATCTGCAGCGTCGCGCCGTTCTGCGCGGAAAGCCGGACCCGCACGAGGCGGTAGCCGATCTGCTCGATGGTCGGCTCGATGATGTCGGCAACGCGCCGGTCGAGGCCGGTCTCGACGACGAGCCGCGGTTCGGCGGCGATTTCTGTCTGGGTCGTGTCGGTCATGACATGCCCTCCCGGGAAAGTCGTTATGATGCGCTCGATCGGGGCAATAAAAAAGAGCGGGTCCTCGCGGGCCCACTCTTCATCTGACGATCAAGAATTTGAGGGTGATATAGACCGGGTTCGCCGGAATTGCAAGTTCCGCGTAAGTTCGCCTTCGCCAGCCGGCATTTGCCCACGGGGGGAGAAAGATGGAGGCTTGCTCATCGTTCGAAATGGAATGCAGAGGGCACGGCACATTAAGCCCCTCCCCCTTGTGGGGAGGGGTTGGGGAGGGGACTTTCTTCCCCGCCAATTTCCCGCCACCGGCTTGCCGCTTTCGTCCCATGGACTAGATTGCACACAACGCTGCGTCGAGAATGAGTGCCCATCGTGCCGGACCGGACATCCCCCC
Organism: Shinella sp. R2-11; assembly: GCF_055330205.1. Classification (NCBI taxonomy): domain Bacteria; kingdom Pseudomonadati; phylum Pseudomonadota; class Alphaproteobacteria; order Hyphomicrobiales; family Rhizobiaceae; genus Shinella; species Shinella sp. R2-11. The sequence goes on along the minus strand of NZ_JBVAPC010000009.1, from coordinate 97,276 downwards.
TCGCCCCCTTCCGAAACGAAACCTTCCGGCTGATCTGGGCGGCAAGCCTGATCTCCAATTTCGGCGGGCTGATCCAGTCCGTCGGCGCGGCCTGGATGATGGCCTCGATCTCCTCCTCCGCCAACATGGTGGCGCTGGTGCAGGCCTCGACTTCCCTGCCGATCATGCTCTTCTCCGTCGCCGCCGGGGCGCTTGCCGACAATTTCGACCGGCGCAGGCTGATGCTGACGGCGCAGTGTTTCATGTTCGCGGTCTCGATCGCGTTGACGGTCTGCGCGTGGTACGGCGTCATCACGCCCTGGCTGCTCCTCGCCTTCACCTTCCTGATCGGCTGCGGCACCGCGCTCAACAACCCGGCCTGGCAGGCCTCGGTCGGCGACATGGTGCCGCGCGAGGACCTGCCGGCGGCCGTCTCGCTCAACAGCATGGGCTTCAACATCACCCGCAGCGTCGGCCCGGCCATCGGCGGCGTGATCGTCGCGGCGGCGGGCGCGGCGGCCGCCTTCGCCGCGAACGCGCTCAGCTATTTCGCCCTGCTCTATGCGCTCTTCCGCTGGAAGCCCGACATCTCGCCGCGCGCCTTGCCGCGCGAGGATTTCGGCCGCGCCATCTCGGCGGGGCTGCGCTATGTCTCCATGTCGCCCAATATCGGCAAGGTGCTGCTGCGCGGCTTCGCCTTCGGCCTTGCGACCAGCTCAATCCTCTCGCTGCTGCCGCTGATCGCCCGCGACCTCGTTGCCGGCGGGCCGCTCACCTTCGGCATCCTGCTCGGCTGTTTCGGGCTCGGCGCCATCAGCGGCGCGCTGATGAATGCCTCGGTGCGCGAGCGCCTGACCAGCGAGACCATCGCGCGCCTTGCCTTTGCGGGCTTTGCGGCAAGCGCGAGCGTCTGCGCGCTCAGCTCTTCCGCCATCCTCACCGGCGCGGTGCTCCTGATCGCCGGTGCCTCCTGGGTGATGGCGCTCTCTCTGTTCAACACGACCGTCCAGCTCTCGACGCCGCGCTGGGTCGTCGCCCGCGCGCTCTCGCTCTACCAGACGACGACCTTCGGCGGCATCGCCGCCGGAAGCTGGATCTGGGGCACGACGGCCGACACGCATGGCGCGCAGGCCGCGCTTCTCGCCTCCGCGGTCGTTATGATCGCCGGCGCGGCTCTCGGCCTTCGCTACGGCCTGCCGGAACTGCAGAGCCTCAATGTCGATCCGCTGGGCCGCTTCAGCGAGCCGGACCTGCCGCTCGACCTGAAGCCGCGCAGCGGGCCTATCGTCATCCTCATCGACTACGAGATCGCGGAAGCGGATATCCCCGAATTCCTGGAGACCATGACCGAGCGGCGGCGCATCCGCATCCGCGACGGCGCCGGCCAGTGGGCGCTGATGCGCGACCTGGAGAACCCGACGGTCTGGACGGAGACCTACCATGTGCCGACCTGGGTGGAATATGTGCGCCACAACCAGCGCCGCACCCATGCGGACGCCGCCAACGGCGAAAAGTTGAGCCTCCTGCATCGCGGCACCGAGCCACCGCGCGTCCACCGCATGATCGAGCGGCAGACGATCGTCCCGCATCAATACGAGCGGTTCAAGCAGCAGATGGAAATCCACTGAGGCGGAGCCGCCTCAAGCGTCAGCGAAGCCGGGATTTCAGCGAGGCATCCGGATAGCAGGTCGGCGCGAGGCCGCTCTTGGCCTGCCAGTCACCGAGCGAACGGCGCGTCTTGTAGCCGGGCAGGCCGTCGACCTTGCCGACATCGTAGCCCTTGGCGACGAGCGCCTTCTGCATGGCCAGCACATCAGAGCGCAGCATCTTGCCGACATCGCCCCATTCGCCCCGGAACGGGCCGCTGCCGAAGGCGATGCGGTCGGCGAGATTGCCGATGAAGAGGGCGTAGAGGTCGGAATTGTTGTATTCCTTGATCACGTAGAAATTCGGCGTGACGATGAATTCCGGCCCGTGCGTTCCCGCCGGCACCAGCATCATGCCGGATGCCTTCGCCTCGCCGGCCGGAAACGCCTTTCCGGAAATGCGCGTAATGCCGCTCGATGCCCAGGCCGAGATCGGCTTGGCGAGGTCCGGGCCTTCCTGCGCGCAGGAGACGCCATCCGGAATGGAGACCTCGTAGCCCCAGCCGCGGCCGGGCTGCCAGCCCTTCTGCGCCAGGTAGTTGGCGATGGAGGCAAGGCTGTCCGGCACCGAGCCCCAGATGTCGCGCACGCCGTCGCCGTCGAAATCGACGGCATATTTCAGGAAGCTCGTCGGCATGAACTGCGGCTGGCCGAGCGCGCCGGCCCAGGACCCCTTGAGCTGGTCCACCGTGCGGTCGCCGCCGTCGACGATATGGAGCGCGGCGATCAACTCCTTGCGGAACATGTCCTTGCGCGTCGACATGAAGGCCTTCGTCGCCAGCACGTCCACGGCGGAATAGGGGATCTTCGCGCTGCCGAAGCCGGATTCGCGGCCCCACACGGCAAGGACGACCTCGCCCGGCACGCCGAAGCGCTTCTCGATCCTTCGCAGCGTGGCAGCATAGGTCCTGGCAAGGCTGCCTCCCCGGCCGGCAAGGCTCTGTAGCCGCTTTTCGGAGAAATAGGCGCCCGGCGAGGAGAACTCCGCCTGGCTCTGCGCCTGCTCCTTCTTCGGTCTGGAGCCGGGCGGAACGAGGTCGGGCAGGTCCCAGTTGAGCGTCGCGCCCTGCATGGCGGCGCGGAAGGTCTTCTCGCCGATGCCGGCCTTCTGCGCGGACGGCCATAGGTCCTTGTCGATCCAGGCGCGGAACATCTTCTCCACCTCGGCCTTGGAGGCGGCATGGGCGGGGAGAGCGGCAAGGGTCATGGCAATTGCGAGCACGAGGCGGGTTGCGATACCCCCCTCTGCCCTGCCGGGCATCTCCCCCACAGGGGGGGAGATTGAATCGTGGCACCGCCTCGCCCCCAGCCGATCTCCCCCCTTGTGGGGGAGATGCCCGGCAGGGCAGAGGGGGGTGAAACGCCGCAGCCATCCAAGCATCGTCAAAAACCTTCCTCAGATCGCCGTGCGGGCGCGCAGCGCCGCTGTCAGGGTGCCTTCGTCGAGATAATCGAGCTCGCCGCCGACGGGCACGCCATGGGCGAGCCGCGTGATCTTCACGTCGAGGCCGGAGAGCTGGTCGGTAATGTAATGCGCCGTCGTCTGGCCCTCGACGGTCGCGTTGACGGCGATGATCAGCTCGCGCACGTCCCCTTTCGCCACCCGGTCGACGAGCCCGCGGATGTTGAGATCATCAGGCCCGACGCCGTCGAGCGGCGAGAGCGTGCCGCCGAGAACGTGGTAGGCAGCGTTCATCGCGCCGGCGCGCTCCAGCGCCCAGAGGTCGGAGACGTCCTCGACGACGATGATGACCGACTGGTCGCGCCGCACATCGGTGCAGACCGTGCAGGGATCGCTGGTATCGACATTGCCGCAGCAGGAGCAGATGCGCACCTTGCGATGCGCCTCGCCCATCGCCTCGGCGAGGGGACCGAGAAGCTGGTCCTTCTTCTTGACGAGATGCAGCGCCGCGCGGCGCGCCGAGCGGGGCCCGAGGCCCGGCACCTTCGCCAGAAGCTGGATGAGTTTTTCGATTTCGGGGCCGGTGACTCGTTTTGCCATTGCCGGTATCTAGCCCATATCAAGGGGAAACGGAATCCACCTCGCGGGAGGCAGCACTGATCAGGATAGTCGCGGTATGCACGGGCCTTGCCCGGCCGGTTCCCGGCAAAAGCTACAAGACCGGCATTTTCAAGACACCGACCGAGGCTGCCGTGGTCGTCGACCGCGAAGGCCTTCTCGGCGACGCCATCTGCAACCGCAAACACCATGGCGGGCCGGAACAGGCGGTCTACGGCCTCGGCTCCGTCGATCTCGACTGGTGGTCGAAGGAGCTCGGCCGGACCGTCGCGCCCGGCACCTTCGGCGAAAACCTCGTCATCTCGGGCGTCGACAGCCGCAGTGTTTCCGTCGGCGACCGGTTCGAGACGGAGAGCGTGCTCCTCGAAGTGACCTCCACCCGCATTCCCTGCAACACGCTGACCGCCCGGATGGGCGATCCGGCCTTTGCGAAACGCTTCATGCAGGCGGGCCGGCCGGGCTTCTATTGCCGCGTCCTGCGCGACGGCGTCATCCAGGCCGGCGATGCCGTGACCTACACGCCCTTCGACGGCGAGCCCGTCACCATGCCGGAGCTGCTGCGCACCTACGGCAAGAACCTTGCCGAGGAGGACCGCCTCCGCTACCTCGCCGCGCCGATCAACGACAAGCTGCGCGCGGCGCTCACCGGCTGATCAGCGGGTGGCGATGGCGGCCGCCGCACCGGCCATCGTGCCGGCGCTGACGCGGTTTGCGATGCGCACGGCGCGCGGGCTCTTCAGGAAGAGACGGGCGCGTGAAGCGAGGAAGACCCAGGCGAGATCGATGGCGACGAGCACGACGAACATGGTCGCCACCAGCTCCGCCCAGCCGGCGAGCGTGACGGCGCTAAGATCGATGATCGCCGGCAGCAGCGCGACATAGAACATCATGATCTTGGGATTGCCGAGCGTCACCGTCAGCCCGGCGAAGAAGAGCTTTGCGCCCGAGCGCGCCTCGGGCAAGGCCTCCTCGCCCGTATCGGCCGGCGCGGACCACATCTTCCAGGCGAGATAGAAGAGATAGGCGACGCCGAGCCACTTGATGGCGACGAAAGCGGCCTGGAAGGTCTCGGCGATCGCGGCAAGGCCGAGCACGGCGCAGGTGAGCCAGACGCCCTCGCCGATCCACATGGCGGCGAGGAAGGGAAGCACGTCCCTCGGCCCGCGGGACAGCACACGGGCGACCAGAGCGGCGATGCTCGGGCCGGGCGAGCCGGCCGCCATCATCAGCGCGCCGGCAAAGACAAGCAGGGTCGTCAGGCTCATGGGAATTCCTCCTCGGAGCCCTAAACCTACAGGATCAGAACGGCAGTTTGAAGCCGGGCGGGATCGGCAGGCCGGCGGTCAGCGCCTTGGTCTTCTCCGCCGCCTCGGCCTCGGCCTTGTCCTTGGCATCCTTGTGGGCGGCGACGATCAGGTCCTCGAGGATCTCGACATCGTCTTCCTTGAAGAGCGAGGGATCGATCTTCAGGCCCTTGAGCGTGCCCTTGCCGTCGAGCGTGACGGAGACGAGGCCGCCGCCGGAGGTGCCGCTCACTTCGAGCGCGGCGATCTCCTCCTGCATCTTCTCCATCTTGGCCTGCATTTCCTTGACCTTGCCCATCATGCCCATGATGTCGCGCATCGGCCTCTCCTCTTCGTCTCGTGCTGTTAGAGTCTTTGTTTTCGCAATCCCGGACGCAAAACCGCTTCGCACTTCTGCCGGGATTGCTAGTGTTCGATATCGTCGCCGGGCAGGATGTCGCCCTCGGCGGATTCGGCGGCGGCCACGGCCTCGACGGTCTCGGCCTCGTCTTCCGTTTCCTGCACCTTGATCCGTACGTCGGTGATCTTGGCGCCTGGGAAGCGCTGCAGGATGGCGGCGACGTCGGGGTCCTGGCGGGCATCGGCGACGCGCGCTTCCTGCGCCATGGTTTCGGCTTCCGACAGGGTCGGCCCGCCGGCTTCGCGCGAGAGGATCACCAGCCAGCGCATGCCCGTCCATTCGACGAGCCGGTTCTGGAGATCGGCGACGAGCGATTTCGGCGCATCCGGGGCAAGGCCGATTTCCAGCTTGCCGGGCTCGACGCTCACGGGGCGGACAAAGGCACGCACGAGGGCGCGCAGGCGGATGTCGCGGTTCTTCGTGCAGAGATCGGCGATGTCGGAGATCGACGTGACCGGAACCTTCGGCGTGGCGGTCGGCTGCTCGGCGGGAGCGGCCTCGGTGCGGCCAATGGGCTGGGGCGCGGGATCGGCCTGCGGCACGGCACGCAGCATGGTTGCGCCGTTCGACTGGGCGCGCAGAGGTGCATCCGGCTGGCGCGCGACGGCGGAAACGGACGCCTGCGCCGAGGGCTGGCCGGAAGAAGCGCCGGATTGCGGCGCGCGGCCGCCATTGCCGCCGCCCTCGCCGCTCGAAAGCTCGGCGAGCCGGCGCGCGGCCTCTTCCGGCGAGGGAAGGTTGGCGGCATGGGCGAGGCGGATGATGACCATCTCGGCGGCACCCGCAGGGCGGCTGGAGGCCTCCGTTTCCGGAATGCCCTTCAGCAACATCTGCCACATGCGCGAAAGCGCGGTGACGGCGATGGAATTGGCGAACTCGACGCCGCGCGTGCGCTCGATCTCGCTCAGCGACTGGTCGCCGGTGGCATCGGGCACATATTTCATGCGAGTGACGAGATGGGTGAAATCGGCAAGGTCCGTCAGCACGACCGAGGGGCTGGCGCCCGCCTCGTACTGCGCGGCGAATTCGGCCAGCGCCGCCGCCGCATCGCCCTTCACGACATGCTCGAAGAGATCGACGATGCGGGCGCGGTCTGCAAGGCCGAGCATGGAGCGCACGGCCTCCACCTCGACACGGCCCGCGCCATGGGCGATCGCCTGGTCGAGCAGCGACAGGCCGTCGCGTGCCGAGCCCTCGGCCGCGCGGGCGACCATGGCGAGCGCGTCCGGCTCGAACTCGACGCCTTCCTTGCCGAGGATGGTGGTGAAGAGGCCGACGAGATCCGACGCGCCGATGCGGCGCAGGTCGAAGCGCTGGCAGCGCGACAGGACGGTGATCGGCACTTTCCGGATTTCCGTCGTCGCGAAGATGAACTTCACATGCTCCGGCGGCTCTTCCAGCGTCTTCAAGAGGCCGTTGAAGGCCTGCGTGGAGAGCATGTGCACTTCGTCGATGATATAGACTTTATAGCGCGCCGAGACCGGGCGGTAGCGCACCTGCTCGATGATCTCGCGGATATCGTCGATGCCGGTATGGGAGGCGGCGTCCATCTCGATGACGTCGACATGGCGGCCTTCCATGATCGCCTGGCAGTGCTCGCCGGGCACGCGAAGGTCGATGGTCGGCTTGTCGATCTCCGGCGTCTTGTAGTTCAGCGCGCGGGCGAGGATGCGGGCGGTCGTCGTCTTGCCGACGCCGCGCACGCCGGTCAGCATGTAGGCCTGGGCGATGCGCCCGGTCTCGAAGGCGTTGGTCAGCGTGCGGACCATCGGCTCCTGGCCGACCATGAGATCGGAGAAGTCCTTCGGACGATACTTGCGGGCAAGCACGCGGTAGGCGGCCGGCTTCTCGGTGGACGGATTTGAGGTTGCGTCGCTCATCGACCCTGCCGTTAATCGAACGTCTGTCCCGACAGGACGGAAAGGTGGGAGGCTGGCACGATGACCCGTGCCGGGGCTCGTTAGGGCTGCTTCCTTCCGGACCTGACCCGGTTGGCGAGTGGCTCGTCCACCACCAACCTCCCGCTCCCCATATCGGCAATATTCCATCCGAATGCAAGCGGAGGCGATAAAAAACTGTTGGAGCGAAATCGGGTGCGTGGCATGAATCGTCCGTTCCGGACGCAAAACCAGCTTGAGCTTTTGCCGGTAGTGCGTTGCAACGAGCATGCGGGAGGGCCCCTTGAGCGATTTTCGACCCGACGAACGGCTGGTTCGCGACAGCGATCTCGTAACGAGGATCGGCCTGTGCGAATTGCGCCTCATGAAGGACAAGCGCTGGCCCTGGCTGGTGCTCGTGCCGCAGCGGGCGGATGTCAGCGAGGTCTTCGACCTGACGCCGCTCGACCAGACCATGCTGACCTTCGAGACCAATCTCGTGGCCGAGACGCTGAAGACGGTGACCGGCGCGACGAAGATCAACACCGGCGCGCTCGGCAACATCGTCCGCCAGCTCCATGTGCATGTCGTCGCGCGCAGCGAGGGCGACCCGAACTGGCCCGGCCCCGTCTGGGGCCACGGCACTGCCGAGCCGCGCTCGGCCGAGGAAACCAAGGCCTTCGCCGCCAAGCTGCTGGACGCACTGACCCCATGAAGCCATCGCTTTTCGATCTCTACCGCCCACATCCGGAACCCAGCACCATGGTGGCCTTTGCGGAAAACAGCCTCGACCGCCAGTCGGAGCACCGTGCGCCGGACTGCCTGGAGCAGGCTTTCAGGGCGGAGAACGTGCATGCCTTCGCGCTGGCCGGCGGCAAGCTGGTCGTCAAGCATGACGAGAAGATCATCGATCCGCTCTTCGCCCCCTACGAGCTCGCCGAACTCGGCCCGATGCCGGAGGACGCCGTCCTGCTCGGCTACCTGAAGAACGGCGAGCCGCGGCTGGCGATCCCCGTCAAGGCCGATCCCGATACGCTGCAGGAGCCGCTGAAGGCGGCCGACGGGCGCACGCTCTACCGCCAGCAAATGCTCGACGACGACCTGCTCGGCCAGTTCGCCCAGGCCTCCAGCCTGATGACCTGGAACGGCAACAACCGTTTCTGCGGCAAGTGCGGTTCGCCGACCCGCTCGGAGATCGGCGGCTACCGCCGCGTCTGCGAGGCCTGCGGCCACACGATCTTCCCGCGCACCGACCCGGTCGCGATCATGCTGGTCATCGATATCGAGCGGGACCTGTGCCTGCTCGGCCGCTCGCCGCATTTCCCGGAGGGCATGTATTCCTGCCTTGCCGGCTTCCTGGAGCCGGGCGAGACGATCGAGCATACCGTGCGTCGCGAGACCTTCGAGGAATCCGGCATCCGGGTCGGCCGCGTGCGCTACCACGCCTCGCAACCCTGGCCGATGCCGCATTCATTGATGATCGGCTGCTATGGCGAGGCGATCTCCTTCGACATCCGCCGCGACGAGCAGGAGCTGGAGGACTGCCGCTGGTTCACCCGCGAGGAGACGGCGGCGATGGTGGCGCGCGGCGCGCTGTCGGGCGTCGCGCCCGGCATGACCACGCCGCCGCCGAAGGGTGCCATCGCGCACCGGCTGATGCGTGACTGGCTCGACTGGGACGGCTGATCAGCGCAGGCCGAGACGAGGCTGGTCGCCGGGATGCTGGCGCAGCCTGAGGCTCGGCGCCATGAAGCGCGCAATGACCGGGCTGACGAGGAAGGTGACGACGATCCAGGCCGGCAGCAGGTATTTCGCGTGCTCGTTGAGGACCGGAACGGCGAGGATGGCGATGGCGCCGGCACCGAAGACGACGGCGTTCACCATCATCGATACGAGAATGGTAATATAGGTGATCGTGCGCATGGGCATCTCCTTTCCATGGAAAATGCCCGCGCGGCGGCGCGGTTCCGCGCCGCCTGACGATCGTCAAGTCCTGGACGGATCGCTCAGAACGCGCTGCGCATCGGATGCGCGCGATAGGTGCCGAGGATGCGGACCTTTTCCGAGAAGAAGCGCAGCTCCTCCAGCGCGCGGCGCACCGGCAGGTCGTCCGGATGGCCCTCGATATCGGCATAGAACTGCGTGGCGTAGAACTTGCCGCCGATCTGGTAGCTTTCCAGCTTCGTCATGTTGATGCCGTTGGTGGCGAAGCCGCCCATCGCCTTGTAGAGCGCAGCCGGGATGTTGCGCACGTTGAAGACGAAGGTGGTGACGATGGTCTCGTCGCCGTCACGCACGACCGGCACCGGATCGCGCGAGAGCACGACGAAGCGGGTGACGTTGCTCTCCGTATCCTCGACATTCTCGGCGATGATCGACAGGCCGTAGAGGTCGGCGGCAAGGCGCGGGGCGAGCGCCGCCATGGTGCGGTCGCCGGTCTCCGAGACGAGCTTGGCCGCGCCCGCCGTGTCGCCGGCGATCACCGGCTTCCAGCCGTTGAGGCGGACAATCTTGCGGCACTGGCCGAGCGCGTGGATATGGCTGTGGACCGTGCGCACCTCGTCCTTCGTCACGCCCGGCAGGACCATGAGCTGGAAGCGGATCGGCATGAAATATTCGCCGACGATGTGCAGGCGCGATTCCGGCAGGAGATGATGAATGTCGGCGACGCGGCCGGCAATCGTGTTCTCGATCGGGATCATGCCGAGATCGGCATCGCCGTTCTCGACGGCAAGGAACGCGTCCTCGAAGGTCTGGCAGGGCAGCGGCTCCATGTTCGGGAACATGTCGCGGCTCGCCATGTCGGAATTCGCGCCGAACTCGCCCTGGAAGGCGATCTTGTTGGTCTTCGTGATCATGGCAGGTATCCGTATCAGATGGGATGGGCGGCGAGCATCGCGCGGGCCTTTTCGAGGTCGGCGGGAGTATCGACACCGAGCGGAACGGTGTCAACGATCTCCGCATCGATGCGCATGCCGGCCTCCAGCGCCCGAAGCTGCTCCAGCGATTCCCGCCTTTCCAGCGTCGAGGGCGGCAGCGTCACGAAGGTCTCCAGCGCCTTGCGGCGATAGGCATAAAGGCCGATGTGGTGGTAGAGCGGGCCGTTGCCGTAGGGCGCGGTCGCGCGCGTGAAATAGAGCGCGCGCAGGCGGCTTTCGCCGATGGGCGAGCCGACGACCTTGACCACGTTGGGATTGGCCTTCTCGTGCTCGTCGCGGATCTCGGTGGTCAGCGTCGCGATGTCGGTCGCGGCGTTCTCCAGCGGGCGCAGGGCGGCGCGGATGGTTTCCGGGTCGATGGTCGGCAGGTCGCCCTGGACATTGATGACGAACTCGGCGCGGCCTTCCGGGTCGCTCTTGGTCAGCGCCTCGTGGATGCGGTCGGAGCCGGACTGGTGGTCGACACGGGTCATCACCGCCGCAAAGCCCGCCGCGACGACGGCGTCGAAAATGTCCTGGTGATCGACGGCGACGACGACGCGGCCGACATCGGCCGCGGCGGCCCGGCGCGCAACCTGCACGATCATCGGCAGGCCCGCAATGTCGGCGAGCGGCTTGCCGGGAAGCCGGGTCGAGGCCATGCGCGCGGGAATGAGGACGAGGCTCTTGTCAAAATTGGCGCGATTCATCTCAGGCCCTTCAAAACCCCCTGGAAAAGTGTCAATAAGTCTCAGTGCGGGGGCTACAATCACTGTTGCAACGAAGCAGCAAAAGACATAGGTTCCGCGCGATTTCAAGACTGGCCGGTGTCAGGTCCGCCGGTTGCTAGGGGAGCGTTTGGATGAACTCTTATGTGAACATGGGCGTGGGTGCCCTTCTGGGCACCGTCTTCGTACTGATGTCCGTGTCGATCGCTTCTGAAGGCATTTTCCATTCGGGCGCTCCCGAGAAGGAAGGCTTCGCGATCGTGGCCGAGGAAGCAGGCGGCGAGGCAGCGGGCGGCGATGAAGCCGCGAAGGCCGTTCCGATCGCGACCCTGCTTGCCAGCGCCGACGCGGGCGCAGGCGAAACCGTCTTCAAGAAATGTGCGAGCTGTCACACCGGGGAGAAGGGCGGACCGAACAAGGTCGGCCCCAACCTCTGGGACGTCGTCAACCGCCCGATCGCCTCGCATGAGGGCTTCAGCTATTCCGCAGGCATGACCACCTTCTCCGAAGGCCACAAGGTCGTCTGGGACTTCGATCACCTGAACTTCTTCCTCGAAGCGCCGAAGAAGCACGTTCCGGGCACCGCCATGGGCTTCGCCGGCCTCAAGAAGGACGACGAGCGCGCCAACCTGATCGCCTACCTGCGCACGCTCTCCGACAATCCGGCGCCGCTGCCGACCGCTTCGAGCGAAGGCGCGGCTGCGACGGAAGGCGCAGCCCCCGCTGAGGGCGGCGCGGCCACCGAAGGCGGCGCTGCGGCAACGCAGGACGGTGCGGCGACCCCGGCCGAAGGCGGCGCGGCAACCACGACCGAGGGCGCGGCTCCGGCCGAGGGCGGCGCGACGCAGGGCACCACCACGGAACAGCCGGCCGCTCAGTAAGGAGCGCCAGCCACGGATTTGGAAAACCCGGCCTTCGCGCCGGGTTTTTTGTTGCCGGCGAAAGGGGATCTCAACCGAGCAGCCAGGCCCAGAAGGAAACGGTGAAGACGCCGAGCGCCGTCGTCATGGTGATGGTCGAGGAGGCGAGCGCGTGGCCGACGCCGAAATGGTTGGCGAGCAGCCAGGCGTTGACGCCGGTCGGCACGGAAGAGGTCAGCACCATCGCCGCCGTCCATTCCGGCGAAAGGCCGAGCAGCCGGCAGGCGACATAGACGGAGCCCGGCAGGACGAGGAGCTTGAGGCCGGTCATGGCGAGCGCGATGCCGGCATTGCCGCCGACCTTGTACTTGTTGAGCGCCATGCCGATGGAGACGAGCGCGGCCGGCGCGGCAAGGGCGGCGAGCTGGTCGATCACCACCTTCACCGGGCCGGAGAGCGGAACGCCGCCGGTATGGAACAGCGCGCCGGCGACGAGGCCGATCACCAGCGGGTTGCGCGCGAGGCTCCGGCCGATGCCGAGCAGCAGCGCCGCAAAACTCTGCGGCTCGCGCGTGTGCTCCTTGCGCTCGGCCCGCTCCATCAGCACCGTACCGGCAATCATCATGACCGGCAGGTGCACGGAGATGAGGACGGAGAGCGCTACCACGCCGTCGTTGCCGACGATGCGCGAGACGAGCGGCAAGCCGATGAAGATGGTGTTGGCGAAGGCGGAGGAGACCCCGGCGAGCACGCCGATGCGCCGGTCGCGCCCGAAACCCAGCGTCGCCGCGAAATGGGCTACGGTCCAGGTGAAGGCGACGCCCGCGAAATAGGCGACCCAGATGCGCAGCGGCGATTCACCGGAGAAATTCGCCTCCGCGATGGTGCGGAAGAGCAGCACCGGCACGGCGACGCGGAAGACGAACTCGCCGAGCCCCTCGCCCAGCTCCTCCCTGAGATAGCCGGTGCGGACCAGCAGCCAGCCGATCAGGATCAGCGCGAAGATGGGCAGGACATTGAAGGCGACGTCCGACATGAAACCGTCCGGGAAGCGGGAGGAGCCGCAGGGCGGCCGCCCTGCGGCCTCATGGGTAGGGCAATCGGCGGGCCGGAGCAATTCCGCCCGGCGCGGAACCCGGCCGTACAAATGAAAAAAGCGAGGGTTGCACCCCCGCTTCCTCATCCCGGCCTGACCGGGGAAGTGTTTCGCGCAGGTGCCAGTACATCCGTGGTCACCGCGTTTGCGAAACACGACTTTCGTGTCTGACGAGGTTCTAGCTGCCCGCCGTTACAGCGGTATGACAGAAGAGCGCCCGTCGATGTTTTGCAGTCTGCGTCCATATGGTTAACAAAAGGTTAACGCGGCAGGGATCGAAAAATTTCGCATTTCCGGCGATTGAACGGCGGATCTCAAACGTCTTCCCCCTGATTTCCTGCGCCACCTCTTGCAAGGCTCTCCGAAACGCCCGGTCTTTCGATTGACAAGCCGGGACGGGGTCTGAAGAGTGGCGGCAACGAGACGGCAGCGGTAGGAGGACTTGATGTCTATGCGCGCATTCTTCGGTTTCACGGCTCTGGTTCTCTCGGCCGTCGCCTCGCCACCGCAGGCCGCCCATGCGGAAGAAACCCGCACCATCGTCACCACCGAGAACAGCGACTATTTCGGCTTCGACCTGCGCACCGTGCAGGACGTCACGCTCGACCAGTGCAAGACCGACTGCATCGACGACATGTCGTGCCGCGCCTTCACCTATAATCCCAAGGTGAAGTGGTGCTTCCTGAAGAGCGACTTCAACCAGATCAACCATTTCCAGGGCGCCATCGCCGGCAAGATCGTCAAGGCCGACAATGCCGCCGATATCGGCGCCGCGCCCGCGCTCTCCTTCATCAGCGAATACATGATGAACGACGCCCGCGCCTTCCGCGACAATCTCGCCTTGCCGGCGGATCAGGTCGGCCAGGGGGCGGAAAGCCTCGCCTCGCTCGGCCGCATCGAGACGGCCTCCGACCGCTTCGACCAGGCGCTCGCCGCCTTCCGCGGGGCGCTGTCGCTGGCGCCGGACGACTATTATCTCTGGATCGAGACGGCCGAATCCATGAGCCGCGCGACCAACAACAGCTATCTCGCCGGCCAGGGCGCGCTGGCGGCGATCAACGCCTACCAGCTTTCGCGCACGAGCGAGACGCGCGCCCGGGCACTTGCCGTGCTCGGCGACACGCTCGACGTTTCCGGCAGCTACCGCGCCGGCATCAATGCCTACAAGGCGAGCCTCGAAGAGAAGGAAGACGTCGCCGTCCGCTCGGCCTATCTTAACCTCCGGGCCCGGCAGGGCTTCCGCGTGGTGAGTCACACGATCGATTCCGACAGCGCCAGCCCGCGGGCCTGCGTGGAATTCTCCGAGCCGCTGGTGAAGTCCGGCGCCGACTACGCCTCCTTCGTCACGCTCGACGGCGCAGCGCCCAAGGCCGTGGAAGCCAAGGACCGGCAGATCTGCGTGGAGGGCCTGAAGCACGGCCAGCGCTACAAGATCGCCTTCCGCCCCGGCCTGCCCTCCTCCGTCGACGAGCCGCTCGCGGCCGCCGTCGACCTCGACATCTACGTGCAGGACCGCACCGCCATGGTGCGTTTCACCGGCGACGGCTTCGTGCTGCCCGGCAGCGTCCGCCGCGGCATTCCCATCGTCTCGGTCAACACCGACAGCGCCGACCTGAAGCTCTACCGCGTCGGCGACCGCGCCATCGCCGGACTGCTCGCCGACAGCCGCTTCCTCACCCAGCTCGACGGCTATTCGGCGAGCAATATCGAGAACCAGAACGGCGAGCTCGTCTGGGAAGGCAAGATCGACATCTCGCCGGAGCTCAACAAGGACGTCGTCACCAGCTTCCCGGTCGACGAGGCGCTGCCCGAGCGCAAGCCCGGCGTCTACGTGCTGACCGCCGCGGCGACGAACGGCCGCAGCAACGAATGGGACTCGAAGGCGACGCAATGGTTCGTCGTCTCGGATGTCGGCCTCACCACCTATGCCGGCACGGACGGGCTCAACGTCTTCGCCCGCTCGCTCGACAGCGCCGGCCCGCTGGAAGGCGTCGAGCTGCAGCTCATCGCCAGGAACAACGAGGTGCTCGGCACCGCGACGACCGATGCCGACGGCCGCGCCACCTTCACCGCCGGCCTCATCCGCGGCACCGCCGCCAACACGCCCGCCGTGATCCTCGCGAAGAAGGGCGAGGGCGACTTCGTCTTCCTCGACATGACGCGCGCCGGCTTCGACCTTTCCGACCGCGGCGTCACCGGCCGCCCGGCGCCGGGCGCCATCGACGTGCTCACCTGGACGGAACGCGGCATCTACCGCGCCGGCGAGACGGTGCATGTCGCGGCGCTTGCCCGCGACATCGAATCGAACGGCGTCGAGAAGCTGCCGCTCACCTTCGTCTTCAGCCGCCCTGATGGCGTCGAGGACCGCCGCATGGTGGCCGACGGCGCGGCGCTCGGCGGCTATGCCGTCGACCTGCCGCTCATGGAAAACAGCATGCGCGGCACCTGGACCATGCAGGTCTACACCGACCCGAAGGGCACGGCGATCGCCGAAAAGCAGTTCCTCGTCGACGACTTCGTGCCGGACCGCATCGAATTCGACATGAAGACGGACGCGAAGTTCGTCGATGCCGAGACGCCGGCCCCCATCACGGTCGAGGGCCGCTATCTCTACGGCGCGCCGGGCGCGGGGCTCGAGATCGAGGGCGACGTCGCCCTGAAGCCGACGCGCCAGGATGCCGCCTATCCGAACTATGTCTTCGGCCTTGCCGACGAGGAGGCACTGGAGGAGAACCGCATCCCGCTCGACGGCCTCGACGTGCTCGACGAGGAGGGCAGGACGACCTTCGACCTCACCGTCTCCGACCTTCCCTCCACCACGCAGCGCCTCGAAGCGCTTGTGACGCTGCGCATGAAGGAGGCGGGCGGCCGCGCGGTCGAACGCAACCTGACGCTGCCCGTCAAGGCATCCGGCCCGATGATCGGTGTGAAGCCGGAATTTGCCGGCGAGCTTTCGGAGAACAGCGTCGCCAACTTCCACGTCGTCGCCGTCGATCCTGATGGCGCGAAGGCGGCGATGCAGGGCCTGCCCTGGAAGCTGCTTTCCGTCGAGCGGAACTATCAATGGTATCGCGACGGCAGCTCCTGGCGCTACGAGCCGGTGCTCTCGACGACGCAGATCGCCAACGGCACGCTGGACGTGACCGCCGACGGCGGCCGCATCTCGGTTCCCGTCACCTGGGGCCGCTACCGCCTCGAAGTGGAGAGCCCCGAGCCGGACGGCCCGGCGACCAGCATCGAGTTCGACGCCGGCTGGTATGTCGCGGCGACCTCGACGGAAACGCCCGACGCGCTGGAAATCTCGCTCGACAAGGAAAGTTATGCCGTCGGCGAGACGGCGAAGCTCAAGGTCTCGCCGCGCCATGCCGGCCAGCTCCTCGTCACCATCGGCGCGGAAAGCCTGATCGCCACCCAGACCGCCACCATCGGCGCCGAAGGCGGCGAGGTGGAAATCCCGGTCACCGAGGAATGGGGCTCCGGCTCCTATGTCACCGCGACGCTCTTCCGCCCCGGCTCCGACCAGCAAAGCCGCATGCCGATGCGCGCCATCGGCATCACCTGGCTGAAGGTCGATCCCGCCGCGCGCAAGCTGAACATCGCGCTCGACGTGCCGGAAAAGACCCTGCCGCGCCAGCCGCTCGACATTTCGCTGAAGGTCGCGGGCGCCGGCGCCAATGAGGAGGCCTATATCACCGTCGCCGCCGTCGATGTCGGCATCCTCAACCTCACCCGCTACGAGGCGCCCGATCCGGCCGGCTGGTATTTCGGCCAGCGCCGCCTCGGCATGGAGATCCGCGACATCTACGGCCGCCTGATCGACGGCTCGCTCGGCACGACGGGGCGCCTGCGCACCGGCGGCGACGGCGGCGAAGGGGCGCTGCAAGGTAACCCGCCGAAGGAAAAGCTCGTCGCCTTCTTCGCCGGCCCGGTGAAGCTGGATGCGGAGGGCAACGCCAAGGTCAGCTTCGACATTCCGCAGTTCAACGGCACCGCCCGCGTCATGGCCGTAGCCTGGACGAAGACGGGCGTCGGCAGCGCGTCGAAGGACGTCGTCATCCGCGATCCGGTCGTGGTGACGGCGAGCCTGCCGAAGTTCCTCGCCCCCGGGGACCGTGCGGACCTGAGGCTCGACATCGCCAATACCGATGCGCCGGCCGGCGACTACACGGTCGAGGTCACGCACAATGCCTCGGTCATGGTCGATCAGACCGGCGCCGGCCAGACGCTGACGCTGGAGCCCGGCGGCAAGACCGCGCTCACCCTGCCGCTGATCGGCGGAGAAGCCGGTGACGGCCTCGTCACCGTCAGGCTGACGAACGGCGCCGACATGTCGCTGGAGCAGGTGCTCAACGTGCCGGTGCGCCCGGCCGCCATGCCCATCACCACGCGCCGGCCCATCGAGATCGCCGCGAACGGGAGCCTGACCATCGACGACCAGCTGCTCGCCGACAGCCAGCTTGCCGGCGCCTCGGTCAGCCTCAACGTCTCGCGCGCCGCCGCCTTCGACATTCCGGCCCTCCTGATGGCGCTCGACCGCTATCCCTATGGCTGCACGGAGCAGACGACGAGCCGCGCCCTGCCGCTCCTCTATCTGAGCGAGCTTTCCAGGCAGTCCGGCCTGCCGGAGGACACGGAAACGCAGAAGCGGGTGCAGGACGCCATCTATCGCGTCCTCGCCAACCAGTCCTCCTCCGGCAGCTTCGGCCTCTGGTCTCCCGGCTATGGCGACCTCTGGCTCGACGCCTTCGTCACCGACTTCCTGACCCGCGCCCGCGAGCAGAAGTTCGAGGTGCCGGAACAGGCGATGGTGCAGGCGCTCTCCAACCTGCAGAACGCCCTCTCCTATGACGTCAACGTCTCGACCCAGGGCAACGAGATCGCCTATGCGCTCTACGTGCTCGCCCGCAACCGCAAGGCCGCGATCAGCGACCTGCGCTATTATGCGGATACGAAGCTCCCGGAGTTCTCCTCGCCGCTCGCCCGCGCGCAGATCGCCGGCGCGCTCGGCCTCTATGGCGATGCCCAGCGCTCGATGACCATCTTCTCCAACGCGCTCGGCCTTTCGCGCGAGACCGTCATGAATGCCAGCCTCTCGCGCACCGACTACGGCTCGTCGCTGCGCGACGGCGCGGCGATCCTGGCGCTCGCCGCGGAAAGCCGGCCGGTTCCCGATGTCATTCCGGACCTGACCAAGCTCGTCGCCAAGCAGTGGGATAACAAGCGCTGGACCAGCACGCAGGAACAGACCTGGATGCTGCTCGCCGCGCGATCCGTGCGGGATGCTGACAAGGGCCTTAAGCTGGAGATCAACGGCGCGCCGCGCGACGGCGGCTATGCCGCGCAGATGACCGGTAAGTCCCTGCTGGAGCATCCGCTGACCATCGCCAACCGCACCGGCGAGCCGGTCTCGGCCATGCTGACCACCGTCGCGGCCCCGGCCGATCCGCTACCGGCCGGCGGCGACGGCTTTGCCATCGAGCGTACCTACTACACGCTCGACGGTGAGGAGGCGAACATCACGGAGGCGACGCAGAACGAGCGCTACGTCGTGGTGCTGAAGGTGACGGAGCACAACAGCTGGCCGTCGCGCATCATCATCACCGACCTCCTGCCCGCCGGCTTCGAGATCGACAATCCGAGCCTCGTCGACAGCGCGAAGCTTTCCAACTTCGACTGGCTCGGCGAGACCGAGGCGGCGCATACGGAGTTCCGCTACGACCGCTTCGTGGCGGCCTTCAACCGCAGCGAGGGCGACAACCGCGAGGTGACGCTCGCCTATGTCGTGCGCGCCGTGACCCCCGGCACCTACGACCTGCCGGCCGCGCAGGTGGAGGACATGTACCGTCCGCAATACTCCGCCCGCACGGCGACCGGCCGCATGCAGGTCGTCAAGGCCGAGTAGGAGGAGGCGCCATGGCGCTCTGGCGCAAGCTCCTCGTCGGTTCCCTGAGCGGGGCGGCGGCTATTGCCGCCCTCGCCTTCGGGCTCGACCGTGCGGACCACGCCTATCCGCCGCCCGTCGGGGTGGTGGATACCGTCTCGAAGGAAGTGCTCGACCGCGACGGCCGGCTGCTGCGCGCCTTCGCGACGCCGCAGGGGCACTGGCGGCTGAAGACCACGGCCGCCGATGTCGATCCGCAGTTCGTCCGCATGCTGCTTGCCTATGAGGACCGGCGCTTCAACGCGCATTCCGGCATCGATCCGCTGGCGCTGCTGCGCGCCGCCGGCCAGTTCGTCACCAGCGGCCATATCGTTTCGGGCGGCTCGACGCTCTCCATGCAGGTCGCCCGCCTGATCGAACCGCGCGAGAGCCGGTCGATGCTCGCCAAGCTGCGCCAGATGGCGCGCGCCGTCCAGCTCGAGCGGCGGCTCTCCAAGGCCGAGATCCTCGACCTCTACCTGACGCTCGCCCCCTATGGCGGCAATCTCGAAGGGGTGCGGGCGGCGAGCCTCGCCTGGTTCGGCAAGGAGCCGAAGCGGCTGTCCGTCGCCGAAGCCGCCCTCCTCGTCGCCCTGCCGCAGCTTCCCGAAAAGCGCCGGCCCGACCGGCACCGGGACGTCGCGGAAAAGGCGCGCGAGCGCGTTCTGAACCGCATGGCCGTCTCCGATATCATCGGCGAGGGGGAGGCCGAGCGCGCGAGCGCCGAGGCCATCCCCACCCGCCGCCGGCAGCTTCCGTCCTATGCCGCCCACCTTTCGGAGCTCGCGCTGCGCAAGGATCCGAAGGCGGTCACGCGCAGCACCACGCTCGACCGCACCGTGCAGGACGGGCTGGAGACCGTCGCCCGCGAGGCGGCCGAACGGCTCGGGCCGAAGGTCTCCATCGCCATGGTGATGGCCGATGCCCGCACCGGCGAGATCCTCGGCGAAGTCGGCTCGGCGGATTATTTCGACGGCAGCCGCGCCGGCTGGATCGACATGACGCGCATCCGCCGCTCGCCCGGCTCGGCGCTGAAGCCGTTCATCTACGGCCTCGCCTTCGAGGAGGGCCTCGTCGCGCAGGAGACCATCGTCGAGGATCGCCCCGCCGATTTCTCCGGCTATCGCCCGCGCAATTTCGACATGACCTACCAGGGCGACATCAGCGTGCGCAAGGCCCTGCAACTGTCCCTCAACGTGCCCGCCGTGCGCCTGCTCGACGCCGTCGGCCCGACGCGGCTGATGGTGCGCTTCCGCCGCGCCGAGGTGCGGCCCGAGCTGCCGCCGGGCGAGACGCCCGGCCTTGCCATCGGCCTCGGCGGCCTCGGCATCACGCTGCGCGACCTCACCCAGCTCTATGCCGCGCTCGCCAATCGCGGCATGCCGGTCCGGCTCGGCGACGGCATCACGGGGGATGCCGCCGTCATCGACGGCGATCCGCTGCTCGATCCCGTCGCCGTCTGGCATGTCTCGGACGTGCTGTCCGGCGTCATCCCGCCGACCGGCAGCCGCCGGCTCGGCATCGCCTACAAGACCGGCACGAGCTACGGCTACCGCGACGCCTGGTCGATCGGATACGACGGCCGGCATGTGCTCGGCGTCTGGGTCGGCCGCGCCGACAACGGCGCCGTGCCGGGCCTGACGGGCTACGGCGCCGCCGCGCCCATCCTCTTCGAAGCCTTCTCGCGCTCCGGCGTCGCCATCACCGCGCTGCCGCGCGCGCCGGCCGGCGCCGTGCGCATCGCGCAATCGGAACTGCCGGCCAGCATGCGCCGCTTCTCCACCACGTCGAGCGGCCTCGTCGTGACCGCCGGGCGCGAGCCGGCGCCGGAGATCGTCTATCCGCCGGAGGGTGCCCATGTGGAGCTCGGCGCGACGGCGGCGGGCGCGATCTCGCCGCTCGTCCTGAAGCTCCAGGGCGGCCGCGCACCCTTCCGCTGGCTCGCCAATGGCAAGGTGCTGCCCGACGCCGCACGCCGGCGCACGACGCAGTGGACGCCGGAAGGCGCGGGCTTCTCGACGCTGACGGTGATCGACGCTGCCGGGCGAGCGGCAAGCGTGCGGGTGTTCATCGAGTAGGGGTGACGCTTCTCATGGGGCGGGTCTGCCCCTCATCCGGCCTGCCGGCCACCTTCTCCCCGCAAGCGGGGAGAAGGAGATATGCCGCGCCGGTTTCCTCAACCAATGGTCGCAAGTGGGGTACACCCCTGCTCCCGTAGGCGGCAGGGTCACCGCCTATGGAATTCGACGTCGCCGTCCTTCCCTTCTCCCCTCGGGGAGAAGGTGGCCCGAAGGGTCGGATGAGGGGGGCGGCAAAGAGAAACTTTTCTTTCTGCCTTCGGCATCCCCCCTCATCCGCCTGCCGGCACCTTCTCCCCGCTGGGGAGAAGGGGATATGCCGCAACGGTTTCCCAAACTTCCAAGGTTGCGTGGGGCAAGTCCCCTCTCCCCGCTTGCGGGGAGAGCGACTGTCTTGAATTGCAAGACGGTAAGAGGCTTTGGAACGAGGAGTTTGTTGAGAATTTCGGTGCCCCATCCTTGCGCATAGCGGGCTTGGTCCCCGGCCGGAGCTTGGCCCAAGCGACTGTACGGGCTTGGGAAATCCCGGCGAGTGTCCCAAGCTCTCCCACGAACTTTAAGTTCTCAGAGCTATCGGGCTTGGTCGCCGATCTCCCCGGGCCGGCCAGCCCAGGGAGCAAAATCCAAGTTACAAGGGTTAGGGTGAGGGGCAAGCCAAACTCGCAACGTCACGCTTTCGTGTCGACCAATACCCAGCCCGGCTTGCGCTTCTCCAGAAAGGCCGAAATCCCCTCCCCCGCTTCGGGCGTCTCCCAGGTATCGGCAAGCCGGGTCAGCGTCATCTCGATGACCTTGTCGTCGATGGGCGGGGCGAGCGCATGGGCGAGCGCCTTCGCCGCCGCCACCGCATTTGGCGAGGCCGCGAAATAAGGCGCGATCTCCGCCTCCACGGCCTCGTCCAGCGCCTCCGGCGCCACGATACGGCTGACGAGGCCGATGTCGCGCGCGACCGCCGCATCGAACAGGCGGGCGGAGGTGGCGAAGCGCAGGAAGGCCGCGGGGCCGATGCGCGCGGCGACATAGGGGCTGATCGTCGCCGGGATAAGGCCGAGGCGGGTTTCGGTGAGGCCGAAGCGGGCGCCCTCCACGGCGATCGCCGCATCGCAGACGCTGATGAGCCCGACGCCCCCGCCATAGGCCTGCCCGTTGACGCGGGCGACGAGCGGCTTCGGCAGGTCGCGCAGGGCCTTCAGCATCAGCGCGAGGCGGCGCGCCTCGGCGATGCGTTCCTCGCGCGTCGCGGCGATCTGCTCCTTCATCCAGTTGAGGTCCCCGCCGGCGCAGAAGCTCTCGCCCTCCCCGGTGAGGACGACGACGCGCACCGCCCTGTCCTCGGAAAGCAGGCCGGCGACGGCGGTCAACTCGCGGATCATCAGGCCGGACAGCGCGTTGTGCTGGGCGTGGCGACGTAGCGTGAGAGCGGCGACGCCGCGCCGATCGACGGATACGGAAATCGTCTCGAAATTCATGGCTGCACCTCCTCATGATGCATGCCGGTGATGCGGCGGGCGAAGGCCGCGGCAGCGGCGAGCTTTTCCGGGTCGAGCCCCGTTTCGTAGTCCGTCTCGGCCAGCATGTCGGCGACGGCGAGCGTATCCACATTGCCGCGCGCGCCTGGCGCGAAGGGGCAGCCGCCGAGCCCGCCGACCGAGGCGTCGAAGACGGAGAGCCCATGATCGAGCGCGACGCGGATATTGTCGAGCGCCATTCCGCTCGTATCGTGAAAATGGCCGGCGAGGTTTTCCGGCGCGGCGATCTCCAGCACCGCCTCCAGCATGGCCGCAATCTCGCTCGGCCACGCGCGCCCGATCGTGTCGCCGAGGCTCACCTCATGGCAGCCGAGGTCGAGGAGCTGGCTGGCGACCTCCGCCACGGCCTGCGGCGCGACCGGCCCGTCATAGGGGCAGCGCACGACGCAGCTGACATAGCCGCGCAGCGGAACGCCGTCGCGCCGCGCCGCTTCCGCCACCGGGCGGGCGCGTTCTATGCTCTCGGCGATCGAGCAGTTGAGATTGGCGCGCGAAAAGCCCTCGGAGGCCGAGAGGAAGACGGCGACCTCGTCGACGCCGGCCGCCCGCGCCGCCTCGTAGCCCTTCATGTTGGGCACCAGCGCCGAATAGGAAACGCCCGGCCGGCGCCGGATGCCGGCCATCACCTCGGCGCCGTCGGCAAGCTGCGGCACCCATTTCGGGCTGACGAAGCTCGTCGCCTCGATGCGCCGGAAGCCGCAGGCGGACAGGAGTTCGATCAGCGCGATCTTGTCGGCGGCCGGAATGATCGCCTTCTCGTTCTGCAGGCCGTCGCGGGCCGCCATTTCCACGATTTCGATGCGCCGCCTCATGTCGCCTCCTCGGGCTCCAGCGCAAGAAGCAGCGCGCCTTCCGCCACCTGGTCGCCCACCGCCACCGGCACCGCCGCCACCACGCCGTCGCGCGGGGCGGCCAGCACCAGTTCCATCTTCATCGCCTCCATGGTGACGAGCGGCTCGCCCCTTGCGACGCGCGCGCCCGGCCCCACCGCCACGATCCGCACCAGCCCCGGCATCGGCGCCGAAAGCCGGTCGCCGCCCGCTCCCGCCTCGCCTTGATGGCCGGCCTCCCCGGCAATCGCGAAGGCATGGCCGTGGCCGCCGAAGAAGACGGCGATATCGGCCCCGTCGCGATGAACCGTCGCCGGCAGCACGCGGCCGTCGAAATCGACCCGCAGGGACGCGCCGTCCGCCAAGAGCACGCGCAGGTCCGTCGCCACGCCATCGTGCTCGATCCGGAAGCCGTCCCCGCCGCGGATCGTCACGCGAAGCGCGTGCTCCGTTCCGCCATGATCGAGAAAGACCGTCTGCGCCGCCTCTTCCCACAGCCGGAAGCCACGGAGCCGGCCCCATGGATCTGGATCGGCAGGCGCTTTAAGGAAGCCGAGCGCGGAGAGGGCGGCGAGCGCGAAAACCTCCTCGGATGCCTCGGGATCGGCCAGCAGCCCCTCGCCCGCGCGGCCGATCAGCCCCGTATCGACATCCCCTTCCGCGAAGGCCGGCAGGCGGCAGAGGCGGGCGAGGAAGCCGGCATTGGTCACCAGCCTGCCGACGCGGCATGCTTCGAGCGCCGTTTCCAGCTTCGCCAGCGCCTCGGCGCGATCGCGGCCATGGGTGATCACCTTGGCGATCATCGGGTCGTAATAGGGGGTGACGACATCGCCGGCGCGCACGCCGGAATCGACGCGGGCGCCTTCCGGCAGGTCGAAGACCGAGAGGCGGCCGGTCGCCGGCAGAAAGTCGCGGGCCGGGTTTTCCGCATAAAGCCGCGCCTCGAAGGCCCAGCCGTCGATGGAGAGCGCCTCCTGCCGCTTCGGCAGCGGCTCGCCCGAAGCGACGCGGAGCTGCCATTCGACGAGGTCGAGCCCGGTGATAGCCTCCGTCACCGGATGCTCCACCTGCAGGCGGGTGTTCATCTCCATGAAATAGAACCGGTCCTGCCGGAGCCCCCCGGAAACGTCGGCGATGAACTCCACCGTGCCGGCGCCGCTGTAGCCGATCGCCGCGGCCGCGCGCACGGCCGCCGCGCCCATTACCGCACGCATCTGCGCCGTCATGCCGGGCGCCGGCGCTTCCTCGATCACCTTCTGGTGCCGGCGCTGGAGCGAGCAGTCCCGCTCGAAGAGGTGCACGACATCGCCGTGCCCGTCGCCGAAGACCTGCACCTCGATGTGGCGGGGCTTGGCCATGTATTTCTCGACCAGCACGCGGCCGTCCCCGAAGGCGCTTTCGGCCTCGCGGCGGGCGCTTTCCAGCGCGGCGGAAAAATCGGCGGGGTCATCCACCCGCCGCATGCCCTTGCCGCCGCCGCCGGCGCGCGCCTTGATCAGCACGGGATAGCCGATGGCCTCGGCCTCGCCGGCGAGGAAGGCGGTGTCCTGCCTGTCGCCGTGATAGCCGGGCACGACGGGCACGCCCGCCTTTTCCATCAGCGCCTTGGCGGCGTCCTTGAGGCCCATGGCCCGGATGGCGTTGGCGGAGGGGCCGATGAAGACGAGGCGCGCGGCCTCCACCGCCTCGACGAAACCGGGGTTTTCCGAAAGGAAGCCGTAGCCGGGATGCACCGCCTCGGCGCCGCTCGCCTTTGCCGCCTCGATGATCGCCGGGCCGTTCAGGTAGCTCTTTGCCGCCTCCGCCGGGCCGATGCGGATCGCCTCGTCGGCCATCCCGACATGCAGCGCCGCCCGGTCGGCATCCGAATAGACGGCGACCGTCGCCACACCCATGCGCCTTGCGGTGCGGATGATGCGGCAGGCGATTTCGCCGCGATTGGCGATGAGGATCTTCCTGAACATCCCGGCTCCGCTTCTCACTGGGCTGCGACGGCTTCGACTTCCAGCAGCCATTTTCCATCGAAGATCGAGGTGATGACGACGCTCATCGCCGGCGCGAGGGCGCCGAGATATTCGCTGCGGATCTCGCGGTTGGCGGTGGCGTGGTGCCGGTCGGAGAGGAAGGTCGTGACCTTGACGAGGTCCGCCTTCGTCATGCCCGCCGCCTTCAGCTGCGCGTCGACATTGCGCCAGACGAGCCGCGCCTGGTCCTCGAAACTCTCCGGCACCTTGTCGTCGTCCGAGACGGGGATCTGGCCGCTGACGAAGACCAGCGCCTTGAAATCCTCGATCTTCACGGCCTGCGAATAGCCGCCGCGCGGGGCGGGTGCATTTTTGGCATTGATCGATTCGCGTTTCATGACTTGCCTCCTCTACATCCTGAAGACGCCGAAACGGGTGGGCTCGACGGGCGCGTTGAGCGCCGCCGAGAGCGAGAGCGCCAGGACGTCGCGCGTCCGGCGCGGATCGACGATGCCGTCGTCCCAGAGCCTTGCCGAGGCATAGAGCGGGTGGCTCTGGCGGGCGAACATGTCGATGGTCGGCTGCCTGAAGGCGGCCTCCTCCTCCATGCTCCAGCTCCCGCCCGCCCGCTCGATGCCCTCGCGCTTGACCGTCGCCAGAACGCCGGCCGCCTGCTCGCCGCCCATGACGGCGATGCGGCTGTTCGGCCAGGTCCAGAGGAAACGCGGCGAATAGGCCCGGCCGCACATGCCGTAATTGCCCGCGCCGTAGGAGCCGCCGATCAGCACCGTGATCTTCGGCACGCTTGCGGTCGCGACCGCAGTGACGAGCTTGGCGCCATGCTTGGCGATGCCCTCCGCCTCGTATTTGCGGCCGACCATGAAGCCGGTGATGTTCTGCAGGAAGAGAAGTGAGATGGAACGCTGGGCGCAGAGCTCAATGAAATGCGCCCCCTTCAGCGCCGCCTCGGAGAAGAGCACGCCATTGCTGGCGATAATGCCGACGGGCAGGCCATGCAGGGCGGCGAAGCCGCAGACGAGCGTGGTGCCGAAGCGGGCCTTGAATTCGTCGAAGCGCGAGCCGTCGACCACGCGGGCGATCACCTCGCGCACGTCATAGGGCGTGCGCGTGTCGGCCGGCACGATGCCGAGAAGCTCTTCCGGGTCGTAGAGCGGGGCATCGCCCGCGCCGGACCTCACGACCGGCGGCTTGTGCGTGTTGAGATTGGCGGCGATCCCCCGGGCGATGGCGAGCGCATGGCGATCATCGCGCGCCAGATGATCGGCGACGCCGGAAAGGCGGGTGTGCACATCGCCGCCGCCGAGGTCCTCGGCCGTCACCACCTCGCCCGTCGCGGCCTTCACCAGAGGCGGGCCGGCGAGGAAGATCGTGCCCTGGTTCTCGACGATGACGGTCTCGTCGCTCATCGCCGGCACATAGGCCCCGCCCGCCGTGCAGCTTCCCATGACCACGGCGACCTGCGGGATGCCGGCGGCGGACATCTGCGCCTGGTTGTAGAAGATGCGGCCGAAGTGGTCGCGGTCGGGGAAGACCTCGTCCTGGTTGGGCAGGTTCGCCCCGCCGGAATCGACGAGATAGATGCAGGGCAGACGGTTTTCCGCGGCGATCTCCTGCGCGCGCAGATGCTTCTTCACGGTGATGGGGTAATAGGTGCCGCCCTTCACCGTCGCGTCGTTGCAGACGATCATGCATTCGCGGCCCGAGACGCGGCCGATGCCGGCGATCATGCCGCCGGAGGGCGAGGCGCCGTCATAGAGGCCATGGCCAGCGGTCAGGCCGATTTCGAGGAAGGGCGAGCCGGGGTCGAGAAGCTGCGCCACTCGGTCGCGCGGCAACAGCTTGCCGCGCGAAAGGTGGCGCTCGCGCGCCTTCGCCCCGCCGCCGTCCATGGCAAGGCTCGCGGCCTCTTCCACCAAGGCCAGCGCGTCCAGCATCGCCTTGCGGTTTGCCGCGAAGGTCTCGCTGCGCGTGTTCACGGCCGAAGGGAGAACCGGCATCACAGCGTCTCCTGGAAGATTTCGCGGCCGATCAGCATGCGGCGGATTTCCGAGGTGCCGGCGCCGATCTCGTAGAGTTTCGCATCGCGCAGCAGGCGGCCAGTCGGATAGTCGTTGATATAGCCGTTGCCGCCGAGCGACTGGATGGCCTCCAGCGCCAGCCTGGTCGCCATCTCGGCGGAATGGAGGATGCAGCCGGCGGCGTCCTTGCGCGTCGTTTCGCCCCGGTCGCAGGCGCTCGCCACGGCATAGACATAGGCGCGGCAGGCATTGAGCGCGACATACATGTCGGCCACCTTGCCCTGCATGAGCTGGAACTCGCCGATGGGCCGGTCGAACTGCTTGCGCTCGTGAAGATAGGGCACGACGATGTCGAGACAGGCGGCCATGATGCCGAGCGGGCCGCCGGACAGCACGACGCGCTCGTAATCGAGGCCGGACATCAGCACGTTGACGCCACGCCCCACGGTGCCCATCACGTTCTCCTCCGGCACCTCGCAGTCGGTGAAGACCAGCTCGCAGGTATTGGAGCCGCGCATGCCGAGCTTGTCGAGCTTCTGCGCGGTGGAGAAGCCCTTGAAGCCCTTCTCGACGAGGAAGGCGGTGATACCGCGCGACCCGGCTTCGGGATCGGTCTTGGCATAGACCACCAGCACGTCCGCATCCGGCCCGTTGGTGATCCACATCTTGCTGCCGTTGAGGATATAGCGCGGCCCACGCTTTTCCGCCCGCAGCTTCATCGAGACGACATCCGACCCCGCCCCCGGCTCGGACATGGCGAGCGCGCCGACATGTTCGCCGGAGATCAGCTTGGGCAGGTACCGTTCCCGCTGCTCCCGGCTGGCATTGCGGACGATCTGGTTGACGCAGAGATTGGAATGGGCGCCGTAGCTGAGGCCGACCGAGGCCGAGGCGCGGCTGATCTCCTCCATCGCCACGCAATGGGCGAGATAACCCATGCCGGCACCGCCGAAACTTTCCGGCGCGGTGATGCCGAGAAGGCCGAGATCGCCCAGTTCCCGCCAGAGCGGCATCGGAAAATCGTTGCTGCGGTCTATCCCGGCGGCCTGCGGGGCAATCCTGTCGGCCGCAAAGCGCCGCACGCTCTCGCGCAGCGCCTCGATATCCTCGCCAAGCCCGAAGCTCATGCCGGCGTCATACATGTCGTCCTCCCTCGCGGCCGCGCGGCGGCCCGCAGGCCCTCCTCCACGAAAGCCACGTCCCTAATGTAGTCGCTTTGGCGGGGATTGGGAGGAGCGGCCCCTTATTTTCGGGGCCGCGGATCATGCATTCAAGAATGCATCAGAGAAGGTCGCGCGAAACGAGGTTGCGCATCAGCGCCGCGACGCCGAAGGTCCATGGCGGGCATTCGGTGGAAAGGCGCACGGTGTTGACCAGCGCGCCGAGCTCCGCATTGGAGATCGTCACCCGGTCGCCCATCCTGTGGGTGAAGCCCTGCCCCGGCGCGTCGCGGTCCTCGACGGGCGCGAACAGCGTGCCCATGAACAGCATGAAGCCGTCCGGATACTGGTGATGCCTGCCGATGGTCTGGGAAACGAGATCGAGCGGATCGCGGCTGATCTCGCGCATGGTGCTGCGGCCCTTCAGCACGAAGCCGTCCTCGCCTTCGATCAGGAGATCGAGATCGGCCTTGCGCACGTCCTCGATGGAATAGGTCTCGTCGAAGAGGCGGATGAAGGGGCCGATGGCGGCGGAGGCATTGTTGTCCTTCGCCTTGCCGAGCAGCAGGGCCGAGCGGCCCTCGACGTCGCGCAGGTTGACGTCGTTGCCGAGCGTCGCGCCCTTGACGCGGCCGGCGCTGTCGACCGCGAGCACGACTTCCGGCTCCGGATTGTTCCACCTGGAGATCGGGTGCAGGCCGACGGATGCGCCCCAGCCGACGGCGGCAAGCACCGGGGCCTTGGTGAAGACCTCCGCATCCGGCCCGATGCCGACTTCGAGATATTGCGACCAGACGCCTTCCTCGATCAGCGCGGCCTTGACCTTCGCGGCGGCTTGCGAACCCGCCTTCAGGTCGCGCAGGCTGTCGCCGATGATGGCCGTGACGCGCGTGCGCATCTTTTCCGCCAGCGCCGGATCGCCCGCCGCCTTCTCCTCGATCACGCGCTCGATCATCGAGCGGGCGAAGGTGACGCCGCAGGCCTTCACCGCCTGGAGGTCGCAGGGCGCGAGCAGGTGGAGCCGGGAGACATCGCCGGTCCCTTCGTCCGAGGCTTCCAGCACCGCATCGAGCGCGCCGAGGTCTTCCCCTCCGGCCGCGCGGACGACCGCTGCCGGATCGTCGGCCTCCAGCAGGTCCCGCATGGTGGGCGCGGCCCCGGAGGTGATGTCATGCAGCTTGCCGTCCCGCAGCGCCACGACCGCCGGCCCCTGTACATCCGGCCGCCAGACGCGCCCGACAAACGTTCCCCGCGAAAAATCTCCAGCCCTCGTCATCGTGCAACAACGCTCCTTCCAGTTTCTTCGACGGGTGTTCTAGACCGAAAAGGTCGGAAGATGACAGCCCTATCAGTGCGGGCTGGCACAGGTCCATGGAGAGGAGACGGAGAGCCCGTTCCCGAGCTGCATGAAATTCATGATTGGCCCGGCTTCATGCCGGCAGAAAGCGGCGGCGGCTCACTGGGGCCGCCGCCCGCGATCACGCCGGGCGGGTGCGGACCGCCGAGACGATGGTGAGCGCGGCAAGGATCAGCACGGCGCCGCTTGCGACGAAGACGCTCGCAACGCCGCTCGCATCGAACAGCGCCCCGCCGGCCGCCGCCCCCGTCGCGATGGCGAAGTTGATCGCCGCGACGAAGAGGCCGCCGGCGCTTTCGGCTTCGTCCGGCACCGCCCGGGTGATCCAGGTCGACCAGGCGACCGGCACGGCGCCGAAGGCAAGGCCCCAGAGCGCGACCATGGCCGCATCGCCCGCGAGATTGCCGCCGAAGGCCGAGAGCGACAGCGCCAGCACGGCCATCACGACCGGCATGATCGCGAGCGTGAAGCGCACGGAGCGTTCGAGCAGCACCGCGCCGAGATAGTTGCCGAAGAAGGTGGCGACGCCGAAGCCGAGCAGCACGGCCGAGACACCCTCGACGCCGACGCCCGTCACCGTTTCGAGGAACGGCCTTACATAGGTGAAGAAGGCGAAATGACCGGTGAAGACGAGCAGGATCGCGAACATCGCAAAGCCGACGCCCGGCCGCGTCAGCACCTCGACGAGCGTGCCGAAGCGCGAATGGCCGCGCGGCGGCAGCGAGGGGAGCGTGGCGAGCTGCACGACGAGCGCGATCGCGCCGAGCACGGCGGCGCCGAGGAAGACATTCCGCCAGCCGACGATATCGCCGACATAGCTGCCGACGGGCGCGGCGAAGACCGTCGCCGCCGAAACGCCGAGGAACATCACCGACAGGGCTTTGGCCACATAGGGCTCCGGCACAAGCCGCATCATGGTCGCCGCGGAGAGCGTCCAGAAGCCGCCGAGCGCCATGCCGAGCAGCACCCGGCCGAGGAGCAGCATGGGCAGGTTCGCGGCCATCGCGACCAGGAGGTTCGAGAAGATCAGCAGGACCGAAAGCCCGACGAGCACGAGCCGCCGGTCGAGCCTGCGCGTCACTACGGTGATGAGAAGGCTCGTCACCAGCGCGACGGCGGCCGTCGCCGTCACCGCCTGCCCGGCCATGCCCTCGGAGATGCGAAGATCCGCCGCCATCGGCGTCAGCAGGCTTGCCGGCAGAAACTCCGCGCCCACCAGCCCGAACACGCCGAGCGTCATCGCCAGGACCGCGCCCCAGGCGGGGCGCGCATCCGCTTCGCTCTCTGCCGCCACGATTGTTGCATCCGTCATCTGCCATCCCTTTCCTGTTGCAGTGCGTGACCCAGAAGTGGGTTGAAATGCAAGACGCACAATGTCATTTTATCCGCAATGTTTGATCCATCGTCCGACCCGTCGAAAAATGCGCACGATCCCGTCAGCGAGCTGCTGATGGGCATGCGCCTGCGCGGCGCCAGCTACGGCCGGCTCCAGCTCAGCCCGCCCTTCGGCATCCGCTTTCCCGCGGGGCCGGAAGCCCGCTTCCATTTCATCGCGCGCGGCAACGTTCTTCTGCGCGCACCCGGACAGGTGCAGCGGGAACTCTGCTGCGGCGATGCCGTGCTCCTGCCGCGCGGCGAGGTGCACGAGATCGTCACCGCCGCGAACGTCACGATCCGCGATTACGAGAGCTATACGCGAAAGCCGCTATGCTCCGACGTCGCGGCCGTGGAGGCCTGCGTCAGGGAGACGAACCGGGAAAACGACGTCCTCATCTTCACCGGCCGCATGGAATTCGAGCTGGACACGCTGCATCCGCTGGTCGGGCTCATGCCGCAGGTCATGTCCGTCGGCGCGCTGATCGGCCGCCAGCCCGAGCTGATGCCGCTGCTCGACGCGATGGAGCGGGAAATGGCCGAGGAGCGCGTCGGCTCGGCCGGCATCCTCGCCCGCCTTGCCGACGTCATCGCCGCCTCCATCGTGCGCGGCTGGGTGGAATGCGGCTGCGGCGACGCCACGGGCTGGATCGAGGCCCTGCGCGACCCGCGGCTCGGCCGCGTCATCGCCGCGCTCCACCGCGAGCCCGGCCGCAACTGGACGCTCGCCGACATGGCGCGGGAAATGGGCAGCTCCCGCTCCGTCTTCGCCAAGCGCTTCGTCGAGGTGACGGGCGTCACGCCGCAGCGCTACGTGCTGGCGCTGCGCATGCGCCTTGCCGAACAATGGTTCCGCCGCGACAAGCTCGCCATAGACACCGCCGCCCGCCGCCTCGGCTTCGGCTCCCAGGCCGCCTTCGCCAGAGCCTTCAAACGCATCGTTGGAGAACCGCCCGGACAGACGCGAAGGAAGGCGGCTGTGGGCAACATGGAGACTGGAAAAACGGGGAGAAAGAATGGTGCTGCTAGAGAGATTTGAACTCTCGGCCTCTCCCTTACCAAGGGAGTGCTCTACCCCTGAGCTATAGCAGCATCCGGCGGAACGATGCTGTTCCGCGTGAGCGAGGGCCTATTGCCACAGGTGACCGGGCAGCGCAAGCGGCCAATTTGCGATTATCGCAACAAATCTGATGCGGGCGGCGCTTTTTTCGGGGCGCGGATTTCATTATGAGAAGGGATATGAGCGGGAAGGACGAGACGAAAGACCGGAAGATCAGGACGGAGGCGGAGCTTCGGGCCGAGCGGCTGGCGAAGACGCTGAGGGAGAACCTGCAGCGCCGCAAGCAGCAGGCGCGCGCCCGGCGCGCGGGTGATGCGGACGAGACGACGGGTCTTCCTGCCGCAAAAAAAGACGAATCGGACGGTTAGTCGAAGCTGTCTTCATCACGAAGGCGACGGGGGACGGTTTCCGGAACCGGGCGCAAATAACCATGCGGCCGGCACGGTCTTCATTTTTCGATCGCGATGCTCTAAGAAGCCGCCATCTCCGAAAGCCGATATTCTTCTCAGGAAAGGCGGGCCCGGCCCGTAGTCACACATGGATCGTATCAGGATTGTAGGCGGCAATGAGCTTCGGGGCATCATCCCGATCTCCGGCGCCAAGAATGCCGCACTGCCGCTGATGATCGCCTCGCTCCTCACCGACGACACGCTGACGCTGGAAAACGTGCCGCATCTTGCCGACGTCGAGCAGCTCATCCGCATCCTCGGCAACCACGGCGCCGATATCTCCGTCAACGGCCGCCGCGAGCGCCAGGGCGAGGGCTATTCGCGCACCGTCCACTTCACCTCGCGCAACATCGTCGACACGACCGCCCCCTACGAGCTGGTCTCGAAGATGCGCGCCTCCTTCTGGGTCATCGGCCCGCTGCTCGCCCGCGAGGGCAAGGCCCGCGTCTCGCTGCCGGGCGGCTGCGCCATCGGCACGCGCCCGGTCGACCTCTTCATCGAGGCGCTCGCCGCGCTCGGCGCGAAGATCGAGATCGACGGCGGCTATGTCGAGGCGACGGCGCCCGAGGGCGGCCTGATCGGCGCGCGCTACACCTTCCCGAAGGTCTCCGTCGGCGCGACCCATGTCATGATGATGGCGGCGACGCTCGCCCGCGGCACGACCGTGATCGGCAACGCCGCCCGCGAGCCCGAGGTGCAGGACCTCGCCAAGTGCCTCAACGCCATGGGCGCGAAGATCTCCGGCGCCGGCACCTCCACCATCACCGTCGAAGGCGTCGACCAGCTTTCCGGCGCGCGCCATCGCGTGCTGCCCGACCGCATCGAGACCGGCACCTATGCCATGGCCGTCGCCATGACCGGCGGCGACGTCGTGCTGGAAGGCACGGATGCGGCCCTGCTCGACACCGCGCTCGAAGCGATCCGCCGCTCCGGCGCCGAGATCACCTCGACAGAAAGCGGTATCCGCATCGTGCGCAACGGCGGCGGCATCAAGCCGGTCGATGTCGTGACCGATCCCTTCCCCGGCTTCCCGACGGACCTGCAAGCGCAGTTCATGGGCCTGATGACCAAGTCGAACGGCATTTCGCACATCACCGAGACGATCTTCGAGAACCGCTTCATGCATGTGCAGGAGCTGGCCCGCCTCGGCGCGAAGATTTCGCTCTCCGGCCAGACGGCCAAGATCGAGGGCGTCGAGCGGCTGCGCGGCGCACCCGTCATGGCGACGGACCTGCGCGCCTCCGTCTCGCTCGTCATCGCCGGCCTTGCCGCCGAGGGCGAGACGACGGTCTCGCGAGTCTATCACCTCGACCGCGGCTTCGAGAGGCTGGAAGAAAAGCTCACGCGCTGCGGCGCGGTCGTCGAACGCGTCAGCGATTGATGTTCTACGCGCGGCGGAGTTGCAGTCCGCCGCGCGCCGTCCTATCTCGTGATCGATATTCGAGATACCGCACATCCGCGGGAAGGACTTGCCAATGGACAGCCTGAAACTGCTCGCCCTCGACACGGAGGACCTCTCCGTCGTCTCGGCCCACCTGCAGGACGCGGTCTTCAAGACCGACGGCCTTGCCTATGACGCCCGCCACCATGTCTTTTCGCTCGCCGTCAACCGCTTCGCCTGGGAAAAGGCGGGGACGCGCGGCAAGAGCTTCGAGCGCCGCCGCGCCGTCCTCGCCTTCAAGCGCGTCGAGGCCGTGCGCTCGCTCGGCATCGACCGCAAGGACCGGGAAGCCGTCTTCTCCCTCCTCGCCGTGAACTTCGCCCGGAAGGGCGAAGGCCCCGAGGGCACCGTCGAGCTCGTGCTCTCCGGCAATGCCTCCATCGCCCTCGATGTGGAATGCGTCGAAGTTCAGCTTGCAGATACCGGCGGGGCATGGGAAACCAGCTTGAAACCCCGCCATCCGGCGGTTTGAGCATTGGTCCGGCGCTTTTGCCGGGAGACGACAGGGACGTGACGACTTGGCGATCAGACTCGACTACCAGAGCAGCGATTTCGAAACCCGCTTCGCTGCCTTCCTGACCACCAAGCGCGAGGTCTCCGAGGACGTCAACGCCATCGTGCGCACCATCATCGACGATGTGCGCGCCCGCGGCGACGCGGCGCTCGCCGACTATACGAAGAAATTCGACGGCCTCGATCTTGCAACCAACTCCATGCGCGTGTCGCTGGAGGAGATCGATGCGGCCTATGACGCCGTCGACCCCAAGATCATCGCCGCGCTGGAGCTTGCCGCCCAGCGCATCGAGAAGCATCATGCCCGCCAGAAGCCGAAGGACGACATCTACGAGGACGCCATCGGCGTCGGCCTTGGCTCGCGCTGGACGGCGATCGACGCCGTCGGTCTCTATGTCCCCGGCGGCACGGCGAGCTATCCGAGCTCGGTGCTGATGAACGCCGTGCCGGCCAAGGTCGCCGGCGTGCCGCGCATCGTCATGGTGGTGCCCGCCAAGGAAGGCGAGATCAATCCCGCCGTGCTTGCAGCCGCGCGCATTGCCGGCGTCGACGAGATCTACCGCATCGGCGGCGCGCAGGCCGTCGCGGCGCTCGCCTATGGCACGCAGACCATCGCGCCCGTCGCCAAGATCACCGGTCCCGGCAACGCCTTCGTCGCCGCCGCCAAGCGCCAGGTCTTCGGCACGGTCGGCATCGACATGATCGCCGGCCCCTCGGAAGTGCTCGTCATCGCCGATGCCGACAACGATCCGGACTGGCTGGCCGCTGACCTTCTCGCCCAGGCCGAGCACGATGTCGGCGCGCAGTCGATCCTCGTCACCGACAGCGCGGCCCTTGCCGATGCCGTCGAGGCCGCCGTCGAGCGGCAGCTCAAGACGCTGGCGCGCTCGCAGACCGCCGCCGCGAGCTGGCGCGATTTCGGCGCGACCATCCTCGTCCCGGACCTTGCAAAGGCCGTGCCGCTGGCCAACCGTATCGCCGCCGAGCACCTGGAGATCGCCACCGCCGATCCCGACGCGCTGCTGCCGGAAATCCGCAATGCCGGCGCCATCTTCGTCGGCCGCCACACGCCGGAGGTCATCGGCGATTATGTCGGCGGCTCCAACCACGTGCTGCCGACCGCCCGTTCCGCGCGCTTCTCCTCGGGCCTCTCCGTGCTCGACTATATGAAGCGCACGTCGATCCTGCGCCTCGGCCCGGACCAGCTTCGCGCCCTCGGCCCCGCCGCCGTGACGCTCGCCGAAGCCGAAGGGCTCGGCGCCCATGCCCGTTCCGTCGCCATCCGGCTCAACATGGAGACGTGAGGCATGGGCACGAAGGGCAACTTCCGCCTCTGCGACGTGGTGCTGGACGATACGATCGGCCAGGCCACGCCGGATGTGGAGCACGAGCGTGCCGTTGCCATCTTCGATCTCATCGAGGAAAACACCTTCGAGCCGATCGGCCATGCCGGCGGCCCCTACCGCCTGCACATCTCGCTGCTCGATTCCAAGCTGGTCTTCGCGATCCGCACGGAGGCCGGCGAGGCGGTCGCCACCCATATCCTCTCGCTGACGCCCTTCCGCCGCATCGTGAAGGATTATTTCCTGATCTGCGAGAGCTACTACCAGGCGATCCGCTCGGCCACGCCAAGCCAGATCGAGGCGATCGACATGGGCCGGCGCGGCATCCACAACGAGGGATCGCAGACATTGATGGACAGGCTTTCCGGCAAGATCCGTTTCGATTTCGACACGGCCCGGCGCCTGTTCACGCTCGTCTGCGTTCTCTACTGGCGCGGGTGAGCGGATGGAGGGTGCCTTCCCGGCAGTGCAGGACGCCCGGCCGCGAACGCCCCGTTCGATCCTCTTCATGTGCCGCATGAATGCGGTGCGCTCGCCGATGGCCGAGACGATCGCCCGCAGCCTCCTGCCCGGCACCTATGTCGCCTCGGCGGGCGTGCGCCCCGGCGAGCGCGATCCCTTCGTTGATGCGGTGCTCGGCGAGGTCGGCCTTTCGCTCGGCCGCCACGCGCCCCATTCGCTCGACGAGCTGGAGGACGATTACTTCGACCTCATCGTCACGCTCGCCCCGGAGGCGCACCATGCCGCCCTCGAGCTGACACGTTCCATGGCCGTCGACGTGATGTACTGGCCGACGCCCGATCCGACGGTCGCCACCGGCACGCGCGAGCAGATCCTGGCATCCTACCGGGACGTTCGCGAGTTCCTGAAGATGCTGATCGAGAAGCGGCTGAAAGGCCCCGGCTGACGCGGAAACGGCCGCAAGAACGGCAAATGCAGAAAGCCGGCGCTTCGGTGTTCACAAAGCACCGGGGATTGTGTAGTTTCCGGCAACTTTTCGAGGCGGGCATCCTGCCTCCCCGAATCCACCTCACAGGAATATCGCTCAAAGATGGCAAAAGAAGAAGTCCTCGAATTCCCCGGCGTCGTGACGGAACTGCTCCCGAACGCGACCTTCCGCGTCAAGCTCGAAAACGAGCACGAGATCATCGCGCACACCGCAGGCCGCATGCGCAAGAACCGCATCCGCGTTCTCGCCGGCGACAAGGTGCTGGTCGAGATGACCCCCTACGACCTCACCAAGGGTCGCATCACCTATCGTTTCAAGTAAGCGGCTTCCCGCAAGCCCCGGAGGCCGCGCCCTCGCCCGGCATTGCGCCGCGAAGCGAAGTCCGGCGCATCCCGGCGCTTTTCCGGAGACATCATGGCGCAGACCGAAAAGCTCATCCTCGCCTCCGGCTCGCCGCGCCGCGTCGAACTGCTCGCGCAGGCGGGCATTGCGCCCGCGCGCTTGATGCCGATGGATATCGACGAGACGCCGAAGCGTTCCGAGCATCCCCGCTCGCTGGCGCGGCGCCTGTCGACCGGCAAGGCCGAGGCGGCGCTCGCCGCCGTCAAGGGCGACGCGGCCTTTGCCGGCAGCTACATCCTTGCGGCCGACACGGTCGTTTCCGTCGGCCGGCGTATCCTGCCGAAGACGGAGATGATCGACGAGGCCTCCAGCGCGCTGCATCTTCTCTCCGGTCGCAGCCACCGCGTCTTCACCGGCGTCTGCCTCATCACGCCGGATCGCACCGTGCGCCAGAGGGTCATCGACACCAAGGTGCGCTTCAAGCGGCTCTCGGCCAGCGACATCGAGCATTACCTCGCCTCCGGCCAATGGCGCGGCAAGGCGGGCGGCTATGCCATCCAGGGCATTGCCGGCAGCTTCGTCGTCAAGCTGGTGGGCTCCTATACCAATGTCGTCGGCCTGCCGCTCTACGAGACGCTCGCCCTCCTTTCCGGCGAGGGCTTCGACGTGCATGCCGGCTGGGCGGATGCCTGACATGGCCGACGAGACCGAAAAGCCCTCCGCCACCGTGGCGCCCCTGCGCAAGGCCATCCCCTGCCCGATCTGCCGGCGCCCCTCCTCGCGC
Organism: Shinella sp. R2-11; assembly: GCF_055330205.1. Taxonomy (NCBI): domain Bacteria; kingdom Pseudomonadati; phylum Pseudomonadota; class Alphaproteobacteria; order Hyphomicrobiales; family Rhizobiaceae; genus Shinella; species Shinella sp. R2-11. The sequence continues at coordinate 59,316 of NZ_JBVAPC010000009.1, read as the reverse complement.
GAGCATTATCCCTTCTGTTCCAGCCGCTGCCGCGACGTCGACCTCAACCGCTGGCTCTCCGGCTCCTATGCCATCCCCGTCGCCGACGACGAGACCAAAGCCGACGAAGACGACCGGTAACGCCTCGCCGCGCAGGCAAAAACGCAATCTTTTCCACAACTTGAAAAGCCCGCCATTTTTCCCGCAAAAAACCGCCGATGGGGCTGGACACATTTTCGCAAGATGCTATAACCCCGCTCGCTTCCGGGGCGAAACCAAGCGCCCCACGGATTTCACCCGAAATCCAAGCCGGATGCCCGGATAGCTCAGTTGGTAGAGCAGCGGATTGAAAATCCGCGTGTCGGTGGTTCAAATCCGCCTCCGGGCACCACTCACTCTCCTTCAAGAAGCCGCAAAGTTTCCTGACATTTTGCCTGCGACTCGATCGCCGTTTCGGCGTGACTGCAGGCGCAGCCGGCGTTTCCGACCGGTCCTCCGCCGCTTACGGCACCACTTCGTTTCAGGGGATTCTCACGCAAGGTAGACCTGATAAGCTAGGCGAATCAGAGTGAAAGACCATTCGAGTGACAGTGAGCGTGACATTTCGTGAGCCGGGCGTCGTGGAAGCCGGCGTTTCCTTGCAGAGCAATCCGGAAAAGGATGCGACAATGCGGAAGTCCGAATCGTCAGAGCCTGCCTTCCTTCCCGCAATCGACATCGCGGCCGCCCGTGAAAGGGACATGCAGAACATCGTGCATGCGCTTTCCGCGCTGGCCGAGGTCGCCCAGAGCCTCAAGAACGTTCCCCTTCGCCGCCCGCGGGCGGAAGACCTGATGGGGCTTGACGGCTGAGCGAGGGGTGAGCGTCCTCCCATCACCGAATTCGATGCATCCGTCAGCGAAACTCGCGTGAACGGCCGCGGAAAAACCGCTAGAGCATTTGCAGCCGAGGCGGGATCGCTTCGGCGTCGGACAATGCGGTTGAAACACAAAGCTCCGGATCCTGGGCGCTTCGCCGTTCCGGACGAAGGCGGGATTGCGGAGTGAAGCCATGACCATCGTCGAAAGCCTCAGCCCCCGCTCGCTCCGTGCGCCGGAGAGCGGGATCGTCGAAGTCGTCAACTATGCGCGCGGGCGCGAAGGGCTGATCCCGCTCTGGGTCGGCGAAGGGGACCTGCCGACGCCCGGGTTCATCGCGCGCGCGGCCTCCGACGCGCTGCTGCGGGGCGAGACCTTCTACACCTGGCAGCGGGGGATTCCGGAGCTTCGGGCGGCGCTGTCGCGCTACTATGCGCGGCGCTTCGGCGCTTTCCTGCCGGACGAGCATTTCTACGTGGTCGGCTCGGGCATGCAGGCGATCAAGCTTGCCATCGAGGCGCTCGTCTCGCCGGGCGACGACATGGTCTACCTGACGCCGGCCTGGCCGAATTTTGCCGCGGCGGCGGAGCTTTCCGGCGCCAACACCATCGCCGTGCCGCTCGATTTTTCCGGCGGGCGCTGGCAGCTCGACCTTGGCCGCATCGAGGCCGCGATCACGCCGAAGACGCGCGTGCTCTTCGTCAACACGCCGTCGAACCCGACAGGCTGGACAGCGACGCGCGAGGACCTTGCCAGCCTCCTCGCCATCGCCCGGCGGCACGATCTGTGGATCATGGCCGACGAGATCTATGCGCTCTATCACTATGCCGGCGGCCGGGCGCCCTCCTTCCTCGACGTGATGGAGGACGGCGACCGGGTGATCTTCGTCAACTCCTTCTCGAAGAACTGGTCGATGACCGGCTGGCGCGTCGGCTGGATCGTCGCCCCACCGGAAATCGGCCAGGTTCTGGAAAACCTCATCCAGTATTCCACCTCCGGCGTGCCGCAGTTCCTGCAGCAGGGCGCTATCGTGGCGCTCGACGAGGGCGACGCCTTCGTGCAGGCGAATATCGACAAGGCGGCGCGGAATCGCGACATCTTCTGCGACGCGCTGATCGCCACCAACCGGGTGGAGACGCTGAAGCCGGACGGCGCGCTCTATGCCTTCCTGAAGATCGACGGCATGACGGATTCGCGCCTCGCCGCGCTCGACATCGTCGACCGCACCAATGTCGGCCTTGCGCCGGGCACGGCCTTCGGCCCCGGCGGCGAACGCTTCATGCGGGCCTGCTTCCTTCGGGATGGCGGCCAGGTCGCGGAAGCGGCCGAGCGGCTGGCCCGCTACATCGCCGCGCGCTGATCATTCCGCCAGACGGGCGAGCAGGAAATCGGCGCGCTCGGCGACCGGCGCCTTCGGCAGGATCACTGTCTCGTAGCCGAGCAGCGGATAGGTCGTTTCGAGACGGGCATATTCGGCAAGCGCGGCGTCGAAGTCGTGGCGGCGCGCCGCATCGCCGGCATAGATTTCCGGCCAGGGCGGGGTGAGGAAAACCTTGCGGTTATAGCGATGTGCGGCGGCAAGCGCCGCCAGGACCGGCTCGCCGCCGGATGCCTCCAGCGCGGATGCGGCATCGATCAACCCGCGATCGAAGAAGACGAGACCGGGGTGATCGGCCATGCGCTGCCGGTCTGCGAGCGCCACCTCCACCGCACGGCGTGCGAAGGCGGCGAGGTCGAGCCAGGGCAGCGCACTGCCGCCGGCGGCCAGTTCCTCCTGCACGATGCGGCGGCCGGGCTCCTCGACGACGGCATGGCCGCGCCGGGCGAGCTCTTCCAGCAGGGTGGACTTTCCGCCGCCGGAGCAGCCGGACAGCACGATGAAGCGATCGGACATATTCTTACCTTTCTCGGACGGGAAAAGGGCCCGACGCAATTGCGGTTGCGTCCCATGGGCAGGCAGGCTGATATGCCTGCTATTCTTGCGATTCGGAGGTTGGCATGGCGGTTCTGGTTACGGGTGGGGCGGGCTATATCGGCAGCCACATGGTCTGGGCGCTGGTCGATGCCGGCGAGGAGGTCGTGGTGCTCGACCGGCTCTCCACCGGGTTCCGCTGGGCGCTGGCGCCGGAAGCCTGCTTCTACGAGGGCGACATCGCCGATGCCGCGCTGCTGACGCAGATCTTCGCGGAAAACCGCATCGATGCGATCATCCACTTCGCCGGCTCGATCGTGGTGCCGGAATCGGTCGCCGATCCCCTCTCCTATTACGAGAACAACACGGTGAAGTCACGCGCGCTGATCGCCGCGGCCGTCGCGGCGAAGGTGCCGCATTTCGTCTTCTCGTCCACCGCCGCCGTCTACGGCACGCCGGGCGGCACCGAGCCGGTGTCGGAGACCGCCGCGCTCCGGCCGGAATCGCCCTACGGCTCCTCCAAGCTGATGACCGAGATCATGCTGCGCGATACCGCCGCCGCACATGACTTCACCTATACGGCGCTGCGCTACTTCAACGTGGCGGGGGCCGATCCGCGCGGGCGCACCGGCCAGTCGACCAAAGGCGCGACCCATCTCATCAAGGTCGCCTGCGAAGCCGCGCTCGGCAAGCGCACGGGCATGGAGGTCTACGGCACGGACTATCCGACGCCGGACGGCACCTGCATCCGCGACTACATCCACGTCTCCGACCTTGCCAATGCCCATCTGAAGGCGCTGCAGCGCATGCGGGCGGGCGGCGGGTCCATCGTCGCCAATTGCGGCTATGGCCGCGGCTTCTCGGTGCTGGAGGTGCTGGAGAAGGTCAGGGCCGCGTCCGGCAAGGACTTCCCGGTGCGATTCGCCGCGCGGCGGCCGGGCGACGCGGTGCTCGTCGTCGCCGATCCGGCGGTCGCCATGAAGGAACTCGGCTGGACGCCCGAGCACAACGACCTTTCCTTCATCGTGCGCACCGCGCTCGACTGGGAGGATCATCTCGGCCGGCGCAACCAGGTCTAGCTCCGGCTAGATCAGGATTCGCCGAGTTCCGCCTTCTCGTAGGCGATGGCGTGCTGGATGAGCTGCGCCCAGATCTCCTCGTAGAAGCCGCCTTCGAGGCCGTGTGCCTCGGCATTGCGGTGGGCGTTGTCGCGCACCTGCTTCACGCGCTCCGGCACGTCGGCGGGAATGCCGAGGCCCGCCTTGATCTCGGCGGCGCGGCGGATGAAGGTCCAGCGTTCGGCGAAGAGCGCCATCAGCCCGTTGTCGACCCGGTCGATGTTCTCCCGGATTTCCGCCATCGTCGTGCAGTCTGCCGCAGTCTTCGCCATTCCGGTCTCCTGTTTTGCGGACCCGGATAGCAGAGGAATGGTGTGGGGAAAAGGCGGCTGCGTGTCGCAAGGCCACATGCAGGCCCGGGGGTGGACAAAAGGAGGGTGCGGTCCTGTCTTTCGCCTGCGGGCCTGCATGCTGGCCGAGGCGGAACCTAGGCACAGAAGCTGGCGCGAGGCTGGACGCCCTCACGTAAGGTAATGTCAGGCGCCGAGCGCCAGTTTGATGGCGAGCCCGACGAGGCTGACGGCGAGCACGCCGCACGCCCACAGGCCGGCGAACCACAGCAGTTTCGTGACCGTCGAGCGCTCTTCGGTCATCAGTGATAACCCTCCTCCGGATCGACCTTGCCGCGGAAGACCCAGTAGGCATAGGCGGTATAGCCGAGGATCATCGGCACAAGGACGACCGCGCCGACAATGAGGAAGGCAAGGCTCTCCTCAGGCGCGGCGGCTTCCCGGATCGTCAGCGAGGCCGGTACGATATAGGGATAGAAGCTGATGCCGATGCCGGCAAAGCCGAGCACGAAAAGGCCGAGCGCGGCGATGAACGGCCACGAATCGTGCTCGGTTTTTAGCCCATGGATCAGCATGGCGAAGCAGCCGAGCACGAGCAGCGGCACCAGCAGGCTGAAGACGATGGTCGGCCAGCCGAACCAGCGCTCGAAATAGAGCGGCTCCAGGAAGGGCGTCCAGAGGCTGAAGACGCCCATGGCGGCGAGCGTGCCGATGCCGGCGCGCAAGGCATAGCGGCGCGCGCGGGCGGCAAGCTCGCCGGTGGTCTTCATCACCAGCCAGGTGGCGCCGAGCAGGCCATAGCCGACGAGCAGCGCGATACCGGTCGCGATGGAGAAGGGCGTCAGCCAGTCCCACCAGCCGCCGGCATAAGCGCGGCCCGTGACGGGAATGCCCTGCACCAGCGCGCCGAGCGCCACGCCCTGCATGAAGGCCGCCACCATGGAGCCGCCGGCAAAGGCGATGTCCCAGAGGAACTCGCCGCGCCTTGTGCGCCAGCGGTATTCGAAGGCGACGCCGCGGAAGATGAGGCCGAGCAGCATGAGGATGAGCGGCATGTAGAGCGCCGGCAGGATGGTCGCATAGGCGAGCGGGAAGACGGCCATCAGCCCACCACCACCCAGCACCAGCCAGGTCTCGTTGCCGTCCCAGACCGGCGCAACGGAATTCATCATCACGTCGCGGTCGTGCTTTTCCTTAAAAAAGGGGAAGAGGATGCCGACGCCGAGGTCGAAGCCGTCGAGGATGACATAGGCGAGCACCGCAAAGGCGATGATGGCCGCCCAGAGGAAGGGAAGGTCAAGCGCCATGGCGGTGGCTCCCGGCTTTGCTGGAGACGGCGGCGGCGGGCGTGATGCCGGCCGTGCGGATGGGGCCTTCCATTTCGGGCATCGGATCGCGCGGCAGGCGGCCCATCAGGCGCAGGATATAGAAGGTGCCCGCGCCGAAGACGAGGAAATAGACGATGATGAAGGCGATCAGCGAGGTCGCGACGGCCGGCGCATCGACGGGCGCGACGGAATCGGCCGTCAGCAGATGGCCGTAGACCGTGTAGGGCTGGCGGCCGACCTCCGTCGTCACCCAGCCGGCGAGCACGGCGAGGAAGCCGGCAGGCCCCATCAGCACGGCGGCGCGGTGCAGCCAGCGGTTCTCGCCAAGCGTGCCGCGCCAGCGACACCAGAGCGACCACAGGCCGAGGCCGAGCATGGCGAAGCCGATGGCGACCATGACGCGGAAGGACCAGAAGACGACCGCGACGGGCGGCTGCAGGTCGCGCGACACCGTATCGAGACCTGCCAGCGGCGCATTCAGGTCGTGCTTGAGGATGAGGCTCGACAGCTTCGGAATCTCGACGGCGTGGTCGACGCGCTGCTCGGCGGCATTCGGCAGGCCGAGGAGGATGAGCGGCGCGCCGTCCGGATGGCTCTGGAAGTGGCCCTCCATCGCCATGACCTTGGCGGGCTGGTGCTCCAGCGTGTTGAGGCCGTGCATGTCGCCGGCCAAAATCTGGACGGGCGCGACGAGCGCCGCCATCCACATCGCCATCGAGAACATCTTCCCCGCCCGCTTCGGCGCATCGCCGCGCAGGAGGTGGAAGGCGCCGACGCCGCCCACGACGAAGGCCGTGGTGAGATAGGCGGCGAGCACCATGTGCACGAGCCTGTAGGGGAAGGACGGGTTGAAGATCACCGCCCACCAGTCGGTGGGCACGAACTGGCCCGCCGCGTTGACGGAGAAGCCGGCGGGCGTCTGCATCCAGGAATTGGCGGCAAGGATCCAGGTCGCCGAGATCAGCGTGCCGAGGGCGACCATGAGCGTGGCGAAGAAATGCAGCTTCGGGCCGACGCGGTTGAGGCCGAACAGCATGACGCCGAGGAAGCCCGCCTCGAGGAAGAAGGCGGTCAGCACCTCGTAGCCCATCAGCGGCCCGACGACCGGGCCCGCCTTGTCGGCGAAGACGCTCCAGTTGGTGCCGAACTGGTAGGACATGACGATGCCCGAAACGACGCCCATGCCGAAGGCGAGCGCGAAGATCGTCTTCCAGAAATTGAAGAGCGCGAAATAGACCTCGTCCTTCGTCCAGAGCCAGAGGCCCTCCAGCACGGCGAGATAGCTCGCAAGGCCGATGGAGAAGGCGGGGAAGACGATGTGAAAGGAGATCGTGAAGGCGAATTGCAGCCGCGCGAGCAGCGTTGCATCCAGCGTTTCGAACATTCGATCCCATCCTTTCCGAGCGCCGCAGTCCTCTCGGCTGCCGTCAGCAAGGATGTGGGCCGGAAATGGGAAAGGTCAATTCCGGCCCCCTGCCCCACGTTGCCGCAGCGCGACAATCGCCCGCGTGCGGCATTTTCGCTTGCACGACGCGGGGCAGAAACGGGCGAAGCTCCCGGTGTTCCCACCGAGAGCTTCGCAGGACGCCGGTAGGGGCGTCGGAATCATCCGCTGCGCCCGGGCTCGATCGCCCGAGCGCAGGAGGCTGATCAGTTGGCGTTGACCGGGGCAACCGAACGGTAGTCGCCGCGCGCCGCGCCCTGGCTGTCGGCAGCATTGTCGCGCACGAGGACGCGCTTGTCGCCGATGCTGTGCGTGCGAACCGCGTCGACGCCCTGGGCCTGGACCGGCTGGCGGGCGCCGCCGACGAAGTATTCACCGCCCGGGGCGGCAAGGGCAGCCGAGGCACCGAAGACGGAGGTGGCCAGAAGGGCGGCTGCGAGAGTGGTGTTGAAGGTCTTGGTCATTGTTCTTGTCCTTGCATAAATCTTGGCATCAAATCTTGTCCGGTCGCCCGGTGGCGCCAACGATCAGTTGGCGTTGCCCGGAGCCATGGTGCGGTAGTCGCCACGGTCGTAGGACTGGGCGTCGGCCTGGCCCTTGATGACGACGTGCTTGCCGCCGATGCTGTTCGTGCGGAAGCTGTCGACATGGGTCTGGGACTTCACGGCATCCGGCGAACCGCCGACATAGTAGTCGCCGCCGGCGAAGGCCGAGGAGGCGCCGAAGACGGAAGCAGCGACGAGGGCTGCGGCGAAGGTGGCGTTGATGGTCTTGGTCATTGTCGTATTCCTTGGTTCAATTCTTCAAAGGCAAGTCCTGGGAGCTTGCCGGTTCGGTGATCAGTTCTGGTAGTTGCCGGCCGGGCGGTAGTCGCCGCGGTCGTAGGGCTTCGGCTGGGAAGCCTGGTGCCTGATCACGACGTTGCCGTTGCTGTCGACGCTGTTGGTGCGGAAGCTGTCGACGCGGGTCTCGGTCTTCACGGCATCCGGCGAACCGCCGACATAGTAGTCGCCGCCGGCGAAGGCCGCGGAGGCGCCGAAGACGGAAGCGGCGACGAGGGCTGCGGCGAAGGTGGCGTTGATGGTCTTGGTCATTGTCATATTCCTTGGTTCAATATTTCGGGGCAAGTCTTGGGAGGCTGCCGTTTTCAGGGATCAGTTCTGGTAGTTGCCGGCCGGGCGATAGTCGCCATGGTCGTAGGGCTTCGGCATGGAGGCTTCGCGCCGGATCACCACATGGCGATCGCCGATGCTGTTGGTCTGGAACCGGTCGAGGCGCTCGTGCTGGGCGGGCTTAACGGCATCCGGCGAACCGCCGACATAGTAGTCGCCACCGGCGAAGGCGGCGGAGGCGCCGAAGAGGGAGGCTGCTGCAAGAGCGGCGGCGAAAGCGGTGTTGAGGGTCTTGGTCATTGTCGTAGTCCTTTCCTATATGTGTTCCGGAGGAAGCGGCGGTGCGGTCTTGCTCGATTACCGGGGCGGGCCAGTTCGGGGCGCTCACAGCTCTCTTTGCTTCAACATTCCCGACATCGTCTTTCCTTCGGTTGTCTTTCCGGAAGCGGTGTGTGCCGCTTTCGTGAATTAAAGATGGTCCCTCAATTTGTGGGACGCAAGGGTCCCGAATTGGAAACAACCGTCAACGTTTTTTGAACAGTGAAAATCGCCGTTCCGGCGCACAACCGGAATGCGGGAAACGGCATCAAACCGTCCGGATGGACGGTTTTTTCATGCGCGCTTTCGCTGCCGCAAGAAATTGATTTAACATGTTAAATTTTCTGGCTTGCCGGCCAGGCGGCGGGACCGCACGCAGAAAATGCAGAGCGCCTTCGCCGCGTTAACCTTTGCGGCGTTATCATCGCAATTGACGATTTCAAGAGTTTCACGAATGTGTGACGATCAAAAAATCGCCCCTGAAACGCCCTCCGGCGTCCGTCCAATTGTGTCGGAAATGTGACAAATCACAAGCCGCGGGCGGCCCGAAGAGACGCTGGCGATTCCCTCTCGCCCCTCTTTCCGCCCCTGGCGGGAAATGCCGGGCCGCGTTTTAAGCCCCAGTCTCAGGCGGCGCGCAGATAATGCTCGGCGAGCTCCGTCCAGAAGGCGGCACCGACGGGCAGAAGATCGTCGTTGAAGTTATAGCCGGGGTGATGGAGCGACCTGTCGTTCCCGCCGGTACTGCCGCCGAGGAAGAAATAGGTGCCCGGCCGCGCCTTGAGCATATAGGCGAAATCCTCGCTGCCCATGAAGGGACGCTCGAGATCGACCACCTTGTCGGCGCCGGCGAAGCGGGTGGCGAGGGCACGCACCAGATCGGTCTCGGCCTTGTGGTTGACGGTCGCGTCGTAGAAGCGCTGGTAGTTCACCGCCGCGCTCATGCCGTAGCTCTCGGCCTGCCGCTCGGCGATAAGGCGGATGCGGCGCTCCAGCTCGTCGCGCACGGCCGGATCGAAGGAGCGGATGCCGACGACGATTTCCGCCCGGCTCGGGATGATGTTGCTGGCCGAGCCGGCATGGAACGAGCCGACCGTCACCACCGTCGGGTCGAGCGGATGGATGTTGCGCGACACGATGGTCTGCAGCGCCATGACGATGGAGGCGCCGCAGACGATGGGATCCAGCGTCTCCTGCGGCTCGGCGCCGTGGCCGCCAACGCCGTTGACCGTGATGCGCGCCTCGTCGACCGCCGCCATGATCGGCCCCTCGCGTAGCGCGAACTGGCCGAAGGGCAGGTTCGGCTCGTTGTGGAGCGCGAAGACGGCGTCGCAGGGGAATTTCTCGAATAGCCCCTCCTCCACCATGATCTTCGCACCGCCGAAATTCTCCTCCGCCGGCTGGAAGATCAGGTGCACCGTGCCGTCGAAATTGCGCCGCTCGGCAATCGCCTTCGCCGCGCCGAGCAGCATGGTGGTGTGGCCGTCATGGCCGCAGGCATGCATCTTGCCCGGCGTCTTGCTGGCATAGGCAAGGCCCGTCTCCTCCTGGATCGGCAGCGCATCGATATCGGCGCGGATGCCGATGGACCGGCTGCCCGTGCCGTTCGTCAGCGTCGCGACGAGGCCGGTCCTGGCAAGGCCGCGCGTCACCTTGTAGCCGTAGCTTTCGAGATGCCGGGCGATGACGTCGGAGGTGCGGACCTCCTCGAGGCCAAGTTCGGGGTGCTCGTGCAGGTCGCGGCGGATCGCCACCAGTTCCGGCATGGAATTGAGCAGGGTCGTATGGATCGTCATCTAGGCACCACGCGTCGGGATCTTGCTTTCGAAATAGCGGAAGGCGACCACCAGGATGGCCGTCAGGCAGAGATAGATGAGCGCCAGCAGCAATAGCGGCTCATAGGTGATGTAGGTCTCCTGCCGCACCTTGGAGATGACGGCATAGACGTCGATCACCGTGATGGTCGCGACCAGCGGCGTCGATTTCAGCTGGAGCACGGTCTCGCCGTTCAGCGTCGGCAGGGCGCGGTGCACGGCGCGCGGCAGCCAGATGCGGCGAAAGGCCGTGAACGGGCTCATGCCATAGGCACGGGCGGCTTCCAGCTCCCCGCGCGGCACGCCGGCAAAGGCGCCGCGCATCACCTCGCCCTCATAGGCGGCGAAGGAAATCGTCAGCGCCGCCACGCCATAGGGCCAGGCCTCGCGCAGATAGGGCCACAGGAAGGAGCTGCGTATGCTCGGGAACTGCGGGAACAGCGAGCCGAGCCCGTAATAGAGCAGCCAGAGCTGCAACAGCAGCGGCGTGCCGCGGATGACGGTGCAGAAGCCCTTGGCCAGCATCTTGAGCGGCCAAGGCCCCGTCACCTGCACGAGGCCGATCGGCACGGCGAGGAGGAAGCCGAGGATCGAGGTGCTGAACAGCATCAGCAGCGTGACGCCGACGCCATAGGCAAGGCGGCCGGAATATTTCGGCACCCAGTCCCAGCGCATGAACCAGACGACGCAGAAGACGAGGATGGCGGCGATCGCCATCAGCACGATGCGGTGCGGCCTGAAGAAGCTTTTCTTCGAGGGCAGCTCGGTCAGCGCCATGGCGGAAACGGTTTGCTCGCTCATCAGGCCGGCCTCGTCATGCCACGCCGGTAGTGGCGCTCGATGAAGCCGATCAGCACGTTCGAGATCAGCGTGATCATCAGGTAGAGCACGCCCGCCGCGCAGAAGAAGAGAAGATAGGCCTTGGTGCTGCCCGCCGCCTGGCGCGTGACGAGCGTCAGCTCGCTGAAGCCGACGACGGCGAGCAGCGCCGTATCCTTGGTGGCGATCAGCCAGAGGTTGGAAAGGCCGGGAATGGCGTGCGGCAGCATGGCCGGCAGCGTGACGCGGCGCATGATCTGCGTCGGCGACATGCCATAGGCGCGCGCCGCCTCGATCTCGCCCGCCGGCACCGCCTTGATCGCGCCGCGCAGCACCTCGGTGGAATAGGCGCCCTGCACGACGCCGATGACGAAGATGCCGGCGGCAAGGCCGCTGATATCGACCGCGCCCCAGCCAAGCGCCGCGGACATCTGGCTCAGCACGTCCGTGCCGGCATAATAGAGGATGAGGATCAGCACGAGCTCGGGCACCGCGCGCACCAAGGTCGTATAGACCTCCAGCAGGTCCTTCGTGACCGGCCCGCCATAGAGCTTGCCCATGGCGCCGCCGGTGCCGAGGACGAGGCCGAGCCCGTAGCCGCCGACGGCGATCTGGATGGAATTCCAGAGCCCGCCCAGCAGAACCCCGCCCCAGCCGGGCGGTTGGATGGCAAGCAGGCTCCAGTTGATCAGCGATCCGGCATCGGCCATGGGGTTTCAGTTTCCTTGCGTGCAGAATCATCCTGAAAGCCGGCGCTTGCCTTACCCCCTCTGGCCTGCCGGCCATCTCCCCCACAAGGGGGAGAAAGGATGAGGCGAGCGCCTGCCCCATCCCGCACGTGGAGCGGGGCAGGAAAGCCCCTCCCCCTTGTGGGGAGGGGTTGGGGAGGGGTCTTCCCCCGATCAGCCGCCGTAGATGTCGAAGTCGAAATACTTCTTCGAGAACTCCTCATAGGTGCCGTTCTCGCGGATCGCCTTGATCGCGGCGTTGATCTTGTCCTTCAGCTCGGTCTCACCCTTGCGCAGGCCGACGCCGACGCCGAGGCCGAGGACTTCCGGATCGTCCTTGACCATGCCCTTCATGTCGCAGCATGCCGCGCCCTGCTCGGACTTGAGGAATTCCAGCATGGCGACGGAATCGGCCTGCACCGCATCGATGCGGCCGGAAGCGAGGTCGTTGTTGGCCTCGTCCTGCGTCTGGTATTCCTTGACCGTCACGCCGGCCGGGGCGAAATACTTGTTGGCATAGACCTGGTGGATGGTCGCCACCTGAACGCCGAGCGTCTTGCCGGCAAGGCCCTCGGGCGTCGGCTCGAACGTCTGGTCCTTCGGGCCGATGACGCCCGGCAGCGAGTTGTAATATTTGTCGGAGAAGTCGATGGTCTGCTGGCGCTCCGGCGTGATCGACATGGAGCCGATGATCATGTCGATCTTGTTGGTGGTCAGCGCCGGGATGATGCCGTCCCAGGCGACCGGCGTGATGACACAGTCGAGCTTGGCTTCGGCGCAGATCGCCTTCATGAAGTCCACTTCCCAGCCTTCCCAGTTGCCCGAGGCATCCGGCGAGGTGAAGGGCGGATAGGGCTCGGCGGCAAAGCCGACGCGAACCTGCTCGGCGGCCGCGCCCGAAATGGCCGCAAGGCCGATGGCGGCGGCAAGGGCGATTGTCTTCAAGGCATTCTTCATGTTCTTCCCTCTGTTGGTCTTATGGTTCTCAGTGGATGGAGCTGATGAACTTCCTGAGGCGCTCGGATTTCGGCGCGCCGAAGATCTCGTCGGGCGGCCCCTGTTCCTCGATGACGCCGCCCGCCAGGAACACGACATGGCTCGCCACGTTGCGCGCGAACTTCATCTCGTGGGTGACGAGGATCATCGTGCGCTTCTCCTTGGCAAGGTCGCCGATGACGGAAAGCACCTCGCCGACCAGTTCCGGGTCGAGGGCGGAGGTCGGCTCGTCGAAGAGCATGACATGGGGCTGGATGGCGAGCGCGCGGGCGATGGCCGCGCGCTGCTGCTGGCCGCCGGAAAGGAAGGCGGGATAGGCATCGCGCTTCTCGTGCAGCCCGACGCGGCGCAGCAGCGCCTCGGCCCGCTCGATCGCCTCGTCCTTCTTCACGCCCAGCACATGGACCGGCGCCTCGATGACATTTTCGAGGATCGTCATGTGCTGCCACAGATTGAAGCTCTGGAAGACCATGCCGAGGCGGGAGCGGATGCGCTGGACCTGCCTGCGGTCGGACGGCATCATGCCGCCGTGGCCGTCCTTCTTCATGGCGATGGTCTCGCCATGGATCGTCACCGTGCCGGCGCTCGGCAGCTCCAGCATGTTGATGCAGCGAAGGAAGGTCGACTTGCCCGAGCCCGAACCGCCGATGATGGCGATGACGTCGCCCTCGTGCGCGGTCAGCGATACGCCCTTGAGAACCTCCAGAGGCCCGAAGCGCTTGTGCAGGTCCGTGACCGCGATTGCCTCGGCGCGTTCCGTCATCGCGGAGCGGTCTCCAGCGCACGGAAAGTCGATGCATGCCCCATGCCAAATTCCCCTGTTTTCAGCGTTCCCGCGGGCATCTTCGGCCCGTCGTTTCGTCTTGTTGAAGCCATCGTGGCACTTGTTAAGAAATTATTCAAGCGTATAATAATCGCATCGCTGACTTTTCTGGCAGCGCCCGTCCAAGATGAATTTTCCTTTGAGGAGCATTGAATGACCGCCTACGGTTCGCAGGAAATGTCGGCCCCTCTGCTGCGCGTGCTGATGCGCCGGCCGGGCGCAAGCCTGAAGGCCGCCGCCCCGTCCAAGTGGCACTACGGCCCGACCTTCGACGGCGCGCGCGCCGTTCACCAGTACAAGGCCTTTGCCGAGCTGGTGGAAAAGTCCGGCACCGAGATCATCTGGCTGGAGGACGAGGGCGATGGCCTCGCCGACGCCATGTTCACGCACGACCCGTCGCTGATGTCCGACCACGGCGCGATCCTCCTGCGCATGGGCAAGCCGCTGCGCGTTTCCGAAACGGCCCTGCATGAAAAGGCCTATGCCGAGCGCCAGATCCCGATCCTCGGCCGTATCGAGGGCGAGGGCACCGTCGAGGGGGGCGACTGCATCTGGCTCGACGCGAAGACCCTCGTCGTCGGCCGCGGCGTGCGCACCAACCAGGAAGGCATCGACCAGTTGACGCGGATGCTCGCGCCGCACGGCGTCAGCGTACTCGCCTACGACCTGCCGCTCTGGCAGGGCGAGGAAGCCTGCCTCCACCTGATGAGCGTGATGAGCCCGCTGGCCGAGGACCTCGCGCTCGTCTTCGCTCCGCTGCTGCCGGCCGCCTTCTACCAGATGCTGAAGAAGCGCGGCGTGCGCCTCATCGAGGCGCCGGCGGAAGAGTTCCACGCCAGCAACGGCCTGTCGCTCAACGTGCTGCCGACCCGCCCCTACGAGGTCATCATGGTGGAAGGCTTCCCCGCCACCAAGGCGGCCATGGAAGCGGCCGGCTGCAAGGTCGAGACCTTCGAGGCCGATGCGCTGTGCATCGCCTGCGAGGGTGGCCCGACCTGCCTGACGCGGCCGGTGCTGCGCCGGGCGGCCTGACAGGAGGACAAATGGCCCGCCGGACCTTTCATCGCGCTCCCGAAGCCGAACGCCGCCACGACCTGATCGAGGCGACGCTCGACTGCATCGCGGAATATGGCCTCGAGGGCGCGACGGTCCGGCAGATCGCCATCAAGGCGGGCGTCACGGCGGGCCTCATCCGGCATTACTTCCAGTCCAAGGAGCATATCCTGCAGGAAGCCTACCGGATCGTCATCGCCCGGCTCACCGAGAAGGCCGAGCGGGTGACGGGCGATCCGGAAACCCGGCTCGTCGACTTCATCGTCATCAACCTGACGGAGCCGGTCGCCAACAGCCGCAGCCTCTCGCTCTGGGCCTCGTTCATCAGCCGCGTCAGCGTCGATCCCGAGCTTGCCGCGATCCATCGCGAAGGCTATCTCGGCTTCCGCAACGCACTGGAGGGGCTGCTCGCGGATTTCCTCACCGAGCGCGGCGTCGACGCCTCGCCGGAGCGCTGCCGGCGGCTCGCCATCGCCATCAACGGCCTGCTCGACGGCCTGTGGCTGGAAGGCTGCCTTGCCGGCGAGCTCTTCGGCGAAAGCGAGCTCGTCGGGATCGCGCTCTCCACCATCGAGACGCTTCTCGGACTGACCTTCAGGCCCGCCAAGGGCTAAACGACATTTCACAGGGAGGACGGCCATGCGCTATGCATCCATCACAGACCGGCTTCAAAATCTCGGCTCGGAGAAATGGGCCATCCATGCCGAAGCGCGGCGCATGAAGGCCGAGGGCAAGCCCGTCATCGAGCTGACCATCGGCGAGCCCGACGTGGCGCCCGACCCGACGCTGCTTGCCGAAGCCACCCGCGCCATGCATGCCGGCCGCCACCGCTATTCCAACGGCCGGGGCGAACCGGCCGTCGTCGGCGCGCTGGTGCGCAAGTACCAGAAGCGCCGCAGCGACGTGACCGCGGAGAACGTCCTGTGCTTTCCCGGCACGCAGACCGCTCTTTTCGCCGTGATGCTCGGCCTCGTGGAGGCGGGCGACGCGGTGCTCGTCGGCGATCCGCTCTATGCCAGCTACGAGGGCGTCATCCGCGCGACGGGCGCCAGCTGCGTGCCCGTGCCGCTGCGCCCGGAAAACGGCTTCCACATGAAGGCCGCGGACCTCGAGGCCGCCATCACGCCGCAATGCCGCGTGCTGCTGCTCAACACGCCGCACAACCCGACCGGGGCCGTGCTCACGGCGGAGGAGATCGCCGAGATCGGCGCCGTCAGCCGCAGGCACGACCTCTGGATCGTCTGCGACGAGGTCTACGAGCAGCTCGTCTTCCACGGCGCCTTCGCCTCGCCCTTCGACAACAAGGACCTTGCCGAGCGCACCGTCGTCGTCTCGTCCATCTCCAAGTCGCACGCCGCGCCGGGCTTCCGCAGCGGCTGGGCGATCGGCCCGACGGAGTTCTGCGCGCGGCTGCTCGCCGTCTCCGAGACCATGCTGTTCGGCGGCCAGCCCTTCATCGCCGACATGACGGCCTATGCGCTCGACAATCCCATCGCGACCGCCGCCATCATGCGCCGAAGCTATCAGGCGCGGGCCGAGCGCTTTGCCGAAGCGCTCTCCCGCGCGCCCGGCCTCGTGCCGCTGCCGCCGGAAGCCGGCATGTTCATCGTGGTCGACGTCTCGCAGACCGGCATGAGCGGCGAGGATTTCGCCTGGGCGCTGCTGCGCGAGGAATTCGTGGCGACGATGCCCGGCTCCTCCTTCGGCGAGCAGGCGGAGGGTTTCATCCGCCTCAGCCTCACCGTTCCGGACACCCATATCGACGAGGCGTGCCGGCGCATCACGGCGCTCGCCGCCCGCGCCACGAGCCCCAAGGAGCGCTGCGCATGACCACGAAGACCGTCGGGGAAGTTCTCGTCGACCTTTTGGAAGCCAACGGCGTCGAGGTGGTTTTCGGCATTCCGGGCGTGCACACGGTCGAGCTCTACCGGGGCCTTGCCGCCTCGAAGATCCGCCACATCACCCCGCGCCACGAACAGGGCGCCGGCTTCATGGCCGACGGCTATGCGCGCGTTTCCGGCAAGCCGGGCGTCGCGCTCGTCATCACCGGGCCCGGCCTTACCAACACCATCACGGCGATGGCGCAGGCGCGGCAGGATTCCGTGCCGATGCTGGTGATCTCCGGCGTCAACAAGCGCGATTCGCTCGGCCACGGCCGCGGCCTGCTGCACGAGCTGCCGGACCAGCAGGGCATGATGAAGACGCTGGCGCTCTATTCGCACACGCTGCTCAACCCCGCCGACCTGCCACTCGTCGTCGAGCGCGCCTTCGCCGTGCTGCTCTCCGGCCGCCCCGGCCCGGTGCATATCGAGATCCCGACCGACGTGATGGCCAAGCCCATCGAGACCGGCAGCTTCCCGGCCGCCGTCGCCACGCGCCCGCGCGCCGATGCGGAGACGCTGCAGCGCGCCGCCATCCTCTGCACCAACGCCTCGCGCCCGGTCATCCTTGCGGGCGGTGGCGCGATCACGGCGGAAGAGGAGATCCGCGACCTTGCCGAGCGCATCGGCGCGCCGGTCGTCACCACCGTCAATGCCCGCGGCATGCTCGCCGGCCACCCGCTGCGCGTGCCGGCCAGCCCCAGCCTGAAGGCGGTGCGGCGGCTGCTTTCCGAGGCCGACCTCGTCGTCGCCTTCGGCACGGAATTCGGCCCGACGGACTACGACATCAACGTCGATGGCGGCTTCCCGCGCCTGAAGACGCTGATCCGCGTCGACATCGACGCTGCGCAGCTCGCTCGCACGCCGCAGACGAGCCTTTCCATCTTCTCCAGCGCCAAGACGGCCGCCGCCGGCATGATCGGCTTCCTCGAAGGGCACAAGCCGATCAGCGAGGGCGTCTCCCGCGCCGAGGCCGCGCGCAAGGGAGCGTGGAAGGAGCTGACGCCCAAGATGCAGGCGGAGATCGGCGTCATCGACGCGATCTGGCGCACGCTGCCGAAGGCGATCGTCGTCGGCGACTCGACGCAGGCCGTCTATGCCGGCAACTACTATTGCGACGCGCCGCGCGCGCGGAGCTGGTTCAACGCCGCGACGGGCTACGGCGCGCTCGGCTACGCCCCGCCCGCCGCCGTCGGCGCGGCGCTGGCCGAGCCCGATGCGCCGATCATCTGCCTCGTCGGCGACGGCGGGCTGCAGTTTTCCCTGTCGGAGATCGGCTCGGCGGCGGATGCCGGGGCGCGCGTCATCTTCCTCGTCTGGAACAATGACGGCTACCAGGAGATCGAGAACTTCATGATCGACGCAGGGATCACGCCCGAGGGCGTAAAACCCTCCGCCCCCGATTTCATCGCCATCGGCACCGCCTATGGCGTGCCCTCCGAACGGCTCGCGGACGTCAAGGACCTGCCGGCGGCGCTGGAGCGGGCGGGGGAACGCGAGGGGCCGAGCCTCGTCGAGGTCCACCAGACGAAAACGGCCGGCGCGACGGCCTGATACATGGCAAAAAGGCCCGGGAAACCGGGCCTTTCTTCATTGAACGCGGTGCTGAAGACCTCAAACCGCCGGGCGGCTCTTGAGCAGGTCGCGGATTTCCGTGAGGAGCAGCACGTCTTCCGGCGGCGGGGCCGGCTCGGCGGCGCCCTCGGCCTTTTCCTTTTCCAGCGAGGTGCGCATGCGGTTCACGCCCTTGATCATCAGGAAGATGATCCAGGCGAGGATGAGGAAATTGATGAGGACGGTGATGAAATTGCCGTAGGCGAAGACCGCGCCCTGTTCGCGGGCGGCGGCCAGCGAAGAGGCCGTCACATTGCCCGACAGCGCGATGAAGTAGTTGGAAAAGTCGAAACCTCCCCCCGTCAAGGCGCCGACGATCGGCATGACAAGGTCGTTCACGACGGATTCGACGATCTTGTTGAAGGCTGCACCGATGATGACACCCACGGCGAGGTCCATGACATTGCCGCGGGCGATAAACGCCTTGAACTCATTGAGCATGAGGGTCTCCTGTTGCTGCGACGCAAAAGCAGACTAATTTAGTTTTTCATGGGTTGAAACTGCCAATTGCCAATCTGACGGCGCTTTGCACAGGCGAACATTTCCAACCCCGACCTTCGGCGCAATTTCCTTCCCGTCCGCTTTGGCCTATTCTCGCCGGAAAGGCCGAAGGACTGCGGGAGGAAGCATGCCGGGCTCGCTGATATTCGCCTTGGCGCTCGCCTACCTGCTCCTGCTCTTCGCGGTCGCAAGTTACGGCGACCGCAAGGCCAAGCATTCCGGCCGCTCGTCGAAAGGCCGGCCGCTCGTCTATGCGCTCAGCCTTGCCATCTACTGTACCTCCTGGACCTATTTCGGCGGCGTGGGGCTCGCCACCACCAACGGGCTGGAATTCGCCGGCATCTATATCGGCCCGATCCTGATGTTCACGCTCGGCATGCCGCTGATCCGCCGCATCGTGACGCTGGCGAAATCCGAGCGCCTCACCTCCATCGCCGACTTCGTCGCCGCACGCTACGGCAAGAATCCCGGCGTCGCCGCCGTCGTCGCGCTGATCTCGCTGATCGGCTACATCCCCTATATCGCGCTGCAGCTCAAGGCGGTCTCCAGCTCCGTCGCCGCCATGGTCGACACGACCGGCTTCGGCATCGCCGCCTCGGGCGGGCTCATCGACCTGCCGCTGGTCGTGACGCTCTTCCTCGCCTGCTTCGCCATCGTCTTCGGCACGCGCCACACGGACGCGACCGAGCACCAGGACGGCCTCATCCTCGCGATCTCGATGGAATCGCTGGTCAAGCTCATCGCCATCGCCTCGGTCGGGCTCTACGTCATCTTCGGGATGTTCGACGGGCCGGGCGATCTGTGGCAGCGCGCCTCGCAAAGCCCGCGCGTCATGCAGGCGCTGACCTACGAGACGCCGGTGGCGCGCTGGATCCTGCTCATCGTGCTGTCGGCCTTCGCCATCGTCATGCTGCCGCGCCAGTTCCACGTGACGGTGGTGGAGAACCGCACGGCGGGCGAACTGCGTACGGCGGGCATCCTCTTCCCGCTCTATCTCGTCGCCATCAACCTCTTCGTCCTGCCCGTCGCCATCGGCGGCGTGATGACCTTCAACGGCCAGGGCGACGGCGACCTCTACGTGCTGACCCTGCCCTTCGCGCTCGACCAGCCGGTGCTGACGCTCGTCGCCTTCATCGGCGGCTTTTCCGCCGCCACCGCCATGGTCATCGTCGCCTCGGTGGCGCTCTCCATCATGGTGTCGAACGACATCGTCATCCCGGTCGTGCTCAGGCGAAACCTCATCGGCGGCGTCGAGCAGCAGGACGACCTGTCGCGCATGCTGCTGCGCATCCGCCGGCTCGCCATCTTCTTCGTGCTGCTGCTCGGCTATGCCTACTACCGCGCGGCGACGGCCAATGCGGGCCTTGCCTCCATGGGCCTCCTCGCCTTCGCGGCGGCGGCGCAGGTCGCCCCGGCGCTGCTCGGCGGCCTCTTCTGGCGCAGCGCCAATGCGCGCGGGGCCATGGCCGGCATGATCTCCGGCCTCGTCGTCTGGGCCTACCTGCTCTTCCTGCCGAGCATCGGCGTCGCGGACAACGCCTATGTCGCCGAGACCATCCTCGGCTTCCTCTTCCCCGGCTCCACCATTTTCACCGGGGATGCCGCCGACCCGCTGGTCAACGCGACCCTCATCGCCATGCTGGTCAATGTCGGGGCCTATGTCGTCGGCTCGCTCACCCGCAACCCGACCTCGCTGGAACGCCTCCAGGCCGGCACCTTCATCCGCTCCAAGCCGCGCCTCGAAAGGGCCTTCCGCGGCCGGCGCACGAAGGTGACGGTCAAGGACCTCAAGAGCACAATCGCCAAATATCTCGGCGAGGAGCGCATGCAGCGCTCCTTCCATACCTATGAGCGGCAGGTCGGCCGCTGGCTGGAGGACAATGCGCCGGCCGACGCCGCCATCGTGCATTTCTCCGAGCAGCTCCTCGGCAGCGCCATCGGCTCGTCCTCCGCCCGCCTCGTGCTCTCGCTCGTGCTCCAGCGCATCGACGACACGCCGACGGACACCGACTGGCTGCTCGACCAGGCCAGCGAAGCGCTGCAATACAATCAGGACATGCTGCAGACCGCGCTCGGCCAGATGGACCAGGGCATCGCCGTCTTCGACAGCGAGGGCAATCTCACCGTCTGGAACCGCCGCTTCCGCCAGCTCCTCGACCTGCCGGAATATGTCGGCCAGGTCGGCTTTCCGCTTGCCGATATCGTGGAGATCCTCGTCGAGCGCGGCGATATCGCCGAGGCCGACCAGGAGGCGGCGATCGTCCGCACCATGACCTTCGACGAGCCCTTCGCGCTGGTGCTTTCCGGCGGCGAGCGCATCATCGAGATCCGCACCAATGCCATGCCGGAAAAGGGGTTCGTCTCCACCTATACCGACATCACCGACCGCGTCGCCGCCGACCGCGCGCTCAAACAGGTCAACGAGACGCTGGAGCAGCGCGTCGCCCAGCGCACCGTCGAGCTCACCCGCGTCAACACCGAGCTTGCCGAGGCGCGCGCCGCCGCGGAAGAAGCCAATATCAGCAAGACGCGCTTCTTCGCCGCCGCCGGCCACGACATCCTCCAGCCGCTCAATGCGGCGCGGCTCTATTCCTCCTCGCTGGTCGAGCGGCTGGGCGACACGGAGAACCGGGCGATGATCCACAATATCGATTCCTCGCTGGAATCGGTGGAGGCGATCCTCGGCGCGGTGCTCGACATTTCCCGCCTCGACACCGGCGCGATGAAGCCGCGCGTGCAGACGGTTCCGCTCAAGGACCTTCTGAAGCGCATCGAGACCGATTTCGCGCCCGTCGCCCGCGCGAAGAACCTCAGGTTCACCGTGCTCCCCTCCTCGCTCGCCATCCGCACGGACCCCAATCTCCTGCGCCGCGTCGTGCAGAACCTCGTCTCGAACGCCATCAAATACACCAATTCCGGCAAGGTGCTCGTCGGCGTGCGGCGCAAGGGCGGGCATGCCTATATCCAGGTGCTCGATTCCGGCATCGGCATCCCCGCCTCGAAATTCCGCACCGTCTTCAAGGAATTCGCCCGGCTCGACGAGGGCGCGCGCACCGCGCCGGGCCTCGGGCTCGGCCTTTCCATCGTCGACCGCATCTCGCGCGTCCTCTCCCATCCCGTCGAGCTGCAATCGACGCCGGGGCGCGGCACGAGCTTCAAGGTGCGCCTGCCCGTCGATGCGGTCGCCAGCCGCCATGTCGCCGACAAGCCCGCCGTAGTGCCGGCCAGCGACGAGCCGCTGAAGGGCCTCAGGGTGCTCTGCATCGACAACGAACCGAAGATCCTCGACGGCATGCGGCTGCTGCTTTCCGGCTGGGGCTGCACGGTGACGCTCGCCGAATCCGTCGCGGCGGTCGAGGCGCTGGTCGCCGCCGAGCCGCCGGCCATCGACGCCGTGATCGCCGACTACCACCTCGACGACGGCACCGGCATTTCCGCCATCGGCAAGCTCCGCGCCGCGCTCGGCCGCGAGGTGCCGGCCTTGCTGGTCACCGCCGACCGCACGCCCGACGTGCGGGCCGAGGCGGAGCGGGACAATGTGCTCGTGCAGAACAAGCCGGTCCGCCCCGCCTCGATGCGGGCATGGCTGACGCAGTTTTCGGCGTTGCAGCGGGAGGCGGCGGAGTAAAGCGGCTATGACCGGACAAGGCTTTGATCGGCCCCCTCCCCTCGGCTCTGCGTATGGGGGTACAGCCGCGATGAGGTGGAAATCCCAGCGCTAGGCGATCTTGAGAGCGGCCAGGTCACCATTGCTCAAGGCTGTCAAATTGGCTTCGATCTTCTCGATCGACCAATCCCACCAGGCAATATCGAGCAGGTCGTTTATCACCTCGATGGGATAACGCATTCTAATGACGGCGGCTGGATTGCCACCAACCACTGCATAAGGCGGTACATCGCGAGCGACGACCGAGGCTGCGGCAACGATTGCGCCCGCACCAATGCGCACTCCAGGCATGATAGCCGCGTCGTGGCCGATCCAGACATCATGGCCGACGATCGTATCTCTGACCGGCAGGTCTTTGTAGCCAAACGTCTCGGGTTTGAATATCCGAAATGGATATGTTGTGAAACCAGTCATCGGATGATTGGCTGAACTGGTTATGAAATAGCTGCCCCGAGCAATCTGCACAAATTTGCCAATTACCAGTCGCTCGCGACATCCGTGACCCAGATAAGGTGCCAGTATCTGGGCCGTTTCTTCCGGCGTTCCGGAATGTGTGAAATAGCTGAAGTCGCCGATTTCGATACGCGGATGGTCGATGACGTTCTTCAGGTAAACCGTGTCCGTATACACCCTGCCGTCAGGCAGTGTGATTGGGTGGATTGCGTTCGCATCGAGAAGCGACATGAAGAACCTTTTCGACTGACCGATTGCGGCGAAACGGGAAGGTCTCGCGTTGAACAGGCTTGATCGATCTCAATGGAGCGACGATATCGCTGCCAAATCGTCAAATCCATCTCGCCGTCCCTATCGCCTCCATGAAATGTTTTCATGAGAGGCCTCGGAGTACGGCTCTCCAACGTCTCATTGCCGCCGGCTAATCAGACCGATCACATAACTCTGTACAAATTCACGCCGCCGCCTGCGCCGCGCCGATCTTGCCGAGCTGGATGACCGCCTGGGTGCGGCTGTCGACATTGAGCTTGAGGAGGATTGCCGAGACATGGGCCTTGATGGTCGCCTCGGAGACGCCGAGCTCGTAGGCGATCTGCTTGTTGAGCAGTCCCTCGGCCAGCATGGCGAGCACGCGCGACTGCTGCGGGGTGAGCGTGCGCAGCCGGGCGATGAGGTCGGCCACCTCGCTGTCCTGCTCGGGCCCGCGCACATAGAAGCCGGGCGTATAGATATTGCCCTCCAGCACCGAGCTTATCCCCTCGCGGATATCCTCGATGGAGGCGGACTTGGAGATGAAGCCGGAGGCGCCGAGATCGAGCGCGCGGCGGATGGTGGCCGCGTCGTCGCTCGCCGAGACGATGACGACCGGAAGGCTCTGGAACTCGGCCCGCAGCGAAATGAGGCCGGAAAGGCCGCTGACACCCGGCATGGCGAGGTCGAGCAGCATGAGGTCGGCGCCCGGATTGGCGGCGGCCGCCTTGCGCGCCGCCTCGAAATCGCCTGCCTCGACGATGTCCGGACCGCCCGCCATTCCGGTCAGCGCCTGTTTCAACGCGCCGCGGAACAGCGGATGGTCATCCGCGATGATGATCGTGAGTGCCGATGCCATGCGCTCCCTCCCAGGAATGTGACGGGCGCAGCACGGTTCTGCCGGCGCAGGAAGCCCGTCAGGTCTTCTGCGGCACCGCCTTGCCGGGAGCGGCTTCCTCCTCGCCGTCCTCCAGGTTCTTCACGATGCCCATGAACCTTTGCATCATCTTTTCCATGATGCTCATGGTCCGGTCAATCTCTTCGTCCGACGGGAGCGAGGGTTTTGCAGCCGTCAGGCCGCTCGCGGCACCCTTTTCGAGCGCTTCGACGCGCTTCGTGAGGAGATCGAGTTCCTTTTCGAAAGCCGCGCGCTCGTCCGCCGCCATGCGGCAGACGATCTGGCCCTCCTGCTCGCGGCAGAGGGAAATCTCGCCGGAAACCGTGTCGAGCCGCACCAGGCCGGCCTCGGTCTTCTCCATGCGGTAGCGACCCTCGCCCTCGGCATGGGCGGAGCCTGCCAGAAGGAGAGCGGCGAAGGTCAGGGGCAGAGCAGAGATTTGCATGCAAAATCCTCCAAGAGCCGGTTTGCGGCCTGTCGCCGGTGGACATTCGCCGTTCTTTGCGGCAAGCGCTACCGTCAAACGCGGCAGCCAATGGAGGAACGGACGAGATGGCGAAAACAATCTACAAGATCGTTCCGGCAAGTCTGTGGCAAGATGCGAAGGATGCCGGGATTTTCAAGGGCGCGGCCATCGACCTTGCGGACGGCTATATCCATTTCTCCACCGC
Source organism: Shinella sp. R2-11 (assembly GCF_055330205.1). Taxonomy (NCBI): domain Bacteria; kingdom Pseudomonadati; phylum Pseudomonadota; class Alphaproteobacteria; order Hyphomicrobiales; family Rhizobiaceae; genus Shinella; species Shinella sp. R2-11. The sequence continues at coordinate 34,792 of NZ_JBVAPC010000009.1, read as the reverse complement.
GGCTCAGGCGAAGGAGACCGCCGCCCGCCATTTCGTGGGGCAGAGCGACCTTCTCCTTGTCGCCATCGATGGCGATGCGCTCGGCGAAAATCTCGTCTTCGAACCCTCGCGCGGCGGCGATCTCTTCCCGCATCTTTATGCCGACCTGCCGCTTTCCGCCGTGCTCTGGGAAAAGCCCCTGCCGCTCGGCTGCGACGGCGCCCACCAGTTTCCGGAGATGTCCCTCTGATGTCGTTTCTCTCGAGCCTCGGCCGCAAGGGCCTCTTCCTCTTCGATCCCGAAACCGCGCACGGCCTTTCCATCGCCGCGCTGAAGGCCGGCGTCGTGCCCGCCTGCCCGGTGAAGGCCGATCCGCGCCTGGCGCAGACCGTCGCCGGCATCGCCTTCCCCAATCCGCTCGGCATGGCCGCCGGCTATGACAAGAATGCCGAGGTGCCGGAGGCGCTGCTGCGCCTCGGCTTCGGCTTCACCGAGGTCGGCACCGTCACGCCGCGCCCGCAGGCTGGCAATCCCAAGCCGCGCATCTTCCGCCTCATCGAAGACGATGCCGTCATCAACCGCCTCGGCTTCAACAATGAAGGCCATGCCGCCGCGCTCGGACGCCTCGGGGCCTGCCGGCGCGATGCGCTGATCGGCGTCAATATCGGTGCCAACAAGGACAGCGAGGACCGCATCGCCGATTACGTGGCCGGCATCCGTACCTTCTACGACGTCGCGCGTTATTTCACCGCCAACATCTCCTCGCCCAACACGCCGGGCCTGCGCGACCTGCAGGCGAAGGAAAGCCTGCATGCGCTGCTATCGGCCGTGCTCGCCGCCCGCGCCGAGGAAGAGACCCGCAGCGGCCGCCCGGCGCCGGTCTTCTTGAAGATCGCGCCCGATCTCACCGAGGAAGGCCTCGACGACATCGCCGAGGTGGCGCTCGCCCATCCGCTCGACGGCCTCATCGTCTCCAACACGACGCTGTCACGCGAAGGGCTGCGCGACACCCGCCATGCGGGCGAGGCGGGCGGGCTTTCCGGAAGGCCGCTCTTCGAGAAATCGACCGTGGTGCTTGCCAAGATGCGCCGGCGCGTCGGCGAGAGCCTGCCGATCATCGGCGTCGGCGGCGTCTCCTCGCCGGAGACGGCGGCGGAGAAGATCCGCGCCGGGGCGAACCTCGTGCAGCTCTATTCCTGCATGGTCTATGCCGGCCCGACGCTGCCGGGCGAGATCGTGAACGGCCTCTCGCGCATTTGTGATCGCGAGCAGATCGCCTCCATCTCAGCGCTTTGCGGCACGCGCACGGCCCATTGGGCCGATCGTCCCCTCTGATCGTCACACGGGAACCAAACTTTCCCGCTAGGGGTTTCCTCCTTGCGGGTGGAGTGTTCGGCAGAAGCCGGTTCGCACCGCGGTAGCCTGCACCAATCCCGCCCGAAACGGCCGAAAAGGCCAGGAAGGGACGATACGATGAACGATCACGACGAACGTATCAGGCAAAGGGTCCACGCGATCTGGGAGGCGGAAGGCCGCCCGGAGGGCCGCGAATATTCGCACTGGCTGCGCGCCCGGGCGGAGATAGCGGAGGAGGATGGCGAGGCCGTCCCCCATGCCAGGAGCGGCCTCATCCTGCGCCCCGACCTTCATCCGAAGGAAAGGCTCGACCGGGCGGCCAGGGCCGATATCGCCCGCAACGCGCTCCCGCCCGGCACCGTGCCGGAAAACCCGACGGCGGAAAATCCCGACCGCATCACCCACCTGAAATCCGCCCGCGTCACAAAACCCCTCGACGCGCGCGACATGGACGCCCAGCTAGACCAGCTCCTGTGACGGCCCGGTCCGCTGAAAGGCCTCAAGCGAATTGCCGCCCCGCCAGCCCCGGCAGGCGGAGCGCCAGGAAAATCCCCCGAAACGCCAGGAACAGGTTGAGCGCGAGCCAGAGCCCGTGATTGCCGAGGAGCGGCACGAAGAGGGCGAGCGCCGCGAGATAGCCGACGAAGGCGACCAGCATCATGTTGCGCATGGCCGAGGACCAGGTCGCGCCGATATAGACCCCGTCCATCTGGAAGGCGAGCGCGCCGGTGATCGCCGTCAGCGCCGCCCAGGGCAGGTATTTCACGGCCTCCGCCTGCACGCTTTCCGTGGTCGTCAGGAAGCCGATCACATTCGTTCCGAAGAGAAGGAAGAGCAGCGTCGTCACGATGCCGAGGCCGAAGGACCAGAGGAACGTGAGCCGGACGGCGCGGTCGAAGGCCGGACGGAAATTCGCGCCGAAGGCCCGGCCGACGAGCTGCTCGGCCGCATTGGCGATGCCGTCGAGATAATAGCCGGCGACGAGGAAGATGTTCATCAGCACCGCATTGGCCGCCAGCACCAGCGGGCCCATGGAGGAGCCGATGCGCGTCATGATGGCGAAGGCGCCGATCAGCACGAAGGTGCGGATCATGATGTCGCGGTTGAGCGAAAACAGCGCCTTCATGCGCGCGCGGGCGAAGATCTCCGCCCTTGCCGGGCGCTGCGCCCGGTCGAAACGGGTGACGACGATGAGGAGGCCGGCGAGCATGCCGACCGTCTCGCCGGTGAAGGTGCCCCAGGCGATGCCGGCGACGCCCCAGCCGAGCCCGAGGCCGAGGGTGATCGACAGCACGATGTTGATGCCGTTGATGATCGCCTGCAGGGCGAGCCCCGTCATGCCCTGCCCACGCCCCAGCACGAAGCCGAGCAGCGCATAATTGGCGAGCGCCATGGGCGCGGCGAGCACGCGGATGGTGAAATAGGTCGAGGTCACCTCGGCGACGGCCGGCGACGGCGCCATCAGGAAGAGGCCGGCGGAGAGCAGGAGCGGCGAAAGCAGCGCGATCGCCAGGCCGCAACAGAGCGCGATGGTGAGCGAGCGCCAGTAGACCGCCTGCTCCTCGCGCCGGTCGCCGCGCCCGAAGGCCTGGGCGACGAGCCCGGTGGTGGAAGCGCGCAGGAAATTGAAGCTGCCGAGCAGGAGATCGAAGAGCACCGAGCCGACCGCCATGCCGGCCAGCGCATCGGCCGAACCGAGCCGGCCGGCGACCGCCGTGTCGGTGAGGCCGAGCAGCGGCGTCGTCAGGAAGCCGAGCGTCATGGGAATGGCGATGGACAGCACCAGCCGGTGCGTCACCTCGAAGGGGCCGGCCCCTTCGTTTTCCTCTATCGTCGCTGCGCTCATGTTTCCGTCCCCCGCTGCCCTTGCAGCCCCTCATCCGCCTGCCGGCACCTTCTCCCCGCGAGCGGGGAGAAGGACGTAAACCGCACCGTTTTCCTCACCCCTCGCCCCATGCACAACATGCTCCCTCTCCCCGCTTGCGGGGAGAGGACTGGGGTGAGGGGCAATCCCGCTCAGTTCGAGAGCACCATCGCCCAGTAGCGCCGGTTGCCGGACGCCGGATTGGAGACGACCGCGACGCCGAGGCCGCGATAGTTGCCCAGCATGTTGGCAAGGTGCTTGGGCGACTGGCGCCAGGCCTCGAAGGCCTCCGCCGCGCCCGCCTGCCCGGCGGCGATGTTCTCGGCGGCCGGAAGCGCCACGTCCATGCCCTTCATGCGCTTGCCGAAATTCGCGCCGAGGCCGATATTGTGCTCCATCCGGCCGGCGGCCGCCATGCGGCTTGCCTGGTCCATGGCGGCGCGCTGCGCCGCGCCGTCGGCGGCAAGCGCCGGCAGGCCGCGCGTGGCGCGCAGCTTGTTGACGAAGGCGAGCGAGGCGGCGGTCTGGTCGCTGCCGGTGCCGGCGGAAGGCGCCGGGGGGCGGGTGGTGCAGCCGGCGGCAAGCGCGGCGACGGCCGCCCCGGAGGCGGCAAGGAAGTGTCTGCGGGAGATCATGATCAGCGGCGGTAGCTCAAGAGACGGATGACGATGAAGACGGGGACGACGATGGCGGCGCCGAGCAGCAGGTAGTCGCCGAGGCGGCCCAGCGTCTTGAAGCCGGTGTTCCACAGGTCGATGATGAAATCGCGCGCGGCGATGAGGATGTCATGCGGATAGAGCCCGAAGATCGACATCAGGAAGCCCACGGCCACCGACAGGATCAGCAGCTTGACGATCACGCGGACCGGTGTGTCGCCGAGAAAGCCGTTCACGCCATTCGACATCGGTTGATTCTCCAAAAATTCGTGTCCATTCCAGATAAGCCGTCACCGCTCCCGCGGCAAGCAAGCGGGCTTCATGAGAAATCGCTTGCCTTTTATAACGGCCCTGCCATGTAGCTCAGCCAGCTTTCCCGCATCAAAGGTGCCCATGACGAGCCCGCATTTCTCCTCCGGCGATCTCATCGCCGACCGCCGCGCCGACTATGCCCGCATGTTCGCGGAATCCGGCGAGTTCGCGGAGGCTGCGGAACTCATGGAACAGGCGCTCGAACAGGTGCCGCTCTGGGCCGCCGGGTGGTTCCGGCTCGCCGAATATGCCGAGAAATCGGGCCGGAAGGAGGCGGCGACCGCCGCGCTCGAAAAGGTCGTCGCGCTCGACCCTTCCGACATCTTCGGCGCGAGCCTCAAGCTCGCCGTGCTCGGCGCCGCCGAACCGCCCGCCGCGCCCCCGACGCCCTATGTCGAGCGCCTCTTCGACGACTATGCCGACCGCTTCGACACCGCGCTCGTCGAAAAGCTCGACTATACCGTTCCCCAGACGCTCGCCCGGCTGGTGCTGAAGCATGCGGGCACGGACAGCGAATTCGGCCTCGTCTGCGACATCGGCTGCGGCACCGGCCTTTTCGGCGTGGAATTCCGCACCCATGCCGGCCGGCTGGAGGGCTTCGACCTTTCCGCCGGCATGCTCGCCAAGGCGGAGGAAAAGGCCGTCTACGACCGTCTCGCCCAGGCCGACCTTTCGCTTCCCGCCGAAGAAAGCGGCCTTTTCGCGGACGGGCCGGAGGCGCGCGCCGATCTCGTCAGCGCCGCGGACGTGCTGATGTATCTCGGCGACCTTGCCGAGGTCTTCCCGAGCGTGGCGCGCCTTGCGCGGCCGGGCGGGCTCTTCGCCTTTTCCGTCGAGGACGGCGGGACGGGCGATGCGCCGCTGCTGCGCCCTTCCCTGCGCTATGCCCATCCGGAAGCCTTCATCCGCCGGCGGCTGGCCGAAAGCGGGTTCAACCTTCTCGCGCTCGAAAGAAGCGTGATCCGCCGGGATGCCGGCCAGCCGGTGCATGGCCTGCTCTTCCTCGCCCGTCGCCACGGCCAGGCCGGCACCTGAGAACCATCGGAGATCGGCCATGGACAAGCGGCGTTTCGGCTTCTGGAATCCCACACCCACCCGCCATACATTGCTGGAGGATGCGCAGGGCCTCTTCGCCAGCAGCATGATCGCCGCGCTCGGCCTTGCCCTGATGGGCAGCGCCGGCCTCGTCGCCAGCGGCACCGCCGGCGTCGCCTTCATCCTGCATTATCTCACGGGCGTCAGCTTCGGCCTCTACTATACCGTCGTGAACATCCCGTTCTACATCCTCGCCCTCAAGCGCCTCGGCCGGGCCTTCACCCTCAAGACCGTCGCCGCCGTCGCCCTCACCTCGCTCATCACCGAGTTGCAGCCGCATTTCCTCAGCATCGACAGCATCGATCCGATGTGGACGGCGGTGCTGGCCGGCATCCTGCTCGGCTTCGGCCTGCTCGGCCTCTACCGCCACCGCGCCAGCCTCGGCGGCATCGGCGTGCTCGCGGTCTATCTGCAGGAGCGCTTCGGCTGGCCCGCCGGCCTCGTCCAGCTCGCCTTCGACCTCGTCGTGCTGGCCGCCGCCTTCGCCGTCGCCGCACCCTTCATCGTGCTCTGCTCGGTGGTCGGCGCCGTGGTGCTGAACCTCTTCCTCACCGTCAACCACCGCGCCGACCGCTATATCGCCATGTAGGGGCGTTGGCCGGGGCGGGAAATCCCGGTATTGCGGAGGCATGAAGACCCTTGGCCGCCTTGTCCTCTCCGCCATCCTGGCGATCCTCGCCAGCCTGATCGTCGCGGGGCTGTTTCTGCCCGTCTACGGCATCGTCGAAGGCGGCCCGCACGATTGCCTTCCTGACGGGGTCGGGACATGCCTTTCCGAAATTCCCCTCAGCGCGCTCCTCTACGGGCCGTTGTTTTCCATCGCGGGCCTGCTGGTCCTGACGCCCGTCTTCATGACGATCCTCTCCTGGCGCGACTGACCGCTTAGGCGGCAGGCTGTTTTTTCGGTCCACGGCTTCACATTCACGCGCCGCTCACTAGCTTAGGGCGGTGAGCACCGCCGATTCCACCGCCAGCCCCTCCCTCCTTACCAAACCCTTCGCCGACTGGTTCGCGGCCAAGGGCTGGCAGCCGCGTGCCCACCAGATGGAGCTCCTGGCGCGTGCCACGGCGGGGGAGAGCCTGCTGCTGATCGCGCCCACCGGCGCCGGCAAGACGCTGGCCGGCTTCCTGCCGGCGCTGACGGACCTTGCTCAGCGCGGCAAAATCCCGCCCGGCTCCGCCTTCACCGGCATCCACACGCTCTATATCTCGCCGCTGAAGGCGCTTGCCGTCGATATCGAGCGCAACCTGATGAAGCCCGTCTCGGAAATGGGCCTGTCGATCACCATCGAGACGCGCACCGGCGACACGCCGCAGGCCAAGCGCCAGCGCCAGCGCCTCAACCCGCCGGACATCCTGCTGACGACGCCGGAACAGGTCGCCCTCCTCATCGCCAACGGCGAGGCCCCGCGCTTCTTCAAGGACCTGAAATACGTCATCTTCGACGAGTTGCACTCGCTCGTCACCTCCAAGCGCGGGCACCTCCTCTCGCTCGGCCTCGCGCGCCTGCGCCGGCTTGCGCCGGACCTCAGCACCATCGGCCTTTCGGCCACCGTCGCCGAGCCGATGGACCTTCGCCGCTGGCTGGTCGCGCAGTCGCCGGACGCGGAGAACCATGCCGGGCTCGTCACAGCGCCGGGCGGTGCGAAGCCGATCATCACCATCCTCAAAAGCGAGGAGCGGGTGCCGTGGTCGGGCCATCAGGCGAAATATGCGATGCCCGAGGTCTATGCGGCGATCAAGGCGCACAGGACGTCGCTGCTCTTCGTCAACACGCGCAGCCAGGCGGAAATCCTCTTCCAGGAACTGTGGAACATCAACGAGGACACGCTGCCGATCGCCCTGCACCACGGCTCGCTCGATGTCGGCCAGCGGCGCAAGGTGGAGCAGGCCATGGCGGAGAACCGCCTGCGCGCCGTCGTCGCCACCTCGACGCTCGACCTCGGCATCGACTGGGGCGATGTCGATCTCGTCATCCATGTCGGCGCGCCGAAGGGCGCCTCGCGGCTCGCCCAGCGCATCGGCCGCGCCAACCACCGCATGGACGAGCCGAGCCGCGCCATCCTCGTGCCGGCCAACCGGTTCGAGGTGATGGAGTGCCAGGCGGCGCTCGACGCCAACTATCTCGGCGCGCAGGACACGCCCCCCGTCGGCGAGGGCACGCTCGACGTGCTCGCCCAGCACGTCCTCGGCATGGCCTGCGCCGCGCCCTTCGACGAGGACGCGCTCTTTGCCGAGATCACCACCGCCTCGCCCTATATCGGCCTTTCGCGCGAAAAGTTCGGGCGGATCGTGCAGTTCGTCGCCACCGGCGGCTATGCGCTGAAGACCTACGAGCGCTATGCCCGCATCCGCAAGACCGTCGACGGCCTCTGGCGCGTCTCCAATCCGGGGGTCGCCCAGCAATACCGCCTGAACCTCGGCACCATCGTCGAGATGCCGATGCTGAACGTGCGCATGGTCAGGCGCGGCGCGAAGGGGGCGGTCGGACGCGGCGGGGCCTCGCTCGGCAAGGTGGAGGAATATTTTCTCGAAATGCTCTCGCCCGGCGATACCTTCCTGTTCTCCGGCAAGGTGCTGCGCTTCGAGGGCATCCGCGAGAACGAATGTCTCGTTTCCCAGGCCTTCTCGCTCGATCCGAAGGTGCCGGCCTATGCGGGCGGCAAGTTCCCGCTCTCCACCTATCTCGCCGACCAGGTGCGCGGCATGCTGGACGATCCGCACCGCTGGGGCGAACTGCCCGAGCAGGTGCGCGACTGGCTCGCCCTCCAGCGCGACGTCTCCGCCCTGCCGAAACGCGACGAGCTCCTCATCGAGACCTTTCCGCGCGGCAGCCGGCATTACATGGTCGCCTATCCCTTCGAGGGACGGCTGGCGCACCAGACGCTCGGCATGCTGCTGACGCGCCGGCTGGAGCGCGCGGGGCGGCGGCCGCTCGGCTTCGTCGCCACCGACTATTCGCTGGCGATCTGGGCGCTCGACGACCTCGGCCATGCCTTCGCCGTCGAGCGGCCGTCGCTCGAAAACCTCTTCGACGAGGACATGCTGGGCGACGATCTGGAAGCCTGGCTCGACGAAAGCTTCATGCTGAAGCGCACCTTCCGCAATTGCGCCGTGATCGCGGGGCTGATCGAGCAGCGCCATCCGGGCAAGGAAAAGACCGGGCGGCAGGTCACGGTTTCCGCCGACCTCATCTACGACGTGCTCAGGAGCCACGAGCCGGACCACATCCTGCTCGAAGCCACGCGCGCCGATGCGGCGGCGGGGCTTTTGGATATTCAGCGATTGGGCGATATGCTTGCCCGAATCAAGGGCCACATCGCCCACCGGCGGCTCGACCGCATCTCGCCGCTCGCCGTGCCGATCATGCTGGAGATCGGCAGGGAGACGGTGGCGGGCGAGGCGCAGGATTTTCTGCTGGCGGAAGCCGCCGAGGACCTGATCGCCGAGGCGATGGGCGAGGCCAATATCTAGGGACTGAACGACGCGCATGCAAAGACTGGCGCTGGCATCGATGGATATTCAGGATTTCGGCGCGGTCTCGGCCCGCACCGTCGTCGCCGGCGTCGAGGCGGTGTGCGATCCGCTCGGCGCGCTTTACCTACCGGAAACGCGCCTCCTCGTCGTCTCGGACCTGCATCTGGAGAAAGGCGCGGCATTCGCCCGCCGCGGCATGATGCTGCCGCCCTACGATACGCTGGCGACGCTGAAGGTGCTGGAGGCTGTCATCACCCGGCACGACCCCGCCATCGTCGTCAGCCTCGGCGACAATTTCCACGACCGCGTCGGCTCGGCCCATCTGCCGGAGATTTTTCGCGCGAAGATTTCGGACCTTGCGCGCGGGCGCGAATGGATCTGGATCAATGGCAACCACGATCCGGACGGCACCGTGGACCTACCCGGCCAATCGGCCGACGAACTCCACTATGCCGGCCTTGCCTTCCGCCACGAGCCCTCGCTCCTCTCCCCGGCCGGCGAGATCGCTGGGCACCTGCACCCGGCCGCCACCGTCATCCGCCGCGAGAAGGCGGTGCGCCGCCCGTGCTTTGCGACCGACGGCAGGCGCCTTTTGATGCCCGCCTTCGGCATCATGACCGGCGGCCTCGACCTGCGTCACAAGGCGATGACCGGCCTCTTCGACCGGCAGAGCCTCGTCGCCCACATGCTCGGCCGCGACCGCATCTATTCGGTGCGGTTTACCAATCTCAGAGGCTGACGCCTTCCGGCGCATAGCGCGTAAGGATCGTGCCGTTGGAAAGCGGCCTTGCCTCGACGAGATCGAAGTCGCGCCGCGCATCGCCCTTGAAGAAGGGCGTGCCCTTGCCGAGCTGCACCGGCACGATGCCCAGCATCACCTCGTCGACCAGCCCCGCTTCAAGCAGTGAATCCGCCAGCTCGGCGCTGCCGAAGACATAGATCGGCTTGTCCAGCGCCTGCTTGCGGCGGGAGAGCTCGCCGACGATATCGGCCGTCACCTCGGTATTGTTCCACTCGGAGGACGCGAGGGTGCGCGAGGCGACGAGCTTCGGCAGGGCGTTCATGAAGGTCTTCACCTCGCCCTCGTCCTCCGTCGTCGTCCAGTAGGCCTTCATGCCCTCATAGGTGACGCGGCCAAAGACGAGGAGGCCCGCAGATGCGCCGAACTCCATGCTGAGCGCTTCCAGTTCCGGCCCCCAGGCCTTGCCGTGGAAGCCGAGGTCCCATTTCGTCCCGCCCTCGAAGAAGCCGTCGAGCGTCACGAGATTCCAGATGATCAGCCTTGCCATGGTCCTGTCCTCCGTTGCGGCCGTGCCGCTGCGCTAAACCGATTGCGAATTGCAACTGGTTGATGGATAGAGAAACCGATTTTACTATGCAAGCAGTTTTTGGAGAGACTGCATGAAGGATACCCGCCGCTCCGGCTGCCCGATCAATCTTACACTGGAAATCCTCGGGGATCGCTGGAGCCTGATCGTGCTGCGGGACATGATGTTCGGCAACCGCCGGCATTTCCGCGAGCTTCTGACGAAATCGGAGGAAGGCATCGCCTCGAACATCCTGGCGGACCGCCTTCGCCGGCTGGTAGAGGAGGGACTGATCAGCAAGGCGGACGATCCGAGCCACAAGCAGAAGGCGCTCTACAGCCTCACCGAGATGGGCATCGCGCTCGTGCCGGTCTTCGCCATGATGGGCGCCTGGGGCCGGCGCTTCCTGCCGGTGACGGAGGAACTGTCCATCCGCGCCGAGCTTCTGGAAGAGGGTGGGCCGGCGATGTGGGAGGCCTTCATGGAGGAACTGCGTGCCATCCATCTCGGCAGCCCGCCGCCCGCCCGCTCGGTCTTCAACGAATTGCGCGTGGCCTATGAGGCGACCGTGGCGAGGCGGGCCACAACCGGCACTTGACGAAAGCCGCACGGTTGATTTCCATCAAGGCACGGCCCGAAGCCGGGCCTACTCTGGGTAAAAAAGGAGGCTGCGACCATGTACAGGCATATCCTCGTTCCCACCGACGGCTCGGATCTTTCCGCCGCCGCCGTCGACCAGACGCTGCAACTGGCAAAGGCGCTGGGGGCGAAGGTGACGGCGCTCACCGTCGCCGAGCCGCTGCACTTCCTGCCCGTGACGCCCGGCGCCACCGTCAACCTGCGCGCGGAATACGAGGCGCACCTGAAGGCGGACGGCGCCCGCATCCTCGGCGCGGTCGAGGCGAAGGCGGCGGCGGCCGGCATTCCGGTCGAGACGCTGCAGGTCGCGGCGGGCGATGCCTGGCAGGCGATCATCGACACGGCGGAAAAGCGCGGCTGCGACCTCATCGCCATGGCCTCGCACGGCCGGCGCGGCGTCAGCGCCTTCCTGATGGGCAGCGTCACGACGAAGGTGCTGAGCCACGCGAAGGTGCCGGTGCTGGTCTACCGGTCCTGACCGCTCAGTCCTTGCGGAAGACGACGCTGGCGAGCCAGCCCGTCAGGAGGGCGAGCAGCACCGAGAAGAGGCCGTAGGCCAGCGAATTGTTGTAGGCGGCATTCGAGATCATCTGCTCGATGCCGGTCTTCATGACGCGCAGCGGCAGCGCCTTCTCCGCGATGAACACGCCATCGCGGAAGAGGTGGGCGCGCACGACATGGGTGCCGTTCGGCACGTTGGCCGGCAGCTTGACCGTCGCCTTGAACAGGCTGGCGCTGATGAACTGCACGCCGCCGGGATCGCGCTGGTAGAAGCCGCCGCTTTCCTTGAGGCGGCGGAAGGCGTCGCGGAACTCGGTGAGCTTCGAGCCGTCGCCGACATAGCCGATGGGCGAGAGGCGGATATGCTGGATGCCGACGCCGACGCCGTTGAGCATGGCGGGCTCGGCGATGGTCTCGACGTCCCGCGTGCTCGACAGCGAATAGGATTCCGGCACCAGCTCGAAGGTCATGGAGCGGCGGTTGACCCAGATGCCGAAGACGCGCTCCTTGATGCGCACCGTGTTGTTGTCCTTCGGCCCTTCCAGCGCCACGACGATGTCGTACTTGCTCTGGGCGAGAAGCGCGGGATCGTAGCCCTCGATGGCGCCGAAGATCGTCAGGTCCGCGCCGCGGAAATCCGAGGAGATGGCGATCTCGTCCGTCGAGATGCCGATCTCCAGCTTCTCGGGAAATTCCACCGGCTTGTCCTCCAGCACCTGCGCGCCGGCGGGAAGGGCAAGGCCAAGGACGAAGAGGAGCGTCGCGAGGGTTCTCATCGATAGACCCCCTCGCTGACGATGGAATAGATGTCGGCCGGCGTGACGACGAGGTCGACCGCAAGGCGGGCGCCGACGGCAAGGACGAGAAGCGCGAGAAGCGCGCGCAACTGTTCGCCGCGCAGCTTCTGGCCGACGCGCACGCCGTATTGCGCGCCGATGACGCCGGCCACCATCAGGATGAAGGCGAGCACGATGTCGACGGAATAGTTGGTCGTCGCCTGCACGACGGTCGTATAGGCCGTGACGAAGATGATCTGGAACAGCGAGGTCCCGACGACGACATTGGTCGGGATGCGCAGGAGATAGATCATCGCCGGCACCATGATGAAGCCGCCGCCGACGCCCATGACCGAGGTGAGGATGCCGATGCAGAAGCCGAGCCCGATCACCGGGATGACGGAAAGATAGATCTTCGACTTCTTGAAGCGCATCTTCAGCGGCAGGCGGTGCACCCAGCTATGCTGGCCGGGCCGGCGCAGCGAGACGGGCTGGTTGTTGGCCGAGCGGCGCATGGCGCGGATGCTTTCGAGCAGCATCAGGGTGCCGACCGTGCCGAGCAGCACGACATAGAGCAGCGAGATGACGAGGTCGAGCTGGCCGACGCTGCGCAGCAGCGCAAAGATCCAGATGCCGACCGTCGCCCCCGTGAGGCCGCCGACGAGAAGCACCGTGCCGAGCTTGACGTCCAGCGTGCCGCGCCGGAAATGCGACAGCGCGCCCGAGATCGACGAGGCGACGACCTGGTTGGCGCCCGTCGCCACCGCGACGACCGGGGGGATGTTGTAGAAGATGAGGAGCGGCGTGATGAGGAAGCCGCCGCCGACGCCGAACATGCCGGAAAGGAAGCCGACGGCCGCGCCCATGCCGAGAATGATGAAGATATTCACCGAGAGCTCTGCGATGGGCAGATAGACAGTCACAACAATACCCCGATCGGCAATTCCCGCTTGCGCGGAAGCCCAGGCAATTCCGGCGGACGCGCGAAGCGGCTCGCCTCCGGACTTGCGTCAAACGATACTCGGCAGCCGCCTTCACCCCTTCCCGCCCCTGCCGCGGCTCCTCTTCGGCAGGCAGCGAATACGACGACGCGCCCCGCCGCAAAGGGAGTGCCCCTCGGCGGCCGGCCGCGCCTTGCATCCGGCAAGGACCGGTCTGGCACGCAGCCATTGCGGCGCGTGCCTCAGCCCTTTCGGATGATGACGTTTCTTCCTGGCGTTATCATCTTGGAGCGACATGAATTTTCTATTGCATAATCCGCAAATCGGGGCCGATTTAAGGATGAAAACATGCAGCAGATCAAATTGCCGCGGCGCCCGTCGCACATCGTGAGCGACGGGCGGGCACCTTCGACGGGCGTCATGCCCCCAGTCTCGGGAAAGACGTGACCGGAGGCGCCGCCTGACGGGCCTCCGGCGATGCGCCGGTCAGCCCGGCTGCTTGTTGCGCTTCAGAAGCTCGGTGACGAGCGCGTCGTCGATCTCGCCGGTTTCCTTCTGGCCGACGGACTTCTGGAAGGCCTTGATGGCGGAGACGGTCTTCTTGCCCATCTCGCCGTCCGGCGTGCCGGCGTTGAAGCCGTTGTTGTTGAGGATGGCCTGGATGTTGCGGATGGCCTTCTTCATGTCGACGCTGGCGGTCTTCACCGGCTTGCCGACCCATTCGTCCGGCAGGTCGGCCGAATTGGCCTTATCGTCGAGCGCCCGCGGCTTCCAGAGGTCGACCTTCGCCTTGGCGCTGGAAAGCTGCTCCGGCTTCATGGCATTGGCCACCTCGTCGCGCTTCTCGGCGGCGTCGTGGTCGCCGTCGCGGGCGGCGATGGCGAACCACTTGTAGGATTTTTCCAGGTCCTGCTTCACGCCGTTGCCGCGCGCATAGAGGATGGCGAGGTTGAACTGGCTGTCGCGCACGCCGAGCTCGGATGCCTTCTGGAACCATTTGGCGGCGCCGTTGAAGTCCGGCGCGGCATCGCCCGAGCCCGTTGCCAGCAGGACGGCGAGATTGTGCATGGCGCTCGCATTGCCCTTGCCGGCCGCGTCCTCGTAGAGCTTGCGCGCCCGGGCAAGGTCGAGTTCGACGCCCTGGCCCTTCTCGTAGAGGTTGGCGAGGCGGTATTCGGCCGGTGCGAAGCCGCGGTCGGCCGAAAGCGCGTACCAGCGCGCGGCTTCCTTGAGGTCGGTGGCGACGCCCCGGCCTTCGGTGTAGCGCGCGCCGATCTCGAACAGCGCCAGCGGGTCGCCTTCCGTCGCGGCCTTGGAAAGCGAGGCGGGCGTGATCGCTTCCGGCACGGCAATCGCCGCCGTCTGCGCGGCGCCGAGCGGCGCGGCCTCTTTCGCGCCGGCCTTGGCATCCTTGCCGGCGAGCGGCACGGTTTCCGGCGTCGTCAGCGGCTCGAAGCCGGCCGTGGCATTGTCATCCGTCGCGACGGGCGCCGTCAGGGCGTCGGCGCCCTTCGTCTGGAGCGGCGTCATCTGAAGGGATGCGCCGTCATCCGTCGCCTTTTCGGGCGCGGCGAGGCTGCGCTCGCCGTCCATGCCGGCCGGCGCGGGGTCGGTCACGGCCTTTTCCCCGGCGACGGGCGCTGCGGCAGCGTTCGCGGTCAAGGCCTTGTCGGCGCCGTCCGTCGTCGCGGCGGGCTTTGCCTCTTCCCTGACGGCGGCCTGCTCCACGACGGCCGGGGCCTCGTCGCCACGGACCAGCGTGTTGACCAGAGGATAGGACATGATGGCGAGCAGCACGGCGCCGACGGCGAGCAGGATCGGGCGGCGATGGCGCGCGAAGGCGGAGGTGGCGGCGGGCTTGTCGCCCTTGGCCGCCCTTTCCGGCTTTTTGGCGGGCGCGACGCGGGAGATCGTGTCGGTCTCTTCGGCGGCGAGCTTGGCGGCGCGGCGGGCGGCGGCGATGAAGTCCGCCTTCTCGCCCTCGCCGCCGGCACGGCTGCCCGCGGCTTGGCCGGCGCGGACGCGCTCGAGGATGCGGCGCACGTCCGGCACGCCGGAGCCCGGCTCCAGAAGCTGGTTCGCCTCTTCCGGCGCCAGTTCGTCGACGGGGTCGAGGGAGGGCGCCGGGTCGATCTGCTGGCGCTCGGCCTGCGGGGCCACATCCTTGCGGCCGGGCGCGAAACGCCGCTTCAGGCCGGCAAGCAGGCCCGCCTTGGGCTGGGCCTCGGCGATATCGCCGGCAAGCGCCACGGCCTCTTCGGCAACGGCGTCCCCTGCCTCGGCGCGCGCGGGCGCCGGAATGTGCTCGACCTCGATCTCGGCGAAGCGGCTGTCCTCCTCGGGCGCGGCAGCTTCCGCCTTCAGCTCGGCGGCGCCGAAGGCATCGTCGTCAAAAGGGTAGTCGTTGCGATGAAGGCCGGCGTCCGGGCCGAAGCCCATGGCCGGCATCTCGGCGCGGGGCATTTCGGCGCGCGGCTGGACGGCCTCGCGGCGGCCGAAGGTTTCGCGCGGGGCGTCGAGCTGTTCGAGGCGGCCGGCGATCTGCACCAGCGTGTCATGCAGGGCGTCGAAGGTGCGGGCGGTGCGTTCCTCGCCGGCGCGGGTCAGCTCCTCCAGCGCGCGAAGGTCGTTCGCAAGGCCGGCGATCGCCTCCATGTCGGTATTGGCGGCGGAGGCGGGGCCGGCGTGGCGATAGGCCTCCATGACGGCTTCCGCCGCCTGGCGGGCGGCCTCGACGATATATTCGTCATTGGTCGCCATGTAGTCTTCGATGGTGGCGATCCGGTTCTCGAATTCCGGGGGCATGGCGGCCATGGCCGCGGCGGAGGGCGTGCTGATCAGCGTGGAGAGATGCGCGATCTGCGCCTCCAGGCTGCGCAGCGCCTCGTGGTCGCCGGCGGGCGCCACACGGGTCGCGTCGAGCCGGTCGGCGATGTCCGAAAGGCGGCCTTCGAGGCGCGAGAAACGGTCTTCCTGGAAGGGGCTGCCGACGGGCGTATCCAGCGTGTCGATGCGGCGGGCGAGCGCATCCAGACGGCCGGCGAGCTCGTTGTTGACGCTGCCCTGGTCGAGCGCGTCGATCTTGCGGGAAATGTCGGAGAGGAAATAGGCAAGCTCCTCGCCGCCGACGAGGGCGGGCGCAGCCTGCTGGCCCTGCTCCAGCATCTGCGACAGGTGCTCGATGCGCTCTTCGAGGCGCAGCGCCGTGCGCTCGTTCGACAGGTCCTCGATGCGGCTTGCCAGCGCCTCGATGCGGGCGGAGAGGTTCTGGTCGGCGGGCGCGGGGCGGCGGGCGATGAGGTCGATCTGGCCGGCGAGATCGGCTATGCGGCCTTCGAGGCGCTGCATCATGCCCTGGTCGGCGAAGGACGACTGCTGCATGCGGCCGGCGGCGGCGATGGCGCGGCTGATCTCGTCGAGGCGGGCGTCCAGCCCCTCGAACTGCGAGGCGACGGCGGAAACGAAGCGTCCGTCGTCCGGCGCGCCCTGGCGGGCGACCATGTCGACGGCATGCACCATCGATTCGATCTTTTCCTCCAGCGCGCGGATGGCGGGCGTCGCGCTCATCGCGTTGATCTGGTTCTTCAGCTCGTCGAGCCGGTAGGCGAGCGCCACCAGCTCGTCGTCGCGGCTCTGGTCGAAGACGGAAAGCTTCTCTTCGACGCCGCTCCAGCGGTCTTCCATGCGGCGCACGGAATCCTCGCGGGCCAGCCCGTCAAGCACGGAGCGCAGCGCATCGAACTCGACGCGCAGGCCCTCCGTATGGCCCGACTGGCGGCCGAGCTGGCTGATGCCGGCGGAGAGGCGGTGCAGCTCCTCGCGCAGGTCGTCGCCATTGCCGCGGCCCTCGGCCATCTGGCGGATGCCGCGGATTTCCGAGCGCAGCAACTGCATCTCGCGCTCGAGGCCCTCGGCGATATCCTTCTTGAGATCCTGGCGGAGCGAGACGAGCGAGCGGGCGATATCCTGCACGGAACTGTCGGCGCGGGCGGGCGCTGCGGCCGGCTGGCCGCCGAAGGCGGTGTAGGCGTGCTCGGCGGCGGCGTGGTGATCGGCAGAGAGCGGGCGGCGCTCGATGCGCTGGGCGACGCGCTCGCGGCTGCCCTCGATGGCGCGCTGGCGCTGCACGATTTCGGAAACGGGGTCTTCGCGCAGCGGCATGGCGCGCGCCGGCTCGTAGCGCGACGGCTCGGGGCGGATCTGTTCGGAGCGGGCCTGCTCGGTGCGGGGCGCAAAGCGCTCCTCGCCGCGCCCGCGCGCATCCCGGCTGTTCGCCATCAGGCCCTCGATGCGGGCTTCCAGCCCCTCGATGGTGCGATTGAGCGCGTCGAGCGAAGAGCGTTCGCCTTGACGTTGCGGGTTTCGCGATCCGTTCATCTTTCGCCTCGCTTTGACGGCCGTCGGCCCGTCGGGAGATACCCTTGAAAGCGCTGCCCGCCCGGCTGCGCTCTTCCTGCGTTGTGGCGGAAAACCGTATCGTCCCTGTTTTCGCCCGGACCGTCCGCCCGGGCTGCACAGAGGGGAGCCGAAATGATTCCCGATCCCACGCCCTCAAGCGCCACAATTCATGAAACGTGGTAAACAAGGGGTTAACTCGACCGGAAATTTTTTAACGATTTGCTCATAGACTGGTCCCGGAGAGGGGAAGATGAGCGGTTGCGGGACGTGGGGAGGTTGCGTCCGCTAGGGTTTTCTTATCAACGAGGCGGTTCCTCCTTCCCCATCTCCCCGCCTGCGGGGAGATGGTCGCGGCAGCGGGATGAGGGGCAGGCGGCACATTCTCCCGTGGAGGGCGTGGAAAGCCGGTGCGGCCCCTCATCCGCCTGCCGGCACCTTCTCCCCGCAGGCGGGGAGAAGGAGGGTGTGGCCGGCGCCTTGCCATGGGTGGCGGAATTCCCTTGGGGAACGTCGGCAGCCAACGAGCTTGCCGTATCGCCCCCTGCTCTCCCTGCGACGAAAAATTCAGCACGCCTCCCCTCTTTTGACGTTTACGCAAACGTCAAAGTTTTATACACTCTTTCCCCAAGGACCGGACTCCTGTCCGTGGCATAGGTGAGGAACGCGAGAAATGCCGATCTACAAGGCCCCCGTGAATGACACGCTTTTCATTCTGAACGACGTGCTCTCGCTCGAGCGCTACAACAATCTGCCCGGCTTTGCCGACACGACGGGCGACATGCTGGAGGCGATTGCCGGCGAGGCGGCGAGGCTTGCCGAGGAGGTGCTGTTCCCCGTCAACCTGTCCGGCGACCAGGAAGGCTGCAGGCGCAATGACGATGCCACGGTGGTAACGCCGAAGGGCTTCAAGGAAGCCTATGATCTCTACTGCCAGGGCGGCTGGATCGGCCTTGCCGTACCGGAGGAATTCGGCGGCCAGGGCCTGCCCTACGTGCTGCACACGGCGGTCGGCGAATACATGTCCTCGGCCAACATGGCGCTGACCATGTATCCGGGCCTGACGCAGGGCGCCATCGCCGCGATCCTCGTCCACGGTTCCGACGAACAGAAGGCCGCCTATCTGCCGAAGATGGTGGAAGGCACCTGGACCGGCACGATGAACCTGACGGAGCCGCATTGCGGCACCGATCTCGGGCTCCTGCGCACCAAGGCCGTGCCGCAGGCGGACGGCTCCTACAAGATTTCCGGCCAGAAGATCTTCATCTCCGCCGGCGAACACGACATGTCGGACAACATCGTGCACCTCGTCCTCGCCCGCATCGAGGGCGCGCCGGAGGGCACCAAGGGCATCTCGCTCTTCATCGTGCCGAAATTCCTCCTCAAGGACGACGGCACGCCGGGCGAGCGGAACACGGTCTCCTGCGGCGCCATCGAGCACAAGATGGGCATCCACGGCAACGCCACCTGCGTCATGAACTACGACGAGGCGAAGGGCTTCCTCATCGGCGCGGAGAACAAGGGCCTCAACGCCATGTTCGTGATGATGAACGAGGCGCGCCTCGGCGTCGGCCTGCAGGGCCTCTCGATTGCCGAGGTCGCCTACCAGAACGCCGCCAATTATGCCCGTGAGCGCCTGCAGGGCCGTTCGCTCTCCGGCGTCAAGAACCCGGAGGGCAAGGCCGATCCACTGATCGTGCACCCGGATATCCGCCGTGCGCTGATGACCATCAAGGCCTGGACGGAGGGCGGCCGCGCCTTCACGCTCTGGACGGCGCTGAAATCCGATATCGCCCACCGCGCCAGCGACGAAAAGGACCGCCAGGCCGCCGACGACATCCTCGGCCTGATGACGCCGATCCTCAAGGGCGTGCTCACCGACAAGGGCTTCGACCATGCCGTCATGGCCCAGCAGGTCTTCGGCGGCCACGGCTATATCGAAGAGCACGGCATGAGCCAGTATGTGCGCGACGCGCGCATCGCCATGATCTACGAGGGCGCCAACGGCATCCAGGCGCTCGACCTCGTCGGCCGCAAGCTCGGCATGAACGGCGGGCGCGCCGTCATGGCCCTCTTCAAGGAGATCGGCGATTTCTGCGAGGAGAATCGCGGCGACGAGAAGCTCGCCCCCTTCACCAAGGCCCTCAAGAAGGGCTTGAACGACCTTCAGGCCGGAACCATGTGGTTCATGCAGAACGCCATGGCCAAGCCCGACAATGCCGGTGCCGGCTCGACCGACTACATGCACCTCTTCGGCCTCGTCGTCGTCGGCTACATGTGGGCGAAGATCGCCAAGGCCGCCGAAGAGGGCCTTGCGAACGGCGCTGGCGAGCGCGAGGATTTCCTGAAGAACAAGCTCGTCACGGCAAAGTTCTTCATGGAGCGCCTGATGCCGGAAACGGCGCTGCGCAAGACCCGCATCGAGGCCGGCGCGGGCACGACGATGGAACTGGCCGCCGAGGCGTTCTGACGCTTTCCACCCCTCTCCCCGCGAGCGGAGTGAGGGGCTACAGTCGCAAGCCAAGCAGTCCCTTCTCCCCGCTTGCGGGGAGAAGGTGCCGGCAGGCGGATGAGGGGCATCCGCCGGGCCGAGCCGAGGAAATTCTAGGGCGCCTTCGCGCCGCCAGGGAGAAGAGAGACCCATGACCGACGTCTTCATCTACGATCACGTGCGCACCCCGCGCGGGCGCGGCAAGAAGGACGGTTCGCTGCACGAAGTGCCGTCCGTACGCCTTGCCGCCAAGGTGCTGGAAGCGGTGCGCGACCGCAACGGGCTGGATACCGCCAAGATCGACGACATCGTCATGGGCTGCGTCGATCCCGTCATGGATGCCGGCGCGGTCATCCCCAAGGCCGCCGCCTTCGAGGCCGGCTATTCGACCCGCGCGCCGGGCATGCAGATCTCGCGCTTCTGCGCCTCCGGCCTCGATGCCGTGAATTTCGGCGCGGCGAAGATCGCGCAGGGCGCCGACGACATCGTGATCGCCGGAGGCGTGGAGAGCATGTCCCGCGTCGGCCTCGGCATGTCGGGCGGCGCCTGGTTCATGGATCCCTCGGTCAACTTCCCGGCCTATTTCATGCCGCAGGGCGTTTCGGCCGACCTCATCGCCACCAAGTACGGCTTTAGCCGCGACGATGTCGACGCCTATGCCGTCGAGAGCCAGAAGCGCGCGGCGCATGCCTGGGAAAAGGGCTACTTCAAGAATTCCGTCGTGCCGGTGAAGGACATCAACGGCCTCACCATCCTCGACCGTGACGAGCACATGCGCCCCGGCACCGACATGCAGGCGCTGGCCCAGCTCCAGCCCTCCTTCCAGATGCCCGGCGAGATGGGCGGCTTCGAAGCCGTCGCCATCCAGGCCCATCCGGAAATCGAGGGCATCAACTACGTCCACCATGCCGGCAATTCCTCGGGCATCGTCGACGGCGCGGCCGCCGTGCTGCTCGGCTCGAAGGAAGGCGGCGCGATCCTCGGGAAGAAGGCGCGCGGCCGCATCAAGGCCTTCGCCAATATCGGCTCCGACCCGGCGCTGATGCTGACCGGCCCCGTCGACGTCACGGAAAAACTGCTCGCCCGCACCGGAATGCAGCTCTCCGACATCGACCTCTTCGAGCTCAACGAGGCCTTCGCCGCCGTGGTCCTGCGCTACATGCAGGCCTTCGACATCCCGCACGACAAGATGAACGTCAACGGCGGCGCCATCGCCATGGGCCACCCGCTCGGCGCGACCGGCGCGATGATCCTCGGCACCGTGCTCGACGAGTTGGAACGCCGCGACCTCAACGTTGCGCTCGTTACGCTCTGCATCGGCGCGGGGATGGGGACGGCGACGATCGTCCAACGAGTCTGACCATGACGAGCCCGACCCGCCGCAGCTTCCTTGCCCTCATCGGGGCCGGTCTCATCGCCTCCTCCGCCGAGGCGAGCGACAGTTTCGTGCTTTCGGGCACCGTCACCTATGTGGCGAAGGGCGCCATTCCGCCCGGCCGGCTGACGATCCGGCTCGAGGAGCAGGGCGTCATGGATGCGCCGGCGAGAGGCATTGCCGCGACCACCGTCACCAGCAAGGGCGACCGGCATTCCATCCGCTTCTCGATGCGGGTGAAGCGCTCGGCGCTCCGCAGGGCGGTCGATCCGGGCTTCACCGTCCGGCTCGAACGGCACGGCCGCCTCATCGCCACCAACACGACGAAACAGGGATATGGCGGCCGGGGCAAGGCCTCGCTGCAGATCGAACCCATTCTCTACTGAGGGGGAGAAACCATGAGCTACAAGAACTTCACCATCGAGACCGACGCCGACGGCATTGCGCTGGTCACCTGGGACATGCCCGACAAGTCGATGAACGTCTTCACCGTCGAGGTGATGGACGAGCTCGACGCGATCATCGACCAGGTCGTCGCTGACGCCGCCGTCAAGGGCGTGGTCATCACCTCCGGCAAGTCCTCCTTCTCCGGCGGCGCGGACCTCTCCATGATCAAGGCGAGCTTCGATCTCCTGAAGGAGGCCGAGGCGACCGATCCGGCGACCGCCGTGCAGAAGCTGTTCGACGCCACCGGCCGCATGACCTGGCTGTTCCGCAAGCTCGAAACCTGCGGCAAGCCGTGGGTCTCCGCCATCAACGGCACCTGCATGGGCGGGGCGTTCGAAATGTCGCTCGCCTGCCACGGCCGCGTCGCCTCGAATGCCAAGTCGGTCAAGATCGCGCTTCCCGAGGTCAAGGTCGGCATCTTCCCCGGTGCCGGCGGCACCCAGCGCGTTCCGCGCCTCGCCAATGCGCAGGACGCCCTGCAGATGATGACGACCGGCTCCTCGCTGACGGCCGCGCGCGCCAAGGCGATGAACCTCGTCCATCAGGTCGTCGAGCCCGACCAGCTCGTCCCGGCCGCAAAGCAGATGATCAAGGACGGCCTCAAGCCCGTTCAGCCCTGGGACGAGAAGGGCTTCAAGGCCCCCGGCGGCGGCATCTGGACGCCCGCCTCCGCCCAGCTCTGGCCGGCCGCCCCGGCAATCCTGCGCCGCGAGACCGCCGGCAACTATCCGGGCGCGCTCGCCATCCTGAAATGCGTCTATGAGGGCCTGCAGGTGCCCTTCGAGACGGGCCTGAGGATCGAGCAGCGCTACTTCACCCATATTCTCCAGACGACCGAAGCCTTCTCGATGATCCGGTCGCTGTTCATCTCCATGCAGGAGCTCGGCAAGGGCGCGCGCCGCCCGGCGGGCCAGTCGAAGGCGGAGTTGAAGAAGGTCGCCGTCGTCGGTGCCGGCTTCATGGGCGCCTCCATCGCCTATGTCACCGCCGCCGCCGGCATCCCGGTCGTCCTCATCGACCGCGACCAGGAAGCCGCCGACAAGGGCAAGGCACACTCCGAGGGTCTCGTCACGGGCGCGATCGGCAAGGGCCGCATGTCGAAGGAGGACGGCGAGATGCTGCTCTCCCTCATCACCCCGACGCCGGACTATGCGAGCCTGGCCGATGCCGACCTCGTCATCGAGGCCGTCTTCGAGGACCGCACCGTCAAGAAGGACGTCACCGAGAAGATCGAGGCCGTGCTGCGCGAG
Organism: Shinella sp. R2-11; assembly: GCF_055330205.1. Taxonomy (NCBI): domain Bacteria; kingdom Pseudomonadati; phylum Pseudomonadota; class Alphaproteobacteria; order Hyphomicrobiales; family Rhizobiaceae; genus Shinella; species Shinella sp. R2-11. The sequence goes on along the minus strand of NZ_JBVAPC010000009.1, from coordinate 11,931 downwards.
GACGCCATCTTCGCCTCCAACACCTCGACCCTGCCGATCACCGGCCTTGCGAAGAACTCGAAGCGCCCGGGCCAGTTCATCGGCATCCACTTCTTCTCGCCGGTCGACAAGATGATGCTGGTGGAGGTGATCCTCGGCAAGGAGACGGGCGACCGGGCGCTCGCCACCGCCCTCGACTATGTCGCGGCCATCAAGAAGACGCCGATCGTCGTCAACGACACGCGCGGCTTCTACGTCAACCGCTGCGTCTTCCGCTATATCGGCGAGGCCTATGACATGCTGATCGAAGGCGTGCCGGCGGCGATGATCGAGAATGCCGCCAAGATGGCGGGCATGCCGGTCGGGCCGCTCTCGCTCAACGACGAGGTCGCCGTCGATCTCTCCTACAAGATCTTCAAGGCCTCCATCGCCGACCTCGGGCCCCAGTCCGTCGATCCGCGACACATGGAGCTGGTCACGAAGCTGGTGGAAGGCGAGGGCCGCCTCGGCCGCAAGGCCGGCAAGGGCTTCTACGACTACCCGCCGAAGCCGGCCAAGAAGAAGCTGTGGCCGGGCCTGAAGGACCTCTACCCGCAGCTCAAACCCGAGGATGTCGACGTCAAGGTGCTGAAGGAGCGCCTGCTCGCCACCATCGCGCTGGAAGCGGCCCGCACCATGGAAGAGGGCATCGTCACCGATCCACGCGAGGCCGATGTCGGCTCCATCCTCGGCTTCGGCTTCGCCCCCTATACCGGCGGCACGCTCTCCTATATCGACGGCATGGGCGTGAAGACCTTCGTGGAACTCTGCGAAAAGCTCGCCGCGAAATACGGCGACCACTTCCAGCCGACGCCGCTCCTCAAGGACATGGCCGCCAAGGGCGAAACCTTCTACAGCCGCTTCTCCGCCGGGGCGAAGCAGGCGGCCTGACCGCGCAATAGCTTGCAACGCGAAAGGGCGGCCTGGTGCCGCCCTTTTTGCTTGCATCTTCTTCAAGTTGCATAAAAATAAAACTGCGGCGAAACCTCCGGAACCGTCCGTATTTTCGGGCCGGTTTCCGAGCCCTTTCAGAAAAATCCCGCCAAACCATTGCGCTTTTCGAAATAAACTCTATATAGAACATATCGAAAACTGCTTGCGACCTTTGTCTTCGAGCTGAAAAGCTCTGTCAGATTTCCTTTCAAGATCGATCAATAACGGACAAAATATCGTCCGATTACACTAGCGATGGAAAGGATATCGTTATGAATTCAGGTACCGTAAAGTGGTTCAACAGCACCAAGGGTTTCGGCTTCATCCAGCCCGATGACGGCGCGACCGACGTGTTCGTGCACATCTCGGCTGTCGAGCGCGCGGGCCTCGGCTCGCTCTCCGAAGGCCAGAAGATCAGCTACGAGATCGTCCGCGACCGCAAGTCCGGCAAGAACTCGGCCGACAACCTTCGCGCCGCTTGAAAAAGATTGTCGTTCCTCTTCGCTGACCACGGATGTACTGGCAGCAGAGAGTCGAATGACGGGAGAGGTCGGGGTCAAGCCCCGGCCTTTTTATTTCCCGCTACCCGCCCGGGAATTCGCGCAGGCATGCGCATTGGAGCAATTCCAGCAAAAGCGCGCAGCGGTTTGCGTCCGGAATTGCGTAGAAACAAAAGCATAGATCGTTTTCGCGATTCGAGGAAAAGCGGAAACGCTCTAGCGGGCATCCGCGAAGGAGAAGCGCCATGAGCCGGAAACCCTATGCCATCGGCGACCGGGTCGTCCTGAAGGCCGGCCTGTCCCGCAGTCAGGCGGGTGAGCGGACATGCAGCATCGTCAGCCTCCTGCCCGCCGACCACGGCGAGGTCCAGTACCGCGTGCAGCGCGAAGGGGAGACCTTCGAGCGGCGCATCGTGCACAGCGACATCGATACGGCGGAAAGCGCCGCACCGGTGTCCCGCGACGGCCCGGCGTCCCCCGGCAAGGCGGGCTCCTGGCTGAAACCGTCGAGCATCCGTGTCGGCCGATAGCCGGACGGCACGGCTGCCCCGGCCCGTTTCAAACCAGTGCGGCACCGCCGCAAGAGAAAGGACATCCATTGCAGGTTCTCGTCAGGGATAACAATGTCGACCAGGCGCTTCGCGTCCTGAAGAAGAAGATGCAGCGCGAAGGCCTTTTCCGCGAGATGAAGGCCCGCAGCGCCTATGAGAAGCCGTCGGAAAAGCGTGCCCGCGAAAAGGCCGAGGCCATTCGCCGCCAGCGCAAGCTCGCCCGCAAGAAGATGCAGCGCGAGGGGCTCCTGCCCGCGCCCCGCAAGGCGGCCCGCACCCGCTAGCACCATTCCGCCAAATGCCGGGTGCCGGAGCGTTGCCCGCTTTCCGAAAAGCGGAACGCCGCGGTCCCGCGCCTGCCACGCCGGGCATCCGGCGCCGCATGAATTGCCGCCGGACGGACGGCCTCGCATAGGGGCGCGTCCGTCCCCCGGCCATCGCCCCGGGAGGGCAGAGACCATGACCGCAACCAAGGAAGAGTTCTTCAAGCCCGCCAAGCTGTCCGCGCAGGACAAGGCGGTAAGGACCGACGACACCGCGCGGGGCATCATCGCGCAGGAGACCAACGCCCGCGAGGCGAAGACGGCCCGCCTGCGCGCAATGCGCCTCGACCAGCAGGCGAAAGAGCCTGCACCCGCGCCCCGCAAGGGCCGGAAGGCCGCCGCCGCCGGCAAGGTATAGGGCGCGGCACGTATCATAGAGAGACGGGCGGCTACTGCGCCTGGTGCTCGTCCCGAACGTCTGCATGGCATGGCATGCTTCCGATTTCATCACGTGAAAGCATGAGGCTGCGAACCCTTGGCTCAAGGCCGAGGGTGACGAAGGAGAGGAAGCGGTTTCCCGTCAAGTGAGCGGTACGACATAAGCAACGATTAAGGCGTCCCGCCACCGTCCCCTCTTCACCGAACGGCGCGACATCGGCGGCGCTGCCTCTCGCCCCCGCCCCTCTCTTCCTGCGCCATCCTCGGGCGCTGACCCGAGAATCCAGGCCCCGCGCGCCCTCAATTCCCGAGAAAACACCCCCACCTTTTCCCCACCCTCCGAACCCGTGCCCACAATCCCCCATCCCGCCAAGGATACACTGCAAGGCGTTGCAGCGAGGCGTGATCGGCGCTTGTGGTGGGGGAAGGACGTGAGCCTTCGCCACGAGGGGCCGCGGAAAATGGTCTCCCTCCGGCGACACGGGGGAAGCGGCGGGGCGTCGGACCGGCCCTTTCGCTTCATGCCCCGAACGGCGCGCCGGGCGTGCCTGTGCGGCACACAAGCGGGCAGGAAATGGCGGATGTGTCGGCATCGTCCGCCGGGATGGACACCGCCCGGAAGGAAGTCCCTTCCGTCCGTTTCGCCATGGAGCGCGAGATGGATAAGAAAACGGAAAGGCCCATGCCGGAAACCGGCGAGCAACATCTGCCACCATCTGTCTTTGCAGAGGGACTGGAGTCGCGGGCACAAACCGCTGAACGGGGCGCTGAAAGGTGCCGCATCAAACAATCATTCGAGGCAGCTTCCAGCGCCCCGTCCGATGCTCTTTGACAAGCCACGGGCGAGATCGCCGCGTGGATAGAGGTATCTCAGGGGAGAAGCCGTCCACGCGAGCGTTGATCACGCATCCATGCGGATGCGCGGCCCCTAGGCCGCGCCCGGCGCCTCCACCACGCGCACCAGGATTTCGGCGCGCGTGCCGATGGTGCGGGCGGCATAGTCGAGTTTCGTGTCGAGGCTTCCGGCCATGGCATTGATGATCTTCGAGCCGAGACCGGTGCCGCGCACCGGGCCCTCGCCGCGCCAGCCGATGCCGTCGTCCTCCACGAAGAGGACGGCGTTCTCGCCGTCGAGGCGGGTGAAGCCGACGCGCACCTCGCCGCCGGCCTCGCCATAGGCGTATTTGAAGGCGTTGGTGACGAGTTCCGTCACGATGACGCCGAGCGAGACGGCGCGGTCGGTCGGCACGTGCAGCGGCTCCAGCATGCGGTTGAGGCGAACATTGCGGCCGTCCCCCTGCATCGAGGCGTCGAGCTCGGAGAGCAGCGTCGAGAGATAGGCGCCCATGTCGACATGGCGCACGTCCTCGGAGGTGTAGAGGCGGCGGTGGATGCCGGCGATGGCGGTGATGCGCGCCTGCGTTTCCGACAGCGCCTCCTTGACCGCCCCGTCGGGGGCGCTCGACATCTGCAGGCGGATGAGGGCGGCGGCGAGCGCCAGCGAATTGCCGACGCGGTGGTTCACCTCGGCCAGCAGGATCTCGGCGCGCTCCTTGGCGGCGCGGATCTCCTTCTCGGCCTTCAGCTTGGCGCGCCGCAGATCGGCGTTTTCCAGCGCCTGGCCGAGCGCATTGGCCAGGAGCGGCATGAAATCGTCGCCGACCGACTTGATGACATAGTCGGCCGCGCCCGCCTTCAGCGCCTCGACGGCGACCTGCGCGTCGTTCGAGCCGGTGACATAGACGACCGGCACCGGGTCCGGCGCGCCGGCGCGTTCCTTGAGAAAGGAAAGGCCCGTGCCGGCCTTCAGGAAATGGTCGAGCACGATGGCGTCGAAGCGCTCTTCGGCCAGCATTTCCCGGCCGCGCTCGACCTCCTCTGCATGCAGCACCTCATAGCCGAGACGGCCCAGCGCCCGCTGGGCGAGCCGGGCGAGGATGGGGTCGTCGTCGATATAGAGGATGCGGACGGGGCCTTCCCTCATTTATTGCGTCTCGGGAATCTGGATCACGGAGAAAAACAGGCCGAGCTGGCGGATCGCATGGGCGAAGCTTTCGTATTCGACCGGCTTGGTGATATAGACATTGGCGCCGAGATCGTAGCAGCGCTGGATCTCCCGCTCGTCGTCGGTCGTCGTGAGGATGACGACCGGCAGGCGCTTGGTGTGGATGTTGGACTTGATCTTCTGCAGGATGTCGATGCCCGACATGTCCGGCAGGTTGAGGTCGAGCAGGATCAGCAGGAACTTGCCGGCGCTGCAAAGGCCGCTGCGGTCCTTGCCGAGCACGAAATCGAGCGCCTCGGTGCCGTTGGTGAAGGGCACGATCTCGTTGTGCACGCCGGCGCGGCGGATGTTCTTCTCGATGAGGCGCGCATGGCCCTCGTCGTCCTCGACCATCACGATGGTGACTTCCTTGCCCAAACCGTTCATGCCTGCATACTCCTGACAACCTTGCTGAGGTCGGGCGGCAGACGAAGCACGAAGGTCGTCCCCTGCCCGAGTTCGGATCTGACCATGATATCACCGCCAAGATTGCGCATCAGTGAACGCACATGGGCAAGGCCGATGCCCTCGCCCGGCTTGTCCTGCGTTCCCGAGCGGCGGAAAAGCTCGAAGACGCGCTCGTGATCGTCCGGCGCGATGCCGCGGCCGTTGTCGGTGAAATCGATGAAGAAGCCGGCCCGGCCCGCATTGCGCGCCGTGACGGAAATGCGCAGCGGCCGATCCGGCGACTGGTACTTGATGGCATTGTCGAAGAGGTTGCCGAAGACCTGCTCCAGTGACAGCCGGTCGGAAACCACCGTCGGCAGGTTGCGGTCGATGGTCACGACGCCATCGGATTCGCCGACCTGGTGCCCGACCGCCGCCGCGCCCGTCTCGGCCAGCGCCCGGAGGTCCACCCGCTCGATCTTGAGTTCCCGCCGTCCGTCGCGCGAGATCTTCAGGATGGCGTTGATCAGCCCGTCCATCTTCTTGGTGGAGGAGCGGATGAAGCCGATCGCCTCCGGCAGGTCCTCGGCGGCGGCGCGGCGCGCCTCGATGATGTCGGCCTCGCTCGGCGCCTTCCCGTCCGCCAGCACATAGGCCTGGATGGCGGAGAGCGAGGCCTGCAGCTCGCTGGTGAAGCCCATGATGTTGACGAGCGGCGCGCGCAGGTCATGCGTCACGATATAGGCGAAGCGCTGGACCTCCTGGTTGGCGCGGATCAGTTCCTCGGTGCGCTCGTCCACCCGCTTCTCGAGGGTCGCGTTCAGCGTCTCGACCTCGCGGCGGGCGACGATGATGTCACGGGTATATTGCGCGATGACCGCGATCGCCCCGCCCAGCACGCCGATGATGGCGATGGCGCCGATCACCGTCGTCCATTTCAACGCGCTTGCCGACCAGAGCGTATCGACGACGCTCTCCTGCAGGCGGCCGTCGGCATCCGCCATGACGGCGCCGAGCTGTTCGCGGAGCTGGTCCATCAGCAGGCGGCCGCGGTCTGTCCTGACCTCGCCGATCGCATCGGCGGTCCGGCCCTGCTCGACGGCCTCCACGACGCCGGCAAGCTCGGCCAGCTTCTCGGAGACAAGGTGCTCTATGCCGGGAACGCGCTCCTCGTAGTGGGGAAAGCGGGCGGCCTTCTCGGCAAGCGCCTGCTGGCGTTCGGCGACGGCCTTCAGCGCCTCGTCATAGGGCTGGCGGAAATTCGGATCGCGGGTGATGACGAAGCCGCGCTGGCCGGTTTCGGCGTCCTGCAGCGTCGACAGCAGGTCGGCCGCCGCGCTGCGCACCTCGCGCAGCTCGATGAATCCGGTGAAATAGGTCTGCACCTTGGCCGCGAGCCAGAGCGACGTGCCGACGATGCCGAGCAGCGCGATCATGCCGGCGAGCAGCAGAACGATGGTCGAGCGCACGAAGGCGGCGTTCGATATCGGCATTCCTTCCCCCGGTTCACCTCGCCGTTTACGAGGCGACAATATCGTTATGCCCGCGGCATGCAACGGGGCGTAACGCCCCAAAGTGGATTCTTTTGGTGGGTTCTGGACTTAGCCGTCATGCGCGGAGCCGGAAGCGCCCGCCGAGGCGCTCGCGGGCGATGATGATCATGCCGGCGGAAACGATCAGCGCGGCGCCGGCAAAGACGTTCGAGCCGGGCACGTCGCTCCAGATGAGATAGCCGAGCGCGAAGGCCCAGACGAGCGAGGTATATTCGAAGGGCGCCAGCACCGAGACGGGCGCGCGGCGCATGCCCTCGAACATGGCGAACTGGCCGAGGCCGGCGATGAGGCCCGTTCCGGACATCAGGGCGAGGTCCATGGCCGTGACCGGCTGCCACACGAAGGGCATGGCGAGCGCGGTGAACAGGATGAAGAAGCCGCTGGAAATGGTCATCTGCACCTGCGTGCGCTCGTGCAGCGCGGTCTTGCGCAGGAGCACGGTGGCGACGGCCCAGAAGATCGCCGCCTGCAGCGCGAGATAGACCGGCAGCGACAGCGTGATGCCCTTCGCCGCGATGCCGCAGGCAACGACCACGCCGACGAAGCCGACGACGACGGCGAGCCACCGGTAGCCCGGCACCTTCTCGCCGAGGATCGGCACCGAGAGGATCGTCATGACGACGGGCGAGGCGTAGTAGAGCGTCGTCAGCTCGGCAAGGCCGAGATCGCGCGCGGCGGTGTAGTAGCAGAGCCAGGCGGCCAGAAGCAGCAGGTTGCGCAGGAAGAGCGGCCTGAGCACCGGCGAGCGGCGCGCATCCCGCAGCAGCGGGCGCCCGCCGACGGCAAGACACAGCGAGAAGATCGTCACGCTGCGCACGAAGAGGATCTGCCAGACCGGCAGGGCCACGACGAGCCATTTGACCGACGCATCCTGCAGGGAAAACAGGAAATAGGCGAAGGACGTCAGCAGGATGCCGGAAGAGACGGTCTTGTGCACGGAAGGAACCTCGAAGGCGCAAGCAGCCTTGCGCGCCTCCTTGATAGCGCGCCGCGCCGTTTTGCGAAAGTGGCTGGAAATCGCGGGGGAAGGAAAATTTTCCTGCGCCCTGCGGCCGAGGCCGAAAATGTCCCGAGGCGCTGAAATTCCGGCGTGCAAGCGAGGCGGGAGAGGTATATGCGCGGGCCATGGACACCAAACGACTCGGCTACGCCTTCACCCTGCTCGCGATCGTGATCTTCAGCCTGCAGGACGCCATTTCGAAGCATCTCGGCAGCGCCTATCCGCCTGTCTTCATCGCCATGCTGCGCTTCTGGGCTTTCGGCGCCTTCGCGCTGGTGCTGGGCGCGCGCGGCCCCGGCGGCCTGCGGGCCACGGCGGCGACGAAACGGCCGTTGCTGCAGATCCTGCGCGGCGTGCTGCTCGCCTTCCAGATCGTCGTCGTCATCACCGCCTTCAGCACGGTCGGCCTTGCCCATTCGCAGGCGATCCTCTCCTCCGGGCCGATCTTCGTGGCGCTCCTGTCCATGCCGCTTCTCGGCGAACGGGTCGGCTGGCGGCGCTGGACGGCCATCGCGGTCGGCCTTTGCGGCGTGCTGATCGTCATCGACCCCGCCGACAGCGCCTTCGACGCCAGCGTCCTGCTGCCGCTGGCCGGCGCGCTGATGTTCGCGGTCTATGTGATCGCGACGCGGCTTGCCAGCCGCGACGATCCCGCCTCGACGAGCTTCTTCTATATCGGCGTGGCGGGTGCCGTCGCGATCTCGCTCGTCGGCCCGTTCTTCTGGACCAGCCTTTCACCGACGGACTGGCTCTGGATGGGGCTGCTGTGCATCACCGGCATGTCGAGCCACTATTTCCTGATCCGCGCCTACGACCTCCTCGATGCCGCGGCGGTGCAGCCGCTCACCTACCTGCAGGTGGTGCTGGCGGCGATCATCGGCATCTCCGTCTTCGGCGAGACGCTGAACCTCAACACGGTCATCGGCTCGGCCATCGTCGTCGGCGCGGGCATCTTCACCATCTGGCGGGAAAGCGTGGTGGCGCGCCGGCGCGCGCAGCAGGTTGCCACCGACACCCAGACAGGAAAATAATCCTTTTTTCTTTACTCGGACGGCGTCCTTGGCTATGCTTCCGACCGTTCGGACCGGCACCAGCCGGTCCGCCGCCTTGGCAGGGTTTCGCAAGCATGTTCTCCCACGACCGGATCTGGGCGGCGATCGACGCCCTCGCCGAACGCCATCGGCTCTCCCCGTCCGGGCTTGCCCGCCGTGCGGGACTGGACCCGACATCCTTCAACAAATCCAAGCGGCAGGGCGTCGACGGGCGGCAGCGCTGGCCCTCGACGGAATCGATCGCCAAGGTGCTCGACGCGACGGGCGCATCCATCGACGAGTTCTTCACCCTTTCCGACCCCGTCCGCGACGCGGCCCTGCCGCAGGGCGCCTTTCCGCCGCAGCCGGGCAGCATTCCCCTGCTCGGCTTCGCCCAGGCCGGCGCGGGCGGTTTCTTCGACGATGGCGGCTTTCCCGCCGGCCAGGGCTGGGACGTGGTGGAATTCCCCGCCTCGCCCGACCGCAAGGCCGGCGTCTATGCGCTGGAGGTGCAGGGCGACAGCATGCTGCCGCTCTACCGCGACGGCGACGTGCTGATCGTCGAACCGGGCGCGCAGGTGCGCCGCGGCGACCGCGTCGTGGTGAAGACCCGCGAGGGCGAGGTGATGGCCAAGGTGCTGCACCGCCAGAGCCCGCGCAGCATCGAGCTCGTCTCGCTCAATCCCGAGCACCCCAACCGCAATTTCGACATGGACGAGGTCGACTGGATCGCCCGCATCATCTGGGCGAGCCAGTAGAGGCGTCCTCCATCAGCCGCCGTAGAGATTGACCGGGAAGTAGCGCAGGTAGATTTCCTGCAGGCGGCCGCTCCGCGAGAGCGCCAGCAGCGCGTGGTCGATGGCGCCGGTCAGCGCCGTGTCCTCCTTGCGCAGCATGATCGTCAGCCCCTCGCCGAGGAATTTCTCTGACAGATAGGGACCGTCGAACAGGCGGCAGCAGCCGGCGGCGTCCGCCCCGCTCGTCCAGAAGGCAAGCTGCATGCCGTCGCCGAAGGCGGCGTCCACCTTGCCGTCCTTCAGCGCCGCAAGCAGCGCCGCCCGGTCGGTAAACGGCTGCGCCTCGATCTTCGGGAAGAAGGCCTTCAGCATCGCCTCATGGGCGCTTGCCGCGACGACGCCGACCTTGCGGCCTGCAAGGCTCGCCGCGGTCTCACCCGGCGGCGGCGCATTCTTGCCGACGGCGAAGCGCGCCGGCAGGCGCATGAAGGGCCGCGAGAAGGCGAAGCGTTCGCGCAGCGGCGTGCTGACGGCGATGCCCGCGGCCACCGCCTCGCCATTGCCATCGGTGAGCGCCTTTTCCAGCTCCGGGAAGGTCACCGCCTGGATCTGGCACTTCTCCGTCAGCGCCAGCTCGCGGCAGATCTCGCGCACGAGATCGACATGGAAGCCGGCGAGCTTGCCGGTCTGGTCGATGAAATTGAACGGCGGGAAATCCACCGTCGTCAGGAAACGCAGCCGGACGAGGCCGGAAAGGTCCGGCCGGGCGATGCGCTCGCGGGTGTCGAACAGGATCGGCAGATCGACCGGCGACCGCTCCGCGGCGGCAAGGGATAGCGGTTTCATCGCCGCCGCCAGCAGGCAGAGCGCAAAAAGCCCCTGCATTTTAAGGGATGAAATTCTGTTTTGCCACATTACAATCAACTTGGGGTTTAAGAGGGCGCCGGCGCGAAAGCGACGGTGAGACGGCATGATGCTGGCAGAATATCCCGACGACATGGCTTTCGCCACCGCAATCGGTGTCCGGCAGGAGACGGTCCTGCCGCCGGCCGAAGAGGGGCAGGTGCCCGACCGCCTCATGGACGAGGCGCGGCTCTTCCGCCGGCTCGGCCTTTCCAAGCCGCTGATTTCCGCCATGCTGGTGCAGGCCGGCCGGAACGGCACGACACTGGAAGCCGAAGTGCTGGCGAGCGGCGCCATCTCGCACGACATCTATTACGAAGCGCTTGCCGACATCCTCGGCCTGCCCTTCCATCCCGCGCTGGACCCGAAGGAGATCGAGGACCTGCCCGGGGCGGACAGCCAGCTCGTCGAGCCGGTGATGGTGCGGCTGCGCCAGCCGGCCCGCGCGCCGATAACGGCGATCGTGCCGAGCGCGGCGCGGCTCGACGATCTTCGCGGGAGGCTACAGGCTTCCGGGGAAATGCGCTCCCGTATGATCGCGACCACGCCCACCGCGCTGCGCGCGGCCCTCTGGCAGGCTGGCCGCGGCCGCCGGCTGCGCGAGACGGTCGAGCAGCTTTTCGGCACGGCGCCGGAGGCGAGCGCCCGCATCACGCTCTGGGGGCAGCAGGGATTCTATATCGGCACCGCGCTCACGCTCGTCGCCATGCTGCTCCTCACGCAGCCGGGCACGGTGCTGTTGCTGCTGCATATCGTGCTCGGCCTCTTCTTCTCCGCCACCGTCGTCATCCGCGCCGTGGCGCTCCTCGCCAAATGGTGGGAGACGTACCGCCCGCGCCCGACATTGCCCCTTGGCCGGCGCCCGGTCTATTCCGTCTTCGTCGCGCTCTACCGGGAGGCCGCGGTGGTGCCGCAGCTCGTCGCCACGCTCGACCGGCTGCGATGGCCGGCCTCCTGCCTCGACATCAAGCTGATCTGCGAGGCGGATGACCGGGAAACGCTGGACGCGCTCGCCGCCATGCCGCTCGGCCCGCAATACGAGGTGGTGGAGGTGCCGCCCGGCCGGCCGCGCACCAAGCCGAAGGCGCTGACCTATGCGCTGGGCGCGGCGCGGGGCGACTATCTCGTCATCTACGATGCCGAGGACCGGGTCGACCCGATGCAGCTGGAGGAAGCCTGGCGCACCTTCACGGCGGGGCCGGCGCATATCGCCTGCCTCCAGGCGCCGCTGATCATCACCAATGCGCGGGAGAACTGGATCAGCGCGCTCTTCGCGGTGGAATATGCCGGCCTCTTCCGCGTGCTGCTGCCACGGCTCGCCGCCGCCCGCATGCCGATGCCGCTCGGCGGCACCTCGAACCATTTCCGCACGGCGGTGCTGCAGGAGGTCGGCGGGTGGGACCCCTATAACGTCACCGAGGATGCCGACCTCGGCCTGCGCCTCTACCGGCGCGGCTACCGCTGCGGGGTCATCAGCCGGCCGACCTACGAGGAAGCCCCGACGCAGGTCCGCGCCTGGCTCGGCCAGCGCACGCGCTGGTTCAAGGGCTGGCTTCACCTTTAGAAGAGTACA
>NZ_JBVAPC010000008.1:0-299625 GCF_055330205.1 Shinella sp. R2-11 | reverse complement strand
GTCTTTTTCCTACTGAACGAAAGTTGGGCTAACCGGCCCTTCCGGTTTGGCAGGCGTTTAAGGCTTTCGCAACGAATGCGCAAGCCTTAAATGCACGGCGAAAACTGCGGGAAAGGAGCTTGGGAAAGCCGGATTTGCCTTAGATCGGCATGCCGAATCGCTTTTTCAAGGCAAAGCGTTATGCCGAAATGCCGGCGCGCAGCCTCTTGGGAGTGAGGCAAGCATATGGAGGAGACCGACAGCGCCTCCCCTCCGCCGGCAAGGCGTCCATAACCCTGCCTTCAAGTCGGCCTTGTCAGTGCGGCTAGAGAGCGATCCCGGCTTTCCGGCAGAAATTCACCGTCAGCGCGGCTTTTCCCTCATCGTTGCCGATCCCGGTCACGGCGAAGGACGCCTTCGGCGAGCCGGTCAGGATGCCCATGAAGGGGAACGCGCCGACATAGCCGCACACATTGATCACGCCATCGGCGCGGCGGGTCGCCTTCATCCGGCCGAGCTTGGCCGATGCCATATCCTTGAGAGAACTTCGCACGCCCGCCTCGACGACCTTGGCATCCGCCGGCGTCAGCGTATAGGCGGCCGCCGAGGGCGCCGTTTCCTTCTGGGCGGTCTGGGTGCAGCCCGCAAGGGCTGCCGCCAGGGCGGCAACAACGTAGGATTTCACATTCATGATGCTTCCCCCATCGCTCGCAAGGATCATGAGCCCAATCGGGGAAAGAGTCGAGTCGATCCTGCATGCCTGAAGTTGCAACCGGGCGAAGGAAGAAGGCAACGGCGACAGGGCGTGCCAATGGGGCGCGGTCAACCTGCAAGTACCTGAAAAGATGGAGCGGGTAGCGGGAATCGAACCCGCGTATTCAGCTTGGAAGGCTGCTGCTCTACCATTGAGCTATACCCGCGGGGGTCTTGATCCGAAGCAACGGAATGGTGGAGGGAGTTGGATTTGAACCAACGTAGGCTGAGCCAACGGATTTACAGTCCGTCCCCTTTAACCACTCGGGCATCCCTCCATATTCCGTCGGGATCAAGCGACCAGTATCGACCGTTCGGCAGTGCCTTGCGGCGGCGCCTTCGATCTGGCGCGGTATATGACGGGCACAATTCATCCTGTCAACACGACGTCACGGAAAAAATTGCGAAAAATGTCGTCGTCCCCATGCGGGTCGTCCGGGCGCCCGCAATTGCTTCCCGCCCGATTTTTCGTGCGCCGCGCAAAACCGCTGCACACTTTTGCGCGACATGCATTATAGAAGCGGCATGAGCAAAGACGATACCGGCGGCAAGTCCGCAAAAGACACCCATTATGCCAAGCTCCGCCGGGCGCATCGCGACCAGCGGCGCGAGCGCGGCGAGATCCCGACGCCGAAGGACGACCGCCGCCGCCGGCAGGCCGAAGGCTGGAAGCCGCCGGCCGTCGCGCCGGATCAGGTCCTCCTCTATGGCCTGCATACGGTGCGCGCGGCGCTCGACAATCCCGAGCGCAGGATCATCAAGCTTTCCGTCAGCCAGAACGCCGCCCAGCGGCTGGAGCTGCCGGACCTCTCCACCCTGCCCTATCCCGTCGAGACGGTGCTTCCCTCCGATCTCGACAAGGTGCTCGGGCCAGAAGCCATCCACCAGGGCGTGATGCTGGAAACGCGGCCGCTTCCCGTGCGCCGCCTCGAGGCGCTAAAGGATTCGCCGCTTCTCCTCGTGCTCGACCAGGTCACCGATCCGCACAATGTCGGCGCCATCATGCGCTCGGCCGTCGCCTTCAATGCCGGCGCCGTCATCACCACGCAGCGCCACTCCCCGACGGAATCCGGCGTGCTGGCAAAGACCGCCTCCGGCGCGCTGGAACTCATCCCCTATATCCAGATCACAAATCTCTCGGATGCGCTGGAAGAGCTGCACAAGCTCGGCTTCCTGACCGTCGGCCTCGATTCGGAAGGTCCCGCCCCGCTGGAGGGCACACTCTCCGGCCAGCGCATCGCGCTCGTCATGGGCTCGGAGGGCAAGGGCCTGCGGCAGAAGACGCGCGCGACCTGCAAGGCCCTCGCCCGCCTCGACATGCCCGGCGCCATCAAGTCGCTCAACGTGTCGAATGCCGCAGCCATCGCGCTCTACGCCTCCCATCGCCAGCTGTTCGGCTGAGGCCATCGCCTGAAAACGCAAAGGCCCGCCGGTTTGCGCCGGCGGGCCTTTCGCATGCGGGGAACCCGGATATCAGCTGGCGATCTTCAGGCTGCTGCCGGCGATGACGCGTTCGGCTTCCGAAATGGCCTCGATCTTCGAATCGGCGCTGAGGTTCAGGCCTTCCGCACGGACGATCTCGACATCCGTGATGCCGAAGAAGCCGAGAACGGTCTTCAGGTAGCTTTCCTGATGATCCATGACCGCGGCCGGGCCGGCGCTGTAATGGCCGCCGCGGGTGGAGACGATGATGACCTTCTTGCCCTTGGCAAGGCCTTCCGGGCCTTCCGCCGTGTAGCGGAACGTCTTGCCGGCGACGGCGACGCGGTCGATCCACGCCTTGAGCTGGCTCGGCAGAGAGAAATTATACATCGGCACGCCGAGGATGATGGTGTCGGCGGCGAGGAACTCGTCCAGCACGACCCTGCTCTCCTCGACCTCGGCGGCGACCTGAGCGTCGACCTCTTCCGGCCTGGCGTTGGCGGCCATCAGGTGGGCGCCGGAAAGATGCGGCAGCGGATTGGCGACGAGGTCGCGATAGGTGACGGTCGCGCCGGGCTGCTCGGCCTTGATCTGGGCGACGACGGCCGCGGTCAGGCGACGGGATACGGAATGGTCTCCGAGAATGCCGGAGTCGATGTGGAGGACGTTCATGGGTCAGCACCTTTGCTTGAAATTCGATGCAACCCATATGCTCCGAAAACAATCGCGCGATTAGACAGCAAAAATCCAATTGACCGTTTCAAATGAGAAACAATAATCAGGCGGTGACCGGAGACATGCCATGCAGGACCTGAACGATCTCGCGCTTTACGCCGCCGTGGTGCGGCACAAGGGCTTTACCGCGGCGGCCAATGCCCTGTCGGTGCCGAAATCGAAGATCAGCAAGCGCATCGCGGCGCTGGAGGAGCAGCTCGGCGTGCGGCTCATCGAGCGTTCCACGCGAAAACTCTCCGTCACCGATATCGGCCAGTCCTTCTACGAGCGCTGCGAGGCGGTGCTGTCCGGCGTCGAGGCGGCCGAGGCCGTGGTCGCGGTCGCGAAGGCGGAGCCCGCGGGCACGGTGCGCATGTCGATGCCGCCCGGCTTCGCGCCCGTCGTCGCCGATATCCTGCCGGGCTTCATGAAGCGCTATCCGCTGGTGCGCCTTTCGGTCCTGACGACGGGGCGGCCGGTCGATCTCATCGAGGAGCGGATCGACGTGGCGCTGCGCGTGCGCGACAGCTACGATACCGACCAGTCGCTGATCGTGCGGCGCTTCGGCGGCACGCGCCGCTATCTCGCCGCAAGCTCGCGCTTCCTGGAGCGCCATGGCCCCATCGACCTCGATACGATCGGCCGCGTGCCGACCCTTTCGATGCAGGAGAACAATCCGCGCGCCATCTGGACGCTGTTTC
The DNA here is from genome assembly GCF_055330205.1 of Shinella sp. R2-11. Lineage (NCBI taxonomy): Bacteria > Pseudomonadati > Pseudomonadota > Alphaproteobacteria > Hyphomicrobiales > Rhizobiaceae > Shinella > Shinella sp. R2-11. The sequence goes on along the minus strand of NZ_JBVAPC010000008.1, from coordinate 296,056 downwards.
ACACAAACGGCGAGGTGCACGACGTTTCCCACTCGCCGGTGCTGACCTGCTCGGATTTCAGCGTGCTGGAACGGGCGACGATCGAGGGCGTCGGCCTCGGGCTTCTGCCGGACATGATCGTCGAGCGCGGTTTCCGCACCGGCCTGCTGACGCCGGTGCTGCCGGACTGGTCGAGCGCGGAATCGGCCGTCCACGCCGTCTTCACCTCGCGCCACGGCATGCTGCCCGCCGTGCGCGCCCTCATCGACCACCTCGCCGAGAACCTGCCGCGCTCGATGCAGCGCTGCCAGGAAATCGTGCCCCGCGCCGCCTCGGGCGGCGACTGGTCGATCTGAAACGGCCCTTTGCCCTTTACAGCGGCGGAGAATATGCTAACTCCCTCGCAGAGTGCCCTTATAGCTCAGTTGGTAGAGCACCTGATTTGTAATCAGGGGGTCGCGAGTTCGAGTCTTGCTGGGGGCACCAATCTTTTCAATTAGTTAGGTGCGCGCGCGATGCCTGAAAGCCGGAAAATCCGGCCTTCGGGCAACATTCTGGGCAACGCCAGACACGTTTCAGAAAGCCCGGGCAACCGGGCTTTTTGCTTATCGCGTCGCCGAATCGGACGTCCGCTTAGCAAGTTCGAACAGCGTTGCGGCCTCATGAAGCTTATTCTCGATGACGTTGATCCCTGCGCTAAGCGATTTGAGATCGGCGTCGAGCTCCAATCCTTCGATGGAATTGAAAACCAGCCGTGAAAGATGGGCGCATTCGTAGACCAAGTCTTCAGCATTCAGAATTTGGGTCCTCCTGACCGTCATGTTCGGTGCCGGCGCGTCCTTCGCCATCCCGGCGGCACATCCTCCGACCATCGCGTAGCGATTGATCGTATTCATGAAGCCGATCTTTTGGCCCCGCGGCGCGTTGCTCTCTTCCATGCCAAGCATGATCGAGCCCAGGAGAGTGGCGCTCCCTTCGCTGTGGAACTTCGAGATGAAGTCGATGAATTCTTCAGCCAGGCGCTCTCCGGTTTCGCAGTCCTCTGAATAGTCTCGTCCAGCCCGCACCCCGGACCAGTAATCGAAGCCGCCGCCGACATGACGACGCGAGACGAAGGACAGGCGATCCAGCGGCGGATTCTCGATTGCGGGCAAACCTTCTTCGGGTCTCATGGGTTTTGCAGCAGTCATTCGGAATCATCCTTTATCGCAATGAGATGAGGCAGCGAAGACAGCAAGGCCTCGGTTTCACTCTCGCTCAGATGACCGAGATTCTCCCGGACAAGATCGGCAAGAAAATTCGATTTGATCCGAGCATCGACTTTCTGGAGCGGCAGAAACGAGCATATCGCGAGGGTAGCGTTTTCAAGGAGCCGCCCTTCGGCTTTCTGACGTTCATCTGCTTCCGCATGTTCCGCTGTACCCTTGGCGGCGTTGTCGGCCTCATACATAGCCTCGACAACCGCGGCGTAATGGCCCCAGTAATTCGCCAGTAGGCGGTAAATTGTCGGCACGCCTTCGGCGGTGGCCGTAACAGATGCGTTCGGCATGACATTTCTCCTCTTGATAAAAATTCAAGTGAGATTGAATTAGTATCCATTTAACCTTTGGTCAAGTAGGATTGATAAAAATTCAATTCGAGTGTACCAATCAACCATGATATCCAAGGAGCAAATCCGTGGCGCCCGTGCCATGCTGAACCTGACGCAGGCTGAACTTGCTGACGCGGCCGGCATCTCGAAGACAGGCCTCAACAATATCGAGCGCGGCATAGCCGACCCGAAGGCTTCGACGTTGCGGGCAATTCAAGCCGCGCTTGAGACAGCCGGCATCATATTCCAAGACGACGGCGCAATGGTCGAAGGCGGCCCAGGGGTGAGGATGAAGCGATGACAGATATAAGCAAGGAAGACGAATCCACGATCCTGCGCGCGCAAGCGGCCGAGTTTTGGCTCTTCGAGTTGTTACGCTGTCATGGACTGTCAACCGCAGCCACAATCAGCCACGTAGAGCGTATGCTGTCGTGGGCAAGGGAAGAAGCCGGCGCAAAGCCCGGCTGGGTGTCTGGGCCATTTTGTTGGGATGCGGAAACGCGTTACCCCTATGTTGAGGAGGTAGCGCGCGAAGTCGTCGAAAAGCTCTCGTCGCAGGACTGAGTAGCGGAACTGAACCTTACCTCTCGTTAAGCGTTTTCGTGCTATAGGTATGGGAATTGCGCTTTCCGTTAAAAAGCCTATATCGTGCGCAAAGTAGAATCGTCGCGATGACGGACGAGGAACAATGAGCTACGAACCGAAAAAAGCAGCGCAGTTGATCGCTGCCTTGATTATCAAGGCGGGCGGGAACTCGATTAACCTGCTGAAAGCGGTCAAGCTGGTCTATCTCATTGATCGAGAGAGTATCCGCCGATACGGGTTCCCTGTGCTTGATGAAGCGAGGGTGTCGATGCCTCGTGGGCCGGTAAACTCGACGACGTATAGCCACATAAACGGCGAGTACGATCTCGATGAATGCGGATGGTCCGATATTTTACAGGATCGCGCAAACCACAAAATGGCGTTGGCGGACGAGGAACTTAATCTTGATGACCTCGATGAGCTCAGCGATGCCGACTTGACTTGTGTCGAGACGGTATGGGCTCAATTTGGCCACATGAACCAGTGGGACCTGGTGAATTGGACCCATGACCCGAAGAATGTTCCGGAGTGGGAAGACCCCAACGGAGGTTCTACCGTTATACCGCTTCAGCGAATCCTGAATGCCGTTGGAGTCACAGACGCGGAGTGGTTCGTTGAAGCATCCAAAGCTATGAAAGCCGTCGACCGCACGTTTGAAAGTGCGCGGGTGGGCTAAATTGGTAGCGGCCGCGGGGACCCTCCTAATAGCTTCGGGGCCAAGCCATAATCCTGGCCTGCGTCATCTTCACGTAGTTTGCACCGATCCCTGTAAAGATAATCTTCAGTTGATCCTCTCAATAACGAGTTGGACTAATAACCTCTGTGATGACACCTGCCTTCTTCAGGCCGAAGATCATGATTGGCTGACCCACCAATCGTGGGTAATGTACCGAGCAGCACGATTGGAAGACGCCACGACGCTGAACAACGGTGTGCAGCAAGGCATATTCATCCCTAAAGCAGCGATGAAGCCAGAAGTTTTCGATCGCGTCGTGGCGGGTATCTGCGCAAGTCCTCATACGAAGAGGAAGATCAAACGTTATTACGGTTGCCCCGTTCCTGAGACATAATCAATCCCAGTTCTCCTTACCATCGAGCCCGGGCGGTGCCGTACGACCGCCCTTGCGCTTCCACGGCTCCACCTCATCAGCACCATAGGGGCCGTGGACATCGGAGCCGTGGAGGCCGTATCGACGATCGAGCCAGGCCCGCACCGCCGGCCAGTATCGGCGGTTCTCGAACATCACATCCTTTGTCGGGAAGCCGGATTTCTCCAGCGTTGAAGTCTTCGCCTTCATCTGCTCCGTGGTCAGGCCTATGCGCTCGGCGAGTTCGGCATCGGTGACGAAGAGTGCATCAGATTTTGCCATGGTGATCCTCCTTGTTGGCGGAGGCACCAATCAGGCGGCGGCGGCTTCGTCAACCGCGGCGATCGGAGCGGCGGCCTTGTCTTTGAAGTTCCGTGTCGCCCGCGGCAGCTCGACGAGCACGACGGCGAGGCGGAGGGCGCCGAGCCATAGAGGGAAGGTCTCCGGTCCCATTCCCCGCCCCTGAGGTCTTCGATAATTCTCCAGCTTCGAGGTGTATCCCTCCTGCATGCCGGAGCGTGCGTCGACGTCCATCAGAGACATTTTCAGGCGCTCCCGCTGCGCGATCATCGCCTGCACCAGTTCGTCATAGCTGGTGATGAAATCCGAGACGACCTCGACGCCCTTGATGGATTCGGGAAGGTCGGGATTTAGCCCGGCGCGGCGAAGCTCCCATTTCAAGACTTCGGTGTCGTCGAAATAGTGGCGACGGCCGATGACGATCGGCTTCGGGAATCCGATATCGTCATCCCGCTGCCAGTTGCGCAGTGTCCACCGGCTGATGCCGTAGCGTCGGCAGACGTCTTCGGTCTGGAGCTTCCGGACGTTACGCGGTTTCATCGGCCGGTTCCTGCAAGCCTGCGAGAACCTTGTCGAGGCTTCGGAGACGATAGCTGGCGCCGCCGCCGATCTTCCGCCCCTCGGCTTCCTCCCAGGGAGCATTCGCCGGCGAGACATTTTCCCAGATGACTTCGCCGATGCGATTGGGGACGTTGTGGCCGTTTCTGGCTGCGCAGAGCACGGAGGAGATATAGCCGCTGAGACGTGTATGCAGGTTCCCTGCGCCGAACTCATTCGGTTCGTCAGAGGCGATCCCATGGCGAGCGAGGAAGTTTCCGACGGCAATCCCGCCTCGATACAGGTCGGTGGCCTTTGCCTCGATTGCCGCAATGGTCCTGGCGAATTCGGCGGCGGCCTTTTCAGCTTCTCCGAACAAGGACAGGTACGCGGCCTGCTCCGTCTCGATTTCCGACTTCAGAGCGACAACCTCGTCGCGCGCTTCTGCCCGCTCGCGCCGCGCCTCTTCATCGGCTTCGCGCTTCAAAGCCCGGAGGATCGCCTTGTCGAACGCGGCGATCCGCTCCTTGACGATGACGATCTCGTTGTCATGCGCCAGCTCTCGCCCCTGCTCAATGGCATCGACCTGCTGCTGGCGAAGCTCGGAAAGCCGCTCTTCCGCGTCACGCTTCTGGGACTTGAGGGCTTCGGATGAGATCGGGGAAACCTTCTCGGACATTTCTCTACTCCGCTGAAAATGATCTGGTGAACGGTGTAGAACGGGGAAAGCGGGCCTCGCAAAGCACAGGTTGCCTATGAATTAAGATGCTGCAGTCTCAGCATTATTAGCGATTCAAAAAGCACTGCACATGCCTATGACATGTGTGGTCAGAACCCGCCACGCCGCCTGCTCTTGCGCTTTTTCGGGGGCTGAGTTCGCTTCAGCCAAGCCGCTTTCTGGCTCGGCGTCATCGATACAACGAGATCGCTCCACTGTTCTGGCGCATGCAAGGGCTCCACAGCAACGAACGGCCTGTCCGGCCGGGTCTCATCGACCCACCGCTGACCATCGTGCCGAAGGCCCGGAATCTCCGGCACACCCGAAATCGCTATGGGATAGGTTGGTCCTGGAAAGAGTTGTCGCGCCCGCACCGCGATCCGGTCGTCGTTTCCCATCGTCATTCCTCCCCGATCTGGTCGAACAGCCGCCGGAGATATAACAGGTTCTGCCCGGCAACGAGGCGGCGGAGACGGCGCGTATCAGCGCTGCTCCAGTTGCTCTCCCCGGCCTTGTTGACGGTCGCCGCGTTGGCCCCGGCCTTCAGCACACCCTCGATCTTGTTCGCTGTCGGGCCGAGCAGGATGCCAAGCATCTCGCGGCTTTGATAACGAGAGCCTTCGCCCGTCGCCCCGATCAGCCGATAGAGATCACGCTGGCCGCCGGTCCACTTCGACGAGATCGCGTTGACTTCCTCGATCCAGCCGAGTGCGCCGCTCCGGCTCAAGCCAGCCTTGACCCAACCGCCGGCCGTGTTCGGCGCGTCGCGGCCGCTGGCCGCCGAATACGCATATTCCCCCAGCATGCCGAGAGCGGTCAGCGCGACGAAGCCCTGAAGAACCTGCGCGTCGCGCGCCTGGAGACCTCGGAAAAGGATGCGCTCCGTCGCCGCCATGACGAACGTCTTGTATTGCAGCAAGAGGGCGACGGCCGGGTTGCGGCTCGACCATAGGCTCTTCTCCTGACCGGGGCTCAAGACCATCATGTCGACGTCACGGGCAATGGCGCCCTCCCACGCATCGCGCGCGCCTGTGTCCTTCCATGTCCCGGTGTTCGAAAGGCGAACGCCGTCGACGACATCAGAACCACCTTCGGCCGAAAGCTCCTTCCAGATGCGCCCGACCAGATCGGAATCGATCCCCGCCTCCGCGAGCTTTCGGATCTGCAGCTTACTCGCCTTGCCGGCGACGGAGGCCTCGATCGCCTGGCTGAACTGATCCATCGCCACGGTGCCGGCTATTCTCTGCACTCCGTCTGTCCACGGAGAAAGGCCGTTGGCGATGAAGAATGCGTTGCTGGCCTTGTCGATTCCGCGCTCCCAACGGCTCGTCGGCGCATACATGTCCGTCACATCCGATATCGCCGTGTTGCGCGCCTGAAGGACGGTCTCCACCCCGATCCCGAATGCCCGGAGTTCCCGCTTGGAGGACTTCGCGAGCTCCTTCATCTCCTTACTGCCAAGCAGCCGCGTCAGCGGAGCCGTCTGGTGGCGGAGCGATTTCGTGAAGCCGTAATGGAAGATGGTTCCCGCGATGTCCGGTATGGACGACAACACCACGCCGCCCATGTCGGTCATCTGGTTCAGCTTCTGCGCTGCCGCCGCCATCCGTCCCATGAAGCGCATGCGCGGGTCCGTCGTGTTGCCGTAGGTGCCCCGCACCCGATCTCGTATCGCGGCGAGGTCGGCGACGGTGGCATCGTATTGCGCCTTGAGCTTCGCCCGCGCCTTCTCCGATTTTGCCGCCTCCGACAGTGTGGCGTGCTCGTCACGGAGCTTGCGGAAGGTTTCGAGCATGTCGACGTCGCCGAAGCGCTCGGTCAGCAGAACGTCGGAAACGATGGTGTCGAGGAAGCGATGCAATGTGCGCTCGACGTCGGTGTCGAGGAAGTCGCGGATCATCTCATCCGGGATCATGAATTCGCGGGAGGCAAGCGGCCCGCGGGCATCCCCCTCGCGCACGCCCGCCGACGGCCCCGAGGCGTCATCGTACGGGAGGCGGCCATCGGGATTGCCGAGAATACGGTCGACGATCTCATTGGCGCGGCTACGGAGCTCGGCGCGCGATAGGTTCCGGTCGCTACCCACGATGCGCCGCAACGAGGCAGAGACCGCCTTGTCGGCCGATGTCAGCCGGGCAGCCCCCGCAGCGCGCGCGCCCGTACCATCTCGCACCTTCATCGCCGAGAGAGCTTCCCGCGCGCTCTTCCCCTGCCACTGCGTCAACTGGGTCTCGATCTGTCCGCGCAGCGCGTCTGCTTCCGCACGCGCGGCAATATGCTCTGGGCCGCCCCCTTGGGCCTTTCGCTCAAGCTGGAGAATCCGTGTCTCCGCCTCGTCGAGCTTCTGCCCGAGATCGGCAAGGGTGTTCTGGATGGATGCCTTCCGGCCCTGTTCGCTTGCGAGCCAGTCGGTGAAACGCTCCACGGCCGCCGGCCGCTGCGCCGTCAGCTTCTCCTTGCTCCAACTCCGCATCATGTAGGATGCCGCTGTCTCCGGCTCGGTCCCGTCGGGCAACAGGCCCGCCTTGATGGCGCGATCCCGCCAGGGGTTCAGGATGTTGCTCCGAATGAAGGAAGCCACCTCCGCGACCTCCGGCACCTGATGGACATCACCGCTGCGCAGAGCCTCATCGATTGCCGTCTTGAATTCCTGCCGGGTCATCTTGCCGCCGGTCGCGCCGCGTATATCGTCAATGCCGAGCATCGCACGCTGCATTACGTTGGCATCGGCCTGCCCCAAGCGGTATTTCGCGAAGGCGCTTTCCAAGGTGTCAGAGAGACCGACGCGCGCCTGCCGGATCGAGAGCTTCATGAGGCGATCGAGGGCAGGCCCAGAGGTCACCGCGCGGCCTTCCGCATTCCCCTCGAACAGATATGGCGTTTCCGCCAGATCAACGAGCGCGCGGCGGGCAGACTGGAAGGGGGAATTCAGGACGCGACGAGTGGGCGAAAGCCGGCCGAGGGGATCGCCTCCCGGGAGGAAATCGAGCGGCGTCTTGACGAGCTGAACATCCCGAGTGTCGGCGGCGGCCGCGCCTGCGGACTGCGGATTCGTGGCGACCGCGATATCGTCGCCCCAGTCAACGCGATCCTGATGAAGTTTGACCTCGATCGCCTTCCGCTCCGCCCGCGACAACAACGCGCCGGCACCGGCACCGAGGATACCGGAGAGCACGGTGGCCGTGCCGACGTTCATCGCGAAGTCGCCGGCCGTCATCTCTGGTGTCGTCGCCATCATGCCGGCCTCGCTGATCGCTGCACCGGCGGCACCTGCGAGAGCAACGTCGGCGCCGAGGCGGAGAGCATTCGCCCCGGCGGCCGCGCCAGAGAACACCTTCGCCACCGGCAGGAATATCGTCGGGTCTGCCATCCCCATGCCGATCATCGCAACGGTGCCGCCCCAACCCGAGCGAGACAGAACGCCGCGCGCCTCTTCGTCCTGATCCCACTCCCGCATGATGGCCAGAGTCTCGTCGCTGTTCCGGGAATAGGCGAAGCGCACCGGATCGGACTCGTATTTCGTGCCCTTGATGTCGCTGAAGGGGTCATAGTCGGCTTCGGCCGTCACGTTCGCCCGGTTGGCGACATACCGCCCGACACGGAAAGGCATGTTCGCGGACACGCCGGCGGCGCGCAGGATTTCGAGCGCCGATGGATCAGATGCTTCCTTCTCCGACGGCTTGGGGTCCAGGGTGCGCAACGGCACGAATTCATCGGCAATCGTTGGCATGTCAGTTCTCCCCCGGGATTCCGTCGCGCTTCAGCGCCTCGCGCGTTTCCCGCTTCTTTTCGAGCCGCTGGCGACGCTCACCGACAATTTCCCCGATACGCTGATCGCGGTTCTGCAGATCCGCCTCATCCGCCCCACCGAGATAAAGCGGGCCGAGGGCGGTTCCTTCCCCGAGCACCAACCAGGGATCGTTCCGGGTGCGACGCGCTTCGGTGGCGGCCGCCGCTTCCCGCTGCTGCGCGGTATCCGGATCGAAGTAATGGCGGAGCACCTGGCCGTTCTCGTCGGTCATGAGGTCCTGCATTCCCGTTTCGGGGTCGATCACCGAAATCAGATAGCCGGGCGCCTCGCCCCGCATCGCGGCATCCTGCGTCTTCCGATCGGCGACGAGCGACAGGCTATCGACGGGCAGGTTCCGCGTCGCCGCCATGTCCTGAAGCTCGAGCTCCATCCATCGATGCGAGTTTCCGACCGCCGGATAGAACTGCTCCGGCGGATAGGGCATGAGGCGACCGGCGCGATCCCCGTAAACCGAAGTCACACCCCAAGTCTTCTTCATCCGCTCCACGGCCTGCTGTTTTGCCTTGCCGACGTCATCGAGGCTACCGTTGCGCTCGCCCATCAGACTGGTGAAGTCGTTCAGCATCATGCGTTCGGTGAGATCGTCCCGCGGCCCCTGTGCATCCCAGAAGCTGTTCGTATCGAGCAGGGAAATGACCTCGCTCGCCGGCACCTTACGGGCTTCCTTCTCGCCGGCGCTGATGAGGGGCTTCACCCGTTCCAGCCATTTCGGATCATTCCGCTGCTGGAGCCACTTCGCCGTTTCCTCGGCGGTGAAATATCGGACCCGGCCCTGCCAGTCCTGAAGGCGATCGGTGACATCCTTGCCGAAGGTGGCCTCGATATCCGTCATCGGCGTGTTCACGCTGAGGATATCAAGCTGCTTCATCGCCTCCGCGTGGATTGCGGGATTGGTGGACATTGCGGCCCCGCCAAGGGCGTTCTTGGCTTCGCCGTGGGTCAAGGTCGCCCGGAGCGTTTCCGGTGACAGGCTGGACGCCATCGCGTTCGTCATCGCCGAAAGCTGTTCCGGCGCCGCGGTCTGCCACATCAGGGCATAAGCGTCTTCCTGCGCCGGCCGAAAGGCGGAGATGTTCGCCACCTGCCCGGTCGCCTGCATCACGTCGACGCCGCGCTGGAACTGCTGAAGGGTCGACGCATAAGAGGACGGATTCTGCATGTCGATGGCGGGCATTTCGCCGACAAGGCCCTGGCTCTGACCATACCCGATAGCGTCATTGTCGAGTGCCTGGCGTTTTGCCTTGGCGGAAGCCTCCAACCCTTCGGCAAGGGCGAGCTTCGTGGCCGTCGCCCCATTCTTCGACATGTCGGAACGCAACACGCCGACGGCAGCCTCGACTTCCTCCAACGGCGCGGACTGCGCGGCGAGGATTTGCGAGTTCCGCTCCAGCATGTCGGCGACCTGGCTCCGGAGGTCCTGGTCGTTGACGAACACCATCTGGCGGGTCAGGAGATCGAGCTTGTCGCTTTCGAAGGGCAAGCCGGACTTGATGCCGGCCTCGATATCGGGAATGATCGCGCGAACATCGCTGGCGAATTCCGTGCTCATAGCCTTCGCCTCGTCGTCGGTGACCGGGAAATCCCCGCTGACGGCGAGCGCTTCTCCCTTCAGCCCTTTCATCTCGGCGGCCTTCATCGCGGCAGCGAGACGATTGCCCCATCCGTGCCCACCGCGCGGATTGGCAGCGGACCAACCTCGCGGCCGCTCGAAACCGATCATGGCGGCCGTGGCTTCATCGACCGTTTTCGCCGACTTCAGGCGCTGGTAGGCTGCGCCTTCCGTCGTTTCCAACTCGTGAAGCACGAAATCAAGCTGGGTGGCGAGATCGAACGGAGATGCGCCCTGGCTCGCCGCAAATGCCTTGAGGGCGCGGGCACGATTGCCATTCCACTGACCGATGCCGATGGAATCCGAGCCGTCGTTGCCGTCGCCGCGGTTCCGGGCGTTCGGATTGAGGCCGGATTCCTGCACCAGATTGCCGACAATGCCAGCGGCCAGCATCGGCGGCACGCCCCGCGCGATATAGTGGTTCATCGCCGACTGCATGTCGCTCGACATGTCCGGGCTAAACGATACGGGCCGATTGTATCGAGACGGCGCCGGGCGCATTCTCTCGCCATAGGCGCGTTCGGCCATGTCAACCTGCTGCTCATTCGTGGCATCGGCGAAGATTTTCTTCCGACGCGCCGCGAGAAGCTTCAGACCGGCACCGGGATCGCCGGCGCGGGAGAGCTCGGTGGCGAGACGCGGGATATCCGTGGAATTCACATCAACGGTGCCGGCCTCGAGGCCTTTCTCGACCTTCCTCGCCTCGTCGACGACGGTCTTCAGGACGGCCCTCTTCTCCGCTTGGTAGCCCTTGATGCGTGCACTCGCGATGCCATAGTAGGTCCGCGCGTCCGCAGGTGAGACACCTTCGGGAACCTCCGAGCGGAAGCGATCGCGGATTTTCAACGCCTCGACGATGCCACCGGCCTCAACTGCCCGATCGATCTCCCCGATCATGCTTTCGGCCTTCACCCGCCCGCTGAAGCTCTTCATCTCGATCTCGGCTTCGCGCGGGCTGTAGGCGAACACGGGGTTGCCGGCGAGTTCATCATTCAGTGAGTTGATCTTCGCCACGGCGGCGTTGAACTCGGGCGTATCGTGGCCACCCTGCATCGCCAACGAGGCAACGGTATCCATCAGATAGTTGCGCTCCGCCAGCATCTCCCGCTTAGAGCTCTGCATGTCGGCCTGAAACTTCTGTTGCTGAATGCCTTCAAACTGAAGCGTGCCAGTTTCATCCAACATCACCTCAATCGGCCCTCGAAGCTCCTTGTTCGGCGCGTTGATCATCATCTGATCTCGATACGCCTTCCAACTCGCCCTGAAGGTTTCAGGATTGCCATTTGCCTCCCGTGCTTGGCTGGCCGCCGCCGTTCGTATTTCGGGCGCGAGACGCGCGATTAGGGATTGCGTTGCCGTCCGATTGTAAATCCGGTTCTGCTCGCTGAAGTTCGGCTTCAGGTCCACCTTCGGATTACCGTGCTCGTCGGTATAGACGGCGTTCTGACCAGCAATCCGGGCATCATCCTGAGCCTTAGCATTCAGGAACTGGCCTGCGGCGTCGAACGCGCTCGCCACCATCTGGTATGGATTCGCGACGTCGGCGCCGCTGATCGATGAAACGGGGCCACGGATCGTTGCGCCGCGCGGCTGGAGGGTCGGGAGCTTCACCATGACGATTTATCCTCGCCGCTAACCATGGGCGAAACTTCCAAGGTTTGAAAAATATGGACCCCGAATTCTGGAAGGTCAGGACCCGTGTGTGAGGGTGGATCTGCAGCAACGCGCGCAAATTTTGCCCCCCACCCCCGCCCGAACGGCGGCGGCAGAGAAAGAGGGGGGTGGGGGTGCGAAGAGCTACCATTGTGCGCCGGCCCTGCGGCAGGTGTGGCTAAGCCGCCAGCACCATGCCTTCATCCCTTCGGGATCGTCACGAAGCCGTCCATCCAGGGATTGGAGCCGGTGCGATAGCTCTCCGGCGTGACGTACGGCACGATGGAGCGATCCTTGCGGGCCGCCTTCTGCACATCGGCCGGGAACGGCGTGAACGAGTATTCCTCGGGATGGTTGCGAACGGCGTCACGGGCATCAATCCCGTCCATGTTGTAGATTTCGCCGTTGACGCGATGGACCTGAACCTTCGTGGGCATAGCACTTGTCTCCTGTTGCCACTTCGCGCCGATTGCCATCGCTCAACCGACTATCTCGCCTCCTCAGATGCCTGGTCCGCTCCCCAAGTTGCCCGAGGGTTGCCCGGTGAGCGGTTGCGATAGCATCGTTGGAGACAATGCACGTGCAATATCGCTGTTTTTCAGGGCTTTGGCAACATCATCCGTCTTTAAACCACCTGATACCGTATCAGTTGCTCCCGGCTTTATGCCGTTCAGATGCCATGGGCAAGGCATCGGCATGGAATTCCCTACGCGCACGAGGCTCCCGCTCGATCGAGACACCACAATCCGGCATCTTTACCCCCTTCAGTTGTACGGCTTGGGTGCCTGCCGAATTGCTGAAAGGCTTTGCTGATCAGGGTCTTGAAGCCGGATGTTAGGTGGTGGACCCCCCTGCTTGGAGCTTGAAATGGCGCAAAAAAGCGAATTGTTTCGCTGTCGTAATGACTTATGCGGGTTTGCTCGCATTCAGCCGTGGGACCGGCGTGAGGATCGCGCGAAGCGTGATCTCCTCCCGTGGCTTATGATTATGGAGAGCGAAGCTCGAAATAATCATAGCCTTTAACGTCCCCTTATTATCTCTTTAATGTCGGAAAGCGAGGAAATCTCTTAATGTCGGAAGATTGGCCTTGGCTCTTAATGTCGGAAGATTTCGATTGGCTTCGTCAGTGGAGGAAGCTCTCCGCCAAGGCGGCGTAATGGTTGGCGTCGGCGGTCCAACCGGCCTTCTTCTCCGCCCACTTCAGTGTCGGAGCCGTGGTCGGCAGCAGGAACGGCCGGACGATGCCGACAACCTCTATATCGGCATCGTGCTTGCGGAAGGGAATAATGATCTCGCCGGGCTTAAATTCGACATTCCGAACCATCGCCTGACCGGCCGTCGCCATCGCCGCGCCAATCCGGTTCTCCCAGTCGCGAGAGTTCCAGCCAAGCCCAATAGGGGTGACAATTTCCGCATCGCTCCCGCTGTGCTCGACGATATGCGGAACAACGGCGATTTGCTTCGCCTGGACGAGCTGATTGAGTGTGTCGAAATGCAGATCGCCATCCGCCCACTCGCGTGCCACAAAACCATGGACGCGATAGTCATTTGTCACGCGGATCGTCCGCTTCTGATACAGAAGTTTGGGGTTGCTAGGCTGCCGCCAGTCCATACCGCAGGAAACGTCCATGTTGGTGCGGCCGTAGACGTCGAGCATCGCGAGCAGAGGCCCGGCGCTCCTCTGTCGTCTGAAAAATCGGATGGCGCTGGTGCTGTCCGACGCAGCTCCGACGAACGATTGGGGCAGCCAGGCTTCCTCCGGCGCAAGGTCTTGAAAAGCATTCAGCTCGTACAGTGGACGAGTGCCATCCCTGACAATACGCAACAGCCCGGCGCCGGCGAGCTGCAGGATCGCTTCCTTAGCTTTCGTGCCATGCATGCCAGTTCGCTCGTACACGGCCTTGGCAGACCATGCCGTTGTTCGATGATCCTTCTGTGTTCCACTGGCGAGAACAAGGTAAGCCGCGGCCGGGTTCAATCCCAGCGCACATGCGGCCCGGGCGGCCGCCACGTCGATCTTGAAAAATCGATCATTGATATTCTGGTAGTCGCGGCTGGTCACCGAACGCGACCTCCGCATTTGCAGCAATCGATGCGCGCCGGTTCGACAACCGGAGTCCTATAAGGCCCCTGATAGCCGCATGATCTGCACCGGTATTGGCGCGTGATCATCACCGGCGGCTCTTCGAAAAGCCCGAGCTGCGTAGACTGATTGCCCTTTGGTGGACGAGCTGCGAAGGGCCGAGCTCGCCTCCTCATCCGAATGCCTTCCGGCAGATCGTCATCTGACGTGCCCTGGCGATCGCCTCGCACGCTTCAAGGGCCGACAATCCGAACCGTTCCTTCAGCGCTGGAACAATGGGATGCGGTGGCTGGCGCTGATCGGCAAGCCACTGAGCGGCGACGACGACGGAATCGCTGTGTTCGTGATCGGCGCCAATCATGCAGCGCTCCGATCACGGTCGGCGACGCGCTCCTTGATCCATTCGTCGATTTCGGCCTCAACCCAAGCAACGCGCTTGAGACCGACCTGAATTGTTTTGGGGAATCTTCCGGCTTTCATAAGCCGATAGAGCTGGCTCTTCGAAAAGACGATGCCTTTTTCGCGCAGCCCTGCGGGAGAAATGAGCCTCATAACCTTGCCTCTTCATACCAGCCTGGCTCGCATCGGTCCTGAATACACACGCACGGCTATGCACGATGAGATTTGCTCTCGATCTTACATGACCAATGCAATGCGCAGACGTGTCGGACTCCTATGTGCCGGGATGCTGGCTTGCGTAGTCTTAGGCAGAGGTCGCTAGGCTTCTCCTTTGGTTCATCCGGCTCCATTACGAATCAATGGGAACCTTCTGGCTTCAATATCCATCGTATTCGGCAAAGGATCAAGCCCGCCCTGACCCGTCCCGCTCCTCGATACGCTGGACAATCCACTGATCGATTTCATTTTCAACCCAAGCACGCCGCTTCAAGCCGATAGAGACCGGCCGCGGAAACTTCCCTGCCCTTGTGAGGCGCCAGAGCTGTGTTTTTGAGAAATCGATGCCCTTGGCCTTCAGGCCTTCAGCAGAAAGTAGACGCATGCCACTGTGCTCCCTGTGAAGTCAGGAAGCGGCGTGCAACTTGGCGTCTGATTTTGAGGAATAGCCAATATTCGAAAAAACCAGACGCCAAGTTGCAGGCATCTACCAAGCCCTGAATACAATAATTGTTGACGTGGAGTCAAAGACTCGAGCGCCTACCGTCCAGCGAGACGACGTTGACCGGACCTGGCTCGACGACCGAACGAACCCGATCGGCCCATCGCTGAAGCGCGTTCTGCCGCTCCTCAATGAAGGCCCATTGATCGTAGACGGCATCCATATCCTTTTGCAGATGGGCGAGGATCATCTCCGCAATCACCTTCGGAACCTTCAATCCTGACAGCCAAGTTCGAGCGGTTCGGCGGAGATCGTGATTGACGAATGGCGGCAAAGTCACGGCTTCGGGGTCGCGCCCCTCCTGCACGGCTCTACGCTTCAGCGCCGCGAGCATTTCGCGATCCAGACGAGCCTTGGCCTTAGAGAAGCCATTGAGAGGCTTGGCACCGTTCGTCGTGGTGAAGAGATATGGACCTTCGCTGAACTGTGGCAGGCTGGAAAACACATCCAAAGCCAGATCACTCAGCGGAACGTGATGGGGATTTTTCATCTTCATCCGTTCCTTCGTTATCGACCACATTTTCTTGTCCAAGCGCAGCTCTGTTCGTGGCGCTTCCGCTACCTCATTTAGGCGCAAGCACGAAAGGAGCAGCACCCTATAGGCGGAGCCGTAGGGATAGCCCATGATCTCAGTGGCCTCCCAGAACGCTGCTATCTCGTCGTCATCCAGAATTCGCGATCGCTTGTTCTTCTTCCCGATCGCCTTCTTCGGCTTGATACGGTCGCACGGCGATGCCTCGATCCCATACTTCTCCGAATCCACCGCCCAATTGAAGAACGCTCGGCCATAGGCAAGAAGGTTATGCGCCATCGTCTTCGAGCCGCGCGCGATGGCATCGTCGATGATCTGCATGATGTCTGATTTCGTGATGCCGGAAATCGGCCTCTTGCCAAGGCCTTCGCGCTTCTTCTTGCCCGGCCGCGGGTCTATCCGATCATTCACGAACTCCAACCGGAGGCAGCGAGCAACCTCCAAGCCTTGACGGAGAAGGGGCTTGTCGGGATCAGGCCCGATAACAGCGGTTTCGATATAGGTCTCGACCGCTTTCCCCAATGTGTGGCCTTGACGTTCAACTTCCTTGGACTTGGCTTCGGCAAGCTGGACCTTCGGATCAACACCTTTCCCCACCATTTCGATCCAGGCTCGCGCAGTGGTGCGAGCGTCCTCGAGCGAGATCGCACCGTATTCACCGATCAGGCGGCGAGTAGGATTCGATTTGCCTGGGAAGCGCGCCAGCAGCGCGAAGGATTTCTTGCCGGCTTCAGTGACACGGATGAGAAGACCCGGCACAATTCCATCTTGTATCTCGTATCGGTCGGTGCCGGCGGGCGCTGGCTTCAGCGCGCGGAGGCGGCGATCAGTGAGGTTTTCTTTTGGCATCTTCCCTCCGGGCAACATCTGGGCAACGAAAGCGCTGGGCACTGGCGAAATCAGAAGGAACCAAAAGAAACACAAAATGCCGGATTTGCAAGCCTTTTCAGATATTGCACGGAACCAAAGGACCCGGTATGAAACTTAAAGAACCCTTAGGCTAACTGATTTGTAATCAGGGGGTCCCGGGTTCGAGTCCTGGTGGGGGCACCACTTTTCCTTACATGAATGTGGATTTGTACCGTCGCGGCACGCTTTCGCTGCCTGTGCGCCGGTTCCTTATCCTTCCGTTAGGTATTCGCCGGCCGTTCATGAGAAAAATCTAAATTTAAATGGACTTCGCTCGTGAGAGGCTCCACCATGCGCGAAAAGGCCGGACCTCATGGTTCGGACCTTTTCCGATCGTTTCCTTCAGCGCATTCCTCTCGTTTCCGGGGTGCCCATGAGATACGTCATCGCCGTCTTCGCCTTCGCCTGCGCCCTCGTCTGGGACTTCACGCAAAACCATGGCGCCTATACGCAGCAGGCCGTGCGGAACGTTTCCCATTTCGTTCGCACCACGCTTTGAGGCTGCCTCTCCTCTTCCGGCCGGCTTGCCGATCCGTCTCTTGACGTTTGTCGAAAATCAGAACATAAAGAGAACATCGGAGGATACGATGATGCGGAACGATACGCTCGAACGTGGAAATGCCATCCTTGAAGCCTGCCGGTCGCTGCGGGAGCGGCAGATGCAGAACCGTCTCGAACTCCAGCGCAAGGCCGCGGCCGTCGCCAAGCCGCTCTATGTGCTGAAGGGCAAGAAACAATTGGAGCTGCGGCTGCAATGACCGTGTTCCGTTCACCCACCGGGCGCGAGGAAGCAGCCGAGATTCTTGCGCTTCACAATGGAGACGCGTTGGAAGCGCTGCGCACGATGATCGCCGAGCGCGATGCCGTCGAGGAACGGCTGGCCATCGCGACGATGATCATGGCGCGCCGATGCGACGGCCTGCGGCATGGCCGGGCTGGTTAGGTCTCCAGACAGGCCGCGAACAGGTCGCCCCTGTGGAAGCTGCGTGCCTGACGGGCAATTCCATCAGCTTCGGCGCATTGCCGTGCGCCCTCACCTGTCCTATAGGCGTCTGTAGCTCGAACCCGGTGCCCTGGGGCACCTGTCCTGCGATCGCTGCCGATGGCGGCATGGCGCGGGGCGATCATGCGGAGGAACGGACGTGGCGGCAGACAAGGAACCGGTTTCCAAGGTCACGGTGGAGAAGGACAGCAAGGGACGTTATTTCTTCGCGCTGACCTATCGCGGCGTCACCTATCCGGTGAACGGCCCCTTCGCCAATCCGCTCCAGGCGGCCGCCGCGGGACAGGCCGTGCTCAAGCGCCTCGAGGCGCAGGCCGGCGGAAAATCCTGAGTACGACCTGCCGGCGGCGCCCTTCACCGGCATCCCTGTCATATTTTTCAGATGCGCGTGCCGTAAAGGCATGCGACAAAGACCGGCCCGGGCAATTCCGGCATATGCGCGAAGCGCGTCTGCGGGGGAATCGCGCGGGCACAGGGAACTGTGGCGTGGAAAGCGGGCGGCACCCGGACGAGGCTTTGCAGCGAGGATGCGGATCAGGGCATGACGCGTAATTTCACCTCCTTCTCCTTCGTGGCCTCGCAGGCCCCCGAAGCACAGGAAGCGCGCGACGAGCTGATCGCCATCTACGGCAATACGGACCCGGAGGAGGCCGACGTGATCGTGGCGCTCGGCGGCGACGGCTTCATGCTGCAGACGCTGCACACGACGATGAATTCCGGCAAGCCCGTCTACGGCATGAACCGCGGCTCGGTCGGGTTCCTGATGAACCGCTTCGACACGAAGGACCTTGCGGGGCGAATCGACGGCGCGGTGGAAAACGCCTTCCGCCCGCTGGAGATGACGACAGGCGATGCGAGCGGCCAGGAGCGCCGGGCGCTCGCCATCAACGAGGTCTACCTCTTCCGCCAGTCCTACCAGGCCGCCAAGCTGCGCGTCAGCGTCGACGGGCGCGTGCGGCTGGAGGAGCTGATCTGCGACGGCCTCCTTCTGGCGACGCCGGCAGGCTCGACAGCCTACAACCTTTCCGCCCACGGCCCGATCCTGCCGCTGGAGGCCCCGCTCCTCGCCCTGACGCCCGTCAGCGCCTTCCGGCCCCGCCGCTGGCGCGGCGCGCTGCTGCCCAACAAGGTGACGGTGGAGATCGAGGTGCTGGAGGCGGAGAAGCGTCCGGTCAACGCGGTCGCCGACAATACCGAGGTCAAGTCCGTGACGACGGTGCGCATCGCGGAATCGATCGGCCTTTCCGCGCGCATCCTCTCCGATCCGGATCATTCCTGGTCCGACCGGATTCTTGCCGAACAATTCGATTACTGACGGTGCGACAGCATCAGGACAGGAGTTCGCCATGAGACGGCACCGGCTCGCCAGCGCCCTCGCCTTCCTCCTCCTCACCGGCTCCGCCGCCTTCGCCGCGGACGAGACGCCCGTTCCGGAAACCGTTACCTTCGTCGTGAGCACCGGCTTCTGGGAGGAGCCCGCCGAGGATGCCGCGGAAGGTACGATGCGCCGCGGCTATTACAAGCTCGCCGCCGTGCGCCAGCCGGACGGCACGGCGCAGGTCCATCTCCAGCAGATCGAGGCGACCGACGACGGCCCGAAGATCGCCTCCTCGACAGTCCTCGAGGAATTCTCGGCGCTGAAGCCCTACGTGACCGACATCCGCCCGGAAAACTCCTCCGGCATCACCGCCGAGCCCGGCCTCTTCGCCACCGTCTACCTGAAGACCGATCCCAAGGCCGCCGAGCCCGAAAGCTGGACCGTGCTGATCGACGATCTCGGCGAGATCAAGGTCGAGCGCGCGACGAACTGAAAACGGGCGCCGAAGCGCCCGTTTTCCATGTCGTATCCGGCAGGTCTCAGTTCAGGTCGTCGACGACCGCGTCCGCACCGCCATTGACGCGGTGGGCGAGCGCAGCTTCCATGAACTCGTCGATCTTGCCGTCGAGCACATCCGACGGAGCCGAACTTTCGACGCCGGTCCTGAGATCCTTGACGAGCTGGTAGGGCTGCAGCACGTAGGAGCGGATCTGATGGCCCCAGCCGATGTCCGTCTTGGAGGCGGATTCGGCGTTGGCGGCATCCTCGCGCTTCTTCAGCTCCGCCTCGTAGAGACGGGCGCGCAGCATGTCCCACGCCTTGGCGCGGTTCTTGTGCTGCGAGCGTTCCTGCTGGCAGGCGACCACGATGCCGGTCGGGATATGCGTGATGCGCACGGCCGAGTCGGTCGTGTTGACGTGCTGGCCGCCGGCGCCCGACGAACGATAGGTGTCGATGCGGCAGTCGCTCTCGTTCACCTCGATGTTGATCGTGTCGTCGACGACCGGATAGACCCAGATCGACGAGAACGAGGTGTGGCGCCGCGCATTGCTGTCATAGGGCGAGATGCGCACCAGGCGATGCACGCCCGATTCGGTCTTGAGCCAGCCATAGGCATTGTGGCCCTTGACGAGCATGGTCGCGGACTTGATGCCGGCCTCTTCGCCGTCGTGGATTTCCAGCAGCTCGACCTTGTAGCCGGAGCGTTCCGCCCAGCGGGTGTACATGCGCAGGAGCATGTTCGCCCAATCCTGGCTTTCCGTGCCGCCGGCGCCCGAATGCACTTCGAGATAGGTGTCGTTGCCGTCCGCCTCGCCCGAAAGCATGGCCTCGACCTGCTTGCGCGCGGCCTCGGCCTTGAGCACCTTCAGCGCTTCCTCGGCGTCCTTGACGATCGAAGCGTCGCCCTCTTCCTCGCCGAGCTCGATCAGCTCGACATTGTCCCGGAGCTGCTGCTCGATGGCCTTCACGCCGTTGATGCCCTCGTCAAGCTGCTGGCGCTCGCGCATCAGCTTCTGGGCTTCCTGGGCATCGTTCCAGAGGGTGGGATCCTCCGCCTTGTTGTTCAACCAGTCCAGTCGTCTTACCGCCTGATCCCAGTCAAAGATGCCTCCTCAGCAGGCTTATGGCCTGCTTGATTTCGTCGACGATATTCTCGATTTCCGCGCGCATGTCCGTTTCTTCGATGCTTCAGGTTTCGGTGGCCCCGAAATAGAGAGGGCGGGCGCGGATGTAAAGCCCCGCGTGAACGAGGCAAGCCGGCGGGCTCCTCCAATGGCATAGCGGCCGATCTGGCTGGTATTGTTACGTCGATGGCCTCAACGGAACGGCTTCACGCTTGGCTTTCTGCTCTGCAACCAGCTCGTCCCAGAAAAGCAGAGGGAAGTTGGCTACGACCTGCTCATACTCAAGGGGCGCGATAGAACGAAAAGAAACCCAGAGGTAATTAAAGGCAAACAAAAACAAGAACGGAGCCAAAAGAAATTCAGCCAGAAACAACAGATTCACGGACAGTTTCAATAGATTTTCGATACGATGCACTATCTCCCTCAAGGAATCTTCCCCGACGGTAGAAAGGCCGATAAGAAGCAGCATCTCAAGGAAAAGAAAATAACCGACAGGAACGGCCAATGCCGCGACCGCCAATCGCCGGTTAGTTTTCCGTTTCAATCCCAACTCCGAGCTGCTTGCTGAACATAACAATCGAAGCAGTCGCCCAGCCCCGATGGAGCTGGGCCAAGAAGCGTATCAGAACAGTCCGCCGCTGCCGCCTGTCACGGCCTGGTTGGCCTGCGGCGAGCTCTTCAGGATTTCTTCGGGCGTCGCATATTCGTCGCCGCCGATGACGGAGAAGACGTCGGCCGGGCCGGTGCCGGGCTTGAAGGCTTCCATGATCGTGTCCGGGTCGCCCTCATAGGCCTGCATGCCGGTCTTGCGGTTGACGGCGATGAACTTCATGCCTTCCGGCACGATGAACTTCGTCGGGCGCGTGCCTTCGACGGCGGCCTGCATGAACTCGTTGAAGATCGGCGCGGAGAGCGAGCCGCCGGTACCGCCGCGGCCGAGCGGGGCCGGGTTGTCGAAGCCGATATAGAGGCCGGCGACGAGGTCCGGCGTATAGCCGACGAACCAGGCGTCCTTCTCGTCGTTGGTCGTGCCGGTCTTGCCGGCCGTCGGGCGGTCGAGCTTGATCTTGCCGGCGGCGGTGCCGCGCGTGACGACGCCTTCCATCATTGAGGTGATCTGGTAAGCGGTCATCGGGTCGAGCACCTGCTCGCGGTTGTCTACCAGCTCCGGCTCCGACTGGTTTTCCCAGTCGTTGGCGTTGCAGTTCTCGCAGGTGCGTTCCTCGTGGCGGAAGATCGTCTTGCCGTAGCGGTCCTGGATGCGGTCGATCAGCGAGGGCTTGATCTGCTTGCCGCCATTGGCGAGCACGGCATAGGCCGAGACCATGCGCATCACGGTCGTCTCGCCCGAGCCGAGCGACATTGCCAGAACGGGCAGCATCTTGTCGTAGATGCCGAAGCGCTCGGCATATTCGGCGACGAGGTTCATGCCCATGTCGTTGGCGAGGCGAACGGTCATCAGATTGCGCGAGCGCTCGATGCCGAGGCGCAGCGTCGAGGGGCCTGCCGAGCCGCCGCCGTAGTTCTGCGGGCGCCAGACCTGGCCGCCCGAGACCATCTCGAAGGGCGCGTCGAGGATCACCGAGGCGGGCGTGTAGCCGTTGTCGAGCGCGGCGGCGTAGACGAAGGGCTTGAAGGACGAACCCGGCTGGCGCATCGCCTGCGTGGCGCGATTGAATTCCGACTGGCCGTAGGAGAAGCCGCCGACCATGGCGAGCACGCGGCCGGTATGCGGATCCATGGCGACGAGGCCGCCCTGGACCTTCGGCGGCTGGCGCAGGCGGTAGGAGTTGCCGTCCTCGGTCGGCTCGACATAGACGACGTCGCCGACCTCGAAGACGCCCGCCGGGGACTTCGCCGTCTTGCGGTCGCCCTTGGCCGAGCGATAGGCCCAGCTCATGTTCTTGGCCTCGATGCGGCCGGTCACGCGCTCGGCGACGACCTTGCCGGACGCCTCCTTGCTCGGTTGCAGGCCGATATCGGCACCGTTGTCGTCGACGGCGAGGACGACCGCGAGCTTCCATTCCGGCACGTCGGAGAAGGCGTCGACCTTGGCGAGCGCCGGGCCCCAGTCGCCGCCGACCTCGATGGTCTTGATGGGCCCATGGAAGCCGCGGCGCTCGTCATAGCTCAGGAGGCCGTGCTGCAGCGCCTTGCGGGCCGCGACCTGGATGCGCGGGTCGAGCGAGGTGCGGACCGAAAGGCCGCCTTCGTAAAGGGCGTTGTCGCCGTAGCGGTCGATGATCTGGCGGCGGACTTCCTCCGAGAAATAATCGGAGGCGAAGAGGTAGGTCCCGCGGTGGCGCGGCGTGACGCCGAGCGGCTGGGCCTTGGCTTCCGCGCCGTCGCTCTGCGTGACATAGCCGTTCTCGACCATGCGGTCGATCACCCAGTTGCGGCGCTCCAGCGCGGCGTCCGGGTGGCGGAAGGGATGGTAGTTCGACGGCCCCTTCGGCAGGGAGGCGAGATAGGCGCTCTCGGCGATGGTAAGCTCGGTGACGGACTTGTCGAAATAGGTGAGCGCCGCGCCGGCGATGCCGTAGGAATTCAGGCCGAAGAAGATCTCGTTGAGGTAGAGCTCGAGGATGCGGTCCTTGGAATAGGCCTGCTCGATGCGGAAGGAGAGGATCGCCTCCTTGACCTTGCGGTCCATCGTCTGGTCGGAGGACAGGAGGAAGTTCTTGGCGACCTGCTGCGTGATGGTGGAGGCGCCGACCGGGCGGCGGCCGGAACCCATGTTCTGTACGTTGACCATGATGGCGCGGAAGAGGCCCGTCACGTCGACGCCGGGATGCTGGTAGAAGTTCTTGTCTTCCGCCGAGAGGAAGGCGGCCTTCACGCGGTCGGGGATTGCCTGGATCGGCAGGTAGAGGCGGCGTTCGCGGGCATATTCGGCCATCAGAGCGCCGTTGCCGGCGTGCACGCGGGTCGTCACCGGCGGGGCGTAGTTGTTCAAGACCTCATAATCGGGAAGATCCTTGGCCACACTTGCGAGATAGAGGGCGACCGCCCCCGCCACGCCGAGAAAGAACACGGCGCCAATCCCGAAGAAATATCCAATCAGTCTGATCATGAGCCAGTTACCGATGCCTTATGTCTTATAATGTCATCGGGCGATCCTGCCGCCCGGCCGAGCCGCCCCGGCCTCTTGTGCCGCGCCTTGCCTGTCGAAGACGAGTCGTCCCCATTTTTCCCGATCCGGTCTAGCGATCGGAATGTGAGGAAAATAGGGCTTACAGCATGCGTCGGGCCTTCGCCACCGCACAATGGCGGCCGCTGTCACTTTTCCGGCACAGGCCGACACGGGCGAAAATAGCATGCCTGCCCGCCCGCGTCTCGGCCATCCGCCGGATAGGCTTAACCGCCGTTCGCGACGACCGTCGCCCGGTATTCCTCCACCGCCTTGGCGATAAGGCCGGCAACCTTCTTCTGCCATACCGGATCGACCAGCAATTGCTCGTCCTCCTTGTTCGACAGGAAGCCGAGCTCCAGCAGGATCGAGGGCACGTCGGGCGCCGTCAGCACGCGGAAGCCGGCATGGCGGTGCGGATTGTTGATCAGCAGCACCTCGTCTTTGAACTTGCCGACGACGCTCTCGGCGAGATTGATGGAGAAGGCCTGCGTCTCGCGGCGGGTGAGGTCCAGCAGGATGTCGGCCACTTCGGCCGGCTCGTCCACGAAGGCGATGCCGGCGATCTGGTCGGAAAGGTTCTCGCGCTCGGCAAGGCTTGCGGCGAGGCTGTCGGAGGCCTTGTCGGAGATCGTGTAGACCGTCGCGCCGCGGATGTCCTTCTGCTTCAGCGTATCGGCATGGATGGAGATGAGGAGATTCGCGCCCTCGCTGCGGGCAAGCTGTACGCGCTGGGAGAGCGACAGGAACTCGTCCTTGTCGCGCGTCAGGATGGCGCGCGTGCCGGGCAGCCTGTTCAGCGCCTCGGCAAGCTGGCGGGCGAAGGCGAGCGTGACGTTCTTCTCCTCCGTCTTGGTGGTGGCGCCGCGCGCGCCGTTGTCGATGCCGCCGTGGCCGGCATCGACCGCGATGACGAAGGGGCCATCCGCCTTGCCGCCCGGCAGGATGACCGATGGCTGCTCGCCGGCGGGGGCGGAGGCCTGCTGCCAGCTCTGCTTTTCCATCTGGCCCTGGAAGACCTCGCCCGTGACGATCGCCGTGTCGATGACGAGCCGGTAGCTTGCCGCCCCCTGCTCTTCCTGCACTTCCGCCAGTACCACGCCGACGGGACGCGAGGCGGTCAGCACGATGCGGGAGCGGCCCTCTGCCATGGTGCCGTAGCGGATGTCGGAGAAGATGCCGCGCGCATCCAGCTCGTCCGGCTTGATGCCGAAATCGGTCTCCGGCAGGTCGATCAAGACGCGGTAGGGATTGGCGACATAGTGGACCTTGAAGTCCGGCTTGCGATCGAAGTCGATGATGAGGCGCGTGCGGGCATCATCGCCGGCAATGCGGGCGCCGAAGGCGAGCAGCGGCGCGGCGGAGGCGGAAGCGGAGGCGGCAAGCGCCGGCGACAGGATCGCAAGGCAGAGGGCAGCGGCAAGCGCGCCCGCCGCACGGCGGAAAAAGCTCATTGTCGGAAGGTTCGGCATCACCACCTGCAGTCCGTTCAAACGCGTGGAAACCGCGCGATGCGGCGCTGGACAAGGCCTATAGATGCCCCCATATGGTTAACCGAAGCTTGCCGCGCACACCCGTCGGCGGGTTCACGCACAGATCACGGCAAATCGATCAAGATTATGACGCTTTTGGCTTTTCCCTTGCCATTGTGACATATCCGCCATAAAAGCAAAATCAGGGAAAAAGAATTGACGGGATAGAATCGCTTAGAGCAGGCAGCCACTCCTTCGGGGTCTTGGCGCCGAACCGGGCCTTCATCCGCCGTCGCGCTGCTTTTTCCCGGCCGATTAGATCGCGTAAACCGGCGGTGGCCGGAACAGTCAAGGTGGGTTTCCACCGCACGCCCTTACCAAAGGGCATTTCATCGGACCGAACAGGTCTATGGCACTGGCATTCTCGTTGGACGTTGATGTTGTCACGGCGGATTTTATCAGAGGGTAACCGGCATCGGGGCGCATGCGTTCCGACCTCCCTCCGTCCGCTTACCCCTCACCGGGGCCCGACGGGAACTTACTTATCCGGCGCATCCCACTCCTCCCCCGGCACGTCCCTTTCAGGGACCGGCTCGCCGCCAGGATTGCGGCTGCGCCGAGGAGCTCAAATTACATGGCAGAGAAAATGCTTATCGATGCGTCTCACGCTGAGGAGACGCGGGTTGTCGTCGTACGCGGGAACCGCATAGAAGAATTCGACTTCGAATCCCAATACAAGAAGCAGATCCGCGGCAATATCTACCTTGCCAAGGTCACGCGCGTCGAACCGTCGCTCCAGGCGGCCTTCGTCGATTACGGCGGCAACCGCCACGGCTTCCTGGCCTTCGCCGAAATCCACCCGGATTACTACCAGATCCCCCTCGCCGACCGTCAGGCGCTCCTGAAGGCCGAGGCCGAGGAACATCGTCGCGACGACGATATCGAGCCGATCGAGACGGGCACGCGCGCCTCCGAAGAGATCGAAGTGCCGGCCGAGGTCGAGATTGAGGCCGCCGCAGCCGTCGAGGAAACCGTAGCCGCCGCACCGGCCGAGCCGGACGTCGCCGAAGCCTCCGCCGATCTTGCCGCCGAGGAAGCGCCGGCCGAAAAGCCGAAGAAGCCCCGCCGCACCCGCAAGGCCAAGGCGAAGACCGAGGAAGAAGCCCCGGCCGCGGAAGAGGCCGCTGCTCCCACCGAAGGAGGCGACGACGAGACGCCCGGCGGCGCGATGGCCATGGCCGTCGATACCGACGAGATCTCCGAGCCGGCCGAGCGTTCGCGTGGCCGCCGTCGTCGCCGCGACGACGACGACGATGACGACGATCAGGGCGGCGAGGAGAAGGAAGTCATCGAATCCGTCGGCGCCGAGGACGCCATGGAAGAGGTGCCGGACCGCACGCAGCGCAAGCCGCGCAAGCAGTACCGCATCCAGGAAGTCATCAAGCGCCGCCAGATCCTGCTCGTGCAGGTCGCCAAGGAAGAGCGCGGCAACAAGGGCGCGGCGCTGACCACGTATCTGTCGCTCGCCGGCCGCTACTCCGTCCTGATGCCGAACACGGCGCGCGGCGGCGGCATTTCCCGCAAGATCACCAACCTGCAGGACCGCAAGCGCCTGAAGGAAATCGCCCGCGACCTCGAGGTTCCGCAGGGCATGGGCGTGATCCTGCGCACCGCCGGCGCGAACCGCACCCGCGTCGAGGTCAAGCGCGACTTCGAATACCTGATGCGCCTGTGGGAGAACGTCCGCACGCTGACGCTCGCCTCCACCGCCCCCAGCCTCGTCTACGAGGAAGGCTCGCTCATCAAGCGCTCGATCCGCGACCTCTACAACAAGGACATCAGCGAGATCGTCGTTGCCGGCGAGGAAGGCTACAAGGAGGCGAAAGCCTTCATGAAGATGCTGATGCCGAGCCACGCGAAGGTCGTCCAGCCCTATCGCGACGTGCATCCGATCTTCTCGCGCTCGGGCATCGAAGCCCAGCTCGACCGCATGCTGCAGCCGCAGGTGACGCTGAAGTCCGGCGGCTACATCATCATCAACCAGACCGAGGCGCTCGTCTCGATCGACGTTAACTCCGGCCGCTCGACGCGCGAGCACTCCATCGAGGAGACCGCGCTCCAGACGAACCTGGAAGCCGCCGAGGAAGTGGCGCGCCAGCTCCGCCTGCGCGACCTTGCCGGCCTCGTCGTCATCGACTTCATCGACATGGAGGAGAAGCGCAACAACCGGGCCGTCGAGAAGCGTCTGAAGGACCATCTGAAGAACGACCGCGCGCGCATCCAGGTCGGCCGCATCTCGCATTTCGGCCTTCTCGAAATGTCGCGCCAGCGCATCCGCGCCTCGGTTCTCGAATCGACCATGCAGACCTGCCCGCACTGCAACGGCACGGGCCATATCCGCTCGCAGTCGTCGGTCGCGCTGCATGTCCTGCGCGGCATCGAGGAATATCTCCTCAAGAACACGACGCACGACATCACCGTCCGCACCACGCCGGATATCGCGCTCTACCTGCTCAACCACAAGCGCACGACGATCATCGACTATGAGGCCCGCTTCGGCGTCGCCATCATCATCGAGGCGGATGCCCATGTCGGCGCGCAGCACTTCGCGATCGATCGCGGCGAGCCTGTCGAGAACCCGGTCAAGATCGAACAGCTCCTGCATTTCGAGCCGGAGCCGGAAGAAGACGACGTCGTGATCGAGGACGAGATCGACGAAGAGGAAGAAGACGCACGTCCCGCCGCTGCGGGCCAGGCCTCGCCGTCCGCCTCCTCCGACGAGAACGGCCGCAACAAGCGCAAGCGCCGCCGCCGCCGTCGCGGTCGCGGCCGCGAGAACGGTGAAGGCACGGATACGGCCTCCTTCGGCGGCGAACAGGCCGGCGACGAGGACGTCCTCGACGATGACGAGGCGGAAGGCGACGACGGCCAGGAAACCACGCAGGCCGATGCCGGCGATTCGGCCGAAACGCGCCGCAAGCGCCGCCGCCGCGGCAAGCGCGGTGGCCGCCGCAACCGCCCCGAAGACGGTGTGGAAGCAGCAGCGGACGGCGACGAGGCCGAAGGCGACGGCGATAGCGACGAGGACGCGGCGGAAGACGTCGTCACCGTCGAGGCCGAGGTCGCCGAGGTAGAGGTCGCCGCCGAGGAAGCGCCGGCCGAGCCGGTTGCCGAAGAGGCGCCCGCCAAGCCGAAGCGCGCACGCCGCAGCCGCGCCAAGGCCGCCGCCGAAACGCCGACCGACGAAGCTGCCCGCAGCGAGATCGAGGCGCAGCCCGCACCGGTTCCGGCCGAGCCGGAAGCCGAAGCGACGCCGGCCGAACCGGAAGTCGAGACGGCCGCCGCCGACCTCGCCGAGCCGGCGAAGCCGGTCCGCGCGAACCGCGACATCAGCAACATCGCCTCCGAACCGGTGGTGAAGTCCTCCACCGCCAAGGAAGGCGCGCCGGAAGACGAGCCCGAAAAGCCCAAGAAGGGCGGCTGGTGGCAGCGCCGCGGCTTCTTCTAAGAAGCTGCCTGCATTACGGAATTGAAGAGGCCCGGTGAAAACCGGGCCTTTTTCTTGCGCTGGAATCGGGTGGTTGCGCCCTCCTCCTTCTGCGACATGGCTGTCGTCAGAACCAACAGGAGTTCCCCATGACACGCCTCGACGACAAAGTCGCCATCATCACCGGCGCAAGCTCCGGCATCGGCCGGGCCGCCGCGCTGCTTTTCGCCCGGCAGGGTGCGAAGGTCGTGCTTTCGGCGCGCGGACGCGAACGGCTGGAAGCGGTCGCCGACGAAATCCGCGCGGCCGGCGGTTCGGTCACCGCCATTGCCGGCGATGTGAGTGAGGAAGCGCATCACGAAGCGCTGGTCGATGCCGCGCGGACGGAATTCGGCGGCCTCGACATCGCCTTCAACAATGCCGGCACGACGGGGCCGGTCGGTGCCCTGCCCGCGCTTTCCATGACGGAATGGCAGAAGGTGCTCGACATCAACCTGACGAGCGGCTTCCTGGCCGCGAAGTACCAGCTTCCCGCCCTGGAGGCGCGCGGCGGCGGCAGCCTCGTCTTCACCTCCACCTTCGTCGGCCATACGGCGGGCTTTCCGGGGCTGGCGGCCTATGCCGCCTCGAAGTCCGGCCTCATCGGCCTGGTGCAGGTGCTCGCCTCCGAATATGGCCGCAAGGGCATCCGGGTGAATGCGCTGCTGCCGGGCGCGACGGATACGCCGATGGGCCGCGCGGTCGCGAACACGCCGGAGGCGTTGCAGTTCGTCACGGGTCTCAATGCCTTCAAGCGCATCGCCGATCCGGCGGAAATCGCGGAGGCCGCCCTGTTCCTCTGCTCGCCGGCCTCCAGCTTCACGACCGGCACGGCGATGCTCGTCGACGGCGGCGTGTCGATCAACCGCGTCTGAGAAAGTGATTCAAGTGCCTGAAAGATCGATTCCGCCTGCGGGCGCAAGCTACTGAAGCGGAATCGCTTTCGTTCTCAGGCGAGCCAGCGCGCGAGGCGGTCGACCGCCTCGCTCATCTCCTCGAAGGAGCCGGCATAGGAAAAGCGCATGGTGTGGTGACCGTCGCGCGGATCGAAATCGATGCCGGGCGTTGCCGCCACATCCGTCTCGGCCAGCATGCGGCGGGCAAAGGCCATGCTGTCATTGGTGAAGCGGCGGACGTCGACATAGGCATAGAAGGCGCCGTCCATCGGCGAGGCGATGGAGAAGCCGAGCTGCGGCAGGCGCTCGACGAGGAAATCGCGGTTCACGAGGTAGGCGTCGCGATAGACGTTCAGCTCCGCCTCGGCGCCGAGCGCGGCCTCCGCGGCAATCTGGGACAGTTCCGGCGCGGAGATGTAGAGGCTCTGCGCGATGCGCTCGACCGGGCGCACCAGCTTTTCCGGCAGCACCATCCAGCCGATCCGCCAGCCGGTCATGCAATAGTATTTCGAGAAGGAGTTGATGATCACCGCCTCCTCGCCGAATTCCAGCGCCGTAGCCTCCTCGCCGACGAAGGTGAGGCCGTGGTAGATCTCGTCCGAGATGAAGGCGATGCCGTTGTCCCGGCAATAGGCGGAGAGCGCCGCAAGCTTCGCCCGGCCCGTCACGGTGCCGGTCGGGTTGGCGGGGCTTGCCAGCAGCACGCCGTCGATACGGCCCGCCGCCTGCAAGGCCTCGGGCGTCAGCGTGAAACCGTTCTCGGCGCTCACCTCGATCTCCACCGTCTCGATGCCGAGCGCGGCGAGGATGTTGCGATAGGCCGGATAGCCGGGCCGCGCGATGGCGACGCGGTCTCCGGCGTCGAACAGCGCGAGGAAGGCGAGGTTGAAGCCGGCGGAGGAGCCCGTGGTGATGGCGATGCGGCCGGGATCAACCGTAACGCCGTGGCGGGTCCGGTAGAAATCCGCAATGGCCTGGCGCAGCGAAATGAGGCCGAGCGCATCCGTATAGCCGATGCGGCCGACCTCCAGCGCCCGGCGCGCGGCTTCGCGGGCGGCCTGCGGCGCGGGGTGGACGGGCTGGCCGACGGCCATCGAGATCACCGGCCGGCCGGCCGCGCGGCGCTTCGTCGCCTCGGCCAGCACGTCCATGGCGTGAAAGGGTTCGACTGCACCGCGGCGGGAGAGTTTCATGGGTTTTGCTTCCGGTTGGTGGGATGCCGCCTTCCTGCCGCAAGACGCCGGCCTTCACAATCCCGCGAGGGCCGAAAATCCGCCGCTTTTGCCCTATCGTTTGCATGCCGCCCGCCATAAGGTCGTTGAAAGCGCTGCGCAGCGCATTGACGCGCGGGTGCCGCCGATGGCACTTCTCCGGCGCATCAAGGACGAGGACAGGACAGACATGACATTCCAGACGAAGCTCGCGGCCACCGTCGCTCTTACCATCGCGGTCGCAGCCCCCCTTCCCGCTCTCGCCCTCGACGACGCGCAGAAAAAGGAGATGGGCGAGTTCATCAAGGAATATCTCGTCGAGAACCCGGAAATCCTGCTGGACGTGCAGGAGGCCCTGCAGAAGAAGCAGGAAGCGCAGCAGCAGGCCAAGGCCCAGTCCGCCATCACCGACAACGAGAAGGCGATCTTCTCCTCGCCCTACGACATCGCGCTCGGCAATCCGAAGGGCGACGTCACCATCGTCGAGTTCTTCGACTACAATTGCGGCTACTGCAAGCGGGCCCTTTCCGACATGGACGAGCTGCTGAAAGAGGACAAGAACATCCGCTTCGTCCTCAAGGAGCTGCCGATCCTCGGCCCCGATTCGCTTGCCGCCCACAAGGTGAGCGCCGCCTTCCGCGATCTCGCGCCGGAGAAGTACGGCGAATTCCACCGCGCCTTGCTCGGCGGCGAAGGCCGCGCGACGGAGGAGAGCGCCATCGCGCTGGCCGCAAGCATGGGCGTTCCGGAAGCCGATATCCGCAAGACCATGACCGAGAAGCCGCATGACGACGCGGTGCGCCAAGCCTATTCGCTGGCCAACGACCTCGGCATCACCGGCACGCCCTCCTACGTGCTCGGCCAGGAGATGGTGTTCGGCGCGGTCGGCGCGGACGACCTGAAGGAAAAGATCGCCAATGTCCGCGCCTGCGGCAAGGCGAACTGCTCGTAAGCGCCATTTTCTCGCCATGCTGGCCGTGTTGAGCCTTTGGCTTGTGGACACGCCCTTTCGACCGGCAAAGCCCCTTCCTTGGGGCTTTCCTCGCGCAAACCGCCGGTCTATAGGTAAATCTCTATCCAGCATGCGGAATTGCGAATGGCTTTACCCCTTTTCGTGCTCAACGGCCCCAACCTGAACGCACTCGGCAAACGCGAGCCCGGTATCTATGGCGGCCAGACGCTCGCCGATATCGAAGCGCTCTGCAAGGCCGAGGGCGAGACGCTGGGCTTTGCCGTCGATTTCCGCCAATCCAACCACGAAGGCGACCTGGTCGACTGGATCCATGAGGCCGGCGATGTCGCCGCCGGCGTCGCCATCAACGCCGGTGCCTATACCCACACTTCGATCGCGCTGCACGACGCCATCCGCGCCGTGAAGGTCCCGGTCGTCGAACTGCACCTTTCCAACGTGCATGCCCGCGAGGAATTCCGCCACAAATCGATGATCGCGCCCGCCGTGAAGGGCGTCATCTGCGGTTTCGGGGCGCATAGCTATGTCCTCGCGCTCCATGCGCTTTCATCCATCACGAAATAAAAAGAACCAGAGGCTCACTTCCATGGCTGAAAAGAAACACGGCATCGATCAGGCTCTGATCCGCGATCTCGCCAACATCCTCAACGAGACGGACCTGACGGAGATCGAAGTGGAGCAGGACGACCTGCGCATCCGCGTCTCGCGCGCCGGCACGCCGCAATATGTCCAGGCGCCGATCGCCGCCCCCGTTGCCGCCGTCGGCGCAGCGCCCACCGCTGCCGTCGCAGCCGCGCCGGCCGATGCCCGCAGCAACAAGAACGCCGTGACCGCGCCGATGGTGGGCACCGCCTACCTTTCGCCCGCTCCGGGTGCCCGCCCCTTCATCGAGGTCGGCGCGAGCGTCAAGGAAGGCCAGACCATCCTCATCATCGAAGCCATGAAGACGATGAACCAGATCCCGGCGCCGCGCTCGGGCAAGGTCACCGAAATCCTCGTCTCGGATGCGAGCCCGGTCGAATATGGCGAACCGCTGATCGTCATCGAATAAGGCGGATCCCATGATCTCCAAAGTCCTCATTGCCAACCGCGGCGAAATCGCCCTCCGGGTCCTCCGGGCCTGCAAGGAACTGGGCATCGCCACGGTCGCCGTGCATTCGACGGCCGATGCCGACGCCATGCATGTGCGCCTTGCCGACGAGAGCGTGTGCATCGGCCCGCCGCCCTCGCGCGAAAGCTACCTGAACATCCACCAGATCGTCGCCGCCTGCGAGATTACCGGCGCCGACGCCGTGCATCCGGGCTACGGCTTCCTGTCGGAAAACGCCAAGTTCGCGGAGATCCTCGACGCGCACGGCATCACCTTCATCGGCCCGACGGCGGAACATATCCGCATCATGGGCGACAAGATCACCGCCAAGCAGACGGCGCAGGAACTCGGCATTCCCGTCGTTCCGGGCTCCGACGGCGAGGTGAAGCCGGAGAACGCGCTGGAAGTCGCCCGCAAGATCGGCTTCCCCGTGCTCATCAAGGCCACCGCCGGCGGCGGCGGCCGCGGCATGAAGGTCGCCAAGACCGAGGCCGACCTTGAAGAGGCCGTCTCGACCGCCCGTTCCGAGGCGCTCGCCGCCTTCGGCAACGACGCCGTCTATATGGAAAAGTACCTCGGCAAGCCGCGCCACATCGAAATCCAGGTCGTCGGCGACGGCATGGGCAACGCGGTGCATCTCGGCGAGCGCGACTGCTCCCTGCAGCGCCGCCACCAGAAGGTCTGGGAAGAAGCCAATTCCCCTGCCCTCAATGTCGAGCAGCGCATGAAGATCGGCCAGATCTGCGCCGACGCCATGAAGAAGCTGAAATACCGCGGCGCCGGCACGGTCGAGTTCCTCTACGAGAACGGCGAGTTCTATTTCATCGAAATGAACACCCGCCTCCAGGTGGAGCATCCGATCACCGAGGCGATCACCGGCATCGACCTCGTGCACGAGCAGATCCGCGTCGCCTCCGGCGCGGGTCTGTCGGTCCAGCAGGAAGACATCGTCTTTTCCGGCCACGCCATCGAGTGCCGCATCAATGCCGAGGACCCGCGCACCTTCGTTCCCTCCCCGGGCACGATCACGCATTTCCATGCGCCGGGCGGTCTTGGCGTGCGCGTCGATTCGGGCGCCTATCAGGGCTACCGCATCCCGCCCTATTACGACAGCCTGATCGGCAAGCTCATCGTGCACGGGCGCACCCGCGTCGAATGCATGATGCGCCTGCGCCGCGTGCTGGACGAGTTCGTCATCGACGGCATCAAGACGACGCTGCCGCTCTTCCAGGACCTGATCGGCAACCAGGACATCGCTAACGGCGATTACGACATCCACTGGCTGGAAGACTACCTGGCCAGCAAGACCGACGCTTAAGGAGCGTCGGTCAGTGGCAGGGCGACGCAGACGGCATCCGGAAATCACCCCGGAACTGCTCCTGCGCGCCTATTCCATCGGGCTTTTCCCGATGGCCGATTCGGCGGACGACCCGGAGCTCTTCTGGGTCGAGCCGGACATGCGTGGGGTCATCCCCCTCGACGGTTTCCACGTCTCGCGCAGCCTCGCCAAGACGATCCGCAAGGCCCCCTTCGACATCCGTTTCGACACCGCCTTCGACGCGGTTGTGGCGGCCTGCGCCGCGGCGGCGCCCGACCGGCCCTCGACATGGATCAACGCCAAGATCAAGTCGCTCTACGGCACCCTGCACCGGATGGGCCATGCGCATTGCGTGGAAGCGTGGGAAGGCGACCAGCTCGTCGGCGGCCTCTACGGCGTCTCGCTGGGCGCGGCGTTCTTCGGCGAGAGCATGTTCTCGCGGCGGACCGATGCTTCGAAGGTTTGCCTCGTGGCGCTGGTGGAGCGGCTGAAGGCGAACGGTTTTCGCCTGCTCGACACGCAGTTCACCACCGAGCACCTCAAGACGTTCGGGGCCATCGACGTGCCGAAGATCGAATACGAGGACATGCTGGCGAACGCGCTGGCCTCGCCGCACCTGCCGTTCTGACCGCCCCTGATCCGGCCTACTTGCCGTCCGGCGGCGGGACGTCCGACTTTGTCTTGCACTCGGTCAGCCAGACGTCATAGACGGGGTGCTCCACGGCGTTGAGGCCGGGGCTGTCGGCGAACATCCAGCCGGTGAAGATGCGGCGGATCTTGCGGTCGAGGGTGATCTCGTCGACCTCGACGAAGGAGGTGATCTTCTGCGCTTCCGTATCGTCGCGGCTGTAGCAGACCTTCGGCGTCACCTGCAGCGCGCCGAACTGCACGGTCTCGCCGATATAGACATCGAAGCTGGTGATGCGGCCGGTGATCTTGTCGATGCCGGAAAAGGTGGCGACGGGGTTCTCGATACGTGCGGCCTTGGCCGCGACGGGCGCCATGGCGATGCCCGCGGCCGCCGCTGCAAGCGCGACCGAAAGGAACCGCCCTGCGGCGCCTGCCCGTGAAAACCCTGCTGTCATCGATGCCGTCTCCTGCGATCCGAACCGGCCGTCGCCGGTCGCTCCGAGCTACCGGCGAAATGTGGCCAAATCGGTATCAGTTGCCCGGCGTCCAGGCGTCGTAGTCGCCCGTCACGCGCGGACGCTCACCGGCGGCGGCAATCGAGCCCGGCGGGCGGTAAGCCTGCGAGGTGCCGGTCCGGTTCGGGCGGTGCGGCTGCTCCCACTCGCGCGCCTTGTATTCCTCGTCGGCCGGGGAAACGTCGGTGCGGTGGTGCATCCAGCCGTGCCAGCCGGCCGGAATGGCGGATGCGTCGGCATAGCCGTTATAGATCACCCAGCGGCGCGTGCGGCCCTCGGAATCCTTGCCGCCCTGATAGTAGACGTTGCCGAATTCGTCCTGGCCGACCCGGGTGCCGAAGCGCCAGGTATGGAAACGAGTGCCGATCGTCTGACCGTTCCACCAGGTGAAAATCTGCTTGAGAAGGTTCATGGGCTGGCGTCCTTGGCAGGGCCGTGCCGGAAGCGCGGCCCGAGACTGATTGTTCGCCCGCAAGAGCGGGTGATATTTCTTCCGCTTATGGCGCGGCAGCGCCGGAATGTCCAGCGATTCCCGCGCCTTCGCACACGGCTTTTCACCGCGGTCAACCGTGAAGCGGCTTCTCGTAGACGTGAAGCGGCACGCCCGAGACGTCATCCGCCGTGTGCTTCGCCTCCCCGACCTTGACGAAACCGTGCGCGAGATAGAAGGCGACCGCCGCATCGTTGCGCGGATCGACCTCCAGCAGCATGGCATCGGCATCGGGAAAGCAGGTTTCGAGCTCGGCGAACATGTCGCGGCCGATGCCCTGGCGCTGGTAGCGCGGCAGCACGTAGAGCTGGTGCAGGAGCGCCGCCTTCGGCCGGTCCTTCGACATGGCGACATAGCCCATGCCGGCCAGCTCCCTGCCGTCGTCGGCGACGACGAATTCGCTGTCCTTGCGCTCCAGCCGGGCCTTCAGCGCCGGCACGGAATGCCAGCGCGCGGTGACCGCGCTCACCTTGTCGGCGCCGTAGAGCGCGTCATAGGTCGCGTGCCACGTCTCGGCCAGAAGCGCGCTGACCTTCGCCAGATCGCGTTCGGTGGCCGTGCGGACAAAAAACACCGGGTTACTCCTCGATGCCGAGCTTGGCCTTGACGAGGGCCTGGACGGCCTGCGGATTGGCCTTGCCGCCCGTCGCCTTCATGACCTGGCCGACGAACCAGCCGGAGAGCGTCGGCTTGGCCTTGACCTTCTCGACCTGGTCGGGGTTCGCGGCGATGATCTCGTCCACGGCCTTCTCGATGGCGCCGGTATCGGTCACCTGCTTGAGGCCGCGCGCCTCGACGATCTCGGCCGGGTTGCCGCCCTCGTTCCAGACGATCTCGAAGAGGTCCTTGGCGATCTTGCCGGAGATGGTGCCGTCCTTGATGAGATCGATGATGCCGCCGAGCTGGGCGGGCGAAACCGGAGTCTCTTCAATGGCCTTGCCGTCCTTGTTCAAGGCGCCCAGCAAGTCGTTGATGACCCAGTTCGCGGCGATCTTGCCGTCGCGGCCGGCGGCCACGGCCTCGTAATAGTCGGCGATCGCCTTTTCCGAGACGAGCACCGAGGCGTCGTATACGGAAAGGCCGAGATCCTTGACGAAGCGGATCTTCTTGTCGTCCGGCAGTTCCGGCAGGTCGGCGAGCAGCGCGCCGACGAATTCGTTGTCGAATTCGAGCGGCAGGAGGTCCGGGTCGGGGAAATAGCGGTAGTCGTGCGCGTCTTCCTTCGAGCGCATCGAGCGCGTCTCGCCCTTGCCGGGATCGAAGAGGCGGGTTTCCTGGTCGATGCTGCCGCCATCCTCCAGGATGCCGATCTGACGGCGGGCCTCATATTCGATGGCCTGGCCGATGAAGCGGATGGAGTTGACGTTCTTGATCTCGCAGCGCGTGCCGAAGGCCTCGCCCGGGCGGCGCACGGAAACGTTGACGTCGGCGCGCATGGAGCCCTCGTCCATGTTGCCGTCGCAGGTGCCGAGATAGCGCACGATGGAGCGCAGCTTCGTCATGTAGGCCTTGGCCTCGTCCGAGGAGCGCATGTCCGGCTTGGAGACGATCTCCATCAGCGCGACGCCCGAGCGGTTGAGGTCGACATAGGACATGGTCGGGTGCTGGTCGTGCATCGACTTGCCGGCGTCCTGCTCAAGGTGCAGGCGCTCGATGCCGATCTCGATATCCTCGAAATTGCCCTGGCGGTCCGGGCCGAGCGAGATGGTGATCTTGCCCTCGCCGACGATGGGGTCCTTGAACTGCGAGATCTGGTAGCCCTGCGGCAGGTCCGGATAGAAGTAGTTCTTGCGGTCGAAGATCGAGCGGTGGTTGATCTGCGCCTTGAGGCCGAGGCCCGTGCGCACCGCCTGCCTGACGCACTCGATGTTGATGACCGGCAGCATGCCGGGCATCGCGGCATCGACCAGCGAGACGTTGGCGTTCGGCGCCTTGCCGAATTCGGTCGACGCGCCGGAGAAGAGCTTGGAATTGGAAAGGACCTGCGCGTGCACCTCCATGCCGATGATGACTTCCCAGTCGCCGGTGGCGCCGGGGATCAAGCGTTTCGGATCGGGGGTGCGGACGTCGACGAGGGTCATTGCAGGCTCTTTTTGTGGTGTCTTCGGTGCTGTCTCGGTAGAACATATGGGCAGGCGGCGCAAGGTTTTCAGCGGGTGCCGTCCACCCTCGTTAGCCAAGCCGCAAGGATAATCGGCTAAAAGCATGCCATGGGCACCACAGCAACGCTTTTCGTCATCTTCCTTCTCTTCAACGTCGTCACGTTCTGCCTCTACTGGTGGGACAAGGAAGCGGCGCGCGATGGCACCTGGCGCGTTTCCGAAGCGCGGCTGCTGCAGTTCGCCTTCCTCGGCGGCAGTTTCGGCGCCGTCGCCGCGCAGCGGCTGCTGCGGCACAAGACGCGCAAGGAGCCGTTCCGCACGCAGCTCATGGCGATCCTCGTGCTGCATGTGGCGCTCGTGCCGGCGGCGCTGATCTTCGGCCCTGCCCTCCTCGATATGCTGCGTGCCGGCTGAGCGGCCTCCTGCCGGCATGTGTTGACATGCGGCAGGATTCGTAACTATTATTGTTACATGAAAAGAAACAGCCGCCTTTCCGCCGTGCTCCATGCACTCATGCACATGGCCGAGCGCGAGGAGCCGATGACCTCGGACGATCTCGCGCTCTGCCTCGACACCAACGCCGTCGTCGTCCGGCGCACCATGGCCGGGCTGCGCGAGGCCGGCATCGTGCAATCCGGCCGCGGCCATGGCGGCGGCTGGCATTTCGCCCGACCGCTCGCCGAAATCTCGCTGCTCGACATCTACAATGCGCTCGGCGAGCCGATCCTCTTCCAGATCGGCCCGGCGACGGAAATGCCGGGCTGCGTGGTCGAGCAATCCGTCAACCGGGTGATCGGCGACGCGCTGAAGGATGCCGAGACGATCCTGATGGCGCGCTTCGCCGGCACGACGCTGGCCGACCTCGCGGCCGATTTCCGGGTGGCGGCGAAACACTGCCGGGCCGATACCGGCTAAAGGCAGCCAATTCCCAAGACCTGCATCGAACGGGCGGCACCGGCCGGCCGAACGATGCCGCTCGCTCCATAGAAAGGATGAACCATGACCGAAGATGCCATCATCATCGGCGGGGGCTTTGCCGGCCTTTCCGCCGCCATGCAGCTCGCCCGCGCCCGCCGCCGCATCACCATCATCGACACCGGCGAGCCGCGCAACCGCTTCGCCGCCCATTCGCACGGCTTCCTCGCGCAGGACGGAAGGCCGGGCGGCGAGATCCTCGCCGATGCCCGCCGCCAGCTTGCCGCCTACGAGACCGTGACCTTCCGCGATGCGCCGGCCGAGCGGCTGGAGGGGACAAGGGACGCCTTCTCCGTCGTCACCGGCGACGGCGGGCGGATCGCGGCGCGGCGCGTGCTGCTCGCGACGGGTTTCGAGGACCGGCTGCCCGCCATCCCGGGCCTTGCGGAGCGCTGGGGCAAGACGGTGCTGCATTGCCCCTATTGCCATGGCTATGAAGTGGGCGGCGGGCCGGTCGGGGTGCTCGCGCGCACGGCGGAGGCCGCGCGCTTTGCGGCGGTGGTCGCCGACTGGGGCGATGTCACGCTCTTCACCAATCAGGTGCCGGAACCGGACGAAGAGGCCCTTGCCGTTCTCGCGAAACGCAATGTGAAGCTGCGGCCGGGCCGCGTCACGGCCATTTCGGATGGGCCTGACGGCATGCTCGCCGTCGAGACCGGCCCCGGCATTCCGACGCTGGTCAAGGCGCTCTTCGTCATGCCGGAGGCGCGGGTGCGCAGCGCCATTCCGGCCGAACGCGGCCTGAGGCTGAAGGAGACGCCCGTCGGCAGCATCCTCGACACCGACGACACCGGCCAGACCTCCCTGCCCGGCCTCTATGCCGCCGGCGACATCGCGCTCGGCGCCGCCAATATCTCGCTCGCCTCCGCCAACGGCGTGAAGGCCGGCGTCTTCCTGCACCATTCGCTGATCTGGCCTGCGCATTGACCTTTATGGATGCCCCGGCTATTTCGGGGCATCCGCAATGGAGTTTTGATGTCTAGCTCTGAGGCCCGCTGAGGACCCTGCCCGCGAAAGCTTGCGCGCAGGGTCGGAAAAACGACGAGCCCTGCCACCCCTGGGTGGCGGAACGTTTTTTCGCGTTCATTCGAACGCCGGACGGATTCTCAGGACAATGGACATTTCACGCGCCGAACAGCGCATCCTTCATCTGCTCGCCCAGGGCGGCAGGATCGATATCGAAAAAGACGACGACAACAGGAAGATCGTGACGGTCGCCTGCATCACGCGGGACGGCTGGCGGGCGGGTGGCCTCGACCTCGACCTCTTCCGCAAGCTGAAACGCCGGCGCTGCATCGCCTCCTCCGGCGGCAGGCCCTACCGCATCACGCAGCGGGGCCTGGAACTGGTGCGCGCGCAGCTCGACAACCAGTGATTCGACGGGCAGTGATTCGACGGGAGGCGCGGCGAAGGCCCGCCTCCCTCAAAAACCGCCCGGCCCGTAGCCGATCGGCTCGTCCGCGACGAGCTGCCGGCGCAGGCCGATGGATTCGACGTTGCGGTCGAGCCGCGGCGAATAATCCACCGACAGCCAGCTCACCGAATAGCCATGCTTCTGGAAGAAGCCGACGGCCGCGGTGTTGCGCGCATGCGTCTGGAGGCGCGCGGCCTTCAATCCAGCCGCGACGATCTCGTTTTCCATGGCGGCAAGCAGGGCCGAGCCGAGCCCCTTCCTCTGCTGCGGCGGATCGATCCAGAGATCGGTGATCTCGTCGTCCAGCGCCTCGCGCGAGGCCCAGCCCGCAAGGACGCCGCCGAATTCGGCGACGCTGGCGCGCAGCCAATGGGCGGCAAGGAACTGCTGGAAGGCATTGCGGGCATGATCGCGCCGCACCTGGAGGTCGGCCACGCCGATGACGGCCTGTTCCCAGGCCCGGACGCCGATGTCGATCAGCGCCGGTACATCTTCCTCGAGGGCATTGCGAACGGTGATCATGCGGCTCTCTCCGCCGCCATCAAAGCACCGCGCGGCGCGATTGGCGAGAGACGCCGGCCGCTATCCACGGAGATGATGAAGCGGCGGAAGCCGATAAGGGGCCGGACGCCCCCTTACCACCAGCGGGTCGGCGCGAAGCGGCCGGCGGCCTTCTCGATGACATGGGCCGTCTTGAAGAGGGTTTCCTCCTCGAAGGGCTTGCCGATGAGCTGGAGGCCGAGCGGCAGCCCCTTGTGATCGAGGCCGGCGGGAACGGAAAGGCCCGGCAAGCCGGCCATGTTCACCGTCACCGTGAAGATGTCGTTGAGATACATCTTCACCGGATCGGAGGCGAGGTCCTCGTCGGCGATGCCGAAGGCCGACGACGGGGTGGCGGGCGTCAGGATGGCGTCGACGCCGGCGTTGAAGGCCAGCTCGAAGTCGCGCTTGATCAGCGTGCGCACCTTCTGGGCCTGCAGGTAATAGGCGTCGTAGTAGCCGGCCGAGAGCACATAGGTGCCGATCATGATGCGGCGCTTGACCTCGGTGCCGAAGCCGGCCGCGCGGGTCTTCTCGTACATGTCGACGATATCCTTGCCGTCGACGCGCAGGCCGTAGCGCACGCCGTCGTAGCGGGCAAGGTTCGAGGAGGCTTCCGCCGGGGCGACGATGTAGTAGGCCGGCAGGGCGTATTTCGTGTGCGGCAGGGAGATGTCGATGACGTCGGCGCCGGCATCCTTCAGCCAGGCGATGCCCTGCTGCCAGAGCGCCTCGATCTCTTCCGGCATGCCGTCGACGCGGTATTCGCGCGGGATGCCGATGCGCATGCCCTTCAGCGACTGGCCGAGCGAGGCTTCGTAATCCGGCACCGGTAGATCGACGGAGGTCGTGTCCTTGGCGTCGACGCTGGCCATGGATTTGAGGAGGATCGCGGCGTCGCGGACGTCGCGGGCGATGGGGCCGGCCTGGTCGAGCGAGGAGGCGAAGGCGACGATGCCCCAGCGCGAGCAGCGGCCATAGGTCGGCTTGATGCCGACCGTGCCGGTGAAGGCGGCGGGCTGGCGGATCGAGCCGCCGGTGTCCGTGGCGGTCGCGCCGGCGCACAGGAACGCGGCGACGGCAGCGGCCGAACCGCCCGAGGAGCCGCCCGGCACGAGATCGGCATTGGAGCCGGCCGCGCGCCATGGGTTCTTCACCGGGCCGTAATAGGAGGACTCGTTGGAGGAGCCCATGGCAAACTCGTCCATGTTCAGCTTGCCGAGCATGACGGCGCCGTCGTTCCACAGGTTCTGCGTGACGGTCGATTCGTATTTCGGCTTGAAGCCGTCGAGGATGTGGCTGCAGGCCTGCGTGTGCACGCCTTCGGTCGCGAAGAGGTCCTTGATGCCGAGGGGGATACCTTCCAGCGCACCCGCCTTGCCTTCGGCGATGCGGGCGTCGGAGGCCTTCGCCATCTCGCGCGCCTTTTCCGGCGTGACGGTGACATAGGCGTTGAGCGCGCCGTTCGCGGCCTCGATCGCGCCGAGATAGGCGTCCGTCAGCTCGACGGCGGTGATCTCCTTGGCGCCGAGCTTTTCGCGGGCTTCGGCAATGGTGAGGCGGGTGAGTTCGGTCATGGAGGACTACTTTCGGAAGCGGACGGCTCTGGCGGCGAAGGGCGTTATTCGACGACCTTGGGCACCTGGAAGAAGTTGCGGTCGGACGCCGGGGCATTGGCGACGATATCGTCCGCCTTGCTGCCGTCGTTGACGACGTCTTCGCGCTTGCGCATCTCCATGGGCGTGACGGACGTCATCGGCTCGACGCCCTCGACATTCACCTCGGAAAGCTGCTCGACGAAGCCGAGGATGCCGTTCAGCTCGCCCATCATGCGGCTTGCCTCTTCCTCGCTGACGGCGATGCGGGCAAGGCGCGCGACGCGCTTCACGGTGGCTAGATCTACGGACATGGGTGGTCTCCGACAGGAAATTTCATCCCCGCTATACTGACCAAGCCCAAGGGGCGCAACGGGGAATGCGGTCAATCTCCGACAAGGCCCCCTCCGCTTGCCGGCATCTCTCCCACAAGGGGGGAGAAGAAGGAGGCTTGCTCATCGTTCGAAATGGAATGCAGAGGGCGCGGCCCGTTAAGTCCCTCCCCCTTGTGGGGAGGGGTTGGGGAGGGGTCTTACCGCGAGATCGAACCGCCGACCTTCGGCACCTCGATCTTCGCCGACGCGCCGTCCATCGCCTTCACGAAAAGGTCCGCCGTCTGGTCGATGATGCCGAAGGAGCCGTAGTGGCAGGGAAGGACGGTGTCGAACTTGAAGAAGCGCTGGCAGGCGAGCGCGGCCACGGCACCGCCCATGGTGAAGCGGTCGCCGATCGGCACGAGGCCGATTTCCGGCTGGTGCAGCTCGTTGACCAGCGCCATGTCGGAGAAGATGTCGGTGTCGCCCATGTGATAGAGCGTCGGCTCGTCCTCGAAATGGAGGACGAGGCCGTTGGCATTGCCGAGCGAATGGGAAACGCCGTCCTCGGTGATCTGCGCGGAAGAATGGAGCGCATTGACGAAGGTGGTCGAGAAGCCGTCGAAATGCACGGTGCCGCCGGTGTTGCCCATGTCGACCTTCTCCACGCCCTTCGCGCCGAGCCAGGCGGCAAGGTCGGCATTGGCGAGAACCGTCGCGCCGGTTTCCCTGGCGATCTCGATCGTATCGCCGACATGGTCGCCGTGGCCGTGGGTCAAGAGGATATGGGTGAGGCCCGCGACGGCGTCCTTGCGGGTCGATTCGTCGAAAGCGGGATTGCCGGTGAAGAACGGGTCGATGAGGATTCTGGCCTTCGCCGTCTCGATGCGAAAGGCGGAGTGGCCGAGCCAGGTGATTTTCATGCATGTTCTCCCGATTGATTGCCTGCCCGCAATATAGAAACCGCGAAGGCTGTTTCCATCCGCGGCGCGAACGCTATAAGCGTGATTTAAACCTTATAAGCGTGGCTTACACCATAATGAAAGGAACCCCGCCATGAGCGACGACGACTACATCTATGACGAAGCCACCGGCGAATGGCGTCCGGCCTCGGAAATCGCAGCCGAAAAGGCCTCCGCGAGCGTGGTGCACGACGCCAGCGGCAACGTGCTTGCGGACGGCGATTCGGTCGTGCTGATCAAGGACCTGAAGGTGAAGGGCGCCGGCCAGACGCTCAAGCAAGGCACCGTCATCAAGTCGATCCGCCTCACCGACAACCCGGAAGAGATCGACTGCCGACACGACGCCATCAAGGGGCTGGTGCTGCGCACCGAATTCGTCCGCAAGCGCTGAGGGCTTTTCATGGCGACGCTCACCCTCGAAGAAC
Organism: Shinella sp. R2-11; assembly: GCF_055330205.1. Taxonomy (NCBI): domain Bacteria; kingdom Pseudomonadati; phylum Pseudomonadota; class Alphaproteobacteria; order Hyphomicrobiales; family Rhizobiaceae; genus Shinella; species Shinella sp. R2-11. The sequence goes on along the minus strand of NZ_JBVAPC010000008.1, from coordinate 252,023 downwards.
TGGCGGCGTTCCTCGGCCCCGGCCAGCCCATCGCCGGCCTCGACCTCGGCACCAAGACCATCGGCCTTTCCGTCTCGGACCTTGGCCGGCGGCTGGCGACGCCCCGGCCGGTGCTGAAGCGGGTGAAGTTCACGCAGGATGCCGAGGTGCTGCTCGCCTTTGCCGAGAAGGAGAAGGTCGTCGCCTTCGTCATCGGCCTGCCTGTCAACATGGACGGCAGCGCCGGCCCGCGCGTGCAGGCGACGCGCGCCTTCGTGCGCTCGATGGCCGACAAGACCGACATCCCCTTCGTCTTCTGGGACGAGCGGCTGTCGACGGTCGCGGCGGAGCGCACGCTGATCGAGATGGACGTGTCGCGCAAGAAGCGGGCCGAGCGGATCGATTCGGCCGCCGCTTCCTTCATCCTTCAGGGCGCGCTGGACAGACTCTCGTCGCTGGCAAGGGCTGCCGACGCCTGACGGCGCGCGCGCCACCAGGCGGTGATCTGCCGGCGGCGGCGGAAGGCGATGAGACCGAACACCAGGAAACTGTCGAAGACGATGGCGCGCAGCACGAGCGGCGGCAGGTCTTCCGGCGGAATGCCGAGGATATGGCCGTAGATGCGGAAGACGAGGTCATGCGCATCCCGCGTCAGCATGAAGATGCCGAAATTCATGTCGTAGTAAGAAAGCCCGTACCAGCTTCCGAGCAGCGCGATGGGACCGGCCCACAGAATCAGGAACCACTTCATGCCGCCCTCCTCCGCATCGCGAAGAGGTCGCCGGCTGCAAAAATCATCTCGCTGACCGCCACGCCCGCAACGAGCACGAGGAGCGGCACGACGATATCCACCGCCGCGAAGGAAAACAGGGTCGTCATGACCGATATGCGGGCCGTTCTGGCCATGGCAGGCACTCGCTTCACATGGTTAACACCAGGTAAACGGCACCTTTGCCCGTTAACCTTCCCCGCGCAACGGAAACCCTCCATTAAGGTTAATTTCCACACGGCGCTTCCCGCCCCCTGCCCCTTGCAAGGCCGGCCGCGGCGTGGAATGAGCAGCGGTCCCTTCCCTGCCGATCCGGTGCCATGCCCGCCATCTTCGAAAGCATCCTGCCCGTCTTCCTGCTCGTGGTTCTCGGCGCCCTCATCAAGCGCTGGCGGCTGATCGACCGCGACATGTGGACCGGGCTCGAGCAGCTCGGTTTCTTCGTGCTGTTCCCCTCCCTGCTCTTCACCACGCTCGCCAAGGCGGAATTTGCCGGCATGGCGGCTGGCGACGTCGCCCTCGGCTCCATCGGATCGCTCAGCCTCATCGCGCTCCTCCTAGGCCTTTGCTGGCCGCTGTTCCGGGCGGCGGGCATCTCGCCGCCGACCTATACCTCGGTCTTCCAGACCTCGACGCGGTGGAACGCCTTCATCGCGCTGGCGATCGCCGAAAAGCTCTACGGCGCGCAGAGCCTCGCGCTCGTCGCGCTGGTGGCGACGCTGATCATCATCCCGATCAACCTCTACAATATCGGCGTGCTGGTGCTTTTCGGCGGCGGCACGCGGAGCCTCAGGACCTTCGCGCGGAAGATCCTGACCAATCCGATGATCATCGGCTCGGTGCTCGGCGTCGCGGTGAACCTCCTCGGCATCCGCATCTATGCGCCGCTGATGCAGACGGCGGAGCTGGTGGCGGATACCTCGCTCAGCCTCGGGCTCATCATGGTCGGCGCCGGGCTGAAGCTCACGGATGCCCTGCGGCCCCGGCCGCTGGCCTTTCTTCCCGTCGTGCTCAAGCTTCTCTTCATGCCGCTGGTCATGACGGGCGCGGCCTATGCGCTCGGCATGCGCGGCGAGCAGCTTCTCACCATCGCCATGGGCGCGAGCGTGCCGACCGCCATGAACGGCTACGTGCTGGCCAAGCAGATGGGCGGCGACGCGCCGTTCTACGCCGCCGTGGCGACGCTCCAGACGATCGCCTCCTTCTTCACCATTCCGATGGTGCTGGCGACGACGGCTTATCTCGCCGGCGGATAGAGCAGGTCGACGATATAGGCCGAATCGAAGCGAGAATCGAGCATGCCGTAGGTCGAGCGCCAGCCGGAGGCGAGGCGCGTTTCGAGGAACGCATCGGCGATGCGGCCGGCACCGGCGCGATAGAGCTCGGCGGCGGCGGCGGCAAGCGCCAGCTGCTCGATGAGCATGCGGGCCGCGCCCTCGTCGCGCTCGCAGAGCGACAGGCAGGCGCGCAGCACCTCCACCGTCTTCCGTCCGGCCGGGCCGAGGTCGCGGGCAAGGCCGGCGAAGAGCATCTCGAAGAGATCCTTGCCCCGGCCGATGACGCGCATCAGGTCGAGCGCCATGACGTTGCCGGAGCCCTCCCAGATCGCGTTGACCGGCGCCTCGCGGTAATGCCGGGCGATGGGCCGCTCCTCGACATAGCCGCTGCCGCCGATGCATTCCATCGCCTCGTAGATGAGGGCGGGCGCGATCTTGCAGCACCAGTATTTGGTGACAGGCGTCATGATGCGGGCATAGGCGGCGTCTTCCGCGCTGTCGCGCGCCTTGTCGAAGGCTTCGGCAAGGCGCAGGGAAAGCGCGGTCGCCGCCGCGACGTCGAGCGCCATGTCGGCAAGGACCCGCGTCATGATCGGCTGGGCGACGAGCGGCTTGCCGAAGACATGACGGCCGCGCGTATGGTGCACGGCCTCGGCCAGCGAGGCGCGCATGATGCCGGATGAGGCCAGCGCGCAGTCGAGCCGCGTCAGCGTCACCATGTCGAGGATGGTGCGGATGCCGGCATCGGGCGCGCCGAGCAGGAAGCCGAAGGTCTCGGAGAACTCGACCTCCGAGGAGGCGTTCGAGCGGTTGCCGAGCTTGTCCTTCAGCCGCTGGAAGCGCAGGCCGTTGCTGGAGCCGTCCTCCAGCAGGCGCGGCACGAGGAAGCAGCCGATGCCCTCGCGGGTCTGCGCCAGCATGACGAAGCCGTCGCTCATCGGCGCCGACATGAACCACTTGTGGCCGGTCAGCCGGTAGATGCCTTCGCCGACGCGCTCGGCGCGCGAGGTGTTGGCGCGCACATCCGTGCCGCCCTGCTTTTCCGTCATGCCCATGCCGATGGTGACGGCGCTCTTCTGCATGGCGGGCTTGTTGGTGGAATCGTACTTGCGCGACAGGATCTTGCGGCCCCATTCGCGCTGCACCTGCGGCGAGGCGGAAAGCGCGGCGACCGAAGCGCTCGTCATCGTCAGCGGGCAGAGATGGCCGCATTCGAGCTGCGCCGTCAGGTAGAAGCGCACCGCGCGCGCCTTATGCGCCCTGCCCTGCTCGTCCGGCACGTTTTCCCAGAGCGAGGAATGCAGGCCGTTCGCCATGGAGCGGCGCATCAGCGCGTGCCAGGCCGGATGGAAATCCACGACATCGAGCCGCTCGCCTCGCGGACCGTGGGTGCGAAGCTGCGGCACGCCCTCGTTCGCCATGCGGGCGAGCTCCTGCGCCTCCGGCGCGGTCACGTAGCGGCCGATCGCGTCGAACTCGTCGCGCAAAGGCTTCGGCATCGCATCGGTGGCGTCGACCAGCAGCGGATCGGAGCGATAGGCGTTGATGCCCGACCAGAGCGGCGGCTGGTTGAGATCGGCAAGTTTCTGTTCGGTGTCGCGAGTCATGAGCGGGTTCTATCCCAAGTCGGGGCGGTGCGAAACGGGGCCTTGCGGCCACAGGCGCGGTTGCGCGCACAAAAGCGTGGGAATGCGCAAAGCCTTGGCCGCTCCGCCTTGCCGGGGCCGGATCGAGGCTCTATAGACCCCGCGTATCCACGACAGTTGAGGCGGAGCCCCCATGGACTTCTTTCCGCATCGCCACCTTCTCGGCATCAAGGGTTTGACCGAGCAGGAAATCACCCTCCTGCTCGACCGCGCCGACGAGGCCGTGAAGATCTCCCGCCAGCGGGAGAAGAAGACGTCGACCCTTCGGGGCCTGACGCAGATCAATCTCTTCTTCGAGGCCTCCACCCGCACGCAATCCTCCTTCGAGCTTGCCGGCAAACGCCTCGGCGCCGACGTGATGAACATGTCGGTCGGCAATTCCTCGGTGAAGAAGGGCGAAACGCTCATCGACACGGCGATGACGCTGAACGCCATGCACCCGGACGTGCTGGTGGTGCGCCACTCCTCCGCCGGCGCCGCCGCGCTCCTTGCGCAGAAGGTCTCCTGCTCGGTGGTGAATGCCGGCGACGGCCAGCACGAGCACCCGACGCAGGCCCTCCTCGACGCGCTGACCATCCGCCGCGCCAAGGGCAAGCTCTCGCGCATCATCGTCGCCATCTGCGGCGACGTGCTGCATTCGCGCGTCGCCCGTTCGAACATCCTGCTCCTCAACGCCATGGGCGCGCGGGTGCGCGTCGTCGCCCCGGCGACGCTGCTGCCCGCCGGCATCGCGGAGATGGGCGCCGAGGTCTACCACTCCATGGAAGAGGGCCTGAAGGACGCCGACGTCGTGATGATGCTGCGCCTCCAGCGCGAGCGCATGTCCGGCGCCTTCGTGCCCTCGGTGCGCGAATACTTCCACTATTACGGCCTCGACGCTGCAAAGCTGAAGGCGGCGAAGGAGGATGCGCTCGTCATGCATCCGGGGCCGATGAACCGCGGCGTCGAGATCGCCTCCGAGATCGCCGACGGGCCGCAGAGCGTGATCGAGCAGCAGGTCGAGATGGGCGTCGCCGTCCGCATGGCCGTGATGGAAACGCTTCTTCTTTCGCAGAACCAGGGACCCCGCGCATGACCCGCACGACCGTCCTCAAGAACCTCCGCATCGTCGACCCCTCCCGCGACCTGGATGAGACGGGCTCCATCGTCATCGAGAACGGCAGGATCGCCGCCATCGGCAGCGGTGCGCAAAACCAGGGCGCGCCGGAAGGCGCCGAGATCGTCGACGGGCGCGGCATGATCGCCGCTCCCGGCCTCGTCGACGCCCGGGTCTTCGTCGGCGAGCCCGGCGCGGAGCACCGCGAGACCATCGAATCGGCCTCCCGCGCGGCGGCGGCCGGCGGCGTCACCACCTTCATCATGATGCCGGACACCGATCCCGTCATCGACGACATCGCGCTCGTCGAATTCGTGCTGAAGACGGCGCGTGACAAGGCCGTGGTGAACATCCACGCGGCGGCCGCGCTCACCAAGCATCTCGCCGGCGAGGAGATGACGGAATTCGGCCTGCTCAAGGCGGCCGGCGCCGTCGCCTTCACCAATGGCCGCAACCCGATGCACAATGCGCAGGTGCTGCGCCGCGCCATGACCTATGCCCGCGAATTCGGCAGCGTCATTTCGCTGGAGACCCGCGACAGGCATCTTGGCGCCGGCGGCGTCATGAACGAGGGGCTTCTGGCGAGCTGGCTCGGCCTTTCCGGCACGCCGCGCGAGGCCGAACTCATCCCGCTCGAACGGGACCTGCGCATCGCCGGCCTCACCCGCGCGAAATACCATGCCGCGCAGATCTCGATGCCGGAATCGGCGGAGGCCGTGAAGATCGCCCGCGAGCGCGGCGCGAACGTCACCTGCGCCGCCTCGATCAATCACCTGACGCTGAACGAGAACGACATCGGCGAATACCGCACCTTCTTCAAGCTCTCCCCGCCGCTGCGCGGCGAGGACGACCGCAAGGCGATGGTGGATGCGCTGGCCCGGGGCGAGATCGACATCATCGTCTCCTCGCACGATCCGCAGGACGTCGACACCAAGCGCCTGCCCTTCGCGGATGCCGCGGACGGCGCCATCGGCCTCGAAACCATGCTTGCGGCGGCGCTTCGGCTTCACCACAGCGGCGAGGTTCCGCTGATGCGCCTCATCGACGCGCTCTCGACGCGCCCGGCAAAGATCTTCGGCCTCGATGCCGGCACGCTGGCGCCGGGCGCCCGTGCCGACATCGTGCTGATCGATCCGGACGAGCCGTGGCTCGCCGTCAAGGACGGCTTCGTTTCGCGCTCGAAGAACACGCCGTTCGAAGATGCCCGCTTTACGGGGCGCGCCGTTAGCACCTATGTTGCCGGCGAACGGGTGCATTCGCTCGGCTGACGGAACGCGGCGAATTGCCCCTCATCCGCCCTGCCGGGCACCTTCTCCCCGCAGGCGGGGAGAAGGAGACTTGCCGCAACGCTTCCATTCGCCTCCCCGCTTGTGAGGAGGAGGTCAGGGGCAGAGCGGTTCCATGGAAAGAGACGTCTCGGGGGAGAACACAGTGTCCGACATCTTCACCTGGCAGCTCGGCGCCTTGCCGACGCTGGCCGCCCTCGCCTTCGGCTATCTTCTCGGCTCCATCCCCTTCGGCCTGATCCTCACCCGCATGGCCGGGCTCGGCGATGTGCGCGCCATCGGCTCTGGCAATATCGGTGCAACGAACGTCCTGCGCACCGGCAACAAGAAACTCGCCGCCGCAACGCTGCTGCTCGATGCGCTGAAAGGCACGGCGGCGGCGGCCGTCGCCTCGCGCTGGGGGCTCGACGCAGGCATCGCGGCGGGCCTTGCCGCCTTTCTCGGCCATCTCTTTCCCGTGTGGCTCGGCTTCAAGGGCGGCAAGGGCGTCGCGACCTATGTCGGCGTGCTGCTCGGCCTCGTGCCGGTCATGGTCGCGGTCTTCGCCGCCGTCTGGATCGGCATGGCCTATCTCACCCGCTATTCGTCGCTCTCGGCCCTGGTTGCAACTGCCGTATCTCCGGTTGTATTGTGGTTCATCGGTCACGAGAAGGTGGCGCTGCTCTTCGCCGTCCTCACCGTGATCACCTGGTGGAAGCATCGGGCCAATATCGGCCGCCTGATGAACGGCACCGAAAGCAGGATCGGCAGCAAGGGATAGCCATGGACGACCGCAGCGCAAGGACAAGGGGAATTGCGCTGACGGAACGACAGAGGATCGCCTGGCTGCGGCTGATCCGCAGCGACAATGTCGGTCCGGTCACCTTCCGCGAGCTCATCAATCATTTCGGCAGCGCCGAGACGGCGCTGGAAATGCTGCCGGAACTCTCCCGCCGCGGCGGCGCCTCGCGCAGCATCCGCGTCGCCGGCCGGGCAGAGGCGGAACGGGAACTGGAAATCGCCGAGCGGCACGGCGCCGGCTTCGTCGGCATCGGCGAACCGGACTATCCGCCGCTCCTGCGCCAGATCGATGGCGCGCCGCCGCTTCTCGCCGTCAAGGGCAACCGCAAGGTCACGGCGGCGCCGGCCGTCGGCATCGTCGGCGCGCGCAACGCCTCGATCTCCGGCATCAAGTTCGCCAGCCTCGTCGCGCGGGAGGTCGGCCGCACCGGCTATGTCATCGTGTCGGGCCTTGCGCGCGGCATCGATACGGCGGCCCACCGTGCCAGCCTTTCCACCGGCACCATCGCCGCCATGGCCGGCGGGCTCGACAAGCCCTATCCCCCGGAAAACATCGGCCTGCTGGAGGAGCTGACGGACGGACAGGGCCTTGCCGTCAGCGAAATGCCCTTCGGCTGGGAGCCGCGGGCGCGGGACTTTCCCCGCCGCAACCGGCTGATCGCCGGCATGTCGCTCGGGCTCGTGGTCGTGGAGGCGGCGGTGCGCTCCGGCTCGCTGATCACGGCGCGCAACGCGGCCGATTTCGGCCGGCTGGTCTTCGCCGTGCCCGGCTCGCCGCTCGATCCGCGCTGCGAGGGCACCAACGGCCTGCTCAAGGACGGCGCGACCATCACCACGACGCCGGAAGACGTGCTGGAGGCCCTGCGGCCCCTGTCGGAGCCGGACCTCTTCACCCCCCGCCCCGGCGCCGGCGAACCGGCGGAGGACGTCGCACCCGGCCTGCGGCTGCCGCCGAGCGACGGAGAACGCGACCGTATCGCGGATGCGCTGAGCCAGGTGCCCGCCGAGATCGACGAGATCATCCGCCACACCGGCATCCCGGCGGCGACCGTCTATCTCGTCCTCCTAGAACTTGACCTTGCCGGCCGGCTTCAGCGGCATGTCGGCGGCGGCGTCTCGCTGAACCTTGTGTGACAGCGGGCGCAGCCCCGCCAGGATATCGCCCGCCTCCATATAGGCCATCTCTATGAAATAGCGCAGGACGTCCGCACCCTCGTTGTTCACGACGGTGCGCAGCTCGCCCAGCATCTGGCGGGTGTAGGCGATGTTCTCCTCTGCCGTATGCGGCGGAAGCGCAGGTCTGGTGGGTTTCGAGTTCATGGCTTTCCCGTTGTGCCTACGTTTCAGAATCACCGAAAGGTTGCAATTCCTCTCCCTAGGAAACGATACAACGATTATTTATAATTGCAACATCACAATAATCTCGCATTGGTTGCATCTCGTTGCATTCGACTAATTTCAACCCTACCTCTTGACCCGAACGCTTTCCCTGTTCATGTCGAGACACGACTTTCCGGCGGATAAACGCCCTTTCGCCGCGCATCCAACCCTGCGGCGCCCGGTATCAGAGAAAATGACGATGAATGTTGTAGTTGTGGAATCGCCCGCCAAGGCCAAGACGATCAACAAGTATCTCGGCCCCGGCTACAAGGTGCTCGCCTCCTTCGGCCATGTGCGCGACCTGCCGGCCAAGGACGGTTCCGTGCGCCCGGACGAGGACTTCGAAATGTCCTGGGAAGTGGACAGCGCGTCCGCCAAGCGCATCAAGGACATCGCCGACGCGATGAAGTCCTCCGACGGCCTCATTCTGGCGACCGACCCGGATCGCGAGGGGGAAGCCATTTCCTGGCACGTGCTGGACGTCCTCAAGAAGAAGCGGGTGATCGGCGACAAGCCGGTGCAGCGCGTCGTCTTCAACGCCATCACCAAGTCGGCCGTGCTCGATGCCATGCGCAACCCGCGCGACATCGACATCGCGCTCGTCGACGCCTATCTCGCCCGCCGCGCGCTCGATTACCTCGTCGGCTTCAACCTGTCGCCGGTGCTGTGGCGCAAGCTGCCGGGCGCGCGCTCGGCCGGCCGCGTGCAGTCGGTTGCATTGCGCCTCGTCTGCGACCGCGAGTCCGAGATCGAGCGCTTCGTCTCGGAAGAATACTGGAACCTTTCCGCGCTCCTCAAGACGCCGCGCGGCGACGAGTTCGAGGCGCGCCTCGTCTCGGCCGAAGGCAAGCGCCTTCAGGCGAAGTCCATCGGCAACGGCGAGGAGGCGAACCGCCTCAAGGCCCTGCTCGACGGCGCGGCCTACCGCGTCGAGAGCGTCGAGGCCAAGCCGACGAAGCGCAACCCGGCCCCGCCCTTCACCACCTCCACGCTCCAGCAGGCCGCCTCCTCCAAGCTCGGCTTCTCGGCCTCGCGCACCATGCAGGTCGCGCAGCGGCTCTATGAGGGCATCGATATCGGCGGCGAGACAGTCGGTCTCATCACCTATATGCGTACCGACGGCGTGCAGATGGCCCCCGAGGCGATCGACGCGGCCCGAAAGGCCGTCGGCGAGCAGTTCGGCGCGCGCTACGTGCCGGAAAAGCCCCGCTTCTACTCCACCAAGGCCAAGAACGCGCAGGAAGCCCACGAGGCGATCCGCCCCACCTCCTTCGACCGCACGCCGGACCAGGTGCGCCGCTATCTCGACCCCGACCAGCTCCGCCTCTACGACCTCGTCTGGAAGCGCGGCATCGCCAGCCAGATGGCCTCCGCCGAGATCGAGCGCACCACCGTTGAGATCGAGGCCGACAATGGCAGCCGCAAGGCGGGCCTTCGCGCCACCGGCTCGGTCATCCGCTTCGACGGCTTCATCGCCGCCTATACGGACCAGAAGGAAGACGGCGAGCAGCCGGACGAGGGCGACGAGGACGGCCGCCTGCCGGAGATCAACGCTCAGGAAAAGCTGGACAAGCAGAAGGTGAACGCCACGCAGCACTTCACCGAGCCGCCGCCGCGCTATTCCGAAGCCTCCCTCATCAAGAAGATGGAAGAGCTCGGCATCGGCCGCCCGTCGACCTATGCCGCCACGCTCGCCACGCTGCGCGACCGCGAATATATCGTCATCGACAAGCGCAAGCTGATCCCGGAAGCCAAGGGCCGGCTCGTCACCGCCTTCCTCGAAAGCTTCTTCACCCGCTATGTCGAATACGACTTCACGGCGGACCTCGAGGAGAAGCTCGACAAGATTTCGGCCGGCGAGCTCGACTGGAAGCAGGTCCTTCGCGACTTCTGGAAGGACTTCTTCGCCCAGATCGAGGACACCAAGGAACTGCGCGTCACCAATGTGCTCGACGCGCTGAACGAGGAACTCGCCCCGCTCGTCTTCCCCAAGCGCGAGGACGGCAGCGATCCGCGCATCTGCCAGGTCTGCGGCACGGGCAAGCTTTCGCTGAAGCTCGGCAAGTTCGGCGCTTTCGTCGGCTGCTCGAACTATCCGGAATGCAACTACACCCGCCAGCTTTCCGCCGACGGCGGTTCGGATGCGGAGGCGGCGGCCGCCAACGAGCCGCAGAGCCTCGGCAAGGACCCGCATACCGGCGAGGAGATCACCCTTCGTTCCGGCCGCTTCGGGCCCTATGTCCAGCGCGGCGACGGCAAGGAGGCCAAGCGCGCCAGCCTGCCGAAGGGCTGGACGCCGGCGAGCATCGATCACGAGAAGGCGCTCGCCCTGCTCTCACTGCCGCGTGACATCGGCCAGCATCCCGAGACCGGCAAGATGATTTCCGCCGGCATCGGCCGCTACGGCCCGTTCCTGCTGCATGACGGCGGCTATGCCAACCTCGAAACCGTCGAGGACGTGTTCTCCATCGGCCTCAACCGCGCCGTGACCGTGATCGCCGACAAGCAGTCGAAGGGTCCCGGCCGCGGCCGCTCCGCACCGGCGGCGCTGAAGACGCTCGGCGACCACCCGGATGGCGGCGCCATCACCGTTCGCGACGGCAAGTACGGTCCCTATGTCAACTGGGGCAAGGTCAACGCCACCCTGCCCAAGGGCAAGGCCGCCGATAGCGTCACGCTGGAAGAGGCGCTGGTGCTGATCGCCGACAAGGCGGGCAAGACGCCGGCCAAGGGCAAGGCGAAGGCTCCGGCCAAGGCGAAGGCCAAGTCCGGCGAAACCAAGACGGCAAAGCCGAAGGCGAAGGCTGCGGCCAAGCCCAAGGCGGCCGCGAAGGCAAAGAAGGCGTGAGGTCATGACGAAGGAACCACGCAGCCGGGCAGGACACGAAAGACGGTCCGGCCGCGCGGGCCGTGACCTCCCGCCTGTCGACAATGCCCCGATCATCCACGGCGCCGTCCCGCCGCGCGACGTGCTGCTGCGCTTCATTGCCGAGCACCCGGAGCAGGCTTCCAAGCGCGAGCTCGCCAAGGCCTTCGGCCTGAAGGGCGAGGCGCGCGTCGAGCTGAAGGCGCTGCTGAAATCCTTCGAGGAAGACGGGCTCCTGGAAAAGCGCCGCAAGTCGCTGGTGCGGCCGGGCGCCCTGCCCCCCGTCACCGTGCTCGACATCACCACCCGCGACGTCGACGGCGAGCTGATCGGCCGCCCCGCCGAATGGCTCGACGATGCAGGCGTCGCGCCTGCCGTGCTCATCCGCCAGTCGGGCGGGCCGCGCAAGGACAAGGCACCGGTGGCCGGCCTCGGCGACCGGGTGCTGGCGAAGATCTTCCCGGCCAAGGAACGCGGCGGGCCGGCCTATACCGGCCGCGTCATCAAGGTTCTCGACAAGAAGAAGAATTCCGGCATGGGCGTCTTCCGCTCCATGGCCGGCGGCGGCGGGCGGATCATGCCCATCGACCGGCGCGGCGAGGAGATGGAGGTCGACGCCGAGTTCACGGCGGACGCCAGGGACGGCGACCTCGTGGAGATCGACGTCGTGCGCATGGGCCGCTACGGCTTGCCGCGCGCCCAGATCAAGGCCGTGATCGGCTCCGTCGCCTCGGAAAAGGCGATCTCGATGATCGCCATCCACGCCCATGGCATTCCCCACGTCTTCCCCGATGCGGTCATCCGCGAGGCGGAGGCCGCCGGTCCCGCCACCATGTCGCATCGCGAGGACTGGCGGAGCCTGCCGCTCATCACCATCGACCCGGCCGACGCCAAGGACCACGACGACGCGGTCTATGCCGAGCCGGACCCCTCGCCCGACAATCCGGGCGGCGTGATCGTCACCGTCGCCATCGCCGATGTCAGCTACTATGTCCGCCCGAAATCGGCGCTCGACCGCGAGGCGCTGAAGCGCGGCAATTCGGTCTATTTCCCCGACCGCGTGGTGCCCATGCTGCCGGAGCGCATCTCCAACGACCTCTGCTCGCTGAAGGAAGGCGTCGACCGGCCGGCGCTCGCCGTGCGCATGGTCTTCTCGCATGAGGGCCGCAAGGCAAGCCACACCTTCCACCGCGTCATGATGAAGAGCGCGGCCAAGCTCTCCTACCAACAGGCGCAGGCCGCCATCGACGGCGCGCCGGACGACAAGACCGGCCCGATCCTCGAAACGATCCTGAAGCCGCTCTGGCAGGCCTATCGCATCCTCACGACTGGCCGGAACCGCCGCCAGCCGCTCGAGCTCGACATGCCGGAGCGCAAGATCCTCCTGAAGGAGGACGGCACCGTGGACCGGGTCTTCGTGCCGCCGCGGCTCGATGCGCACAAGCTCATCGAGGAGATGATGATCCAGGCGAACGTTTCGGCCGCCGAGACGCTGGAGAAGAAGAAGCAGGCCCTCGTCTACCGAGTGCACGACGCGCCCTCGCTTGCCAAGCAGGAGGTGCTGCGCGAATTCCTGCAGACGCTCGACATCTCGCTGGTGAAGGGCGGCAACATGCGCTCCAACCATTTCAACGGCATCCTCGCCAAGGCCAAGGACAAGCCGTTCGAGCAGATGGTGAGCGAGATGGTGCTGCGCTCGCAGAGCCAGGCGATCTACAGCCCGGAGAATATCGGCCATTTCGGCCTGAACCTGATGAAGTACGCCCACTTCACCTCGCCGATCCGCCGCTATGCGGACCTGATCGTGCACCGGGCGCTGGTCGGCTCGCTCGGCCTTGGCGAGGGCGGCATCACGCCGGACGAGGAAGCGGTGCTCGACGATATCGCCGCCGAAATCTCGACCTTCGAGCGCCGCGCCATGGCGGCCGAGCGCGATACGGTCGACCGGCTGATCGCCCATCACCTTGCCGGGCGCATCGGCGAGGAATTCGACGGCCGCGTCTCCGGCGTCACCAAGGCGGGACTTTTTGTCACCTTGCCGGAGTATGGCGCCGACGGTTTCGTGCCTATATCCCTGCTCGGACGCGACTATTACATCTACGACGAGGCCCATCAGGCGCTTTCCGGCGAAAAGACCGGGCTCGGCTACCGTCTCGGGGATGAAGTGCGTGTGAGGCTCGCGGAAGCGGTGCCGCTCGCCGGTTCGCTCCGGTTCGACGTGATCAGCGAGGGGCGCAAGATGCCGACGGCGGTGCGTTCCTTCCACAAGTCGGGCCGGCGCAAGGGCGGCGCGCCGAGACGCCAGCCGGGCACGCGCCCGCCCCGCGGCAAACGCTAGGCCATGCAGCAGCCGGCAGGAGAACACGACATGCAGACGAACGAAACCGACGGCAGCACGCAGCATTTCGGCGACACGCCGGCCGCCACCCCCGCCGAGCGCCCGCTCGGGCGCGCCATCAAGCGCGGCATGCTGAACCGCTGCCCGGCCTGCGGCACCGGCAAGCTCTTCCGCTCCTACGTCAAGCCGGTCGACCATTGCGCCGCCTGCGGCGAGGACTACACGCACCAGCGCGCCGACGACCTGCCGCCCTATCTCGTCATCACCATCGTCGGCCATGTCGTCGTCGGCGGCTACATGGCGACGGACCTCGTCTGGCCGCTCAGCACCTGGCAACACCTCGCCATCTGGACGCCGATCACGCTCATTCTGTCCCTCCTCCTGCTGCAGCCCATCAAGGGCGGCGCCATCGGCCTGCAATGGGCGCTGAAGATGCACGGCTTCGGCGACAAGCCGGAGGAAGCGGAAGAATCGCCCACCTACGGCGACAGAACCGCATGACCGCGGTCCGGCCCGTCGATGCAGCCTCCATCCTGCTTCTCGACCGGTCGGGAGGCGGAATTCGCGTGCTGGTCGGCCGGCGCAGCAGCCGGCATGCCTTCATGCCGGACGTCTATGTCTTTCCCGGCGGAAGGCGCGATGCGACGGACCGCCTGGTTCCCGTCTCGGGCCCGCTGAACCCCCTCGCCTGCGAGCGGCTTGCACTGCGGACCGGCACGCGATGTTCCGATTCGCGCCTGCACGCCCTTGGCGTGGCGGCGCTGCGCGAACTCTACGAGGAGGCCGGCATCGCCGTCGGCCGCCCGCTGGAGGCCATGGTCGGCGGCGGCCTCCCCTTCCGGCCGGACCTTTCCAGCCTGCGCTTCCTCGCCCGCGCCATCACGCCCGCCGGCATGGTGCGGCGCTTCGACACGCGCTTCTTCACGCTCTTCACCGACGAGGCCGGCATCGATCCGGCCGGCGCGACCGCCAGCCACGAGCTGGAGGACGTGCGCTGGGTCGATATTTTCGATCACGGGGGCATCGACATGCCCGACATAACCGTATTGATCCTTGAAGAGCTTCGAAAAAGCATTCAGGAAGACAAGTCTTTACCCTTCGGGAGAGCCGCGCCGCTGTATTACACCCAGCGCGGGCGCTTCCTGCGGGACCTGCTTTGAGGATCGATTGCATATGACGCAGCCGCAATCCGGCACAACCGGCCCGGTGGAGCACATTCACCGGCGGTCTCTCATTGCAGCCATCGCGGCCATTTCCGCAGTCGGCATCGCCATGGGCCTCGGCCTGCCGCTGCTTTCCATCATCATGGAAAAGCGCGGCATCTCCTCCACGATGATCGGCATCAATTCCGCCATGGCCGGCATCGCCGCGATGGCCGCCGCCCCCTTTACCACGCGCCTCGCGCATGAATGGGGTACCTCCACGACCATGCTCGGCGCGATCCTGCTCGCCGCCGTCAGCGGCCTCGGCTTCTACTATATCGAGAACTTCTGGCTCTGGTTCCCGCTGCGCCTCGTCTTCCACGGCGCGACGACCATGCTCTTCATCCTCTCCGAGTTCTGGATCAACGCGGCGGCGCCCCCGCGCCGGCGCGGGCTGGTGCTCGGCATCTATGCGACCGTGCTGTCACTGGGCTTTGCGACCGGGCCCCTCATCTTCTCGCTGATCGGCAGCGAGGGCGTGCTGCCCTTCGCGCTCGGGGCCGCGATCATCCTGCTCGCCGCCGTTCCCATCTTCATCGCACGCGGCGAGAGCCCGATCATCGACGAGAAGCCGGAGCTGCATTTCATGCGCTACATCCTTCTCGTGCCGACTGCGACGGCGGCGGTCTTCATCTTCGGCGCGGTGCAGGTGGGCGGGCTCTCGCTGCTGCCGATCTACGGCACGCGCGCTGGCTTCACCGAATCGCAGGCGGCCCTGCTTCTCACCGTCATGGGCATCGGCAACATGGCCTTCCAGATCCCGCTCGGCATGCTTTCCGACCGCATGCGGGACCGCAGGAGCCTGCTGACGATCATGGCCGCCATCGGCCTCGTCGGCGCCCTCTCGCTGCCCGTCATCTCGCACAACTGGCTGCTGATGGCGGCGGTGCTGCTCGTGTGGGGCGGCTGCGTGGCGGGCCTCTACACGATCGGCCTCAGCCATCTCGGCTCCCGCCTCACCGGTGCGGATCTTGCCGCCGCCAACGCCGCCTTCATCTTCTGCTATGCGGTCGGTACGGTGGTCGGGCCGCAGGCGATCGGCGCGGCGATGGATGTCGGCGGCAATGACGGTTTTGCCTGGGCGATCGTCGGTTTCTTCGGCCTTTACCTGGTACTTTCTCTGGTGCGGATAGTTTTCCGGCCGAAACGGGCTTGACTTTTCGGGCGCGATTTGTAGTTTCCGGCCAGATTTAAAGCCGTGGAACAGAATGGCTGTCCGCGGCTTCGTTTTTCATAAAGGCAGGACGACCATGGCCAAGGCTACCACCATCAAGATCAAGCTGCTGTCGACGGCCGACACCGGTTTCTTCTACGTGACCACGAAGAACAGCCGTACGATGACGGAAAAGATGACCAAGACCAAGTATGACCCGGTCGCCAAGAAGCACGTCGAATTCAAGGAAACCAAGATCAAGTGATCCTGGGAGCCCTTTGAGGTTCGCAAAGGCGCTGGACGGAAACGTCCGGCGCCTTTTCTTTTGCGCCCTCGCCCGCAACCTCCTGCAACCGCCCGAATCGAAACGCCGCCCCCGTTTCCGGGAGCGGCGTCGAAACGGGGGTCGGTCAGGCACGACGACGGCACGAGGATTCCGTTTATGTCGTAGCTGACCGACCGACCCCACGACCCAGGAGATGCGGCGGACCTAGCATCATGGGGTAACCGGTTGTGCGGGCTTGTTTCCCGCCTATGAGTTGAGCATCGCGCGAAAGAGAAAAAAAATCAACGAATTCTTAACGCTCGCGGAGCGCGTCCTTGTCTCATAGTTAACCGCCGGGCCCTGTTTTGTTCCATCGAGCGGCAGTTTCGTCATGGAAGACGACACAGCAACGGGCGGCCGATTCGATCGTGGCACGAGCAAATCCACAACCCAGGAAACTGGCCGCCCGCACACGGCCAGATTGCGGAATGCGCAAGCCGTTGATTAGCTTCATCAAAAATGAATGGTACGACATACGGCCGAAAACCTGCCGCAAGGCGTCAAGTTAACGGGCGTCCAGAAATTCCGGCAACTGCCCGGAATCAAAGGTAAATGCCGGAAATGTGAATGGCCCTGTGGAAAAGCCGCCCGGCCCGCTCAGGCGGCCGCGGCCACAACCCGGTTGCGGCCCGAGCGCTTGGCCTCGTAGAGCGCGGCGTCGGCACGCTTCACCAGCGCCTCGGGGCTGTCCCCTTCCGGCAGGATCGAGGCGATGCCCATGGAGGCGGTGATCGGCAGGAAGACATCCGTGCCGGGAACGCGGAAGGGCTCGCGCTCGACGATCGCCCGCAGGCGCTCGGCGACGCCCGCCGCCATCTCGGCAGAGGTGTCGGGCATGACAAGCACGAATTCCTCCCCGCCATAGCGGCAGGCAAGGTCCGCGCCGCGCACGGCCGAGCGCACCCGGCTGGCGAATTCGCGCAGCACGGCATCGCCGGCATCGTGGCCATAGGTGTCGTTGACCAGCTTGAAGCGGTCGATATCCGTCATGCAGACGGAGAGCGCGCGGCCGCGCGCGGTCGCGCGGTCGATCAGCAGTTTCATGTGGTTGTCGAGATAACGGCGGTTGTGCAGGCCCGTCAGCCCGTCGGTGACGGCGAGCTCGATGGTCTGGCGCACGCTGGCGCGCAGGCGGTCGTTGCAGCGCTTGCGGCGGATCTGGGTGAGGCTGCGGGCGATCAGCTCGTTGGGATCGATCGGGCGCACCAGATAGTCGGTGACACCGAGATCCAGTGCCCGCACGACCATGTCGTCGTCGCCCTGCTCGGCGATCAGCAGGATCGGCAGGAAGCGCGTGCGCTCCAGCGAGCGAAGCTGCGAGCAGAGGCGCAGCGGATCGTAGTCCTCGAAGTTGGCGTTGACGATCACCAGCTCGTAATTGCTCTCGGCCGCCTGGAAGAGCGCGGCCTGCGGGTCGGACATGCAGGTGACGTCCGCAATGGGCTTCAGCGCGCGGGCGATGCGCTCCTGCGAGGTCGCGCGGCCATCGACCAGCAGAACGTCGCCCGGCTCGTCGCCGAGATTGCTTTCCAGTCCCTCTTCGAGGGAAATCGCGCGGGCCGTCGCCGCGCGCAGGCGCAGCTCGTCGGTCAGCGTCTTGAGGCGCACGAGGCTCTTGACCCGCGACATGAGCTGCAGGTCGTTGACCGGCTTGGTCAGGAAGTCGTCGGCGCCGGCCTTGAGGCCGCGCACGCGGTCGGAGGGCTGGTCGAGCGCCGTGACCATGACGACGGGAATATGGGCGGTGCGCGGATTGGCCTTCAGCCGCTCGCAGACCTCGAAGCCGTCGATGCCCGGCATCATGATGTCGAGGAGGATGAGATCGACCTGGGTGCTCTCGCAGATGGACAGGGCCTCGTAGCCGTTCTCGGCCGTCAGCACGTCGAAATACTCGGCCAGCAGCCGCGCTTCGAGCAGCTTCACATTGGCCGGGATATCGTCGACGACGAGGATTCGCGCTGTCATGTCCGCCTCATGCGTCCCCGAGATAGGTCTTGATGGTCTCGATGAACTTCGGCACGGAGATCGGCTTGGAGACATAGGCCTCGCAGCCGCCCTGCCGGATCCGCTCCTCGTCGCCCTTCATCGCGAAGGCCGTGACGGCGATCACGGGAATGACGTGCAGCTCGTCGTCCTCTTTCAGCCACTTGGTGACTTCAAGGCCAGAAACCTCCGGGAGCTGGATGTCCATCAGGATCAGGTCGGGGCGGTGCTTGCGCGCGAGATCGAGAGCCTCCATCCCGTTCCGGGTCTGGATGGTCAGATAGCCGGACGCCTCGATGAGGTCCCGGAAGAGCTTCATGTTCAGCTCGTTGTCCTCGACAATCATGACCTGCTTGGGCATCGTGCGTCCCTGTTCCTCTCGCCGGCCTTGCAACCGTCCGGGAGATAGATAAGTTGCGGCAAAGCCGAAATCACCCAGCCCGACCGCAGCCACGTTAGCGTCACTTGGTTGATGAAAAGGTAAATTTCCCGAGGGAAAAGAATGAAACGCCAAAAAGAAACACCCGCGCGTGAAGACGCGGATGCGACGGCCCTTTCCATCCTCGGCTGGCTGGCCGGCGAGCCGGAGCTCCTGTCGCGTTTCCTGGCGCTGACAGGCGTCGCCCCCGGCGAGGTCCGCAACGCGGTGAACGACCCCGGCTTCCTTGCCGGCCTCGTCGATTTCCTCATGGAGCACGAGCCGACGCTCATGGCCTTCAGCGCCGCGACGGGCATCCAGCCGGAGGCCGTCGTCCACGCCCATGCGGTCCTGTCCGGCCCCCATGGCGGCGGCGACCTCTGACAAGCCGGTCCGTGGGGTCCATCCTGCGCATGCCTGTGCATCGTCATGCGTTCAGCCCCTCTGCCTGTTGAGACTCGCGAATTTAGGCTTTAATGTCGCGATGTTCAATATTTGTTCCAGATCATGAGCACCGCCGACACGCGTTTTCCGGGCTTCTGCCGCGACTGCCTTGCCGGGCAGCCCGCGGGCCTGCGCCGCTGCCGGGCCTGCGGCAGCCCGCGCCTCCTCTATCACGGCGAGCTTTACGACCTGACGCTCGCCCATATCGACTGCGATGCCTTCTATGCCGCGATCGAGAAGCGCGACGATCCGGAGCTTGCCGACAAGCCGGTGATCATCGGCGGCGGCAAGCGCGGTGTCGTCTCCACGGCCTGCTATATCGCGCGCATCCACGGCGTGCGCTCCGCCATGCCGATGTTCAAGGCGCTGGAAGCCTGCCCGAACGCCGTCGTCATCAAGCCGGACATGGAGAAATACGTCAAGGTCGGCCGCGAGGTGCGCGCGATGATGCAGGAGCTGACGCCGCTCGTGCAGCCGATTTCCATTGACGAGGCCTTCCTGGAGCTGAAGGGCACCGAGCGGCTGCACCACGATCCCCCTGCCCGCGTGCTGGCACGTTTCACCCAGCGCGTGGAGAAGGAGATCGGCATCACCATTTCCGTCGGGCTCTCCTACTGCAAGTTCCTCGCCAAGGTCGCCTCGGACCTCAACAAGCCGCGCGGCTTTTCCATCATCGGCGCGGCCGAAGCGCTGGATTTCCTGCGCGACAAGCCGGTGCGGCTGATCTGGGGCGTCGGCAAGGCCTTTGCCGAGACGCTGGAGCGCGACGGCATCCGCAGCGTCGGCCAGCTCCAGACGATGGAGGAAACCGACCTGATGCGCCGCTACGGCGTCATGGGCAAGCGGCTCTTCCACCTTTCGCGCGGGCAGGACGACCGCGAGGTGCATCCCAACGACCCGGCAAAAAGCGTTTCGGCCGAGACCACCTTCTTCGACGACATCTCGCGCTATGACGAACTCACCGCGCATCTGCGCCGGCTGAGCGAGAAGGTCGCCACGCGGCTGCGCAAATCCGGCATCGCCGGCCAGACCGTCGTGCTCAAGCTGAAGACGGCGGATTTCAAGAGCCGCACGCGCAACCGCAAGCTCGAAGACCCGACCATGCTCGCCGACCGGATCTTCCGCACCGGCATGGAGCTCCTGCGCAAGGAGGCGGATGGCACGAAATACCGCCTCATCGGCATCGGCGTCAGCGACCTTGCCGATCCCGGCCGCGCCGATCCGCCCGACCTCGTCGATCCCGCCGCGACACGCCGCGCGGCGGCGGAAGCCGCCATGAACACGCTGCGCGACAAGTTCGGCAAGGCGAGCGTGGAGACCGGCTATACATTCGGCAAGACGGGCCCGGAGCGCTTTCACGGAAAGTTGACCGTCAAGACCTCGGGAAAAACCGGCGATCCCGGCGAATAAAACCCCGCAGGCCCGCGTCCTTCCCTGCATCGGGATGGCACGCATCAAGCCTTCCTTAAGCCCGATGTCCTAGGCTTGCCACCGGTTTGTATTGCGTACGGATGGGTTACATGAAGTTTCGCCTCGCCACTGGCATGAGCATTCTGGGCCTGATGCTGAGCTGCACCACCGTGCTCGGCGGAACGCTGGAAGGGCCGCTCCAGATCATCGTGTCGAAGGACCGCCAGGAGCTGAAGATCTACGACGGCGGCGTGGTGGTGGCCACCTCGCGCGTCTCCACCGGCAAGGCCGGCCACGGGACGCCGACCGGCATCTTCTCGATCCTCGAAAAGAAGCGCTCGCACTTCTCGAACATCTATGACAGCGCGCCGATGCCCTTCATGCAGCGGCTCACCTGGTCGGGCATCGCGCTGCATGCCTCCAACAGCGTGCCGTCCTACCCCGCCTCGCATGGCTGCGTGCGCCTGCCGAACGATTTCGCCAAGACGCTGTTTTCCGTCACGCGGCGCGGCGGCCACGTGCTGATCACCGACGGCGAGGTCGCGCCGCAGCGCATCGTGCACGACGCGCTCTTCCGGCCCTCCGTCGTCGTGCCCGACACGCCGCTGCTTTCCGATGCGGGCCTGCGCCCCGCGCTCATCGAGGCCGGCGACAAGAGCGTCGAGGTGGCGATGACCGATCCGAAGCCGGAAATCCTCACCCCCGCCGTGGAGCGCACCGAACGGGACCCGATCCGCATCCTCGTCACGCGCCGCGGCGAGCGCGAGATGCTGCTCGACCTCCAGCGGATGCTGGCGGACCTCGGCTACGATGCCGGCATGCCCGACGGGCGCCACGGCAAGCAGACGGTCGTCGCCATCCGTGCCTTCCAGCTCGCCGAAGGGCTCAAGGAGGACGGCATGGTGACGCCGGAACTCCTCGCCGCCGTCTATGCGAAAGCCGGCAAGGGCACGCCGCCGAACGGCCAGGTCCTCGTGCGCCAGAAATTCACGCCGCTCATCGAGGAGCCGATCACCATCCGCGAGCCGGAAATCGCGCTCGGCACGCATTTCCTCATCGCCCGCGACGTCGATGCCGACAAGGGCACGGCCGAATGGTACGGCGTTAGCATGGACAACCAGCTCCCGAAGGCCACCATGAAGCGCCTCGGCATCACCACCGAGGCCGACGCCGAAGCACCGGACGCCATCTCGAAGACGCTCGACCGGCTCGATATTCCGGAGGAGACGCGCAACCACATCTCCCGCCTCGTCAGCGAAGGCGCGTCCCTCTCCATCTCCGACACCGGCCTCGGCCCTGAAACCGGCGACGGCACGGACTTCATCACCGTGACCCGCAAGGTACAGAAGGCGGACGCGGCGGTCGTGCAGGGCAAGAAGAAGAAAAAGAGATCGTCGATCACGGTCGTCAATTGACGATCGGCCCGGGCGGCGATGCCGACGCATCGCCGAGATAAAGGCTGACGAGCCGCACCAATCCACTCGCGACGGCGGAATCGCCCAACGTGCCCCGCCGGGCCGCGTTGTGAATAACCCCGTCGATGGCATCCGAGAGGATGCGCGCGGCCTCGCGATCTTCCGTCGTGACCGCGCCCTTGCGGCATGAGGCAATAGCCTTCGCGTAGAGGCCGAGAAACGCGACTTCGAATTCGCTGTCCGGATCGCGATAATCGTCCGTCGCGGGCGCTTCATCGAGAAGCACCCGATGGAGGCCGGGATAGCGGCTGTGCGCGGCGATCATCCCGTGCACGACGGAAACCGCGAAGGCGGACGGCGAAAGGGCATCCGCCTGCGCCCCGCGCAGGACCGCCATGCTATCCTCGAGGTGGCGGCCGCGGATCGCATCGACCAGGGAAAGCTTGTCGGGGAAATACTGATAGAGCGAGCCGATGCTCACGCCCGCGACCTCGGCGACCCTGTTCGTCGTGAAGGCCGCCCAGCCTTCGTCGCTCAAAATGCGAGCGCCCGCATCGAGGATCGCCTCGACCGTCACCCGCGAGCGCGACTGGCGCGGCTCCTTGCGCATCGCCAGGCTCCTTTTCGCAATGCGAGTAGACATCGACTTCCTCCCTGCCAGAATGTGAGCAGTTTACTCGCATTCTCAAAGCCCTGGAAGGAGATGCACGATGACCGCAATGCTAAGGGAACTCTTCGGCTATCACGCCTGGGCGAACGGCGATCTTTTCGACAAGCTGGAAACGCTCGATACGGAGCGGCAGGCCGCCACGCTTCACGACGCCCTCCGGCTGATCAACCATTCCCACGTCGTCGCCCGGATATTCGCAGGCCACCTTTCCGGCAGGCCGCACGGTTATCTCTCCGACAATACGGCCGAGACGCCGACGCTCGATTCCCTGCGCGCCGCGGTCGCCGCCTCCGACCAATGGTATCTCGACTATCTTCACGGCATGCCGGCGCCGGACCTCTTCAAGACCATCGCCTTCACCTTTACCGATGGCGACGACGGCGCGATGACGCGGGCGGAAATGCTGGTCCATGTGGCGCTTCATGCAGGCTACCATCGCGGGGAAGCCGGCCGCCTGCTGTCGCAGGCTTCCGTCACCCCGCCCTGGGACACCTTCGCCGTCTACCTTCATCGGCGCGAGCCGTCACGGCGCACGCTTGGAGCAAAGCCGGCGGCCTCGGCCTGAGCCGGATGCCCCGCTATACCAGCTCCACGTCCAGCACCCCCGGCGTCGAGCGCATGGCGGCGGCGATTTCGGGGGAGATGCGGAAGCGGTCGTTGAGCTCCACCTCGATCTCGCGCTGGCCGCTGTCCTTGATGACGATGAAGGAGACGAGGCCGTCGCCCTTCGTATTGAGATGGGCGGCGATGGAGCGAAGCGGGCCGCTGTCGCGGACATAGACGCGCAGCGCCTTCTGGGTCTGGAGCGATTCCTCCTCCAGCGAGCGCAGGGTCTGGATGCGCAGGCCGATGCCCTCCGGCCGCTCTTCCGCCTGCACCGTCATGACCAGCGATTTGCCCGCCTCCAGCAGGTCGCGATACTGGTTCAGCATTTCGGAGAACAGCACCGCCTCGAACTGGCCGGAGGAATCGGAGAAGGCGACGATGCCCATCTTGTTGCCGGTGCGCGTCTTGCGCTCCTGCTTCGACGTCACGGTGCCGGCAAGGCGGCCGGCGGTGGCGCCGCGCTTCACGGCGGCGGAGAAATCGCCGAAGGTCTGCACGCGCATCTTGGCGAGGATCGGCGCATAGGTGTCGAGCGGATGGGCGGAGAGGTAGAAGCCAAGCACCTGGAATTCGCGGTGCAGCTTCTCCGAGGCGAGCCAGGGCGTATAGGAGGGCAGCGTGATGACCTCCGGCCCGGTCGCCGCCCCCATGCCGAAAATGTCGCCCTGCCCGCTCGTCTTGTTCTCCTGCGCGCGCTGGGCGGCGCCGAGCAGGCGGTCGAGGCCGGCAATCATCGCGGCGCGGTCATGGCCGAAGCAGTCGAAGGCGCCGGCGACGATCAGGCTTTCGAAGACGCGGCGGTTGACGAATTTCGGATCGATGCGCTCGCAGAAATCCTCAAGGCTCCTGAAGGGCGCACCGCCCCGCACCTCGACGATGTGCTGCACCGCCGCCTCGCCGACGCCCTTGATGGCCGCGAGCGCATAATAGATGCGGTTCTCGCCGGTCTCGAAATGGGCGAAGGACGTCTGGACGGAGGGCGGCACCACCTCGATGCCGAGCCGCGCGGCATCCTGCCGGAAGTCGTTCAGCTTGTCGGTGTTGGACATATCGTAGGTCATCGACGCGGCGAGGAACTCGACCGGATAATGCGCCTTCAGATAGGCCGTCTGGTAGGAGACGATGGCATAGGCGGCGGCGTGCGACTTGTTGAAGCCGTAATTGGCGAACTTGGCGAGCAGGTCGAAGATCAGGTCGGCCTGAGGCTTGGAGACGCCGTTCTTCACCGCGCCGTCGACGAAGCGGGCGCGCTGCTTGTCCATCTCCTCCTTGATCTTCTTGCCCATGGCGCGGCGCAGGAGGTCGGCCTCGCCGAGCGAGTAGCCGGACAGGACCTGGGCGATCTGCATCACCTGTTCCTGGTAGACGATGACGCCCTGCGTTTCCTTCAGTAGGTGGTCGATCATCGGATGGATCGATTCGATCTCCTCCTCGCCGTGCTTGCGAGCGTTGTAGACCGGGATGTTCTCCATCGGGCCGGGGCGGTAGAGCGCCACCAGCGCGATGATGTCCTCGATGCAGTCGGGCCGCATGCCGATCAGCGCCTTGCGCATGCCCGCGCTTTCCACCTGGAACACGCCGACCGTCTCGCCGCGCGAGAGCATCTCGTAGGTCGGCGGATCGTCGAGGGGCAGGCTTTCGAGCTTCACCTCGATGCTACGCTTGCGGATGAAATCGACAGCCGTCTTCAGCACCGTCAGCGTCTTGAGGCCGAGGAAGTCGAACTTCACGAGGCCGGCCTGCTCGACCCATTTCATGTTGAACTGGGTGACCGGCATGTCCGAGCGCGGATCGCGGTACATCGGCACGAGCTTGGAGAGCGGCCGGTCGCCGATCACGATGCCGGCGGCGTGGGTCGAGGCGTGGCGGTAGAGGCCTTCGATCTTCTGGGCGATGTCGAGCAGGCGCGCGACGACGGGCTCCTTTTCGGCCTCCTCCTGCAGCTTCGGCTCCTCCTCGATCGCCTTGTAGAGCGGCGTCGGGTTGGCCGGGTTGTTCGGCACGAGCTTGCAGATCTTGTCGACCTGGCCATAGGGCATTTCGAGCACGCGGCCGACGTCGCGCAGCGCCGCGCGGGCCTGGAGAGAACCGAAGGTGATGATCTGCGCCACCTGCTCGCGGCCGTATTTCTGCTGCACGTAGCGGATCACCTCTTCGCGGCGATCCTGGCAGAAGTCGATGTCGAAGTCGGGCATCGAGACGCGTTCCGGATTGAGGAAGCGTTCGAAGAGCAGCGAGAAGCGCAGGGGATCGACGTCGGTGATGGTCAGCGCATAGGCGACGAGCGAGCCCGCGCCGGAGCCGCGGCCCGGCCCGACGGGGATGTTGTGCTGCTTGGCCCATTTGATGAAGTCGGCAACGATGAGGAAGTAGCCGGGGAACTTCATGCGTTCGATGACGCCGAGCTCGAAATCCAGCCGCTCGCGATAATCCTCCTCGCTATAGCCGGGCGTCAGGCCGAGCAGCGCCATGCGGCTCTCCAGACCCTCCACGGCCTGCCGGCGCAGTTCCGCCGCCTCGGCGCGCTCGGCCTCCTCGGGATCGTCCGTCGCGCCGGTGAAGCGCGGCAGGATCGGTCCGCGCGTCTTCAGCACGAAGGAGCAGCGCCGGGCGATCTCCACCGTGTTCTCCAGCGCCTCCGGCAGATCGGCGAAGAGCACCGCCATGTCCTTGCGGCTCTTGAGGTAATGGTCCGGCGACAGGCGGAAGCGGTTGTCGTCCGACACCATGGCGTTGTGCGCCACGGCCATGAGCGCATCGTGCGCGTCGTAGTCGTCGGGCGCCGGGAAGAAGGGCTCGTTGGTCGCCACCAGCGGCACGTCCCGCGCATAGGCAAGCTCGACCATGCGCCGCTCGTGCTGCCGGTCATAGCGCCCGTGGCGTTGCAATTCGATATAGAGCCGGTCGCCGAAGACGCGCTTCAGCGCATCGAGACGGGCTTCCGCGGCAGTCGGCTGGCCGGCGAGGTAAGCCATGTCGACCGGGCCGCCCCGCGCGCCGGTAAGGGCGATTAGCCCCTCCGTCCCCTCTTCCAGCCAGCGATAGGCGATGTGGATCGCCTGGTTGCCCTCGCCGCCGAGATAGGCGCGGCTGACGAGATCGACGAGGTGCGCATAACCGGCATCGCTCGCCGCCAGCAGCACGATGGACGGCAGCTTCTGGAGATGCGCCTGCTGGCCGCGCCGCTCCCCCTCGCCTTCGTCCTCCATGTCGATGGAGAGCTGGCAGCCGATCAGCGGCTGGATGCCCTCGCCGACCGCCTTCTGCGAAAATTCGAGCGCAGCGAAGAGATTGTTCGTGTCGGTGATGGCGATCGCCGGCTGCTGGTCGGAGGTCGCCTTGCCGATGATCTTCTTGATCGGCAGGGCGCCTTCCAGCAGCGAGAAGGCCGAATGCACGCGCAGATGCACGAATTGCGGCGTCTCCGCGATCTTCCCGTCGTCCGTCCTGGGTGTCTCGTCCGCCATCGCAATCGTCCTTTCAGTCAGACGGGAAGCTTAAGCGGATTCGACCCCGTCTCGTCCAGACGGTTCTTGGCTTTGCACCCGGTTTCCACGCCGGGCGCACATGGCGGATGGCCCCGCCGTCAGATGCCGAAAAGAATGACGGAGAAGCTGGCGACGAACATGGCCATGGAGGCGAATGCAGCAAGATCACGAAGAAAATCGGTCATTTTGGCTTCCTTTCCCTTTATGTTTTTAGTTTGTTCTATTTTTGTTCATGCGTCAACCGGTTTTCCACAGGGGCCCGGAAAAACCTTCCGGCCAAAGATTTAGGGTCGGGTCCAAACCAAGCATGACGCGCAGAGGCCTTCGGGAATTTGCCGATGGTTCGCCGGCCGGCAGGCTGCTACTTCCTGTTGATTTCCCCCATGGGACGGGTGCAAACCGGCTGCATGCTTTCGTGGTGTGCTTTATGGTCGCCTCCACGAATGGAGGAAACATGATGAAGCCTTGGATTGCCGCCCTTCTTCTCTCGGTCACGCTGCCCGCCGCCGCTGCGGCCGCGGACTTTCCCGCCGGCCGCATCATCGCCATGGCGAGTGGCGACTGGGACAAGGACGGCACGCCGGATCTTGCGGTGGTGGCGACGCCCGGCGATGACAGCGGCGACGACAACGGGCTCTATGTCTGGCTCACGAGGAAGACGGAGGGGCGCCTGACGCCGGTCCTGTCGCTGCCCAATTCCGTCTGGGGCAACCTGACCCTTTACGGCCAAGAGCCGGAATTGACGGCGCTTGCCAACGGCTCCTTCACGCTGACGACGAAGAACGACTCGGTCGGCCGCGACCGCTGGCGCCAGTCGCTCACTATCGCCTATCGCAATTTCGACTTCATCGTCGCCGGCTACACCTTCTCCTCCTACGACACGATCGCGGAGGAAGGAGCCGAGAACAGCACGAAAGAGTGCGACCTCAACGTCCTGACCGGCAAGGGCAAGAGCAATGGCCAGCCGGTGGCCGGCAAGGCGCAGTTCGTGCTTTTGAAGGACTGGAAGGACGAGATCGGCCGTTCGATCTGCGGGCTGGACTGACAGCCGTCAGGCCAGTTCGCGCACGAGGCCGTCCTCGATCGTCACGCGGCGGTCCATGAGGCCGGCCAGCTCGTGGTTGTGGGTGGCGATCAGCGCGGCGAGGCCCGACTGGCGGGCGAGCGCTTCCAGTGCCTCGAAGACATAGCCGGCGGTTTCCGGGTCGAGGTTGCCGGTCGGCTCGTCGGCGAGGAGGACGAGCGGGGCATTGGCGACGGCCCTTGCGATGGCCACGCGCTGCTGCTCGCCGCCGGAAAGCTCGGACGGGCGATGGTCGGCGCGGTGGCCGATGCGCATGTAGTCGAGAAGCTGGGCGGCGCGCTCGCGCGCCTCCGCCTTGGAGAGGCCGCCTATCAGCTGCGGCATCATGATGTTCTCGAGCGCGGTGAATTCCGGCAGCAGGTGGTGGAACTGGTAGACGAAGCCGATCTCGCCGCGGCGGATCGCCGTGCGCTGGTCGTCGGAGAGTTCGGCGCAGGAATGGCCGTTGACGAGGACCTCTCCGGCATCCGGCCTTTCGAGAAGGCCGGCGATGTGGAGCAGCGTCGACTTGCCGGTGCCCGACGGGGCGACGAGCGCGACCGTCTCGCCGCTCTTCAGCGTGAAGTCCGCCCCCTTGAGGATGGTCAGCACCGTCTCGCCCTGGCCGTAGTGCCGTTCGATGCCCTTGAGTTCCAAAGCCACGCGCGCAGTCATGCGTTCTGTTCCTATTCGTACCGAAGGGCCTGGACCGGATCGAGCCTGGAGGCGCGCCAGGCGGGGAAGATCGTCGCGAGGAACGAGAGCGCCAGCGCCATGACGACGACCGAAACGGTCTCGCCGGCATTCATGTCGGCCGGCAGCTGGCTGAGGAAATAGAGTTCCGGGTTGAACAGCGTCGTGCCCGAGATCCACGAGAAGAACTGGCGGATGGATTCGACATTGAGGCAGACGACGACGCCGAGCAGCACGCCGGCAAAGGTGCCGACCGTGCCGATGGCCGCGCCCGTCATGAAGAAGATGCGCATGATGGCGCCGGATGTCGCGCCCATGGTGCGCAGGATCGCGATGTCGCTGCCCTTGTCCTTCACCAGCATGATGAGGCCGGAGATGATGTTGAGCGCGGCGACGAGCACGATCAGCGTCAGGATCATGAACATGACGTTGCGCTCGACCTCCAGCGCCGAGAAGAAGGTGCGGTTGCGCTGGCGCCAGTCGGTGATGAAGATCTGCCGTTCGGCGGCGGCCTCCAGCGGCTGGCGGAGCTGGTCGACGGCATCGGGGTTCGAGACGAAGAGCTCGATCGACTGCACGATGCCTTCGGAATTGAAGTAGAGCTGCGCTTCCTCCAGCGGCATATAGATGATCGAGGCATCGTATTCCGACATGCCGATCTCGAAGATGGCGGAGACCGTATAGGTCTTGACGCGCGGGTTCACGCCGAGCGGCGTGACGTCGCCCTCGGGCGCGACGAGCGTGATCTGGCCGCCGGCGCTGAGGCCGAGGGCCTCGGCCATGCGCGCGCCGATGGCGACGCCGCTGCCGGCGGCAAAGCCGACGAGGTCGCCTTCCTTGATATGGTCGGAGACGGCCTTCATCTTCGCAAGGTCGTCGGCGCGCACGCCGCGCACCAGCGCGCCGGTACCCGCCCCCGCCGTGCCGGAGGCCAGCGTCTGGCCTTCGACGAGCGGGATCGCCATCGTCACGCCCGGTACGGCGGCAAGGCGATCGGCCAGGCTGGCATAGTCGTTCAGCGGGCTGTCGATCGGCTGCACGATCATGTGGCCGTTGATGCCGAGGATGCGCGAGATCAGCTCGGTGCGGAAGCCGTTCATCACCGCCATGACGATGATGAGGGTGGCCACGCCCAGCATGATGCCGATGAAGGAGAAGCCGGCGATCACCGAGATGAAGGCTTCCTTGCGCCGCGAGCGCAGGTAGCGCCAGGCGACCATCCGCTCGAAGGCGGAGAACGGGCGGTTTTTCCTGAAGACCTGAGCCTCGGTTGCGGGCGCGCCGCTCGCTGCGTCAGCCATGTTACCTCCCGTTGCCGCCGGTCCGCATCAATTGCCGGACGTCAGGCGATTGATGGCCGCCTCGATGGTCAGCGTCTCGCGCTCGCCGGTCTTGCGATCCTTGATCTCGACCTCGCCGTTCGCCACGCCCCGCGGGCCGGCAATGACCTGCACCGGCGCGCCGATGAGGTCGGCGGTGGCGAACTTGGCGCCTGCGCGCTCGTCCTTGTCGTCGTAGAGTACGTCGACCCCGGCGTTCAGCAGCGCGCCGTAGATCTTTTCGCAGGCCGCGTCGCAGGCTTCGTCGCCCGACTTCATGTTGATGACGACGGCTTCGAAGGGCGCGACGGCCTTCGGCCAGATGATGCCGTTCTCGTCATGCGAGGCTTCGATAATCGCCGGCACGAGGCGCGTCGGGCCGATGCCGTAGGAGCCCATATGCACGGTATGCTCCTTGCCGTCGGGGCCCTGCACCTTGGCGCCCATGGCTTCGGAATATTTCGTGCCGAAATAGAAGATGTGGCCGACCTCGATGCCGCGGGCCGACAGGCGCTCGCCTTCCGGGATCGCCTCGAAGGCGGGCGCGTCGTGCATCTCGGACGTCGCGGCATAGCGCGAGGTCCACTTGTCGAAGATGGCGCGCAGATCCGCGACGTCGTCGAAATTGGTGTCCACGCCCGGAATGTCGAAGTTCAGGAAGTCCTTGTGGCAGAAGACTTCCGACTCGCCCGTATCGGCGAGGATGATGAATTCATGGCTGAGATCGCCGCCGATCGGGCCGGTATCGGCACGCATCGGAATGGCGCGCAGGCCCATGCGTGAGAAGGTGCGCAGATAGGCCGCGAACATGCGGTTATAGGCATGCACGGCGCCTTCGCGGTTGAGATCGAAGGAATACGCGTCCTTCATCAGGAACTCGCGCGAGCGCATCGTGCCGAAGCGCGGGCGGATCTCGTCGCGGAACTTGAGCTGGATATGATAGAGGTTGAGCGGCAGGTCCTTGTAGGACTTCACGAACGAGCGGAAGACGTCCGTGATCATCTCCTCGTTGGTGGGGCCGTAGAGCATCGGGCGCTCCTGGCGGTCCTTGATGCGCAGCATCTCCTTGCCATAGGCGTCGTAGCGACCACTTTCCTGCCAGAGCTCGGCGGACTGCAGCGTCGGCATCAGGAGCTCGATGGCGCCGGAGCGGTTCTGCTCCTCGCGGATGATGGCATTGACCTTGTCGAGCACGCGCTTGCCGAGCGGCAGCCAGGTATAGATGCCCTGGGACTGCTGCTTGATCATGCCCGCACGCAGCATGAGCCGGTGGGAGACGATCTCGGCCTCCTTGGGGTTTTCCTTGAGGATGGGCAGGAAGAAGCGGGAAAGGCGCATATCGGGTTCCGGAGTGACTGATCCGCCCTATTCGGGGAATCGGGCAAAATGACGTTGATTTTCATGCGTTCATAAACGCTTCGCCACAGGAAGGGAACCCGGCAGGACGGGTGGCGGCATCGGCGCGAAGCACTGTCCACCGCCGTGGGCGGCCCAAAGAAATGTGGCGGAAAAATGGGGCCGCAAATAACGGAAATTGCGCGCACGTTGTCAATGGAAAAATTTTATTCCACTGTAGCAAAAATGCAAAAAAAGCGGATGACAACGCCCAAGCTTTGGGCTAGTTTCAGGCCACAAAACAGGCAAGAAGTACAAATTCTCGCCAATTTCGCGGTCAAGTCTTGGGAGGATCAGATCTTTGGCGCGCGTAGACGCTGCCACCGCACAACGGATAAAGATCACGCGATACCTGTAAAACAAGGCTTTCAGCCTTGTTTTTTTTTGCTTTTCGCCCGAAGGCGCCCCTCCTCTAACAGCTTTCCCGCGCGGGTCCATGCGTCAAAGCCGCACACCGGCGGCCGCTGCGGAGACTTCACCTCACGCAACGTGAACCGAGGCCGCGCGAGTGCGCTTCACGCTGGGTCGGGCAGGCCCGCAACGTGGCTCTTTCCTGGCAAGATGTGGCGAAGGGCGATCGGAAGACTTTTTCGTTGCGTCCCGGCTATGATGGAATGCCTTGCTTCCAGCCTACTAACGGTTCGTTAACGCCTGTGGCGGCCGCTCAGTCGTAACTCGGGTAGAATTGCGGGATCGCGTCGATGCCGTAACCGAAGCGCACCGAGAGGATGTACCAGGCGCCGTAGATGATGGCGGAGACGATGGTGTTCAGCAGCATCACGCGGCCGCCGCGAAACCGGGCGGGGG
This sequence comes from Shinella sp. R2-11, assembly GCF_055330205.1. Classification (NCBI taxonomy): domain Bacteria; kingdom Pseudomonadati; phylum Pseudomonadota; class Alphaproteobacteria; order Hyphomicrobiales; family Rhizobiaceae; genus Shinella; species Shinella sp. R2-11. The sequence continues at coordinate 220,215 of NZ_JBVAPC010000008.1, read as the reverse complement.
CGCTTTCCACCGTGCCGGGCACCACCTCGTTCGCCTCGGCCTGGGTCTTCAGCCCGAAGGGCAGGACGGCGAAGAGCGTCATCCACCAGACGACGAAATACACGGCGAAGAAGGAGAAGATCTGCATGGTCGGTCCCTTGTGACGGTGGCCTTTTTACGCCTGTCGGCGGAGAAGTTCAAACGGGCAGGCGGCGCGGCGTGCTGTCACACCTCTTCCAGCTCGACCAGCGTGCCGAGGAAATCCTTGGGATGGAGAAAAAGCACCGGCTTGCCATGCGCGCCGGTCTTCGGCGTGCCGTCGCCGAGCACGCGCGCGCCGCTCGCCACCAGCCGGTCGCGGGCGGCGAGAATGTCGTCCACCTCGTAGCAGATGTGATGCATGCCGCCGGCGGGCGCCTTTTCCAGGAAGGCGGCGATGGGAGAGCCCTCGCCCAGCGGCTCCAGCAGCTCCACCTTGGTGTTCGGCAGCTCGACGAAAACCACCGTCACGCCGTGTTCCGGCAGGGCCTGCGGGGCGGAAACCGTGGCGCCGAGCGTGTCGCGATAGGTCGCGGTCGCGGCGGCGAGGTCCGGCACGGCGATGGCGATGTGGTTGACCCTTCCGAGCATGCGCTTCTCTCCCATGGGGCTGATCGCTTGGGCAGCCCCTCATCCGGCTGCCGCGACCTTCTCCCCGCAAGCGGGGAGAAGGGGTTGTTGCAACGGTTTTCCGAACATCGTCTCCCGGCGGACTGGGCGAAGGAGATGCCGTCCGGGCTTCCCAAAAGTCGTTAGAGGCAGCGCTTCTCCCCATCCTCCTTCTCCCCGCTTGCGGGGAGAAGGTCGCGGCAGCCGGATGAGGGGCAGCGCCGCGATCAGACCTTCGTCAGGAAGACGGTGACGACAGGCTTCTTGCCCCATATCTCGTTCGCCGTCGAACGCACGGCGCGGCGCACGGCCTCGCGCACCATTTCGAGGTCCTTGCGACGGGCGCGCGGGATGCTTTCGACGGCGCCGAGCACGGCGTCGTAGAGCGTGTCGCCCATGTCCTCGCCCTCGTCGTCGAACTGCGGCAGGCCGAAGGGCTCGACTTCCGGATCGCCCATGAAGTCGTAGCGGCTGTCGAGCAGGACGCTGACGGCGACGTGGCCGACGAAGGCGAGCTTGCGGCGGTCGCCGATGCCCATCTCCTCGTAATCGCCGATGAGGTTGCCGTCCTTGAAGATACGGCCGAAGGGGGCGTGGTCGACGACCTCGGGCACGCCGGGGGCGAGCTTCAGCACGTCGCCGTTGCGCACCCGCGGCACCTCGGCGATGCCGGACTGCTCGGCAAGCTCGGCATGGGCCGTCAGATGCGCCGCCTCGCCATGCACCGGCACGACCATTTTCGGGCGTACCCAGCCGTACATCTGCTGCAGCTCATGGCGGCGCGGATGGCCGGAGACATGCACCAGCGCCTCGGAATCGGTGATGATATGGATGCCCTGCTCGATCAGGCCGTTCTTGATGTCGTTGATCGCCTTCTCGTTGCCGGGAATGGCGCGCGAGGAGAAGATGATCGTGTCGCCGGCGGTGAAGGCGACGTTGCGCATCTCGTCGCGGGCGATCTTGGCAAGCGCGGCGCGCGGTTCGCCCTGGCTGCCCGTCAGGATCACGACCACCTTGTCGCGCGGGATATAGCCGAACTCGTCCTCGGCGATGAAGGGCTTCAGGCCCTCCATGAGGCCGATGTCGCGCGCCACCTCCGTCACGCGTTTCATGGAGCTGCCGAGCAGCAGCACCTCGCGGCCGGCGGCTTCCGCGGCCTGCGCGATGGAGCGGATACGGCCGACATTCGAGGAGAAGGTGGTGATGCCCACCCTGCCCTCGGCGCTTTCGATGATCTTCGTCAGGCTCTCGGAAACCTCGCGCTCGGAGGGCGAGATGCCGTCGCGCACCGCGTTGGTGCTGTCGCAGATCAGCGCCAGAACGCCCTCGTCGCCGAGCTTGCGGAAGCGTGACTCGTCCGTCAGGGGCCCGAGCGAGGGTTCAAGGTCGATCTTCCAGTCGCCCGTATGGACGACGGTGCCGAGCGGCGTCTTGATCGCCAGCGACATGGGCTCGGGGATCGAGTGGTTGACGCCGATGGCCTCGATCTCGAACGGGCCGAGATTGATCCTGTCGCCCTGCTTGAAGATCGTCACCGGGATTTCGACGCGGCTGCGCTCGTAGTCGCGCTTGGCTTCCAGCATGCCGGCCGTGAAGGGCGAGGCATAGACCGGCACGTTGAGGCCCGGCCACAGCTCGTTCAGCGCGCCGTAATGGTCCTCGTGGGCATGGGTGATGACGATGCCCTTGAGGTTCTTGCGCTCCTCGGCGAGGAAGCGGATATCGGGCAGGACGAGGTCGACGCCCGGCAGGTCCGGCCCCGGAAAGGTGACGCCGCAATCGACCATGATCCACTGGCGGTTCGTCTTCGGGCCGTAGCCGTAGAGCGCGAGGTTCATGCCGATTTCGCCGACGCCGCCAAGCGGCAGGAACACCAGTTCGTCTTCTTTTGCCATCGGGTTCAAAAAATCCTATCCAAAAAATACGTCGCCGGCCGCGATAAGCCGCGTGCCGCCGTCATCCGTCTCCAGTTTCAGGAGACCTGTATCATCAATTCCGGAAAAGCGCCCGGAAATAGAATGGTCGGGGAGATTCACGGTGATGTTTTCCCCGATGCCGCCGGCGACCTGTTTCCAGCGCTCCATGATGGCCGCGATGCCGCGGCCGCGGTTCCAGAGGAAGAGCGTTTCCGCCATGGACTGGAAGAGCCAGGCGAAGAGTTCCTCGGGCGCGGCGGACGCGCCGAAATCGCTGAGCGCCGCGACCGGATAGAGGCCGGCATCCGGCGCGACGGAGACATTGATGCCGATGCCGATCACCAGGGCATGGCGGCCGTCGGGCAGCGTCTCGCCCTCGAGGAGGATGCCGCAGACCTTGCGCCGGTCGATCAGGATGTCGTTCGGCCATTTGACCAGCACATCGGGCGCGTCGAGCGGCATGATGCGGCGGATGGCATCCTGCACGGCGACGGCGACGGCGAGCGGCAGGGAGCCGAGGCGATCCATCGGCGCGGGATCGATCAGCAGCAGCGAGGCATAGAGATTGCCGGGCTCGGAGAACCAGGCGCGCCCGCGCCGGCCGCGCCCGCCGGTCTGCCGGCCGGCGGTGATCCAGAGACCGGAAAGCGCGCCCTTTCGGGCGCGCTCCAGGCATTCCGTATTGGTGGAACCCACTTCTGCGAGCGCCTCGTGCCGGAAGTCGTCGAGCGACAGCCGGCGAGGACTATCGGACCTGCTCAAAAGAAGGTCCGCGCCGCAGCTTCGGCCGCATTGCCGATCGGCCCGCCGATCAGCACATAGCCGAGCACGAAGAGGCCGGCGAGGCCGAAGACCAGCTTCAGTTCGCCCGAGGTACGGGCGAATTCGCCGGTCGGCTCGTCGAACCACATCACCTTGATGACGCGCAGGTAATAGTAGGCGCCGACGACCGAGGAGAGCACGCCGATGATGGCCAGCGCATAGAGCTGCGCCTCGATGGCCGCCATGAAGACGAAGTACTTGGCGAAGAAGCCGGCCAGCGGCGGAATGCCGGCCAGCGAGAACATCAGGATCGTCATCGCCGTCGCCATGAACGGATTGGTCGAGGAGAGGCCCGCGAGATCGTTGATATCCTCGACATTGCCGCCTTCCTTGCGGCGCATGGCGAGGATGCAGGCGAAGGTGCCGAGCGTCATGACCATGTAGATCAGCATGTAGAGCGCGACGCCGCGCACGCCGGCCATGGAGCCGGAGGCAAGGCCGACGAGCGCATAGCCCATATGGCCGATCGACGAATAGGCCATCAGGCGCTTGATGTTGCGCTGGCCGATGGCGGCGAACGAACCGAGCAGCATCGAGGCGATGGAGATGAAGACCACGACCTGCTGCCAGTCGGCGACGACCGGCTCGAAGGCGTCGATGACGATGCGCACCAGCATGCCCATGGCGGCGACCTTCGGGGCGGCCGCGAAGAAGGCCGTTACCGGGGTCGGCGCGCCTTCATAGACGTCCGGCGTCCACATGTGGAACGGCACGGCGGAGATCTTGAAGGCAAGGCCGGCGAGGATGAACACCAGGCCGAAGACGAGGCCGAGCGAGCGGCCTTCCGCAGTCAGCGCCGCGGCGATCTCCTGGAAGCCGATATGGCCGGTGAAGCCGTAGACCAGCGACATGCCGTAGAGCAGCATGCCCGAGGAGAGCGCGCCGAGCACGAAGTATTTCAGGCCGGCTTCCGTCGAGCGCAGGCTCTCGCGGTTGATCGCGGCGACCACGTAGAGGGCGAGAGACTGGAGCTCCAGCGCAAGGTAGAGCGACAGCAGGCTGTTGGCCGAGATCATCAGCAGCATGCCGAGCGTCGAGAGCACGACCAGCACCGGGAACTCGAAGCGGTCGAGCTGCTCGGAGCGGGCGTGGCCGACGGTCATCACCATGGCGGTGATGGAGCCGATCAGCGCCAGCACCTTCATGAACTTGGCGAAGGCGTCGGAGACGAAGGCGCCGCCATAGGCCTGCCCCTCGCCCGTCGCCAGCACCAGCCAGAGGCCGGCGATGATGAGAACCGCGACGGCGAGCCCGGTCACGGTCGTTCCCGACCGTTCGCCCGAGAAGACACCGATCATCAGCAGGACCAGGCCGCCGACGGCGAGGATGATCTCCGGCGTCGAGAGCTGAAGGCTGGCAAGGATTGTATCAGCAGTCATGTCTTGGGTCCCGTCGTCAGTTCGCCAGGAGCGCAACGGATTGCTGCGCCGCCTGCAGAGCCGCGGAATATTGGTTGAGAAGCGCGTCGACCGAGGCCGCCGTCACATTGAACACCGGAGCCGGATAGACGCCGAAGAAGATCGTCAGGATCACGAGCGGGTAAAGCAGCAGCTTCTCGCGGCCCGACAGGTCGAGCAGCGACTTCAGGCTTTCCTTCTCGAGCGCACCGAATATCACGCGGCGGTAGAGCCACAGCGCGTAGGAGGCCGAGAGGATGACGCCCGTCGTGGCGAAGAACGCGACCCAGGTATTGGCGCGGAAAGCGCCGAGCAGGGTCATGATTTCGCCGACGAAGCCCGAGGTGCCCGGCAGGCCGACATTGGCCATGGTGAAGACCATGAAGGCGACGGCGTATTTCGGCATGTTGTTGACGAGGCCGCCATAGGCGGAGATCTCGCGGGTGTGCAGCCGGTCGTAGACGACGCCGACGCACAGGAACAGCGCGCCGGAGACGATGCCATGCGAGAGCATCTGGAAGATGGCGCCCTGGAGGCCCTGCGTGTTCGCCGCGAAGATGCCCATGGTGACATAGCCCATGTGGGCGACCGACGAATAGGCGATCAGCTTCTTGATGTCGTCCTGCATCATCGCCACCAGCGAGGTGTAGATGATGGCGATGACCGACAGCGCGAAGACGAAGGGCGCGAAATAGTCGGAGGCGAGCGGGAACATGGCCAGCGAGAAGCGGATGAAACCGTAGCCGCCGAGCTTCAGGAGGACGCCGGCCAGGATCACCGAGCCCGCCGTCGGCGCCTGCACGTGCGCGTCGGGAAGCCAGGTGTGGACCGGCCACATCGGCATCTTCACCGCAAACGAGGCGAAGAAGGCGAGCCACAGCCAGGTCTGCATATGGGCCGGGAAGTTGTAGGCGAGCAGTTCCGTGATGTCCGTCGTGCCGGCCTGCCAGTACATCGCCATGATGGCGAGCAGCATCAGCACCGAGCCGAGCAGCGTGTAGAGGAAGAACTTGTAGGATGCGTAGACGCGATCCTTGCCGCCCCACACGCCGATGATGATGAACATCGGAATGAGGCCCGCCTCGAAGAAGACGTAGAAGAGGACGATGTCGAGCGAGACGAACACGCCGACCATGAACACTTCCAGGAGCAGGAAGGCGATCATGTATTCCTTCAGGCGCTTCTCGATGGTGTTCCAGCTCGCCAGCACGCAGAACGGCATCAGGAAGGTCGACAGGATGACGAACAGCATGGAGATGCCGTCGACGCCGAGATGGTAGGAAATGCCGGTGCCGAGCCATTCATGCTTCTCGACCATCTGGAAGCCGGGGTTCGAATAATCGAAGCCGACCCAGATGAAGAGCGAGAGGACGAAGGTGAAGACCGTCGTCAGCAGCGCCACGTTGAGGATGTTGCGGCGGCCGTACGGGCTGTCCTCGCGGGTCAGCAGCAGGAGCGCCACGCCGACGAGCGGGAGGAAGGTGACCGCTGAAAGAATGGGCCAATCGGTCATCAGAGGGAACTCCCGAGCATCATCCATGTGACGAGTGCCGCAATACCGAGCAGCATCGCGAATGCGTAGTGATAGAGGTAACCGGTCTGGAGGCGGACGACGCGGTTGGTGACGTCGACGACGCGGGCGGCGATGCCGTTCGGGCCGAAGCCGTCGATGACGGTGCCGTCACCCTTCTTCCAGAGGAACTTGCCGAGCGCCTTCGCCGGACGGACGAAGATGGCGTCGTAGAGCTCGTCGAAGTACCACTTGTTGAGCAGGAACTGGTAGAGACCGCGGTGCTGCTCGGCGAGGTATTTCGGAGTTTCCGGCGAACGGATGTACATGTACCAGGCGGTGACGAAGCCGATGGCCATGGCGGCGAACGGGCTCCACTTCACCCAGAGCGGGACGTTGTGGAACTCGTGCACGAGGTGGTTTTCGGCACCCGTGAAGAGCGCTCCCTGCCAGAACTCGTCGTAGTGGTGGCCGTAGAAATATTCCACGAAGAGCCAGCCGGCGAAGATCGCGCCCGCGCCGAGGATGAAGAGCGGAACCAGCATGACGGCCGGCGACTCATGGACGTGGTGCATGACGTCGGCGGAAGCGCGCGGCTTGCCGAAGAAGGTCATGAAGGCCAGGCGCCAGGAGTAGAAGCTCGTGAAGAGCGCGGCGATGACCAGCAGCACGAAGGCGAAGCCGGCGATCGGGCTGTGCGAGGCGAAGGTGCTCTCGATGATCGCGTCCTTCGAGAAGAAGCCCGCAAAGCCGATAACGGTGCCCGGGATGCCGACGCCCGTCAGCGCCAGCGTGCCGATCGTCATCATCCAGAAGGTGATCGGGATGTGCTTCCGGAGGCCGCCCATGTAGCGCATGTCCTGCTCGCCGTCGACGGCGTGGATGACGGAGCCGGCGCCGAGGAACAGGAGGGCCTTGAAGAAGGCGTGCGTGAAGAGGTGGAAAACGGCCGCGCCATAGGCGCCGATGCCGAGCGCAACGAACATGTAGCCGAGCTGCGAGCAGGTCGAATAGGCGATGACGCGCTTGATGTCGTTCTGCACGAGGCCGACGGTCGCCGCGAAGAAGGCGGTGATGGCGCCGATCAGCGTCACGACCATCAGGGCGTTGTGCGAGAGTTCGAAGATCGGCGACATGCGGGCGACGAGGAAGACGCCGGCGGTGACCATGGTGGCGGCATGGATGAGGGCCGAGACCGGGGTCGGGCCTTCCATGGCGTCCGGCAGCCAGGTGTGCAGCAGGAACTGCGCCGACTTGCCCATCGCGCCCATGAAGAGCAGGAGGCAGGTGGCGGTCAGCGCCTGCGACTTGTCGAGGCTCATGCCGAAGAGGTTGATGACCGGCTCGGCGGCATCCGCGGCGCCTTCGGCCGGAAGGTAGGTCGCGGCGGTCGCGAAGATCGTCTCGAAGTTGATCGAGCCGAAGAGCACGAAGACCGAGAAGATGCCGAGCGCGAAGCCGAAGTCGCCGACGCGGTTGACGATGAAGGCCTTCATGGCGGCGGCCGAGGCCGAGGGCTTCTTGTACCAGAAGCCGATCAAGAGGTAGGACGCCAGGCCCACGCCTTCCCAACCGAAGAACATCTGCAGCAGGTTGTCCGACGTCACCAGCATGAGCATGGCGAAGGTGAAGAGCGAGAGATAGGCGAAGAAGCGCGGCCGGTGCGGGTCGTGGTGCATGTAGCCGATGGAATAGACATGCACGAGCGTCGAGACCGTGTTCACGACCACGAGCATGACGGCCGTCAGCGTATCGACGCGGAAGGCCCATTCGACATCGAAGCTGCCGGACTGGATCCAGGTCAGCACGCTGACCTTGATCATCTCCGTCTCGCCCATGGCGACGTCGAAGAAGACGATCCAGGACAGGACGGCCGCGATGATCATGAAGCCGGAGGTGACGTATTCGGACGCCTTGGCGCCGATGGCGTTGCCACTGATCCCGGCGATCAGGAAGCCGATCAGCGGAAGGAAGACGATTGCCTTGATGATGGTATCCATGACCCGATCAGCCCTTCATCATATTGACGTCTTCGACGGCGATCGAACCGCGGTTACGGTAGAAGACGACGAGAATTGCAAGACCGATGGCCGCTTCCGCAGCCGCGACGGTCAGAATGAACAGCGCGAAGACCTGGCCGACGATGTCGTTCAGGAAGTGCGAGAACGCCACCATGTTGATGTTGACCGAAAGCAGGATGAGCTCGATCGACATCAGGATGACGATGACGTTCTTCCGGTTCAGGAAGATGCCGAAAACGCCGAGGATGAAGAGGATGGCGCTGACGGTGAGATAGTGGGAAATACCGATTTCCATGATGCTTTTCCTTGTCCGCGCGGCCTCAGATACCCTGCCCCGGCTTCACCTTGACCACCTCGACGGCGGTTTCCGGCGAGCGGGCGACCTGCTGCGAGATGTTCTGGCGCTTGATGTGCGGCTTGTGGCGCAGCGTCAGCACGATCGCGCCGATCATCGCGACCAGCAGCACGAGGCCGGCGATCTGGAAGTAGTAGACGTAATGCGTATAGAGCACGTCGCCGAGGGCGGCGGTGTTCGTGCGCTCGGCGATCGGCGGGATCGGCATCGAGACGGTCCTGGCAAGCTCCGGCGACAGGACCCAGCCGCCCGCGACCACCAGCAGCTCGATCGCCAGGACGATGCCGATCAGCGCGCCGACCGGGGCATATTCGAGCGCGCCCGCGCGCAGCTCGGCAAAGTCGATGTCGAGCATCATCACGACGAAGAGGAAGAGGACCGCGACGGCGCCGACATAGACGACCAGGAGGATCATCGCCAGGAACTCGGCACCCGTCAGGAGGAACAGGCCCGCCGAATTGAAGAAGGTGAGGATCAGGAACAGCACGGAATAGACCGGGTTCCTGGACGCGATCACCATGAAGGCGGACGCCACCGCCACGAAGGCGAACAGATAGAAGAATAGAGCCTGAAGACCCATTTTGGTGCCTTTTCGTCTTCCCCGGAGAAGGTTCCCCCTCCCCCGTCGAAGCCTGACGACCCTTCGTCAGGCACGTGCTTTCGTTTTGCCTTTCCGCTGCGTATCAGCGGTAAGGCGAGTCCATAGCGATGTTGCGGGCGATCTCCCGCTCCCAGCGGTCGCCATTATCGAGGAGCTTCTGCTTGTCGTAGTAGAGCTCCTCGCGCGTCTCGGTCGAGAACTCGAAGTTCGGACCTTCGACGATGGCGTCGACCGGGCAGGCTTCCTGGCAGAAGCCGCAATAGATGCACTTCACCATGTCGATGTCGTAGCGCACCGTGCGGCGCGTGCCGTCGTTGCGGCGGGGACCCGCCTCGATGGTGATAGCCTGGGCAGGACAGATGGCCTCGCACAGCTTGCAGGCGATGCAGCGTTCCTCGCCGTTCGGATAGCGGCGCAGCGCATGCTCGCCGCGGAAGCGCGGGGAGACCGGGCCCTTCTCGAAGGGATAGTTCACCGTCGCCTTGGCGCGGAAGAAGTAGCGCATCGACAGGAAGAACGCGCCGACGAATTCCTTGAGGAACAGCGAATTTACGGCTTGCGAAAGACTAGCCATGCTTAAGCTCCAATGCTGCTGAAATCCCGGGCGGTCATGCGGACCAGCCCGTGAGCTTCAGCACGAATGCAACGATGACGACCATGGCGAGCGAGATCGGGAGGAAGACCTTCCAGCCGAGACGCATGAGCTGGTCGTAGCGGTAGCGCGGCACGAAGGCCTTCACCATCGCGAACATGAAGAAGACGAAGAGCGCCTTCAGGACGAACCAGACGATGCCCGGGACCCAGTTGAGGAACCAGACGTCCACCGGGGGCAGCCAGCCGCCGAGGAAGAGGATCGTCGTCAGGGCGCACATCAGGCAGATGGCGGCATATTCGCCGAGCATGAACATCATGTACGGGGTCGAGCCGTATTCGACCATGAAGCCGGCGACGAGTTCGGATTCGGCTTCGGGCAGGTCGAAGGGCGGGCGGTTCGTCTCGGCGAGCGCCGAGATGAAGAACACCACGAACATCGGGAACAGCGCCAGCCAGTGCCAGTCAAGGAAGGACGGCGGCAGGCCGAGGCGCGTGCCGAGGCCGTCATGCTGGGCGTTGACGATGTCGGTGAGGTTCAGCGAGCCGACGCAGAGCAGGACGGTGACGATGACGAAGCCGATGGAGACTTCGTAGGACACCATCTGCGCGGCCGAGCGCAGCGCGCCGAGGAACGGGTACTTCGAGTTCGAGGCCCAGCCGCCCATGATGATGCCGTACACTTCGAGCGAGGAGATCGCGAAGATGTAGAGGATGCCGACATTGATGTTGGCGATCATCCAGCCGTCATTGACCGGCACGACCGCCCAGGTGGCGAGCGCCAGCGTCACGGAGACGAGCGGGGCGAGCAGGAAGATCGCCTTGTTGGCGCTGGCCGGGATCACCGGCTCCTTGAAGACGAACTTCAGAAGGTCGGCGAAGGACTGGAACAGGCCGAAGGGACCGACGACGTTCGGGCCGCGGCGAAGCTGCACGGCCGCCCAGATCTTGCGGTCGGCCAGCAGGATGAAGGCGATGGAGACCAGGAGCAGCACCAGAAGCAGGAGCGACTGGGCCACGATGATCACGCCAGGCCAGACATAGGTCGAAATGAAAGCGTCCATAATGCTTTATCCCTTCGCGCTCATTCCGCCGCGACTTTGAAATTGTTGCGGGCCAGAGCCGAGCATTCGGCCATGACCGCGGAGGCGCGCGCTATCGGGTTCGTCAAATAGAAGTCTTTGACCGGAGACGCAAACCCGGAATTCGCCATCGTCCCGCCTTTTTTCGCAAGGGCGGAGAGATCGGCGATATCGCCGGCTGCAATCTCGTCGATCGCGGCGAAATGCGGATGCGCCGCATAGAGCTTCGCGCGCAGCTCGGCGAGCGAATCGAAGGGCAGCTTCTTGCCGAGCACGTCGGAAAGCGCGCGCAGGATCGCCCAGTCCTCGCGGGCGTCACCCGGCGCGAAGCCGGCGCGGTTGCCCATCTGGACGCGGCCTTCGGTGTTGACCCAGATGCCCGACTTCTCGGTATAGGTCGCGCCCGGCAGGATGACGTCGGCGACATGCGCCGCGTTGTCGCCGTGCGAGCCGATATAGACCGTGAAGGCGGTCTTGCGGGAGAAGTCCATCTCGTCGGCGCCGAGCAGGAAGAGCACGTCCGTGCCCGTCAGCATGTCGGCCGCCGTCTTGCCGCCCTCGCCCGGCACGAAGCCGAGGTCGAGGCCGCCGACGCGCGAGGCCGCTGTGTGGAGCACGGCAAGGCCGTTCCAATCCGCCTTCACCGCGCCGACCTTTTCCGCGAGCGCAGAGACGGCCGAGAGAACGGCAAGGCCGTCGGCGCGCGACAGCGCGCCCTGGCCGACGATGATCATCGGGCGCTCGGCCTTCTTGAGCCTGGCGGCGAACTTGACCGAACCGTCGATGAGGCCGGAGAGCGTGTCCGTGCCGGCGCCGAGATATTCGTAGCCGTAGCGCAGTTCGCCCTCTTCGCCGATCACGCCGATCGGGAAGTTGTCCATGCGCCAGCGCTTGCGGATGCGGGCGTTGAGCACGGCCGCTTCCAGGCGCGGGTTGGAGCCGACGATGAGCAGCGCGTCGGCCTGCTCGATGCCTTCGATGGTCGGGTTGAAGAGGTAGCTGGCGCGGCCGAGCGACGGGTCGAGCACCGAGCCGTCCTGGCGGCAGTCGACGTTGGTCGATCCGAGCGCGGTCATCAGTTCGCGCAGCGCGTAGATCTCCTCGACGGAGGCGAGGTCGCCGGCGATGGCGCCGATGCGCTCGCCCGCCTTGCCGGCGACGGCGGCCTTGACGGCGCCGAAGGCTTCGGCCCAGCTTGCGGGCTGGAGTCGGCCATCCTTGCGGACGTAGGGGCGGTCGAGGCGCTGGGTCTTCAGGCCATCCCAGATGAAGCGGGTCTTGTCGGAGATCCACTCCTCGTTGATCTCCTCATTGACGCGCGGCAGGATGCGCATGACTTCACGGCCGCGCGTATCGACGCGGATGGCCGAGCCGACGGCATCCATGACGTCGACGGATTCCGTCTTGTTCAGTTCCCATGGACGGGCCGTGAAGGCGAAGGGCTTGGAGGTGAGCGCGCCGACCGGGCAGAGGTCGACCACGTTGCCCTGCAGCTCGGAGGTCATCGCCTGTTCGAGATAGGTGGTGATCTCGGCGTCCTCGCCGCGGCCGATGAGGCCGAGCTCGGTGATGCCGGCGACTTCCGTCGTGAAGCGGACGCAACGCGTGCAGTGGATGCAGCGGTTCATGATCGTCTTGACGAGCGGGCCGATATACTTGTCCTCGACCGCGCGCTTGTTCTCGGCATAGCGCGAACTGTCGATGCCGAAGGCCATCGCCTGGTCCTGCAGGTCGCATTCGCCGCCCTGGTCGCAGATCGGGCAATCCAGCGGGTGGTTGATGAGCAGGAATTCCATCACGCCTTCGCGCGCCTTCTTGACCATCGGCGTGGTTGTGAAGACTTCCGGCGGTTCGCCGTTCGGGCCGGGGCGCAGGTCGCGCACGCCCATGGCGCAGGAGGCCGCCGGCTTCGGCGGGCCGCCCTTCACCTCGACGAGGCACATGCGGCAGTTGCCGGCAACCGACAGCCGCTCGTGGAAACAGAAGCGCGGAACTTCGGCACCCGCCTCCTCGCACGCCTGAAGCAGCGTGAAGTGATCCGGGACTTCAATTTCTTTTCCGTCGACTATCAGCTTTGCCATATCTCAATCCCGCTTCTGACGCGGGGAAACCCCGCCCTGCCAGCGCCATTCTCCGGCTTCCGCTCCGGGCCTTCGCCCTTCCCTTCGGCCTTTGTTCCATCTGCCGGTTCCGGCGGGCCCTAGCCCCTGCCCTTCGCCAGCGTCCTTGCCTGCTCCACCCAGCCGTCACGGGCGATGCGCCCGCCGAGGCCGAACTCGGCTTCGATCCTTGCCGCATCCGCGTCCGTCAGGGCCGCGATGTCGGCGTAGCGCTTGAGCCCCATGCCGTTCAGCACCTGCTCCAGCTTCGGCCCGATGCCCGAAATCGCCTTCAGGTCATCGGCCTTCCCGGCTTTGGCCGCCGGCGCCTTGCGCACCGGCCTCGCTTCAGCCGTCTTCGGCGTCGCGCTCCTTTCGCGCGCCACCTTGACCTTCGGTTCCGCGACCGGCGTTTCGGCCTTCGGAACCACCCGCGGCTCCGGCTTCGCCTTCACCGGCGCTGCCGTCTCTTTCGCGGCTTCGGCCTTGGCGGCAAGTTCCGCCGCCTCGTCCAGCATCGCCTTCGTCCGCTCCGCCGCGCTCTGCATAACACCCAGCATCGCCCCGGCCATCTGGCCCGCGATGCCGAAGCCGATCGCGGTCGTGGCGGCCATCGCCGCCATCGGATGCGCCATCAGCGGATGCAGCGGCACGTCCGGCACCTGCTTCAGCCACGGCGACAGCCCGAACGGGTCGTCGCCGGCAGCTTCGGCCGGCGGGACGTGGGTCGCATTCGCATCCTGTCCAACCGGCTTCGTCATCGTCCTACTCCGCTGCTTCCAGCACCGCGCCATGCGCCATGGCATTGGCGGTGTACTGGTCGATACGCGCCTCGATCTCGGGGCGGAAGTTGCGGATGAGGCCCTGGATCGGCCAGGCCGCGGCGTCGCCGAGCGCGCAGATCGTGTGGCCCTCGATCTGCTTCGTCACGTCGAAGAGCATGTCGATCTCGCGCTTCTGCGCGTTGCCGCGCACCATGCGCTCCATGACGCGCATCATCCAGCCCGTGCCTTCGCGGCAGGGCGTGCACTGGCCGCAGCTCTCGTGCTTGAAGAAGGCCGAGATGCGCCAGATCGCCTTGATGATGTCGGTCGAGCGATCCATGACGATCATGCCGCCGGTGCCGAAGGAGGACTTCACCTCGCGCAGGCCGTCGAAGTCGAGCGTGACGTTCATCATGTCCTCGGCCTTGACGACCGGGCACGACGCGCCGCCGGGAATGACGGCGAGCAGGTTGTCCCAGCCGCCGCGAATGCCGCCGCCGTGCTTTTCCACCATCTCGCGGAAGGAGATGCCCATGCTCTCCTCGACCGTGCAGGGCGTGTTGACGTGGCCGGACATCATGAACAGCTTGGTGCCGACATTGTTCGGGCGGCCGAAGCTGGAGAACCAGCTTGCGCCGCGGCGCAGGATCGTCGGGGTGACGGCGATGGACTCGACGTTGTTGACGGTCGTCGGGCAGCCGTAGAGACCCATATTGGCCGGGAACGGCGGCTTGAGGCGCGGCTGGCCCTTCTTGCCTTCGAGGCTTTCGAGCAGCGCGGTTTCCTCGCCGCAGATATAGGCGCCGGCGCCGTGATGGACGAAGACGTCGATATCGTAGCCGAGCTTGTTGTTCTTGCCGAGCAGGCCGGCCTCGTAGCATTCGTCGATGGCGGCCTGGAGGGCTTCACGCTCGCGGATGAATTCGCCGCGCACGTAGATGTAGGCCGCATGCGCGCCCATGGCGAAGGAGGCGACGACGCAGCCTTCGATCAGCGTATGCGGATCGTGGCGCAGGATGTCGCGGTCCTTGCAGGTGCCGGGCTCGGATTCGTCGGCATTGACGACGAGATAGTGCGGACGGCCGTCGCTCTCCTTCGGCATGAAGGACCACTTGAGGCCAGTCGGGAAGCCGGCGCCGCCGCGGCCGCGCAGGCCCGAGGCCTTGACCTCGTTGATGATCCAGTCACGGCCCTTTTCGAGAAGCTGCTTGGTTCCGTCCCAATGGCCGCGGGCCATGGCGCCCTTCAGCGACTTGTCCTTGGTGCCGTAGATATTGGTGAAGATGCGATCCTGGTCCTTAAGCATGATTCACCCCTTTACCGCGGCTTTTTGCCGAAGACGCGGATGTATTCCGCTTCGCCGCCCTTGGCGAGCGCCTTGGCCTGCTTGACCCAGTCGTCGCGCTCGATGCGGCCCTTGAAATTCAGATATCCGTCGACCCATTCGCGCTCCGCCTTCTTCCAGGCAGCGACCTGGGCGAAGGTGAAGATGCCGAGCTCGTGCAGGATGCCCTCGATCTTCGGGCCGACGCCGGAGATGAGCTTGAGGTCGTCGGGCGCTGCCGGGCGTTCGATGCCGGCCGGACGGTTCTTGTCCTCCAGCGACGGCTTGCCGGCGAGCGGCTGCTTGGCCGCCGCATCGCCGCCCTCGGCGCGCGTCTCGCCCTTCGCCTCGGCATTGGCGGCGGCTTCCTTCTTGGCGGTCGCGGGCGTCTTCAGCTTCGGGTCGGTCTCGTCGGCGTCCGTCTTGGCGCGGGCGGCGTTCGACGGGGGAACGCTGACGCTGTCCTCGTCGGCCTTCTTTGCGCGCGTCGTGGTCTTCTTCGCAGCCGGTTCCGGCTCGTTCAGGCTGGTGAGGCCACCGGCCGGGGCCGAATAGATGCGGTCGATCTGCGTGCCGGGCTTGACGTCGGCGCCCTTGCCGGCGTCGAAGCGGTCGATGATGTGCTCGAGCTGCGTCGGCGTCAGGTCCTCGTAGCTGTCCTTGAAGATCATGATCATCGGTGCGTTGACGCAGGCGCCCTGACACTCGACCTCTTCCCAGGAAAGCGTGCCGCTCTCGTTGCGGTGGAAGGGCTCCGGGTGGATGCGCTTTTTGCAGACGTTGATCAGCTCTTCCGCGCCGCGCAGCATGCAGGGCGTCGTGCCGCAGACCTGCACATGGGCGCGCGTGCCGATCGGCAGAAGCTGGAATTGCGTGTAGAAGGTCGCGACTTCCAGCACGCGGATATAGGCCATGTCGAGCATGTCGGCGACATATTCGATGGCCGCCTTGGTGACCCAGCCATCCTGTTCCTGCGCCCGCATCAGCAGCGGAATGACCGCCGACTGCTGGCGGCCCTTCGGATACTTGTTGATCGTGGCCTTGGCCCAAGCCGCATTCTCCTTGGAGAAGGCGAAGCTGGCGGGCTGGACATTGTCATCGGCTAGTCGACGAACGGACATTCTGTAACGCCTTGTCTCAGTTAATCTGCCGGCGCCGCGTGTCCGCCTTGCCGGCGGAGACGCGGGCATGGGCCGGCGTGTCGTTCTGAAGGAATACGGGAGCGCAGCCCGCGGACGCACAAGCCCGAGCGCCGGACTTCGCGAAGGCGGCGGCGGTCGGAATCGCGGCGGTCACGGCAGGGGCTGCGTTCGGCATCAGCGGTCAACCTCGCCGAACACGATGTCGAGGGAACCCAGGATCGCCGAGACGTCGGCGAGCTGGTGGCCGCGACAGATGAAGTCCATCGCCTGCAGGTGGGCATAGCCCGGGGCGCGGATCTTGCAGCGATAGGGCTTGTTGGTGCCGTCGGCGACGAGGTAGACGCCGAACTCGCCCTTCGGCGCTTCCACGGCCGCATACGCCTCGCCGGCCGGCACATGGTAGCCTTCAGTATAGAGCTTGAAGTGGTGGATGAGCGCTTCCATCGAGCGCTTCATCTGGCCGCGCTTCGGCGGAACCATCTTGCCGTCGATCGAGGAGACCGGGCCGACCTTGGCGTCGCCGAGCAGGCGATTGACGCACTGGCGCATGATCTTGGCGGATTCGCGCATCTCGATCATGCGGATGACATAACGGTCGTAGCAGTCGCCGTTCTTGCCGATCGGGATGTCGAAGTCGAGGTCGGAATAGCACTCGTAGGGCTGCGAGCGACGCAGGTCCCAGGCAGCGCCGGAACCGCGCACCATGACGCCGGAGAAGCCCCATGCCCAGCAGTCTTCCAGCTTCACCACGCCGATATCGACGTTGCGCTGCTTGAAGATGCGGTTGCCGGTCAAGAGCTCGTCGATGTCGTCGACGGTCTTCAGGAACGGGTCGATCCACTTGCCGATGTCTTCCACCAGCTCGTGCGGCAGGTCCTGATGGACGCCGCCCGGACGGATATAGGCCGAGTGCATGCGCGCGCCGCAGGCGCGCTCGTAGAACACCATCAGCTTTTCGCGTTCCTCGAAGCCCCAGAGCGGCGGCGTCAGCGCGCCGACGTCCATGGCCTGGGTCGTCACGTTGAGGAGGTGCGAGAGGATGCGGCCGATCTCGGAATAGAGCACGCGGATGAGCTGGCCGCGGATCGGAACTTCCGTGCCCGTCAGCTTCTCGACGGCGAGCGCGAAGGCATGCTCCTGGTTCATCGGCGCCACGTAGTCGAGGCGGTCGAAATAGGGCACGGCCTGAAGATAGGTCTTCGTCTCGATCAGCTTCTCGGTGCCGCGGTGCAGCAGGCCGATATGCGGGTCGACGCGCTCGACGATCTCGCCGTCGAGTTCGAGGACGAGACGCAGAACCCCGTGCGCCGCAGGGTGCTGCGGGCCGAAGTTGATGTTGAAGTTGCGAACGTTGTGCTCGTTCATGCCGCTTGCTCCAGAGGCCGGCGCCCTAGCGGGTCGCCCGACCCAAAATCAGTTCGTCTTCGCCTTCTCGTCGCCCGGCAGCACGTAGTCCGTGCCCTCCCAGGGAGAGAGGAAGTCGAAGTTGCGGAATTCCTGCTTCAGCTCGACAGGCTCGTACACGACGCGCTTGACCTCGTCGTCATAGCGCACTTCCACGAAGCCGGTCGTCGGGAAGTCCTTGCGCAGCGGGTGCCCCTCGAAACCGTAGTCGGTGAGGATGCGGCGCAGGTCCGGGTGGCCGGTGAAGAGGATGCCGTACATGTCGTAGGCTTCGCGCTCGAACCAGTCGGCGCCCGGATAGACCGCGCAGGCGGACGGAACGGGCTGGTCCTCGCCGGTCGCGACCTTGACGCGGATGCGCAGGTTCTGGCGCGGTGACAGCAGGTGATAGACCACGTCGAAGCGCTCGGCGCGAGCCGGCCAGTCCACACCGCAGATGTCGATGAGGTTGACAAAGCCGCACTGCACGTCGTCGCGCAGGAAGGTCAGAAGCTCGACGACGCGGGCGCCGTCCGTCTTCAGGGTGAGTTCGCCAAAGGCGATATCGGCGGAGGCGACGAGACCGCCGGCCGCTTCGCCGATATGGGAGGAAAGCTCCTGGAGGGCTTCGCTCATCGTGTCAGTCCCCTGCCCTTAACGTTCGATCGTACCGGTCCGGCGGATCTTCTTCTGCAGCAGGAGCACGCCGTAGAGGAGCGCTTCCGCCGTGGGAGGACAGCCTGGTACATAGATGTCGACCGGCACCACGCGGTCACAGCCGCGCACCACCGAATAGGAATAGTGATAGTAGCCGCCGCCGTTGGCGCAGGAGCCCATCGAGATGACGTAGCGCGGCTCGGGCATCTGGTCGTAGACCTTGCGGAGCGCGGGGGCCATCTTGTTGGTCAGCGTGCCGGCGACGATCATGACGTCGGACTGGCGTGGGCTGGCGCGCGGCGCGAAGCCGAAGCGCTCGACGTCGTAGCGCGGCATCGAGAGCTGCATCATCTCGACGGCGCAGCAGGCAAGGCCAAAGGTCATCCACATCAGCGAGCCGGTACGGGCCCAGGTGATGAGTTCATCCGTGGACGTGACCAGAAAGCCCTTGTCGGCGAGCTCGTTGTTGATCTCGCCGAAGAAGGCGTCGTTGCTGCCGACGGGCTTGCCCGTGTTGGGATCAATGATCCCCTTGGGCTGCGGCGCGACGAGCGTGTTGTTCGTATGAGCTACTCCCATTCGAGTGCTCCCTTCTTCCATTCATAGATGAAGCCGATGGTCAGGACACCGAGGAAGACCATCATGGACCAGAAGCCGAACCAGCCCATATCGCCGAAGGACACGGCCCAGGGGAAGAGGAAGGCGACTTCCAGGTCGAAGATGATGAAGAGGATCGACACCAGATAGAAGCGGATATCGAATTTCATGCGCGCATCGTCGAACGCATTGAAGCCGCACTCGTAAGCGGAGAGCTTTTCCGAATCGGGGGCCTTGTATGCGACGGCAAACGGCGCGACCAGCAAGGCAATGCCGATCACGAGTGCGATACCGATGAAGATGGCGATCGGGATATAGGAACCGAGAAGTTCAGTCATTGGCGTCCATCCTGCCTGCTCGGGGCGCCAGAGAGACGCCTGATGGTCGAAGACCTGCAAGCCGATAAAGTATGTTGCAACGCCCACGTCGTTAGCGCAGTGAGCGTCCCCGCGCAAGGCTTTGTCCGGCTTTCGCCGCAATCATTGTGTTCTTTTCCCTGTCGCCCCGAAGGCCGGGGACAAGCCTCTTTAAATCGTTACGATTCGATGAAAGGCGGCGTGCGGGACGTTTCGCCGCAGGCGCGGCGGAAAAGCCCGCCGCGGCCCCGCCCTTCCCTCAGTTCGCATTGAGATTGAGCATGGGGATCGAGCCGCCCGGCAGCATGGTGCGCGGCAGTTGCCCGTCCCATCTTTCCGCCTGCGTCAGCGAGACGAGACCGGGATTGTCGCGCAGCGCATCGCCGCGCAGCTTGATGGCGCCGGCCTCCGCCTCCCCGCGCAGCTTGATCGCTTCCGCCTCGGCCTGCGCGGCCAGCCGCACGGCGTCGGCCTGCGCCTGCGCTTCGGCGCGGCGGGCGTCCGCCTGGGCACGCGCCTGCGTCACGGTGATCTCCGCCTGCACCTTCTCGCGCTCGGCGTTCTGGCGCAGGCGCTGCACCTCGACCTCCGCCAGCATGCGCTGCTCGATGCTCGCCTCGTAGGCATCGGAGAAGTCGATGTTCTCGATCTGCACGCTATCTATGATGACGGGGCCGGAGACGCCCTCCTGGATCGCCGTCGCGACCTCGGCATTGAGCCGCCCGCGCTCCTGGATGGCCGTCACGGCATTGAAGCGGCCGAAGACCGTCTTCGTCTCCTCGAAGACCTTGCGCTCGATGAGGCGTGACATCAGCCCGTCCTCGCCGCCATAGGTCGCATAGACGTCCTCGACGCGATCGGCCGGAATGCGGTAGTTCACCGAAAGGCGGATATCGGCCGGCTGCTGGTCGCGGCTATAGGCCTCCATCTTCTCATAGACGACAGCCTTGGACTGCACGGAGATCCGCACGACCGAATCGATCAGCGGCAGCTTGAAGCCGAGGCCCGGCTCCGCGGTGCCCGCGACGGCGCCGTAGCGCAGGATGACCCCGCGCTCGCCTTGGTCGATGGTGTACCACGAACCGAACAGGATGCTGAGCGCCACGAGCGCGGCAAGGCCCGTCAAGGCCATGGTGACATTACGCATGCGAATCCCCTCTCTTCGCCCGGCAAGCTATACGAAGACGGGAGAGCGGCCAGAAACATTCGGCGCGGCGGGGAGAATTTCCACGGAAATGCGCCTCATGCGATGCATGAGGAAACGACGATAACGACCTGGAAGGAAAGAAATGGCGCGAGTGACGGGGCTCGAACCCGCGACCTCCGGCGTGACAGGCCGGCACTCTAACCGACTGAGCTACACCCGCGCATCTTTGCGACCTTGCGGCCTCGCATGTTTCGTCCGGCCTTTCGAGTGGCGCGAGTGACGGGGCTCGAACCCGCGACCTCCGGCGTGACAGGCCGGCACTCTAACCGACTGAGCTACACCCGCATTCCTCGATAGCGACCGGATGACGAAGCATCCGTCCCGAGCGGCCTGAGCCGTTCGATGAGCGGCTAACTACGGGGTTCGGGTTTGGGTGTCAAGCAGGTTTCAAGACAAAAGAATGACGCATCGCGAAATGTTTCCACACCCTTGTCCATCTCCGTGGGGCCGCTCAAAAAAATGCGAAAAACTTTGCGATTTCCTCTTGCGGTTCGATCCGGTTCCGCATAGATCACAGCCACCAGCGCGGCGGGCGATTAGCTCAGTTGGTAGAGCGCCTCGTTTACACCGAGGATGTCGGGAGTTCGAGTCTCTCATCGCCCACCATTCTTCCTCCGGAATTTGCACGCAGGCCCCGTAAAAACGGGGCTTTTTTCGTTTTGGCGCTGCCCTTCCCTGCAATAACCGGACCGGAGGTGCGGGGCGCCTCTTCATCAATGCGTTGTCGGCGGCTCTTCTTCCTCGTCGTCCTCCAGGAACGAATGGATTCCGTCCCTTGCGACCGTAGCCAGGAATTCGTCGAAGGCCTCGCGGTCCGTGGCGAAGGGCTCGTCCCATTCGAAGAGGTCCTCGTTCTGGGTGACGACCTCCAGCTTCCAGTCGTTCTGGGTGCCGGCGGGGCGGGAGATGTCGACGAGCACGGTGACGCCGTCTTCCGTGAATTCTCCCGAAAGCTCGGAATGCTCCAGTTTGGGCTTCTTGGTCATGGCGGGCGATCCTGCGGGCATCTAGCCGGATTCGGGATCCGGCAGGGTCGAAATGGCGAAATCAGAACGGCCAGCGTGATCTCGCGGCAGCGACGTGACGTCAATCGGTCGCCCGACCCCGATCTATAACTATCGGCAGTCGCGTTCCGGAATCCCTTGTGACAGAGCGGATGGTATCCGTCCACCCTTACACGTCAGGCCGGCTGCTTGGATGCGTCGGGGCGAATTCGGCGACGAGCTCGTGCTTTTCGCCGGGATAGGTCAGGCGCACATGGGTGATGTAGAGGCCGCCGCTCCAGGTGCGGCGCTCGACGACGAGGCAGGGCGTTCCGGGCGCTATGGCCAGCAGCTCGGCGGCGCGGGCATCGGCGCCGACGGCGCGGATGCGGTGCTCGGCGGCGCTCCAGGGGACGCGGCTGATCAGCCAGGCGCCGGGGGCGACGTCCTCGAACGCCTCCCCGGCAGCCTCGGGCACGGCTTCGAGGCTGATGAGGCGGTCTTCCAGACAGAAGGGCTGCGCGCCGGCGAAGTGAAGCGCCGAGATTTCCGTCAGCCGTGCCGATTCGGGAAGCTCCATCAGCCGACGGTCGGCGGCCTTTGCCGCGCGGTCGAGGCGGGTGCGGCGCTCGTAGCGATAGGGAAGCCCGAGCGATTCGACCTCCAGGCGGATATCATGGATTTCGAGGACGGCGGACTGGGCGTGCGGGTGGGTGACGTAGCTGCCGGACTTGCGGCGGCGCTCGATGAGGCCGCGCTTGACGAGATCGGTGATCGCCTTGTTCACGGTCATGCGCGAGCATTGATACTGCTCGGTCAGTTCATGCTCGAACGGAATGCGGTGGCCGGGGGGCCATTCGCCGGAGAGGATCTTGCCCTCGACATCCTCCAGGATGCGCCGGTGCAGCGAAGGCTCCTTGGCCTCGACCTCTGTTCTGTCCCCGTCGATGGAAATGGTCGCCTCCGCTCCGGGCGCGGATTCGCCCGGTCATGGGAAAGTCATAGGAAAGGCCCGGACGGCTTTCAATACGCCCTCAGGCCATGGCAAGCACCTGCATGGCCGCGGTGAAGCGGCGGCCGACCGCCTCGCGGGCGACATGGCGGCCGCCCTCGACCTGCCTGCGGCCGTTCACCCAGACGCAATCCACCTCGGCGCCGTTGGCGAAGATCCAGCCGTCGAGCAGGCCGTCACCAGCAAGGTCGAGGCCGTGGCGCGCCCTGAGGCTGACGAAATCGGCTGCATTGCCCGCGGCAATGCCCGCCTCGGCGCCAAGTGCCGCCGCGCCGCCGGCCAGCGCACCGTCGAAGAGCGCGCGGCCCGTCGAGCCGCCGGGCGCGGCGAGCACGTTGCGGGCGCGGTGGAACAGGCGCTGGGAATATTCGAGCTGGCGCAGCTCGTCAGGCAGGCCGATCAGCACGTTCGAATCGGAGCCGACGCCGTAGCGGCCGCCGGCGGCGAGGAAATCGGGCGCCGGGAAGGTGCCGTCGCCGAGATTGGCTTCCGTGACCGGGCAGAGGCCGGCGATGGCGCCGGCTTTCGCCATGCCCAGCGTTTCGGCCTCCGTCATGTGGGTGGCGTGGATGAAGCACCAGCGGCCGTCGACCGGCTGGTTGTCGAGCAGCCATTCCACCGGGCGGCGGCCAGACCAGGCGATGCTGTCCTCCACTTCCTTCACCTGTTCGGCGATGTGGATATGGATCGGCCTGTCGCCGGCCATGGCGACGACGGCGATGAGCTCGTCCGGCGTGA
This sequence comes from Shinella sp. R2-11, assembly GCF_055330205.1. NCBI lineage: Bacteria > Pseudomonadati > Pseudomonadota > Alphaproteobacteria > Hyphomicrobiales > Rhizobiaceae > Shinella > Shinella sp. R2-11. The sequence continues at coordinate 197,031 of NZ_JBVAPC010000008.1, read as the reverse complement.
CGGCGCGCAGGCTGTGCGGGGCGACGCCGGTCACGCCGTCCGGCAGCGCATCCGTCAGGGCGCGGCAGCGCTCCAAAAGGGCGGCGTAGGAATCGCGGTCGTTGATGAAGCGGCGCTGGCCCTCCCCCGGCGCGGTGCCGCCGAAGCCGGCATGGGCGTAGAAGACAGGAAGCAACGTGAGGGCGATGCCGGTCGATGCGGCGGCCGCGGCGATCCGGGCGGCCATCTCGGCGATGTCGCCATAGTGCCCGCCGTCCTTGTCGTGGTGCAGGTAGTGGAACTCGCCGACGCGGGTGAAGCCGGCCTCCAGCATTTCGACATAGAGCTGGGCTGCGACGGCCTCGACATCATCCGGGGTCATGGACAGCGCGAAGCGGTACATGACGTTGCGCCAGCTCCAGAAGCTGTCGCTGCCGGGGCCGCGCGTTTCGGCAAGGCCCGCCATGCCGCGCTGGAAAGCGTGGCTGTGCAGGTTCGGCATGCCGGCGACAAGGGTGTCGTGGCGCTCGTCGCCGGGGGCTGCGGTGGCATTTTTTTCCACGGCGGCGATCCGGCCACCCTCGATGCTTATACGGACGTCGTTCGCCCAGCCGCCCGCTAGCAGCGCCTGCCTTGCATGAATGACGGCCATGGCCATCCCTCCCTCTTGCGATATGCCTCGGCGCGGAGCCTGAAATTGGCTCTTGCGCCCTCGGTTATTATGTATATACATTATATCCATCACAGGGAAGAGGCAATCACCATGACGGCACAGGAAAAGGACGGTCCCCGGGTCTGGCGCAACGCCCGGCTTGCGACGCTCAGGGAAAACCTGCCGGGCCTCGGCGTCGTGGAAGACGGCGCCATCGCCGTCCGCGACGGCCGCATCGCTTTTGCCGGGCCGGAAGCCGAGCTTCCCGTAGAATTCGCCGGTGCCGAGAGCGTGGATTGCGAAGGGCGCTGGATCACGCCGGGCCTCATCGATTGCCATACCCATCTCGTGCATGCCGGCGACCGCGCCCATGAGTTCGAGCTTCGCCTTGCCGGCGCCTCCTACGAGGAAATCGCCCGGGCCGGCGGCGGCATCGTCTCCTCGGTGAAGGCGTTGCGGGCGGCGAGCGAGGACGATCTGGTGCGGGAAACCCTGCCCCGCCTCGATGCGCTGATCGCCGAGGGCGTGACGACGGTCGAGATGAAATCCGGCTATGGCCTCGATACGGAAAACGAACTGAAATCGCTGCGCGCCGCCCGCCGCATCGCCGACGAGCGCGACGTCACCGTGCGCACCACCTTCCTCGGCGCGCACGCGCTGCCGCCCGAGATGAAGGGCGACAAGGCGGCCTATGTAGAGAAGGTCGTGAGCAAGATGCTGCCGGCGGTCGCGGCCGAAGGGCTTGCCGATGCCGTGGACGGTTTCTGCGAGGGCATCGCCTTCTCGACCGAGGAAATGGCGAAGGTCTTCGATGCCGCCCGGGCGCACGGCCTGCCGGTCAAGCTGCATGCCGACCAGCTTTCCAACCTGCACGGCGCCGAGCTTGCCGCCCGGTATGGCGCGCTTTCGGCCGATCACCTCGAATATACCGACGATGCGGGCGCGGCCGCCATGGCGAAGGCCGGCACCGTCGCCGTCATCCTGCCGGGCGCCTTCTACTTCATCCGTGAGACGAAGAAGCCGCCGGTCGACCTCTTCCGCAAGCACGGCGTGAAGATGGCCGTCGCCACCGACGCCAATCCCGGCACCTCGCCGCTCACCTCCCTCCTCCTTACCATGAACATGGCCGCGACCCTCTTCGGCATGACCGTCGAGGAATGCATCGCGGGCGTTACGCGCGAGGCCGCACGGGCGCTCGGGCTGGTCGACGAGGTGGGGACGCTGGAGGCCGGGAAATGGGCCGATTTCGTCCTCTGGGACATCGGCCGGCCGGCGGAACTAGTCTATCGCATGGGTTTCAACCCCATGCATGCCCGTATCCGCAGCGGACAATAATTCGATCAAGCCGCAGCCCTTTGCTGCATCGGGGAATGAACCATGACGATCACGCTTCATCCGGGCTCCGTGCCCCTCAAGACCCTTGAAACCATCTACTGGACCGGCGAGGCCACCCGGCTCGACGCATCCTTCGACGCCGGCATCGAGAAGGCCGCCGCGCGCATCGCGGAAATCGCCGCCGGCGACGAGCCGGTCTACGGCATCAATACCGGCTTCGGCAAACTCGCCTCCATCAAGATCGCCCCGGCGGACGTCGCGACGCTCCAGCGCAACCTGATCCTCTCGCATTGCTGCGGCGTCGGCAAGCCGCTGGCCGAGAACATCGTGCGCCTCATCATGGCGCTGAAGCTCATCTCGCTCGGCCGCGGCGCGTCCGGCGTGCGCATTGAGATCGTCCGCCTCCTCGAGGCCATGCAGGCCAAGGGCGTCATCCCGGTCATCCCGGAACAGGGCTCCGTCGGCGCCTCGGGCGACCTTGCCCCCCTTGCCCACATGACGGCCGTGATGATCGGCGAAGGCGAAGCCTTTTATGCCGGCGAGCGCTTGCCGGGCGGCAAGGCGCTGGAAAAGGCCGGCCTGAAGCCGGTCGTGCTTGCCGCCAAGGAGGGCCTTGCGCTGATCAACGGCACGCAGGTCTCCACCGGCCTTGCGCTTGCCGGCCTCTTCCGCGCCCACCGCGCTGCGCAGGCCGCCCTCGTTACCGGCGCGCTCTCGACCGACGCCGCCATGGGTTCCTCCGCGCCGTTCCATCCGGATATCCACACGCTGCGCGGCCACAAGGGCCAGATCGACGCCGCCGCCGCGCTCCGCGCGCTGCTGGCCGGCTCCGTCATCCGCGACAGCCACATCACCGGCGACGAGCGGGTGCAGGATCCCTATTGCATCCGTTGCCAGCCACAGGTCGACGGCGCCTGCCTCGATCTCCTGCGCTCGGCCGCCCGCACGCTCGAAATCGAAGCCAATGCCGTGACCGATAACCCGCTCGTCCTTTCGGACAACAGCGTGGTTTCCGGCGGCAACTTCCATGCCGAACCGGTCGCCTTCGCCGCCGACCAGATCGCGATCGCGACCTGCGAGATCGGTGCCATCGCCCAGCGCCGCATCGCGCTCTTGGTCGACCCCGCCCTCTCCTTCGGCCTGCCGGCCTTTCTCGCGAAAAAGCCGGGCCTCAATTCGGGCCTGATGATCGCGGAAGTCACCTCGGCCGCGCTGATGAGCGAGAACAAGCAGATGTCGCATCCGGCCTCGGTCGATTCGACGCCGACCTCGGCCAACCAGGAAGACCACGTCTCCATGGCCTGCCACGGCGCGCGCCGCCTGCTGCGCATGACGGAGAATCTTGCCGCCATTATCGGCATTGAGGCGCTGACGGCCGCGCAGGGCATCGAGTTCCGCGCCCCGCTCGTCACCAGCCCGGAGTTGCAGAAGGTCGTCGCCGCGCTGCGCACCGTCGTCGCCACGCTGGAGGAAGACCGCTACATGGCGCCGGACCTCGCCGCCGCCGGTTCGTTCGTTTCCTCCGGCGCGCTCGCCGCCTCGGTCACCAAGGGTATCCTGCCGGTGCTGGAGGCCTGACATGGCGCTCTTCGAAACCCATCAGGGCACCTCGCCCGTCATTCTCGCCTTCCCGCATACCGGCACGGAGGTTCCAGCCGATATATGGGAGCGCCTGAACGACAACGGCCGCATCCTCGCGGATACGGACTGGCATATCGAGCGTCTCTATGACGGCCTGCTGCCCGACGTGACGACCGTGCGCGCCACGTTCCACCGCTATGTCATCGACGCCAACCGCGATCCGGCCGGCGTCAGCCTCTATCCCGGCCAGAACACGACGGGCCTCGTTCCGGAAACGGATTTCGAAGGCAAGCCGATCTGGAAGGAAGGCGAGGCCCCGACGGAGGCCGACATCGCCTACCGACTAGCCAACTTCCACGCGCCCTACCACGCGGCCCTTGCCGCCGAGATCGAGCGGGTGAAAGCGATCCATGGCGTGGCGATCCTCTACGACTGCCACTCGATCCGCTCGCTGATCCCCTTCCTCTTCGAGGGCAGGCTGCCGGATTTCAACGTCGGCACCGACATGGGCCGCACCTGCGCGAAGGAAATCGAGACGGCGACGTTCGAGGTCTGCGCCAAGGCGGAAGGCTACCGCAGCATCCTCAATGGCCGCTTCAAGGGTGGCTGGACCACCCGACACTACGGCAGGCCGGAAACCGGCGTGCATGCCATCCAGATGGAGCTGGCACAGTCGAGCCATCTTTCCACCGAGGCGCCGCCCTTCGCCCTGGACGCGGAAAAGACCACTCGGCTCCGCGTCCACCTGAAAGACATCCTGCACCGTATCGAGGCGCTCGCCTCCACCCTCACACGCTGATCCGGGAGAACAGCCATGACCGACAATCCCCGCCACAACATCCGCGAGGTGCGCGCCGCCACCGGCACCGAGCGCACCGCCAAGAGCTGGCTGACCGAAGCGCCGCTGCGCATGCTGATGAACAACCTCGACCCGAATGTCGCGGAAAACCCGCACGAGCTGGTCGTCTATGGCGGCATCGGCCGCGCGGCCCGCACCTGGGCCGATTTCGACAGGATCGTCGCCTCGCTGCGCGACCTGGAGGACAACGAGACGCTGATCGTGCAGTCCGGCAAGCCGGTCGGCATCTTCCGCACGCACAAGGATGCCCCGCGCGTCCTCATCGCCAATTCCAACCTCGTGCCACACTGGGCCACCTGGGACCATTTCAACGAGCTCGACAAGAAAGGCCTTGCCATGTACGGCCAGATGACGGCCGGCTCGTGGATCTATATCGGCTCGCAGGGCATCGTGCAGGGCACCTACGAGACCTTCGTGGAGGCCGGCCGCCAGCACTATGGCGGCGACCTCAAGGGCAAGTGGGTGTTGACCGGCGGCCTCGGCGGCATGGGCGGCGCCCAGCCGCTCGCCGCCGTCATGGCCGGCGCCTCCTGCCTTGCCGTCGAGTGCAACCCCGATTCCATCGATTTCCGCCTGCGCACCCGCTATGTCGACGCCAGGGCCGAAACGCTTGACGAAGCCATGGAGATGATCGACCGCTGGACGAAGGCGGGCGAAGCCAAGTCCGTCGGCCTTCTCGGCAACTGCGCCGAGATCCTGCCGGAGATGGTCCGCCGCGGCATCCGCCCCGACATGGTCACCGACCAGACCTCCGCCCACGATCCGATCAACGGCTACCTGCCGAAGGGCTGGACGATGGCCGAATGGAAGGCCAAACGCGAGAGCGACCCGAAGGCCGTCGAGAAGGCCGCCCGCGCCTCGATGCGCGAGCATGTCGAAGCGATGATCGCCTTCCAGGACATGGGCATCCCGACCTTCGATTACGGCAACAATATCCGCCAGGTCGCCAAGGACGAGGGCCTGGAGAACGCCTTCGCCTTCCCCGGCTTCGTGCCGGCCTATATCCGGCCGCTGTTCTGCAAGGGCATCGGTCCCTTCCGCTGGGCCGCGCTTTCGGGCGATCCGGAAGATATCTACAAGACCGACGCCAAGGTGAAGGAGCTCTTGCCCGACAACAAGCACCTGCATAACTGGCTGGACATGGCGCGCGAGCGCATCTCCTTCCAGGGCCTGCCGGCGCGCATCTGCTGGGTCGGCCTCGGCGATCGTCACCGCCTCGGCCTCGCCTTCAACGAGATGGTGAAGAACGGCGAGCTGAAGGCCCCGGTCGTCATCGGCCGCGACCACCTCGATTCGGGTTCCGTCGCCTCGCCGAACCGCGAGACGGAAGCGATGAAGGACGGTTCGGACGCCGTGTCCGACTGGCCGCTGCTGAACGCCCTGCTCAACACCGCCTCGGGCGCGACCTGGGTGTCGCTCCACCATGGCGGCGGCGTCGGCATGGGCTTCTCGCAGCATTCGGGCGTCGTCATCTGCTGCGACGGCACGGATGAAGCCGCCGAGCGCGTCGGCCGCGTGCTGTGGAACGACCCGGCGACGGGCGTCATGCGCCATGCCGATGCGGGCTATGACATCGCCATCGAATGCGCGAAGGAAAAGGGCCTGCGGCTGCCGGGCATCCTCGGCAACTGATGGCGAGGCTATTGCGCAACAATGACCATCGCCGCATGCCGTGGAAGAACTGCGGCGGCGAGACGGTCGAGGTGATCGTCCATCCGGAAGGCGCGGGCCTTTCGGATTTCGGCTGGCGTGTCAGCATGGCGACGGTTGCGAGCGACGGTCCCTTCTCCGTCTTCCCCGGCATCGACCGCACGCTGGCGGTGCTCTCGGGCGACGGCATGGAACTTGCCATCGAAGGGCTCGGCGAAAGGCTGCTGACGCCGCGATCGCCGCCGCTCGCCTTCCCGGCCGATGCGCCGACCACGGCGCACCTTGCCGGCGGGCCGATCACCGACCTCAACGTGATGACGCGGCGCGGCGCCTTCCGGCACACGCTCGTCCGCCACGTCGTCGAAGATTCGAAGGCGCTTCCGGCCTCCCCGGGCAGGCGCCTGCTGCTGGCGCTCGATCCGCTCGGCGTTTCCACGGCGGATGGGCTCATCGGCCTCCAGCCGCTCGACGCGCTTCTGCTCGACGGCTGCGAGACGGCTGACGTCGTTCCGGCGGGCGACCGCGCCGCCTTCCATCTGGTAGAAATCACTCCCGCCTGAGCCTTTGGCGGAAGCGATTTCCTTGTCGGCCTCCCTTCGGAGTGCTACCTCCCGGCACAATCAATTTGCCGGGAGACATTTTCATGAGACATCGCACATTCGGCCGCACGGGCTTCACCACCACGGATATCGGCTTCGGCGCCTGGCAGATCGGCGGCGCCTGGGGTGACGTCAGCGAGGCGGACGGCCGCGCCGCCCTTCACGCCGCGCTCGATGCCGGCATGACGTTCGTCGACACGGCCGACGTCTATGGCGACGGCCGCTCGGAGAAGATCATCGCCGACGTCCTGAAGGAACGCGGCGGCGAGCGCCCGATGGTGGCGACCAAGGCCGGCCGCCGGCTCTCCCCGCATGTCGCCGATGGCTACAACAAAGAGAACCTTGAGGGCTTCATCGACCGGAGCCTGAAAAACCTCGGCGTCGAGCGCCTCGACCTCGTGCAACTGCATTGCCCGCCGACCGAGGTCTACTATCGCCCGGAAGTCTTCCAGGCGCTGGAGGAGATCAAGGCCGCCGGCAAGATCGCCGATTACGGCGTCAGCGTCGAGAAGGTCGAGGAAGCGCTGAAGGCGATCGAGTATCCGGGCGTCGTCAGCGTGCAGATCATCTACAACATCTTCCGCCAGCGCCCGGCGCAGCTCTTCTTCCAGGAAGCCGCCCGACGCAAGGTCGCGATCATCGCCCGCGTGCCGCTGGCAAGCGGCCTGCTCTCCGGCAAGATCACGCGGGACACCGCCTTCGCCGCCGACGACCACCGCAACTTCAATCGCTATGGCGATGCCTTCGATGTCGGCGAGACCTTCGCGGGCGTGCCGTTCGAGACGGGCCTTGAGGCCGTCGAGGAGATCCGTGCGCTGGTGCCGGCGGGCGAGACCATGGCGACCTTCGCGCTGCGCTGGATCCTGATGGCGGACGCCGTCAGCGTCGTCATTCCGGGCGCGCGCAACGCCGGGCAGGCGAAGGCCAATGCCGCCGCCGCGAGCCTGCCGCCCATCCCGGAAAACGTGATGGAAGCGACGCGCGAGGTCTATGAGCGCCTCGTCGCGCCGCATGTCCACCAGCGCTGGTAAAACCGGCAAGGCGCATAAACTGAAATGATAGCCAACATTATGGCTATCTATTTCGTTTATGCGCGGCCCCGCGCTACCGTTCCCCATTGCTCGCAATCACAACTGGGGAACAACCATGAAAAGAATGCTTCTTGCGCTGGCTCTCGCAAGCTCCACCCTGCTTTCGGCCGCCGCATCCGCCGAGACGCTGAAGATCGGCACGGAGGGCGCCTATCCGCCCTTCAACTTCCAGGATTCGGCCGGCAATCTCGGCGGCTTCGACGTGGAGATCGGCCTTGCGCTCTGCGAGAAGATGAAGGTCGAATGCGAAGTCGTCGGCCAGGACTGGGACGGCATCATTCCGGGCCTCATCGCCAAGAAATACGACATGATCATCGCCTCGATGTTCATCACCGAGGAGCGCAAGAAGCAGGTCGCCTTCACCGACCCCTACTATCTCGCCGCCATGACCCATGCCGCGCCGAAGAATTCCGGCATCACGGATTTCACCAATGAAGGCATGAAGGGCAAGACCATCGGCGCCCAGTCCGGCACCACGCAGGCCGACTATGCCGCCGCCGTCTATCCCGACGCCGACATCAAGCTCTACCCGACACAGGACGAGGTGAACCTCGACATGGCCAACGGCCGCCTCGACCTTCAGGTCGGCGACATGATCCCGCTGCTCGACTGGGTCACCAAGAACGACGACGGCAAGGCCTGCTGCGAACTGATCGGCAAGCCGATCACCGATCCGAAATTCGTCGGCGAAGGCGTCGGCATCGCGGTGCGGCAGGACGACAACGACCTGCGCGAGAAGCTGAACGCCGCGCTGAAGGCCATCCGCGAGGACGGGACGTACCAGAAGATCAACGACAAGTACTTCTCGATCGATATCTATACGATGAAGTGAGCGTGAAGGGCGTAGCGCGCCCCTCATCCGGCCTGCCGGCCACCTTCTCCCCGCAAGCGGGGAGAAGGAAACAAGCGGAACCGCTTTCCTTCCTCTCTGCCGGAGTTGCTTGGGGAAAGCAGTGCACCATCCCCCTTCTCCCCGCTTGCGGGGAGAAGGTCGCGGCAGCGGGATGAGGGGCAGCCCGGCCGCACAGCGCAAGACATCCCCACCCTTGCCTTCCCCCGCCCCGCCGTCCTAGCTAGGGACATGCCGATCAACCGCCTCGAACGCTTCGCCCACAATCTCGACTGGAACCTGCTGCGCACCTTCGTCGTCGTGGTGGAGGAAGGCTCGATCACGCGGGCGGCGAACCGGCTGCTGCTGCAACAGCCGGCCGTCAGCATGGCGCTCAAACGGCTGGAGCAATCGGTCGGCCACCGGCTGATCGACCGCAGCCCCGGCCGCTTCGAACTGACGGAGGCCGGCGAGCGGCTCCATGCGCTCTGCCGCGACATCTTCACCGCCATCGTGCGCCTGCCGGAGGCGATGGAGCCCTCCGGCGAGGACATTGCCGGGCACATCACCATCCACGCCGTCAGCCATGCCATGAACCCGGAATGGGACCGGGCCATCGCCGATTTCTTCCGGCTGCATCCGCGCGTCACCGTCGGCGTGACGGTGGAGACGACGACGGACGTGATCCGCTCGGTCGAGCGGGGCGTCGCCACGCTCGGCCTTTCGGACGGCATCATTCCCGAGGGGTTGGACAAGGTGCCCTTCTGCTACGAGCGCTACGCTCTTTATTGCGGGCGCGGGCACCGGCTGTTCGGCAGGGGCGACGCGCGGCTCGAGGACCTGCGCGGCGAGCCCTATGTCAGCTTCCTCGCCGACGTGCTGGGCGGCCCGCATATGGGGCCGGTGACGGCGGTGCGCGCCGTCGGCTCCTTCGGCCAGCAGGTGCGGGCGCTGGCCTTCAACGTCGAGGAGGTGCTGCGCCTCGTCGTCGCCAATGCCGGCATCGGCATGCTGCCGGCCCATCTCACCGGGCCGGCGCTGGCCGCCGGCGAGCTCTGGCAGTTGCCGCCCTATGACGACCTGCCGGTGACGGAGACCTTCCGCATCACCAATCCCGGCTCGGCGCTCAACCCGGCCGAGCGCGCCTTCCTCGCCCATATCACCGATGTGCCGGCCTGGCGCTGGGGCGAGCCGCATCAATCCTGATGATACCCGCCTTCAGCACTATAAATTTGAAGAATATCGGCAGCTTTCGTAGGCCTTTCTCTCCTGACAGACGGAGGCGGCCATGCAGACTTTCGACATCGCGATCATCGGCGGCGGCATTGCCGGCCTGTCGCTTGCCTATTTCCTCAGCCCGCACCGCTCCGTCGTGGTGCTGGAGCGGGAGGAAGCGCTCGGCTACCACAGCACCGGCCGCTCGGCCGCCGAATTCACCCTGCGCGATAACGCGCCGCTGGTGAATGCGCTGGCCCGCGCCAGCCATGCCTTCATGGCGAACCCGCCCGAGGGCTTTGCCGCCGTGCCGCTTCTCGTTCCGCGCGGCAGCATCATGTTCGGGGCCGAGGACAAGGCGGAGCTGGTGCGAGAGCGCTTCGAGCAGACGAAGGCGCTCGGCGTCGCCGTCGAATGGCTGGACGAGGCGGCGCTTCTTGCCCGCGCGCCCATCATGAACCCGGCCTATGTCGCGGCCGCCTATTTCGACCCTGATTACTGGGACATCGAGGTGGACGCGCTCCTGCAGGCCTATGCCCGCCATGCCCGCCACAATGGCGCGCAGGTCCTCGAAAGGCGCCCGTTCACCGGCGCCCGCCGGGAGGACGGCCAGTGGCTAATCGAGGCTGGTGGCGAAACCCTTTGCGCCGGCGTGCTGGTCAATGCGGCGGGCGGCTGGGCGGATACGGTCGCCGGGCTTGCCGGCGTTGCGCCCCTCGGCATCGTGCCGCACCGGCGCACCGCCGTCACGGTCGACCTGCCGGAGGGCGTGGATGCGGGCCACCTGCCGGAAATGAACGAGATCGAGGACAGCTTCTACTTCAAGCCGGAGGGCGGCCGCCTGCTCGCCTCGCCGGCCGACGCCACGCCCTGCGAGCCCGCCGACGTGCAGCCGGAGGAAATCGACGTCGCCTATGCCGCCCATTATGTCGAGGAGGCGACGACGCTCAGCGTGCGCCGCGTCTTCCGAAGCTGGGCCGGCATGCGCAGCTTCTCCGCCGACCGCCTGCCCGTCGTCGGGCCGGCGAAGGACGAGCCGTCCTTCTTCTGGCTCGCCGGTCAGGGCGGCTACGGCATCCTCACTTCGCCCGCCCTCGGCAGCCTCGCCGCCGCCCTCCTCACGGAAAGCCCGGTGCCGGAGCCGCTCGCCCGCGAGGGCATCGGGGCCGGGACCTTCAGCCCCGCGCGCTTCCCCTGAAACGAAACGGGCGCCCAATGGGCGCCCGTTCTATTTTACGCTTCCGCGGCCGGCGTGCCGGCCGTGCCGGCGGCCCGGGCGGTGTCGCGATCCTTCCACCAGCGGCTGAGGAACAAGAGGATCGGGCCGCCGATATAGATCGACGAGGTCGTCGCGACGACGACGCCGAACAGCATCGGCCAGGCGAAGGGCTTGACCGTGTCGCCGCCCCAGATCGCCATCGGCAGCAGGGACGCCGCAACCGCGACCGAGGTGAAGATGCATCGCATGACCACCTGGTTGATCGACAGGTCGATGAGGTCGGAGAACGGCATCGACTTGTACTTGCGCAGGTTCTCGCGCATTCGGTCGTACACCACCACCTTGTCGTTGACCGAGTAGCCGATCAGCGTCAGCACGGCGGCGATGGCCGTCAGGTTGAAGTCGATCTGCATCAGCGAGAAGAAGCCGATCATCTTGGTGATGTCGAGGATCAGCGTCACGATGGCGCCCACCGCAAAGTGCCACTCGAAGCGCCACCAGATGTAGATCAGGATCGCCACCATGCCGAGGCCGACAGCGAGGAAGCCGGAGCGCGCCAGCTCGGTGCTGACCGTCGGGCCGACCACTTCCGTGCGCTCGAAGTTGGCGTCCGGGATCATCTCGGCGACACCGTTGCGGATTTCCTGAAGCGCGGCGGTCTGCTCGGCCTCGCCGCCCGGCTGGCGCTGGACGCGCACGAGCACGGACGTGCCCTGGCCGAATTCCTGCAGCGCCACTTCGCCGAGGTTGAGGTCCTCCATCTTCTTGCGGAGCGTGGCGAGGTCGATGGGCGCCTTGGAGGTCGCCTCGACCTGGATGCCGCCGACGAAGTCGATGCCGTAGTTGAGGCCCGGCGTGAAGAACAGGATGACCGAGCTCGTCGAGATGAAGGCCGACATGGCGATCGCGATGTAGCGGCCGCGCATGAAGGAGAAGGTCGGGATGTTCCAGGTCTGGCCGAAGATCGAATGGATCTCGATCTTCTTCATCTTGCGGACGATGACCGCCTCGCGCATCAGGAAGCGCACGAAGGTGATCGAGGTGAACATCGAGATCGCAAGGCCGATGATCATGGTGATGGCGAAGCCGCGCACCGGGCCCGAGCCGAACATGAAGAGCAGGATCATGCCGACCATGGTCGTCATGTTGCCGTCGACGATGGTGGCGTAGGCCTTGTTGAAGCCGACGTCGAGCGCCTTCATGGCCCCTGCCCCGCCCGCCGTCTCTTCACGGATACGGGCGTTGATCAGGATGTTGGCGTCCACCGCCATGCCGATGCCGAGGATGATGCCGGCGATGCCGGGCAAGGTCAGCGTCGAGCCGAGGAGGCCCAGCACGCCGATCGTCAGGATCGTGTGCAGCACGAGGCCGAGATTGGCGATGAGGCCCCAGGCGCCATAGAGCACCTGCATGAGGATGACGACGGCGAGAAGGCCGGCGAAGCCCGTATAAAGGCCCATGCGGATCGAGTCCGAACCGAGGTTCGGACCGACGGTGCGCTCCTCGATGATGGTGAGCGGCGCCGGCAGGGCGCCCGAGCGCAGCAGCGCCGAGAGGACGGTCGCTTCCTGCGGGTTGAAGTTGCCCGAGATCTGGCCCTGGCCGCCGATGATCGGCTCGCGGATGACCGGCGCCGTCAGCACTTTGCCGTCGAGGACGATGGCGAAGGGCTTGCCGACATTGGCCTGCGTGATTTCCGCGAACTGGCGCGCGCCGGTGGAATCGAAGCTGAACGAGACGATCGGCTCGTTCGAGCGCTGGTCGAAGCCGGCCTTGGCGTCGGCCAGCCGGTCGCCGGAGATCGCCACGCGCTCCTCGACCGCATACTTGCGGCCGTCGTTCGCGCCGGGCAGGATCAGCACGCCGCGCGGGGCGACGCCGTTCGGGTCCACGGTCTGGTCGACCATGTGGAAGCTCATCTGCGCGGTCGAGCCGAGAAGCTGGCGCAGGCGCGTCGGGTCCTGCAGACCCGGCAGCTGGACGAGGATGCGGTCGCCGCCGACGCGCTGGATCAACGGCTCGGCAACGCCCACCTGGTCGACGCGGCGGCGGATGATCTCGAGGCTCTGCTCGACGGCGGCCGACATGCGCTCGTTGATGCCGGCTTCCGTCAGCGTCACGTTGACCTGGAGGCCGCTGGTCGCGACATCGATATCCGACGAGCCGGCACCGAAGCCGAGCGTGGAAGTGGGCGCGGCAAGCTTGCGCACTTCCGGCAGCACCTTGTCGAGCGCCGCCTGGTCGGGCAGCGTGACGGTCAGCGTCGTGCCGTTGAGGCGGGCGGCCGAGGCGCGCTCGCCGGCCGTGCGCAGGATCGCGCGGGTATCGTTGAGCAGCACGTCCATGCGCGCCTTGCGGAGCGCAGCGGAATCCACCTCCAGGACGAGGTGCGAGCCACCCTTCAGGTCGAGGCCAAGGGTGACGGGATTGGCGGGCAGATACCGCCCGTATTTCGCCTGCTGCTCAGGCGTCAGCACGTTCGGCACGGCCGCGAGCATCCCGAAGAGGATGATGGCGGCGGAGACAAACAATGCCCATTTGGAGGTTTTCATGGGGTTGTTCCACTTCAACTGCCGGAACGGCGCGACCGAAAAGGCCGGCGCCGACCGTGGGATCGGAATTCAATCGAATGGCGCGGCGCGTTAGCGCCGGAGGGCCTCAGGCGGCAAGAGCCGGAGGCGCGCGGCTGCGGAAGGCAGCACTGCCGGCAGACGCCGGCGCCGCATCTTCTGCCGCCTGGAAAATGACGACGGACGCGGTTTCAAAGGGATAGAGCAGCGCGCCCGCGGGCGGCAGGAGCGCCTTGCCGGCGGAATCGCCGTCCGCAAGGCCCGTCTTGGCCTTGGCGACGCGCCGTTCCGCATGGCTGCCGGCCGGGAACCAGAGGTCCTCGCCGGCAGGCGAGAGCGGCGACGGCGCGAGCCCGCCCTCAGCGGCCGCACGCTGCGGATGGCCCGGCGTTCCCGCATCGCCCGCAAGGGGAAACTGCGAGAAGAACAGCGTGAAAAGCAGCACGAGGAAGCCGACGGGTGCAAAACCCCGCTCCCAGATCGTCGCCTCTTTGCCTGTTCCGGTCGTCATGCCTGTCCTTAGCCTTCCCGCAATTCCCGATGGAGGAATTGCCGGGCGGAACGCCGCGCGAAGCAGTCTGCGCGGGCATTGCCGATGGTGCGCCAAGAAACATTTAACCCCCGGCAAGTCAAGTTCGCGGCGCCGCTTCCGGCCGCTTCCGGCCGTTTCAGCCGTCACAGTTCGTGGATCGTGACGTCCGGGCAGGCTTCCCGCGCAAGCTCCTTCAGGTGCTGGTGGTGGGTCAGGTAGATCACCTGCCCGCTGCTTGCCATCCCGCCCATGACGCGCAGCGCGTTCAGCGCCCGCCGGTCGTCGAAGGTCTCCATGATGTCGTCGGCGATGAAGGGCACGATCTCGCGGCTTGCGGCGATCTCGTGGTAGCCGGCAACGCGCAGGGCGAGATAGAGCTGGAAGCGCGTTCCCTTGGAAAGATCCCGCGCGAGCTTCGAGCCGCCCGCGGCGGCATTGACGACGAGGAATTCGCTGTCCTTCTCCAGCACCGTGGAAAGGCCGGCATATTCGCCGCCGGTAATGTCGCGGAAGGTGTGCGAGGCCCGCTCCATCATCGCGCTGCGGTGGCGCTCGCGGTAAAGGCGAAGAGCCTGTTCGGCGGCCATGATGCCGGCGCGCGTCGAAAGATAGCGCCGCGACCTTTCCGCAAGGTCGACCAACGCGGTGCGCCGCCGCTCCTCCAGCGCCGCCGCCGCGTCGCTGCCGGCGATGGCGGCGAGCGCCTCCTCGGCCTTCGCCCGTGCGAGGTGCTGCTCCTGCACCGCCCGGTCCAGTTCGTCCAGCCAGGCCGAAAGGTCGCCCCGCTCGGCGGCAAGCTGGTCCTCGTCGACGGCGGCGAGAAGCGCCTCGGCCTCGTCGACCGTTTCCGCGCGCATCTGCTGCACGAGATCGCGCGCGGCGTCCTCCGCGCGGCTGCGCACTTCGTCGCGCTTGCGATAGGCTTCGAGCAGGATCTCCGCCTCCGCCAGGCTTTCGCAGCCGAGGAAGGCAAAGATATCCGACTGGCGCGAGGCGAGCACCGCGCGGCGCTCGTCCAGCGCCCTCTCCTCCTCGTCGAGCCGCACGAGGGCCTTGTCGATGGCCTCGCGACGGTCGCGGACCATTTTCGCCGCAGCAAGGCGGCTTGCGAGCCCGGCGACGGTCGCCAGAGGATCGGCGGGATCGAAGGGTTCCGTCAGACGATCGGCAAGACGGCCCGCATGGCCGGCATAATCCTCCTGGTCGCGGCGCATGGCCGCGATGCGGTGCTCCAGCTCGCGCTGCCGCTCGACATTCTGGGCAAGCGCCTGCAACGCCGGCAGCAGGGTCGAGAGGCGATCCGGATCGGCCGGGGCGCTGCCGCTCGCAAGCCACGTGCCGGCAATCGCCGTGTTCCAGACCTCCTGCCATGCCGCCAATGCGCTTGCGGCCTCGTCCATGGCCTTCCCGCGCGCCTCGACATCCGCCTTTGCGCGCGCAAGGCGCTCGGCGGCGGCAAGACGCTCGGCGCGGGCGGTCTTCAGCGCCTCCAGCCTGTCCTCTGCCAGGAAAAGGGTCTCGTCGAAGCCCGCATCCTTCGCCAGCCCCTCGGGAAGGTGGGCGGAGAGGCGCGAAGACACGTCTTCCGCTTCCCGCGCGACAAGCGCCGCCTCCGTCTCCTGCCGTGCAAGGGCGGCAAGTTTCTCCAGCGCCGCGGCGCGGCGCTCCAGCCACGAAATCACATCGGCAAGGGAGGTCTGCGGCGCGAGCCCCAAGCCGAGGGCAAGGGCGGAAGTCTCCGCCTCCATGTCCGCCTTGTTGCGTTCCAGCCGCAGCGTCTCGACACCGAGCGTTTCGAGCCTTGCCGTGCCTTCGGCGACGGTGCGTTCGAGGACGCGGATTTCCGACAGGTGGTCGGCATTGCGCAGCCGCGCTTCCGTCGCGCGGTCGTCCTCGCGCATCGCCGCCTCGAAGGTCCCGGCGGATGGTTCGTCCAGCCTTGCCAGATGCGCCTGCCATGCCGCGTCGCGCGCAGCGCGCAGGTGAGCCGCGTCTTCCTCCCCCGCCGCGCCCGTCACCTTGCAAAGCGCATCGAGCGTTGCCCTTGCGGCGGCGACATCGCGCTCCAGCACTGCGACCTGTTCCCGCTGCCGGTTCACGGCATCCGCCGCCGCGTCGGACTGCCGGCGCAGGCGTTCCAGTTCGTCCGTTGTGGGGGCGGCTATTGCTTCCAGCGTCGCCGCTGAGCCCGTCCATGGCACGAGGCGAGACAGGGCGCCATCGGCGTCCTGCCGTGCCAGCGCGGCAAGACGCCGGGCCTCGCGCAGGCGGGCGGGCAGATCGCCGGCACGGGCGGCGCGGACGATGGCGCCGAGGGCCGACTGGGCCTCCTCGTCGCGCTGCCTCTCCGCGTCGGAGGCGCTGCCGGCCCCGTCGCCGATGGCAGCGAGGGTCTTTTCCGCCTCCGCGCGCTCCCGCCCGGCGGCTTCGAACCGCTCGGCAAGTGCTACCCGCCGCGACAGGAGGGAGCCGAGCCGTTCGGCAAGGCCGGCGGGCAGCAGGATTTCGAGCGGATCGGCCTCGGCGGGCAGGCCCAGCGTGGCGATGCCGGCGGCGATGGTCGCGGCGACGCGGCCCCGGTCCGCCTCGCGGGCGGCAAGGTCCATGGCGGCGGTGCGGAAGCGGGCCTCCAGCGCCGAGCCGGAAAGCGCGGCGATATCGGCCTCGGCGGCGAATACGGCAAGGTCTTCGGCAAGCGCGGCGCGCTCCGCCACATGGCGCTCGCGCTCGTCGACGACCCGCGTGGCCCGCGCGGCGATCTCCGCCTCCTCGCGCGCAAGCTCGCCGAGCAGCATGCGCCAGGCGGGCGGCGGCGAGTCGCCGAGATCGAAGCCGCCGAGCTCCGCGCGCAACGCGCGAAGGCGATGGAGGTAAGGCAACGCGGAAAGGCTGCGCTCCGCCTGCGCAAGTGCTGCCCGCGCTTCTCCGCGCGCGGCCGTCGCCTCTTCGTGGCGCTGGATCGCGGCATCGCGGTCGCGGACGAGCTGGCCATAATCGCGGGCGGCGACGTCGAGCGCCTTGCGCTCGGCGGCCAGCGCCTCGATTTCCGCCTTCAGGACCGACAGGCCGTGCTTGCGGCCGGAGGGGCGGTAGAAGTCGTCGGCTTCCGCCTTCAGCGCGGCAAGGCCGGAGGCCATGTCGGAAAGGCCGGAGCTGGCGGAAAACAGCATGGAGCCGAGCTCGCCCTCGCTCTTCAGGATATCCTCGCCGCCCTTCTCGATGCTCTCGTCGTCCAGCGAGAACATGGTGCGATAGGCGTTGCGGTCCATCCCGCCGAGCACGGAGGCGAAGAGCCCGTCCGGCAACGCCCGGTCGTCGGCCGTGACGAGCGAGCCCTGGTTCTTCTTGAGGCGATAGGCCTCGTGGCGCTGCGCGCCGATGGAGAGCGCACCGCCGACGCGCATCAGCGCATAGGGGTGGAGAAAGCCGTAGGCGCTCGATTTCTCGATGCCGAAGAGGAGATCGAGATAGGCGGAGAACAGGGTCGACTTGCCCGCCTCGTTGGGGCCGTGGACGAGGTGGAAATCGGCCCTGCCCGGCTGCGCGCTGCCGAAATCCAGGCTGCGGTCGGTGAACTTGCCGTAGCGGACGAGGTCCAGCCTGTCGAGGCGCATGCGCTAGGCTCCCCCGCTCTCGCCGCCGAGGCGGGCGAGCACGGCGTCCGAGCCCTGAAGGGCGAGATCCGACAGCAGGGCCTCCTCCTCCGCCTCGTCCGCGGCGAGAAGGCTGCGCGCCTCCCGCGGAAGCTGGCGCAGGAGATCGCCCAGCGTCTCGCGCAACTCTTCCCGATAGGCATGGTTCTCCACGACGTCCTCGCGCATCAGGCGCGCCAGCTCGGCGACCGGGCCGGCATCGGCGCCCGCTTCCGCAGCGGGTACGGAAACGGCAAGCTCCACCGCCTCGATCCAGCATTCGCCGAGCGAGGAGGCAAGGTTCTGCAATTCGGCAAGCAGCAGGTCCTCGTCGCGGCGCAGGCGCCAGGCGAGCGGCGTCGCGCCGGTCACGGCGATACGGGCGACGAGATGCGCGCCGCCTGCCGCCGCCCGCGCCTCACCGAGCAGGCTTTCGGCCCGGTCGAGCATGCCGTTCCAGTCGTCGATGCCGGAAAGGTCGAGCGAAAGCCGCTCGAAGACCGCGATGGCGACATGGCGTTCCTCGCAGGTGATCGAGCCGTCCTCGGCGACGGTGGCGAGCGTCACGCCCTTCGGCCCATTCTCGTTGATGTCGCGGCCCTGCGGGTTGCCGGGCATGACGATCCAGGGCTTTTCCAGATGGACGCGCCGCTGGTGGATATGGCCGAGCGCCCAGTAGTCGAAGCCATGCGCCGAAAGATCGGCAAGCCCCACCGGGGCATAGGGATCGTGGCGGCTCGCGCCGGCAAGGCTCGTATGCATGAGGCCGATATTGACCGCCTCCGGCACCGGCGCGCGGAAGGTCGGCAGTAGCGAGGCGGGGGCGTGCGGATTGGCGAAGCTGACGCCGTGGACATGGATCTCGCGGCCATTTTCCAGCGCGCCCGCGCGCACCGGCTTGCCGCGCCCGTCGAAGACGTGGACGTTGGGCGGGAAGGTCAGTTCGCGGGTGATCTGCGACTGCGCATCGTGGTTGCCGCGGATGATGTAGACGCGGATGCCGGCCGCCTCCAGCCGCCGCATCTGGCCCATCAGGAAGAGCGCGGTCGCCATGGAGGTCTGCGAGCCGTCGTAAAGATCGCCGGCGATGATCACCGCATCCACCGCCTCGGCGATGGCAAGGTCGACGATGCGCTCCAGCGCCTTGCGGGTCGCCCCGCGCACGAGGTCGCCGAGGTCGGCATTGCGTAGCGCGAGCGAGGCGAGCGGCGAATCGAGATGCAGGTCGGCCGTGTGGATGAAGCGGAATGGCATGGCCGGACCATCGCCCCAGCCACCCGCCTGGGTCAATGCTTGCGGCGGCACCCGCGACCTTATGGACGGGTTATGCAGGGGAGAAATCGCCCCTCCCCGAAAAAGGCGGAGAAGAGGCAAGAAAACCGCCTGTTACCGAACAGTTCGCATTTACAGGGATCGTTCAATATCTATGATCAAATTCAACGAAAAACTTCGCTATCATTTGACATGGTCCCTCATAATACCTATATTCCACCTCATGAATAGCACGATAGAAATCTCCCAGGGCATGTTCAAACTCTACCATCAGGTGAGTCGCCTGGTGAATGAGTGCATGATGGACGAAGGCGTCTCGCTCGCCCGCAGCAAGTTCCTGCTTCTTCTGGAATGCCAGGGCCCGCAGCGGTCGACGGATATCGCCTGCGCGCTTGGTTTCGCACCCCGTACGGTGACGGAAGCGATCGACGGCCTGGAACGCGACAAGCTCGTAAAACGCGAGCCCGACCCGAAGGACCGCCGCGCCAAGATCGTCTCGATCACGGATATGGGCCGAACCGTCATTTCGGCCGCCCAGCAGCCGCAGCACAAGACGATCGAAGCGATCTTCAACGTTCTGACCGAAGATCAGAAGCAGCATCTGAAGGACATCATCGGCTGCCTCAGCGCCAAGACCGAAGAGCTGCAACGGGAAAGAGACAGGAACGCAAGCGAGCTGCCCGAGGCGGCGCCTGCGGCTTCATTGCGCGTCGTCGGCTAGAGCGGACGACAACGAGAAAGGAAAAGGCCGGGATCGCAGGATCCCGGCCTTTTCGTTTGGGCCTGGGAAAGCCGCGCCCTCCCCCGCACGAGGAGGACGCGCGACCCGCCGCCTACATGGCGTTGAGCGGGCCGATGCCGAAGAACAGCGTCTCGCCGGACGAATCGTCCACGCCGTCATTGTCCGTCACGACGAAGCCGTTGCCGGCCGCATCGATGGCGAAGCCCTCGACCTTGTCGACGACATAGCCATTGGTGGCCTTGAGATCGGGAATGAGGTCGCGGACCTCCTCCTTCTTCACGACCGGCAATTCACCGCCGAGCCTGGCCGGCTTCAGGTCGGCCAGCGCCACGCGGTAGAGCTTCTTCAGCTTTGCGGCCTGGCCGATCAGGTTGTCGCGCTCGATGATATAGGCATGGTCGCCATTGGCGGCGATCTCCGAAAGGCCGACCCAGCCGCTTTCGGTCTTTTCGAGCGGATAGCGGACGGCGCCCCATTCCCTGGAGGACGGCTTGTAGGAGACGAGCTTCACGAAGCCCTTCTCGTCGTCGCCCCATTCGCGCTGCACGGCCATCCAGAGCACCATGTCGTTGCCCTCGCCGACGCTGGTGATGCCTTCGAAGCCGAAGCGCTTCTCGCCGGCGCGCAGCTCGGCGGGAATGGCGATCTCCTTGTCGATCTCGCCCTTCGCGTTCACGTGGATGATGGCATGGGCATAGAGCTTGTCGGCATCGCCCTCGTTGGCCAGCCAGAAGCCGCCTTCGCCATCCGGCGTCAGGCCTTCGCTGTCGAGCTTCTGCGCGGCGGCGCCATTGCGGGTGATGCGCAGGGCATCGACGATCTTCGCCGGCTTGCCCGTCGCGTCGATCGTGAAGATCGTCGGCTGCGAGGCGTAGAAGGAATCGTTGACGGCATAGAGCATGCCCGGCTTGTCCTTGACCGGGGCAAGGCCGGAAAGCGCGCCGAAGCCGATCAGCTCGCCGTCCTTCTCGGTGGAGACGATCTGCGGATAGGCAGCCTCCCCTTCCGCGCGCTCGTAGATCATGACATGCGAGCGCGCGCCGCCGTCCTCGACGAGGTCGGCCTCGTTGGCCGTCACGAGGAGATTGCGGGCCGGAATGGCGACGGCGCCTTCAGGCGCGATGCCCGACGGTAGAAGCTGGAGAAGCTCGGGCTCGCCGCCGGTGTCCTTGTAGACGCCGACGATGGAAGCGCGCTCGGCCAGCACGAAGAACAGGTTGTCCTCGCCGAATTTCGCGGCTTCCAGGCCTTCCGGTTCAACGCCCTTCTTGTTGCGCTTGTCCGGATAGTGGCCGATCTTCGCGATCTCGCGCTCGAAGGCCGCGCCGTTCTCGTAGAGGACCTTGCCCTGCTTGTCGAAGATGGTGAAGCCGCGGGCACCGCCCTTCCAGTCGCCTTCATTGGCGACGACGAGGCGTTCGTCGTCCAGCCACTTCACGGCGTCGGGCTCACGGGCGACGTCCTCGACCTTGCCGGTGAACTTCAGCGCGCCGTCCTTCCTGGTGTCGACGCCTTCGAGGCTGACGGTGCCAGCGGAGAAATGGCTCTTCACCGCGCCGGTCCTGCCGTCGACGATGACGATATGGTTGTTCTCCTGCAGGGTGACGGCGACTTCGTCGAGGCTGTTGAAGGAGACGAATTCGGGCTCGGGGTCCTCCCCGGCGATTTCGGCGAGGCCGGTCAGGGCCACATGCCTGATCGAGCCGCAGTCGACGACGCCGTCCTTCAGCGACAGCAGCACCAGATCGCCGGCCGGCATCTGCGGGATGGCGCCGTCATTGACCTCTTCGTCGCGCTCGTTCTCGATGGCGATGGCGGCGAGCGTCTTGTCCTTGTTGAGAGCGATCGAATCCGGCTGGCCGCCGAGATCGCAGGTCGCCTCGACCGTCTTCGAGGCGACGTCGACCTGGGCGAGGATGCCGGAGGGCTTCACATAGCTCTCGCGCGTATTGACGGCGACCAGCACCTTGCCGGCCGCAAGGGTCACGGAGGTCGGCTCGCCTTCGAAGGCGACCGTGCCGCCGGCCTTCGGCGCCCTGGCGTCGGTGATGTCGATGAAGCCGATCGCCTTGTTCGGGCTGTCGGAATAGACGAGCGTGTTGCCGTCCTCGGAGGCGGCGATGATTTCGGACGAGGTCGGCGTCGCCTTGTCCGCGCCTTCCGGCAGGTTGTCGGCGACGGCGAAGGACGCAATGCGATTGAATACGGGCTCGGCGCTAGCGGCAGGCGCCACCGATGCGGCGAGGACCGCTGCCAGCGCAGCGGTGAGCGAACGGGTTTTCATGAAATCCTCCGGAATCCGGTCAATAGGAACCCGGCGGTTCTGAGACTTTCCTGTTACAGCGCGATGACAGTCGAGGCGGCGGCGATGCGTCTTGCGCGCAAATAAAAAGGGGCCCGGACGAACCGGGCCCCAGATCCTGAAATCCAGGATGGCGGCGGAGTGGATAACCGCTCTGCCCTCCAGCGCCGCGCGTCGGTGACGACGCGCGAAGGCGCGGAAGAACGTTTTAGCTGCCGCAGGACCGGCCGCGCGCTTGCACGCGAGGATCATGCGGCGGCTGAAGATCAGCCGTTGACGGCGTCCTTCAGGCCCTTGCCGGCCGAGAACTTCGGCACGTTGCGAGCCGGGATCTCGATCTCGGCGCCCGTCGAAAGGTTGCGGCCCTTCGAAGCTTCACGACGCGATACGGAGAAATTGCCGAAACCGACGAGACGAACGTCGCCGCCGTTCTTGAGTTCGCCCTGGATCGTCTCGAAAACGGCGTCGACAGCAGATGCTGCGTCCGTCTTGGAGAGGCCGGACTTCTCAGCCACTGCGGATACGAGTTCATTCTTGTTCATGTTTCCACCCCTTTCTTACGGTTTGAAACGACTCATACAAGTCGGGGGCAGAATACGCATCGGCCTTCGCCCCGCAAGAATATTTCGCCCGAAAAGCCTGAGAATCCGGGGTTTACACACTCTTTTCGACGAAAAAGACCGGCCCAGGGGCCGGTCTTTTGGCATTTTCCAGTCATGGCCGGGCAAATTGCCCGGGCGGAAGGCTCAGTGCGCGACCGCTCCGGCGCCGTCCTCGGTCGATTCGACGGGCGGCACCTTGGCCGCCTCGACCGTGCCGTCCCACTCGATCGGCTCGGGCTTGCGGGTGAGCGCATGCTCGATCACCTCGCCCATGCGCGAGACCGGGACGATCTCCATGCTGTTCTTCACATTGTCCGGAATATCCGCCAGGTCCTTGGCGTTCTCTTCCGGGATCAGCACCTTCTTGATGCCGCCGCGAAGCGCCGCGAGCAGCTTTTCCTTGAGGCCGCCGATCGGCAGCACCCGGCCGCGCAGCGTCACCTCGCCCGTCATCGCGATATCCTTCGAGACCGGGATGCCGGTCATGATGGAGACGATGGCGGTCGCCATGGCGATACCGGCCGACGGGCCGTCCTTGGGCGTCGCGCCTTCCGGCACGTGCACGTGGATGTCCGTCTTGTCGAAGCGCGGCGGCTCGATGCCGAAATCGACGGCACGCGAGCGGACATAGGAGGCCGCCGCCGAGATCGATTCCTTCATCACGTCCTTCAGGTTGCCGGTGACCGTCATGCGGCCCTTGCCACCCGGCAGGCTGACGCCTTCGATGGTGAGCAACTCGCCGCCGACTTCCGTCCAGGCAAGGCCCGTGACGACGCCGACCTGGTCCTCGCGCTCGGCTTCGCCGTGGCGGAAGCGCGGAACGCCGAGGAAGTCGTGGATGTTCTCCGCCGTGACCTCGACCTTCGTCGCCTTGCCCTTGATGATCTCGGTCACCGCCTTGCGGGCGAGCTTCATCAGTTCACGCTCGAAGTTACGCACGCCCGCCTCGCGGGTGTACTGCTGGATGACCGCCATCAGCGCGCCGTCGGTGACCGAGAATTCCTTCGGCTGCAGCGCGTGGTCGCGGATCGCCTTCGGCAGCAGGTGCCGCTTTGCGATTTCCAGCTTCTCTTCTTCCGTGTAGCCGGCGATGCGGATCACTTCCATGCGGTCCATCAGGGGCGCGGGAATGTTCAGCGTGTTCGCCGTCGTCACGAACATGACGTTGGACAGGTCGTATTCGACTTCCAGGTAGTGGTCCATGAAGGTCGAGTTCTGTTCCGGGTCCAGCACCTCCAGCAGGGCCGAGGACGGGTCGCCGCGGAAGTCCATGCCCATCTTGTCGATCTCGTCGAGCAGGAAGAGCGGGTTGGACTTCTTCGCCTTCTTCATCGACTGGATGACTTTGCCGGGCATCGAGCCGATATAGGTGCGGCGGTGGCCGCGGATCTCGGCCTCGTCACGCACGCCGCCGAGCGCCATGCGGATATATTCGCGGCCGGTCGCCTTGGCGATCGATTTCGCGAGCGAGGTCTTGCCGACGCCCGGAGGGCCGACGAGGCACAGGATCGGGCCCTTGATCTTGGTCGAGCGGGCCTGCACGGCGAGATATTCGACGATGCGCTCCTTGACCTTGTCGAGGCCGAAATGATCCTCGTCGAGGATCTTCTCGGCGGCGTTGAGATCGGTCTTGATCTTCGACTTCTTGCCCCACGGAATGCCCGTCAGCCAGTCGAGATAGTTGCGCACGACGGTGGCTTCCGCCGACATCGGGCTCATCTGGCGCAGCTTCTTCAGCTCGGCATCCGCCTTCTCGCGGGCCTCCTTGGAGAGCTTGACCTTGGCAATCTTCTCTTCCAGCTCGGCCATCTCGTCGCGGCCGTCCTCGCCGTCGCCGAGCTCCTTCTGGATCGCCTTCATCTGTTCGTTGAGGTAGTATTCGCGCTGGGTCTTCTCCATCTGGCGCTTGACGCGCGAGCGGATGCGCTTTTCCACCTGCAGGACCGAGATCTCGCCTTCCATGAAGCCGAGCGCCTTTTCGAGGCGCAGCTTGACGCTTGTCGTCTCGAGCATTTCCTGCTTCTCGACGATCTTGATGGAAAGGTGCGATGCGACGGTGTCGGCGAGCTTCGAGTAGTCCTCGATCTGGCTTGCGGCGCCGACGACCTCAGGCGAAATCTTCTTGTTGAGCTTCACATAGTTCTCGAACTCGGAGACGACCGAGCGCGACAGCGCCTCGATCTCGACCGGGTCCTCTTCCGGCTCGGCCAGCACGTGGGCCATCGCCTCGTAGAATTCCTCGCGCTCGGTGTAGCCGTCGATCTCCGCGCGGGCGCGGCCCTCGACGAGAACCTTCACGGTGCCGTCGGGCAGCTTGAGGAGCTGGAGAACGTTGGCGACGGTGCCGATGCGGTAGATGGCGTCGGTCTCCGGATCGTCGTCGGAAGCGTTGATCTGGGTGGCAAGCATGATCTGCTTGTCGGTGCCCATCACCTCTTCCAGCGCGCGGATCGACTTCTCGCGACCGACGAACAGCGGCACGATCATGTGCGGGAACACCACGATGTCGCGCAGGGGCAGGACCGGATAGGCCGTGGAGTCGTGCGGCGCAGACGTCTTTTTCGTCATGTCATTTCCTTTCAAACGTCCCGTTTCCGGGAACCGGTCCACTCGGTGCCTGGGAACACCGGGCCGGCTATCTTTTCCATCCACAAGTGGCGTGCGGTCAGCGCTTTTTCAAGCCCGGCCCCGGGGTGCCCCACCCCCGCGCCGGACCGGACGAACCATCAAGGGAAGTCTAGTCTTCCGCGCTGTCGCGGAACTTGCGGCCTTCCCCCGGCAATCATTGCCGGAGCATACGCGAAACAGAATCGAAGTCTTCCATATTCGCGCGGCGCGTGCCGTTTCGCAACGCCTCACCTGCGCGCCGGATCAGTCGCATATCATGCCCTCGATGGGCAGAAGCGGCTAGTCACGAAATATCACCAGTGATTTTGAAGCAAAAAGACCCGCCGTGGGCGGGTCCAAATTGTCGAAGAGCCCGCAGGCCCGGTAATGCCCCTGCTTCGCGGGGCTACCCCCTCTGCCTGCCGGCATCTCCCCCACAAGGGGGGAGAAAGTCAAAGGCTTGCTCACCGTTTAAAATAGAATGCGGAGGGTGCCGCACGGTAAGTCCCTCCCCCTTGTGGGGAGGGGTTGGGGAGGGGTCTTGCCCTCAGGCCGAGACGTTGGCCTTCTCCTCAGAGCGCTCCGAGTAGATATAGAGCGGACGAGCCGCGCCCTTGACCACCTCGTCGGAGATGACGACCTCGCGGACGCCTTCCAGCGTCGGCAGCTCGAACATCGTGTCGAGCAGGATCTTCTCCATGATCGAGCGCAGGCCGCGGGCGCCGGTCTTGCGGACGATCGCCTTGCGGGCGATCTCGCGCAGCGCGTCCTCGTGGAAGGTCAGTTCCACGTCTTCCATCTCGAACAGGCGCTGGTACTGCTTGATCAGCGCGTTCTTCGGCTCGGACAGGATCTGGATCAGCGCATCCTCGTCGAGGTCTTCCAGCGTCGCCAGGACCGGCAGGCGGCCGATGAATTCCGGGATGAGGCCGAACTTCACCAGATCTTCCGGCTCCAGATCGCGCAGGACTTCGCCGACACGGCGGTCTTCCGGCGAGCGAACCGTCGCGCCGAAGCCGATGGAGGTCTTCTCGCCCCGGGCGGAGATGATCTTGTCGAGACCGGCGAAGGCGCCGCCGCAGATGAACAGGATGTTCGTCGTGTCGACCTGCAGGAATTCCTGCTGCGGGTGCTTGCGGCCACCCTGCGGGGGAACCGAGGCGACCGTGCCTTCCATGATCTTCAGAAGCGCCTGCTGCACGCCCTCGCCCGAAACGTCACGGGTGATCGAGGGGTTGTCGGACTTGCGCGAGATCTTGTCGACCTCGTCGATATAGACGATGCCGCGCTGCGCGCGCTCGACATTGTAGTCGGCCGCCTGCAGGAGCTTGAGGATGATGTTCTCCACGTCCTCGCCGACGTAACCGGCTTCGGTCAGCGTCGTGGCGTCGGCCATGGTGAAGGGCACGTCGATGATGCGGGCGAGCGTCTGGGCGAGATAGGTCTTGCCGCAGCCCGTGGGGCCGACCAGCATGATGTTCGACTTCGCCAGTTCCACGTCCGAGCCCTTGGCGGCATGCGCCAGGCGCTTGTAGTGGTTGTGCACCGCGACCGACAGGATGCGCTTGGCCTGCTGCTGGCCGATGACGTATTCGTCGAGGACCTTGATGATATCCTGGGGCGTGGGAACGCCGTCGCGGGATTTCACCATCGAGGTCTTGTTCTCCTCGCGGATGATGTCCATGCACAGTTCGACGCATTCATCGCAGATGAACACCGTCGGTCCGGCAATCAGCTTGCGGACCTCGTGCTGGCTCTTGCCGCAGAAGGAGCAGTAAAGGGTATTCTTGGAGTCGCCGCCGTTGCTGCCGCTGACCTTGCTCATATCACTTTCCTTCCAGCACGCCGTTCATCTTCAAGAAGATGGCCGGACCACTCAAACCACCTTCTCGGGAGGCCGCTCGCGCCACCCTTCGAAGGCTCCAGGGGTACTGACCGGCATGGGCACCGCCCGAACCGGTGGCAACGAAGCCCCACCGAATTACCGAATGCTAGGTCTGTCAAATCAACATAGCATTAACGGCCAATATTAACGGGTTTGCCGTGCGGATAAAGCCCGTGACCATTACAAATGCGTCACAATATGCCTCATCCGCACACAAAACCTTGACTTCAGGCGCTTTCGCCGCCCTCGGTCTCGGCGCGGCTGGTGATGACCTGGTCCACCAGGCCCCATTCCTTCGCCTCGTCCGCACTCATGAAATGGTCGCGGTCGAGGGTCTGTTCCACTTCCTCGTAGGTGCGGCCGCAGTGCTTGACATAGACCTCGTTCAGCTTGCGCTTCATCTTGAGGATGTCCTTGGCGTGGCGCTCGATGTCGGAGGCCTGGCCCTGGAAGCCGCCCGAGGGCTGGTGCACCATGATGCGGGCATTGGGCGTCGCGAAGCGCATGTCCTTGTGGCCGGCGGCGAGCAGCAGCGAGCCCATGGACGCGGCCTGGCCGATGCAGAGCGTCGACACGGCCGGCTTGATGAACTGCATCGTATCGTAGATCGCCATGCCCGAGGTCACGACGCCGCCCGGCGAATTGATGTAGAGCGCGATCTCCTTCTTCGGGTTCTCGGCCTCGAGGAAGAGAAGCTGCGCGCAGACGAGCGTGGCGATATGATCCTCGACGGGACCCGTCAGGAAGATGATGCGCTCCTTGAGGAGGCGCGAATAGATGTCGTAGGAACGCTCGCCGCGGTTGGTCTGCTCGACGACCATCGGCACCAGAGCCATGGCGGTATCTACGGGATTTCTCATATCAATCCTTCATCTCAGGTGGCTCTGAAACCCTTCGCAAACGTTGGGAATCAGCAAGTTTCGTCTTCCCTACATAGAGTGTCAGGGTATCCGACTTCAAGACGGCCAAGCGTTTTGCGGCGCTCTATGCCAGAATGCGGTTAACCGGCGCGAGGTGGAACCGCGATTTCCACAACCGAACCGGAGGCAAGGTGAAGGAAGGATGAATCCGGCCATCCCTCCCGCCCCACCCCATCGCCCCAGCCGCCGGACGGAGGCAGCCATGACGAGACCATCGATCGCAGCCCTTTCGCTGCTTCTCATGACCGCGACGGGCGCCTTCGCGCAGCAGGCGTCGGACACGATCGCCCCCGAACGGGCGACCGGCCTTGCCGCGGCGCACGTCGCGACCGCGAAGGACCATATGGTCGCCGCCGCCCATCCGCTCGCGGCGGCGGCAGGCGAGAAGGTCCTTGCCGAGGGCGGCAGCGCCATCGACGCGATGGTCGCCGTCCAGACCGTGCTCGGCCTCGTGGAGCCGCAGTCCTCCGGCCTCGGCGGCGGAGCCTTCCTCGTCTATTACGACGCCGAGGCGAAGCGCATCGTCACGCTCGACGGGCGCGAGACCGCGCCGATGGAAGCGACACCGAAGCTCTTCCTCGATAAGACGGGCCAGCCGCTCGATTTCTTCGATGCCGTCGTCGGCGGGCGCTCGGTCGGCACCCCCGGCACCGTCATGCTGCTGCAGCAGGCGCACAACCGCTGGGGCCGCAAGCCGTGGAAGGACCTCTTCACGCCGGCGGAAACACTGGCGCGCGAGGGATTTGCCGTCTCGCCGCGCCTTGCCGGCCTCATCGCCGCGGAAGGCGAGCGGCTGAAGACCTTCGAGGCGACGGCCACCTACTTCTTCGGCGCCGACGGCGCGCCGCTGAAGGCCGGCACCGTGCTGAAGAACCCCGCCTATGCCGAAACCCTCGCCACGATTGCCAAGGGCGGCGCGCAGGCCTTCTACAGCGGCCCGATCGCCGAGGGGATCGTCGATACGGTGCGCATGTCCGGCAGGAATGCCGGCGTTCTCTCGCTGGAGGACCTCGCCAACTACAAGGTGAAGGAGCGCCGGCCGGTCTGCGCCCGCTACCGGGCGCTCGACGTCTGCGGCATGGGGCCGCCCTCCTCCGGCGCGGTCGCCATCGGCGAGATGCTCAGCATGCTGGAGAACTTCGACCTCAAAGCGCTCGGCAAGGATAATCCGGAAAGCTGGCGGCTGATCGGCGACGCCCAGCGCCTCGCCTTCGCCGACCGGGAGCGCTACCTCGCCGATACCGACTTCGTGCCCGCGCCGATCGAGGGCCTTCTCGACAAGACCTATCTCGGCGATCGGGCAAAATTGCTCGACGGCGAAAAGGCGCTCGGCGACGACGCCGTGACGGCCGGCAGGCCGGAATGGGACCACGCCTTCAACTTCGGCCGCGACGCAGCGCTCGAACTGCCCTCCACCAGCCATTTCGTCATCGTCGACAAGGCGGGCAATGTCGTCTCCATGACGACGACCATCGAGAACGGCTTCGGCTCGCGGCTGATGACCGGCGGCTTCCTGCTGAACAACGAGCTGACCGACTTCTCCTTCAGGACGCATGACGAGGGCGTGCCGGTCGCCAATCGCGTCGAGCCGGGCAAGCGCCCGCGCTCCTCCATGTCGCCGACCATCGTGCTCAAGGACGGCAAGCCGCTCCTGGCCATCGGCTCGCCCGGCGGCAGCCAGATCATCGGCTATGTGGCACAGGCGCTCGTCGCCTATATCGACTGGAGCATGGATATCGGCGACGTCGTCGCCATGCCCCATCTCATCAACCGCTTCGGCCCCTACGAGATCGAGGCGGGCACGGATGCGGAAAAGCTGGCCGAGCCGCTGAAGACGCTCGGCTACGAGGTCAAGCCCGGCGAGATGAATTCCGGCCTCCACGCCATCGAGCTGACCGAGGGCGGCATCCGGGGCGCCGCCGATCCCCGCCGCGAGGGCGTGGCGGTCGGGAAATAGGCAAGGCCGGGAGGAGGTAGCGCGGCACGATCCTAAAGCCGGATCACATAGTCCTTGCGAGTCGTTTCAACGACTTCCCAGGTTCCCTTGAAGCCGGGTCTGAGGATCAGGCGGTCGCCGGCCCGGAGGTCGAAGGTTTCGCCGTCGTCGGAGGTCACGATGGAGTGGCCTTCGAGGATGTGGAAATATTCCCATTCGTCATACTGGATGCGCCACTTACCCGGCGTCGATTGCCAGATGCCGGAATAGATGCCGCCATCGGCCTCCTCGATGTTCCAGCTCGTGAAGACCGGATCGCCGGAGATCAGCCGGTCGGCCGCCGGACGGCCTTCCTCCGGCGCGATGCCGGAAATGTCGAAATTGCGTGCCCTGCTCATAGCGGCCCTCTTCGTGTGTTTGGTCGCCCCTCATCCGGCCTGCCGGCCAACTTCTCCCCGCAAGCGGGGAGAAGGGAACATGCCGAACAGTTTCCATTCTCGGCAGGCTACTGCTTTGGAAAAGCGGTGCAACATCCCCTTCTCCCCGCTTGCGGGGAGAAGGGGGCGGCAGCCGGATGAGGGGCGACCCGGTTTCTAAGCCTTGGCCAACGCCTGCTCGATGTCGGCGATGATGTCGGCGGCGTCCTCGATGCCGATGGAGAGGCGCACGACGTCCGGGCCGGCGCCGGCGGCGACCTGCTGCTCTTCGCTGAGCTGGCGGTGGGTGGTCGAGGCCGGGTGGATGACCAGCGAGCGCGTGTCGCCGATATTGGCGAGGTGCGAGAGCATTTCCAGCCCCTCGACGAAGCGCTTGCCCGCCTCGTAGCCGCCCTTCAGGCCGAAGGTGAAGACGGCGCCCGCGCCCTTCGGCGAATAGCGCTGCTGCAGCGCATGGTTGGGATCGGTTTCGAGGCCCGCATAGTTGACCCAGGACACCTTGTCATGGCTCTTCAGCCACTTGGCGACGGCGAGCGCGTTGTCGCAATGGCGCTGCATGCGCAGAGGCAGGGTCTCGATGCCGTTGAGGATCTGGAACGCGTTGAAGGGCGAGATAGAGGGGCCGAAGTCGCGCAGGCCGAGGATGCGGCAGGCGATGGCGAAGGCGAAGTTACCGAAGGTGGCATGCAGCACCATGCCGGCATATTCCGGGCGCGGCTCGGAGAGCGCCGGATACTTGCCGGAGGCCGACCAGTCGAAGGTGCCGCCGTCGACGATGACGCCGCCCATGGAATTGCCGTGGCCGCCCATGAACTTGGTCAGCGAATGCACGACGATGTCGGCGCCATGCTCCAGCGGGCGCAGCAGGTAGGGCGTCGCCATCGTGTTGTCGACGATGAGCGGCAGGCCGTGGCGATGGGCGATCTCGGCGATGCCGGCGATATCGACGAAGGTGCCGCCGGGATTGGCCAGGCTCTCGATGAAGATCGCCTTGGTCTTGTCGTCGATCTGGCTTTCGAAGCTCGACAGGTCGGCCGGATCGGCCCAGCGCACATGCCAGTCGAACGACTTGAAGGCGTGGCCGAACTGGTTGATCGAGCCGCCATAGAGCCGGCGCGCGGCGATGAAGTTCTCTCCCGGGCGCATGATCGTGTGGAAGACGAGGAGCTGGGCCGAATGGCCCGAGGCGACGGCGAGCGCCGCCGTGCCGCCTTCAAGCGCGGCGACACGCTCTTCGAGCACGGCCTGCGTCGGGTTCATGATGCGGGTATAGATATTGCCGAAGGCCTGCAGGCCGAAGAGCGAGGCGGCGTGATCCGTATCGTTGAAGACGAAGCTGGTGGTCTGGTAGATCGGCGTCGCGCGGGCGCCCGTGGTCGGGTCCGGCTGGGCGCCGGCATGGACGGCGAGCGTGGAAAATCCGGGCTTGTTCTTGCTCATGAAATGGCCTCCCTGGCTAAAGTCGGGGCGACTATTTCAGAGACTTAAAGCCCGGTCAAAGAAAGATTTTCCGACGATCCGCCGGCCGCACGGCCTCAGGCGACGAGGCGCGGATACTCGATCGCCGGGCAGCGGTCCATGACCACCTTGACGCCCGCCGCCTCGGCCTTCGCGGCGGCTTCGTCATGCCGCACGGAGAGCTGTCCCCAGATGACCTTCGGCAGCGGCGAGAGCGCTAGGACCTCGTCCACGACGGAGGGGAGCGCATCGGCGGCGCGGAAGACATCCACCATGTCGATGGGCTCGGCTATGTCGGCAAGGCGCGCGACGACGGTCTGCCCGAGGATCTCCTTGCCCACCTGGCCGGGATTGACGGGGATGACGCGATAGCCCTTGCGCAGCAGGAAGGCCATGACCCGGTAGCTCGGGCGCTCCGGGTTGGGCGAGGCGCCGACCAGCGCGATCACCTTCGTCGAGCGCAGGATGTCGGCGATGTAATAGTCCGGATAGGAATCGTGGTTCATGGCGCTTTCCCGTTTTCTGCGCGGAGAATTGGGGTAACGCAACGTGAAGTCAATATGAGCGCTCAGGACGCCTTGAGCATCAGCACCGGATATTCCGTGACCGGGCAGCGGTCCATGACGACCCGGATGCCCGCCGCTTCCGCCCGGGCGGCCACCGCATCGTCGCGCACGGTGAACTGTCCCCAGATCACCGACGGCAGCGGGCGAAGGGCCAGCACCTCGTCGACGACCGCCTGGAACTGGCTGGCGGCGCGGAAGACGTCCACCATGTCGATCGGCTCGGGAATGTCGGCAAGGTGCCCGTAGACGGTCTGGCCGAGGATGGTCTTGCCGGCATGGCCGGGATTGACCGGGATGACGCGGTATCCCTTGCCGAGCAGGAAGCCCATGACGCCATGGCTCGGCCGCGTGTCGTTCGGCGAGGCGCCGAGCACGGCGATGGTGTGCACGGATTTCAGGATGTGGCGAATATAGCTGTCGGGATAGTGATCATGGTTCATCGCTGCCTCCTCCGGCGTTCGCGACCGTCTCTCACTGGCTGCCTGTCATTCGTCGTCCCTGCCGCATTCTAGCCCGAAACCTTAAAGAAGGCGACCGTGCCCCTGCCCGCCTGCACACGGGTCCTGTGCCGATCCGGGACAGATCGCGCGGATTCCAGAAAATTGCCGGTTGCAAACCGCCTCTTTTGGGCAGATGAAAGACGCACTCCCCTTCGCGCGCCTGCCCTTCCGAGGTCCCCGATTGCCGCTAGACGTTCTCTTTCTCGTGCTGTTCGGCGCGGCCCTGCATGCGACCTGGAATGCCCTCGTCAAATCCGGCACCGACAAGTCGCTCGACGCCGCGATGGTCTCGCTCGGCGGCGGGATGATCGGCCTTGCCTTCCTTCCGCTGGTGCCGATGCCGGAGCCGGCGGCCTGGCCGTTCATCCTGACCTCCACCGTCCTGCAATTCGCCTATTTCCAGCTCGTGGCCGCCGCCTACCGCACCGGCGACATCGGCCTCGTCTATCCGCTGATGCGCGGCACCCCGCCCCTCCTGATCGCCATGACCAGCGGCGTGATCCTCGGCGAGCACCTGACGCCGATGGCGATGGCCGGCGTGCTCGTCATCTCGGCGGGCGTCTTCACCCTCGCCTTCGAGGCGCGCCACGGCAGCCGCCGCGCCATCGCCTATGCGCTCGCCAATGCCGTGGTGATCGCCGGCTATACCTTCGTCGACGGCGCGGGGGCGCGCGTCTCGGGCAACGCCGTCGCCTATACGCTCTGGCTGTCGCTTCCCCCGCCCGTGCTGCTCTTCGCCTGGGCTATCCTGCGGCGGGGCACCCGGCCGGTCTGGAACCATGTGCGGCGCAACTGGGCCCGAGGTCTCTTCGGCGGCGCCGGCTCCATCGCCTCCTACGGCCTCGCCCTCTGGGCGATGACAAGGGCGCCGGTCGCAACCGTGGCGGCGCTCCGCGAGACCGCCATCCTCTTCGCGCTCCTCATCTCGGTCTTCATCCTCAAGGAGAAGGCCGGCATCTGGCGCTACGTCGCCGGCTCGGTCATCGCCTGCGGCGTGCTGGTGCTGAAGCTCGCCTAGCTACTTCCGGTCCCATTCCGGCATGCGCTTGCCGAGGAAGGCGCCGATGCCCTCCTTCGCGTCGTCGGCGAGCATGTTGTCGATCATCGCCGCCACCGCGACGTCATAGGCCTCCGCCACCGGCAATCCGGCCTGCGCACGGAAGGCGGCCTTGCCGATGCGCAGCGCCTGCGGCGACTTGGAGGCTATGACGGCGGCGTATTTGTCGACGACCTGACGGAGATATTGCTGCGGCACGATGCGGTTGACGAGGCCGAAGTCCTTGGCGGTGGAGGCGTCGATCGTCTCGCCGGTCAGCAGCATCTCCATCGCCTGCTTGGGGTGCGCGGCGCGCGTGACGGCGACCATCGGCGTCGAGCAGAAGAGGCCGATATTGACGCCCGGCGTGCAGAAGGTGGAGGTGTCGGTGCAGATGGCAAGGTCGCAGCTCGCAACGAGCTGGCAGCCGGCCGCCGTCGCGAGCCCGTCGATCTCGGCGACGACCGGCTGGGGCAGTGCGGCGATCTTCAGCATGATGCCCGCCGCCATGCGCATGGTCTTCTCGAAGAAGGCGCGGCCGCCGTCGGCGTCCTCACGATGCGCGGTCATCTCCTTGAGGTCGTGACCGGCGGAAAAGACCTTTCCCGTCGAGGCGAGCACGACGACGCGGATGGCGTCGTCGGCGGCAACGGCGTCCAGCGCCGCGCCGAGTGCTTCCATGACGGCGATGGAAAGGGCATTGGCGGGCGGATTGTTGAGCGTGATCCGAAGGATGGGCTCCGCGCGCTCGACGCGCACGAGGCCCGCCGGTTCCTCTTTCCTGAACGACACCACATCCGCCATGATCGCCTCCTTCAAGTTTTCCGCCTGCGGTCCTACGCCGCGCGGCAGCCGGTTTCAAGCGTGCGGGCATAGACTTTGAGAGGGCTTGCCGCGACTTTGGAAGGGCTTGCAGCGGCCGGAAAATCGGTCTTCAAAGCAGGCGACAGGAGACGAATGCCATGGAATTGACGCCCGTCATGGATCCCGAGGCGCTGAACCGCTTCCTTGAAACCGATTTTCCGCAGCTTCACACGGACGGCAAGGTGTTCGAGGTGGTGGACGTCTCCCCCGGCTCGGTCGTCATGCGCCTCATGCCGAACGAGCGGCATCTGCGCCCCGGCGGCACCGTCTCCGGCCCCACGCTCTTCGCGCTTGCCGATGTCGGCGCCTATTGCGCCGTGCTCGCCCATATCGGCCCGGTGGCGCTGGCGGTCACCACCAGTCTCAACATCAACTTCCTGCGCAAGCCGAAGCCCGGCCCCCTCACCTGCACCTGCCGGCTTCTCAAGCTCGGCAAGCGGCTGGCGGTGATGGAAGCATCGATTTTCGACGAGGATGCCGACGATCTGGTGGCCCATGCCACCGCGACCTATTCGATTCCGCCGCGATAATTTGTGGTATCTATATACCTCATAAGTAAGTCATTGTTTTTATTATCATATCTCTGGCGTCGCCCGGATAGCGTCTCTTGACGTCCCATCGGCTCTCGCTTATAAGCCGCTCCAGATCGCGGTCCCCACGGGCCGCGTTCGATTTTTGGCATCCGCAAGGGGCCAAACCAAGCAACAAGAAACGCCCGTCGCCGCGAGGCTTCGGGATCTCAAAGAAAGAGCACCTCCCATGGCAACCTTCGTACAGAAGCCCGCCGAGGTAGAGAAGAAGTGGATCCTCATCGACGCCGAAGGCCTCGTTGTCGGTCGCCTCGCTACCCTCATCGCTAACCGCCTGCGCGGCAAGCACAAGGCAACCTTCACGCCCCACGTCGACGACGGCGACAACGTCATCGTCATCAACGCCGACAAGGTCGTCTTCACCGGCAAGAAGTACTCCGACAAGAAGTACTACTGGCACACCGGTTACCCGGGCGGCATCAAGGAGCGCACGGCTCGCCAGATCATCGAAGGCCGCTTCCCGGAGCGCGTCCTCGAGAAGGCTGTCGAGCGCATGGTTCCGCGCGGCCCGCTCGGCCGTCGCCAGATGAAGAACCTGCGCGTCTACGCCGGCTCCAACCATCCGCATGAAGCCCAGCAGCCCGTCGCCCTCGACGTCGCCAAGCTGAACAGCAAGAACACAAGGAGCGCCTGATAATGGCCGACCTCTCCTCGCTCAAGGACCTCGGCGTCGCCGCTGCAGCTCCGGCCGCTTCCGCCCCGGTTCACGTCAAGAAGGTTGACGCCCAGGGCCGTTCCTACGCAACCGGCAAGCGCAAGGACGCCGTTGCCCGTGTATGGGTCAAGCCGGGCTCCGGCAAGATCACCATCAACGGCAAGTCGTTCGAAGCCTACTTCGCCCGTCCGGTCCTGCAGATGATCCTGCAGCAGCCGATCGTCGCAGCGGCCCGTGACGGCCAGTTCGACATCGACGCGACCGTCGCCGGCGGCGGCCTTTCCGGCCAGGCCGGTGCCGTCCGTCACGGCATCTCCAAGGCGCTGACCTACTTCGAGCCGGGCCTGCGCACGGTCCTCAAGAAGGGCGGCTTCCTGACCCGCGACTCGCGCGTCGTCGAACGCAAGAAGTATGGCAAGGCCAAGGCCCGCCGTTCGTTCCAGTTCTCCAAGCGTTGATCGCTCGGAAGGCTTGTTCTTCAGGAAAGGCCGGGGTTCGCCCCGGCCTTTTCGTTTTCGGGGATGGCTGCTTGCCCCTCATCCGAAAGTGACGCATCCCTCGCCTGCCGCCGCATTTACCCCCTTGCCTAAAACGCCGCGATTAGCGAACGTCCCGCCACACTTCGGAGGGATTTTCATGGCCAACAAGACGATCGACCACGCCATCACGGGCAAGACGCTGAAGAGCGCGGCCTCGGACCCGACCCATGCGGGTATCCTCTCCTTCATGCGCCGCCGCTACACGAAGGTGCTGAAGGACGTGGATGCCGTCGTCTGGGGCATTCCCTTCGATGCCGCGACCTCCAATCGTCCCGGAACGCGCTTCGGTCCCCAGGCCATCCGCCGCGCCTCGGCGATCATGGACAACGATCCGCAATATCCCTTCGAGCGCGACCTCTTCGAGGACATGGCCGTCATCGACTACGGCGACTGCCTGCTCGACTACGGCAACCACCAGAAGACACCGGCAACCATCGAGCGCGAGGCGAGGAAGATCCTGAAATCCGACGCCTACATGCTGACGCTCGGCGGCGACCACTTCATCACGCTGCCGCTGCTGCGCGCCCATGCGGCGAAATACGGTCCCCTCTCCCTCGTCCAGTTCGACGCCCACCAGGATACCTGGCCGGACGAGAAGGGTCGCATCGACCACGGCTCCTTCGTCGGCACCGCCGTGCGCGAGGGGCTGATCGATGCCGAAAGCTCGATCCAGATCGGCATCCGCACCCATGCGCCGGAGGATTGCGGCATCCGCATCCTCTATGGCTACGACGTCGAGGAAATGAGCGCCGCCGAAATCGCCGATGCGATCATCCACCATGTCGGAGACCGGGCGACCTACCTCACCTTCGACATCGATTGCCTCGATCCTGCCTTCGCGCCGGGTACCGGCACCCCCGTCTCCGGCGGCCCGTCGAGCGCACGCATCCTTTCCGTCCTGCGCAAGCTCGGCGCGCTGAACATCGTCGGCTCGGATGTGGTCGAGGTGGCGCCCGCCTACGACCACGCGGACATCACCG
Source organism: Shinella sp. R2-11 (assembly GCF_055330205.1). Taxonomy (NCBI): domain Bacteria; kingdom Pseudomonadati; phylum Pseudomonadota; class Alphaproteobacteria; order Hyphomicrobiales; family Rhizobiaceae; genus Shinella; species Shinella sp. R2-11. The sequence continues at coordinate 159,397 of NZ_JBVAPC010000008.1, read as the reverse complement.
CCATCGCCGCCTCCAACATCGCCATGTACATGCTGGGCCTGCACGCCGAGACGCTGGCGGAGCGCCGCTGAAGACGCGGCATTGAATGCGACGGATCAAGGGGGTATATCGGCGGCGAACGCGGCTTGACAGGATTGGATTGCAGATGAAACCGAAGATCTTCATCGATGGCGAACACGGCACGACGGGCCTTCAGATCCGCACGCGCATGGCCGGCCGCAGCGATGTCGAGCTACTTTCCATTCCCGAGGCGGAGCGGCGCAATGCGCAACTGCGCGAAGACCTGCTGAACAGTGCCGATGTCGCAATCCTCTGCCTGCCGGACGATGCGGCGAAGGAAGCCGTGGCCATGGTTTCCGGCAACAACCAGGTCCGTATCATCGACACTTCGACCGCGCACCGCGTCAATCCGGACTGGGCCTATGGCTTTGCCGAGATGGACCGCGAGCAGCCGGCGCAGATCGCCGGCGCCCGCTACGTCGCCAATCCCGGCTGCTACCCGACCGGCGCCATCGGGCTGCTGCGCCCGCTGCGCCTTGCCGGCATCCTGCCGGAGGACTATCCGGTCACGGTCAATGCGGTCTCCGGCTATACGGGCGGCGGCAAGCAGCTCATCGCGCAGATGGAGAACGCCGATCATCCCGAGCATATCGACTCGCCCCACTTCCTTTATGGCCTGCCGCTGAAGCACAAGCATGTGCCGGAAATGCAGGTGCATGGCCTCCTCTCCCGCGCGCCGCTCTTCGCGCCGTCCGTCGGCAAGTTCGCGCAGGGCATGATCGTGCAGGTGCCGCTCTACCTCGCCGATCTCAACGGCCACGCCTCGCTCGGCTCGATCCACGAGGCGCTCGCCGACCACTATGCCGGGCAGGACATCGTCGAGGTGGTGGACCTCAAGGAGAGCGCGGCGCTCCCCCGCGTCGATGCCGTCGCGCTTGCCGATACGGACCGCATGAAGCTCTACGTCTTCGGCACTGCCGGCGCGCCGCATGTCAACCTCGTCGCGCTGCTCGACAATCTCGGCAAGGGCGCTTCGGGCGCGGCGGTGCAGAACATGGATCTGATGCTGAGAGGTTGAGCGTCGCCCCTCATCCGCCTGCCGGCACCTTCTCCCCGCAAGCGGGGAGAAGGGAGATGGGGCACGATCTCATCCCCTCGCCGGCGTTGATATTTCAGAAAACCGGACGGCATAGCCCTTCGCCCCGCTTGCGGGGAGAAGGTCGCGGCAGCGGGATGAGGGGCCGTCCTCTCTCCCCTACCGCTCCATCTCCCCATAGAACCCGCGCCAATGCGCGATGGCGAAGCCGAGCACGAGCAGCGCGCCGCCCTGATGGGCGAGCGCCCAGGCGAGCGGGACCTGCCAGACCAGCGTGAGGATGCCGATCGTCGCCTGCAGACAGACGAGGCCGAACAGCAGCAGCGCGCGGCGCGCATGCGTCGTTTCCGGCGCGGCGCGCAGCGACGAGACAAGATGGACCAGGGCGAGCGTGAAGAGCACGTAGGCGCCGAGGCGGTGGACGAACTGCACGGTCTTCGGGTTTTCGAAGAGGTTGATCCACCACGGCTGCTGCACGAAGAGGCCGCCCGGCACAAGCGCGCCGTCCATCAAGGGCCAGGTATTGTAGGTCAGGCCCGCATGGAGGCCGGCGACGAGCGCGCCGAGATAGATCTGGAAGATCGCCATGCAGGCGATGAGGCCGGCCATCCGGCGCGCGCCGGCGGTCGGGGGCGCATCCTCGCTATGCGGCGAGAGCGCGCGCATGATCCACATCGTCAGCGCGAAGATGAGACAGGCGATGGTGAGGTGCGTCGCCAGCCGGTACTGGCTGACCGACACCCGCTCGGCAAGGCCGGAGGACACCATCCACCAGCCGATGAAGCCCTGGAAGCCGCCGAGCGCCAGAAGGCCGGCGAGCGGCCAGCGCAGCCGCTTCTCGATGCGGCCCGTGAACCAGAAGAAGACGAGCGGCACGGCGAAGATGAAGCCGATGGAGCGCGCGATCAGCCGGTGCGCCCATTCCCACCAGAAGATCGACTTGAACGCGTCGACCGTCATGCCCTTGTTGATCTGCTCATATTGCGGGATGCGCTTGTAGAGCTCGAATTCCTCCTGCCATTCGGCGGCGGTGAGCGGGGGAATGACGCCGTGGATCGGCTTCCACTGGGTGATCGAGAGGCCCGAGCCGGTGAGCCGCGTCGCGCCGCCGACGAGCACCAGCACGGCGAGCGCGACCAGCACGACGGCGAGCCAGCGGCGCACCTGGCGACGGTTGCGATCGATCCGGTCGCTGTCATGGCCGCTTCGATAGGCGTTGACGGTCGTGGCGTTCATTCTGTCGGCTCCTGTTGAACGGCAGCACGGCTGCCGCTTAGGATTTTCTTGCAAGTGCCGGCGCAAAACAGCGCGGGCGCGTTGACTGGACTGGTTCCAGCGTTGATTTGCCCGACCAGCCCGTGCAAAACAAGGCCCGAACCTTTGCGGCATGCCGTCGCGCCTCGCCGCCCCCGCTTTTGAAAGACCGAAAATGCCCCCTCGCCTCAGAAAACTGATCGGCACGATCCTGATCATCATCCTCGTGCTCTTCTATGCCCTGGTCGCGACGACCGTCGCCTCGGCGACGCTCGGTCAGTCGCCGTGGTACATCCATCTCCTCTATTTCGCCGTGACCGGGCTTTTGTGGATCCTGCCCGCCATGCTCATCATCAAGTGGATGGAAAAGCCGGGAAGGCCGCGCGACGAATAGGCCGCAAGGCCCGCCGCATTAGGGAATCGATAACCGCACCCGCCGATTCCGCCTTCACGGAGCGGGCTTAAACCTTTTTCGCACGCCTTGCGCGTAGCCTCGGAGCTTGGCCGCGTGGCCGAGGCAAGGGTCGAAGGCGATGCAACTGCAGATCAAGGCGTCCGGGCATGAACCCGCGGCCCCCCTGATGGAGGGAGCCGGCGGCGTATTGCATGCAGGCCTGCCGCTCACGCTTCGCCTGCACGACCGCATGGAACCTCTGGAGGCGGTGTGGCGCGCCCTCGAAGCGGAAGACGGCCTCTCCCTCCACCAGAGCTACGACTGGTGCCGGGCCTGGGTGGAGACGCACGGCCATGACTTATTGATCATCGAAGGCCTTCGCGGCGGACGCACGCAATTCATCCTGCCGCTGGAGGTCGTGCGCCAGGGGCCGCTGCGCACCGCCCGGATGATCGCCACCGATTTCAGCAATATCAATACCGGGCTCTACAGCGAGGCATTCCGCAATGCCTCCTCGCCGCGGCAGCTCCTGCGCGCCCTTGAGGACCTGCGCGGCCAGCTCGCCTGCGCCTGCGACCTCCTGCTTCTCGAGAAGATGCCGCTCGAATGGCGCGGCCGCGCCAGCCCCTTCGCCGCCCTTCCCTCGGTGATCAACCAGAATGCGGCGTTCCAGCTCGCGGTGTTCGAGAGCTTCGAACGGACGCTGGAGCAGATCAATGCCAAGCGCCGCCGCAAGCGGGCGCGCAGTTCCGAGCGGCGCCTCGCCGCGACGGGCGGTTACGACCATGTCATCGCCGAGCCCGGCGAGGACGCGCTTGCGCTGCTCGACCTGTTCTTCCGCCAGAAGGCGGCGCGCTTCGAGGCGATGGGCCTGCCGGATGTCTTCCGCGAGGAGCGCACGCGCAGCTTCTTCCGCGCCCTCGTCTCGGCCCCCGCGGCAGACGGCAATTGTCTCCTCCAGCTCCACGCCCTTCGCCTCAAGGGCGAGCACGAGGGGCATGTCGCGGCCATCACGGGCCTTTCGCGCAAGGGCGATCACGTGATCTGCCAGTTCGGCTCGATCGACGACAGCGTGGCGGCGGATGCCAGCCCCGGCGACTTCCTGTTCCATATCGCCATCGAGAAACTGTGCGGCGAAGGCGTGCTGCTTTTCGATTTCGGCATCGGCGACCAGCTCTACAAGCGCTCCTGGTGCCCGATCGAGACCGTGCAGCACGATCTGCTCTGGCCGGTGACGCTGGCCGGCAGGGCCGCAGCGAGCCTGCACCGCGCCAAGGCCGCCGCCAAGCGGCTCATCAAGCAGAACCCGCAGGTCTATTCCCTCGTGCAGCGCCTTCGCTTCGGCAGGGCGGAGCCTGCCGCATCCGATTAGGCGGCCCGGCGGCCCGGGTGACCGGAGGGTTCCTTCGCCTCGCCCGTCATCAGCACGATCTCGCTGTAGCCCGCATCGCCGAAGGCGGTGAGCAGCTCGACCACCTCGTCCTCGTCGGCGCCGGGAAGAGAGAGGATGATATCCATCTGCTGGTCGCGCGTCAGGCGGCGCACGCCTTCCACCTCCGCCGCCCCGCATTCCACGATCACCGTGTCGTAGGCGTCGGAAAGCGAATCGACCACCATCGCGAGACGGTCGATGCCGCGCATGGCGCGCCTGGTATTGGCGTTGCCGCGCGGGATGATATGGGCGTCGGAAAGCCGGTCGCCGTGGATGATGTCGCCGAAGGCGGCATCGCCGACCAGAAGATCGGTGATGCCGGGCAGGAACTGCGACTGCGCCATCAGCCGGGTCGGGCAGGCCGATCCCGTCAGGTCGATGATCAGCGTCTTGCGGTTCTCCTGCGCGATGCGGCGGGCAAGCATGACGGTGGCCGCCGAGCCGCGGTCGCCGGACGGCGAGACGGAGATGGCGACTGGGATATCGTTCTCGACCAGATAGGCGGCAACGGCGGCGATGGAATAGTCGTCGTCGTCCTCCTCCTCCCCCTCCGCGGCGGCGATTTCCGGAACCTCCGGCTCCTCCTCGTCCTCGTCTTCCGGCTCCATGTCCGAGAGCAGCGAGCGGGCCGGCAAGACGGGCTCCCGGAGGACCTCACGGTCCGCAGGGACGAGCGATTCCTCCACGGTCCCGGCGAGCTCCAGCGTCTCCACGACCACCTCTTCCTCCTCGCGGCGCCGCGGCGTCACGGCAGCGGCGGCGGTCGGCTTCAGGGCGCGGCCGCTGAAGAGTTCGGCGAGCAGGATGATGATGGAGCTCAGCGCGAAGCCGGCGACGCCGCCCACGACGGTGATCGGAATCACCTTCGGGAAGGAGACCTCCGTCGGCTCGACGGCGGCCGAGATGATGCGGGCATCCGCCGGGGTCGCGTTGTTGCTGGTGCGCGAGGTCGCCTCGCGGTAGCGCGCAAGATAGGTCTCCAGAAGCTGGCGCTGGGCGGCGGCCTCGCGCTCCAGCGCCTTGAGGCCGACCTCGTCCTCGCCGGCACGGGCGGTATCGGCCTTCAGCCTGTTGAGCTGCTGCGTGAGCTGGGTTTCGCGCAGCTCCGCCGTCTTCGCCTCGTTTTCGAGGCTCGACAGGATCTTCTGCGTTTCCGCCTTGATCTGCGTGCGGATGCCGGAAAGCTGCGAGCGCAGGCCCTTCAGCCGGGGATGCCCCTCCAGCAGCGAGGTGGAAAGGTCGGAAATCTGCCCCTGGATCTGCGATTCGCTCTCCTTGAGGCGCTGGATCATCTGCGAGCCGACGACGTCGGAAAGCGTGTCCGGCGCGCCGCCGTTCCTCAGCACGGCGCGCACGCTTTCGGCCCGCGCCTCGGCATTGGCGCGCTCGCCGCGCACGCGGGCAAGCTCGGTCGAGATGTCGTTCAGCTGGCGCACCGCGAAGGTCGAATTGTCGCCCATCGGCAGGAGATCGGACTGCGAGCGGTATTCGGCGACCTTCTGCTCGGCCTCGCGCACCTTCTCGCGCAGGTTGGCGATTTCCGGCTCCAGCCAGCGCGTCGCCTCGGAATTGGTGTCGAGCTTGGCGCCGCTCTGCAGCGAGAGGTAGACCTTGGCCATCTCGTTGGGGATTTCGGCGGCAAGGCGCGGGTCCTTCGAGGCGAACTCGATGGCGATGACGCGCGAGCGCTCCACCTGGTAGACGGTCAGCTTCTCGGTGAATTCCTTGAGGACGCGCTCTTCCGGCGGCAGGTCGAGCGGGTTCTTGCGAAGGCCGAGGAGCACCAGCACGTCGGAAACCGCCGAGGGCTTCGCCGTCGTGTCGAATTCCTCCAGCTCATAGAGCTTCATGTTGCGCGCGACCTGCTTGATGAGGTCGGCCGACTGGAGGAGCTGCACCTGGCTGGCGATGCCCGCCTCGTCGAAGGCCGGCTGCTCGCCGCCCTGCGCGCGGTCCTGCCCCGTCGTGAAGGCCGGCTCGCGCGTCTCGATGAGGAGGCGCGCCTCGCTCTTGTATTTGGGCGTGATCAGGTTCGCGCCGGCAAAGGCGATGCCCGCGCAGGCGACGGTCGCCAGCAGCACGCGCATCCGGTTGCGCCAGATCGCGCCGAACAGACCGCCAAGGTCGATATCGACATCCTGCTGGCTCTCGTGAACGCCCGACATAGCAAACTCCAAACCGACGATTTGGCTGCACGGTAAACAAACATGGTAACGCAAGAGTTAACCTTCCGGCGCTTCCCCTACCCCGCGTTGTTCGTTTCTCCGGGAAAATCGGCCTTTGCTACCGATAGGCGCGCGGCCTTTACCAGCCGTTAACCCTAACGGAACGATAACGGGGCCTCACATCTGATTTGGGACGGAACTGCGAATGCGTGTCGCTACGATCAACAAGGGCATCCTGCTCGCGCTGGCGCTCATCGTGCCGGCCGTGTCGGGCTGCACCAGCTATCGCCCCGCCCCCAAGGCCTTCCACGAAGCAACCATCCAGCCCTATCGCCTCGACAGCGGCGACCGGCTGCGCATCACCGTCTTCGAGCAGGCCGGCCTCAGCAACACCTATACGGTCGACCAGGCCGGCTATGTCGCCTTCCCGCTCATCGGCGCCGTGCCGGCGCGCGGCCAGACCATCCAGGAGCTGGAAAGCATCATCGCGGCGAAGCTCCGCCAGGGATATCTGCGCGATCCGGACGTTTCCATCGAGGTCGACCGCTACCGCTCCATCTATCTCATGGGCGAGGTCGGCCAGGCGGGGCAGTACAGCTACGTCGCCGGCATGACGATCCAGAACGCCATCGCGGTCGCCGGCGGCTTCTCGCCGCGCGCCAACCAGCGCGACGTCGACGTGACCCGCAAGATCAACGGCAAGATCGTCACCGGAAGGGTTTCCATCTCCGATCCGGTGCTGGCCGGCGATACGATCTATGTGCGCGAACGACTGTTCTGATCCTCATGGCGGACGATGGGCCCCTGCGCATCATTCATTGTTTCAGGTCCCCCGTCGGCGGAATCTTCCGCCATGTGCGCGACCTTGCGGAATTCCATGCGCGGGCGGGCCATGAAGTCGGCATCATCTGCGACAGCCTCACCGGCGGCTCCTTCGAGGACAAGCTCTTCGACGAGATCCGCCCCCATCTCTCGCTCGGCCTCGTCCGCATGCCGATCAGCCGGTCGGTCAATCTGCGCGATCTCGGCGCCATCCGGGACAGTTATCGTGAAATAAAAGGTTTGCAGCCGGATGTCCTGCATGGGCATGGCGCCAAGGGTGGCGCCATCGCCCGGCTCATCGGCTCGATCCTGCGGGTCAACAGGTATCGCGTAGCCCGCCTCTATACGCCGCATGGCGGCAGCCTGCACTACACCCGGCGCTCGGCGACGGGGCTCGCGGTCCTCACCGCCGAGCGGCTTCTCGAACCCTTCGGCGATGCCATCGCCTTCGTCTGCGACTACGAGAAGGACGCCTATACCGCCCGCGTCGGCCGCCCGCGCATCCAGACGGCGCGCATCTACAACGGCATCCACGACCGGGATTTCGAACGGGTCTATCCCCGCGAGGATGCGGTGGATTTCCTCTATATCGGCATGTTGCGCGACCTGAAGGGGCCGGACGTCTTCGTCGACGCCTTCGCGCGGGCCGAGCGCATCGCCGGCCGCCCGCTCTCCGCGCTGATGATCGGCGACGGGCCGGACAGGGAAAAGTACAAGCAGATGATGCTGCAGCTCGGCCTTGGCCGGCGCATCGTCATGATGCCCGCCATGAAGGCGCGCGAGGCCTTCGCCCTCACCCGCAACGTGGTCGTGCCGTCGCGCGCCGAGGCGATGCCCTATATCGTGCTGGAAGCGCTCGCCGCCCAGAAGCCGGTCATCGCAAGCCGCGTCGGCGGCATACCGGAAGTGCTCGGCCGCGACAGCATCGCGCTCACCGAGCCGGGCGACGCCCAGTCCCTGGCGGCGGCCATGGCCCAGGCGATCGGCGATCCGGGCTGGCTGCGCAAGGTCATGCCGGAGCCCGCCGCCTTCAAGGAAACCTTCTCGGCCTCGGCCATGTCGGGCTCGATCCTTGCCCTTTACCGGGACATTCTCGCCCGCCAGGCCGGCGGCCGGCGGCTTGCCGAAACCTCGGCGGAAGCCCTGCCGTAAACGTTTCTTAGGGGCTTCGTGCTATTCCCGGCACAAAGCCCCAAAGGTGCATGCCATGAACCATGTCGAGAAGCCCGAATCCTTCGATCCGGAAGGTTTGAGACGCAGGCTCTCCGAAAGCCGGGGAAATGCATCCGGCCCGGCTGCCGGCGGCGCGGAGGAAAAGGGCGTCGAGCTCAACCAGCTTGCCCGCCAGATCGCCGAACAGTTCCGCGACGACAGCTATTCGCCCGCCATGATCACCGGGTTGCTGCGCCTTTGCGAATTCGGCGCGCTGCTCGCCCTCGGCTACTTCATTCACGCGCTCTATGACGGCTTCGAGATCACGGTGCTCTATGCCGCCGTGCTCGTGGGCGGCGCCGCCGTCGGCGTGCTCCTCCTCCAGCTGGCCGATGCCTACCAGGTGCCGGCGCTCCGCTCGCCGCTGCGCATGACGCCGCGCATCCTCGCCGCCTGGGCGGCGGCCTTCGCCTCCATGTCGCTCGTCCTCTTCTTCTTCAAGACGGGCGACCAGTATTCCCGCGTCTGGTTTGCCGCCTGGTTCGCGACGGGCGCGGCCTATCTCGTCGTCGAGCGGCAGGTGATCGCCTATGCGATCCGCCGCTGGGCCCGCAACGGCACGATGGAGCGGCGCGCCGTCATCGTCGGCGGCGGCGAGCCGGCCAAGGAGCTCATTCGCTCGCTGGAATACCAGCCGGAGAACGACATCCGCATCTGCGGCATCTTCGACGACCGCGACGAGCGCCGCTCGCCCTCGATCATCGCCGGCTATCCCAAGCTCGGCAATGTCGCCGAACTGGTCGAATTCGCCCGCCTCGCGCGCATCGACATGCTGATCATCTCGCTGCCGCTCTCGGCCGAGACGCGCATCCTGTCGCTGCTCAAGAAGCTGTGGGTGCTGCCGGTGGACATTCGCCTTGCCGCCCATGCGAGAGGCCTTCGCTTCCGCCCGCGCAGCTATTCGCAGATCGGCGCCGTGCCGATGCTCGACATCTTCGACAAGCCGATCGCTGACTGGGACAATGTCGCCAAGCGCATCTTCGACATCTTCTTCTCCGTCGTCGCGCTCGTCCTGCTCTGGCCGGTGCTGATCGGCGCGGCCATCGCGGTGAAGCTCTCCTCGCCCGGCCCGATCCTCTTCAAGCAGAAGCGCCACGGCTTCAACAACGAGGTCATCGAGGTCTACAAGTTCCGCTCGATGTACACGCATCTTTCGGACCCGTCCGCCCGCGCCGCCGTCAAAAAGGGCGATCCGCGCGTGACCCGTGTCGGCCGCTTCCTGCGCAAGTCCTCCATCGACGAGCTGCCGCAGCTCTTCAACGTGCTGAAGGGCGAGCTTTCGCTCGTCGGCCCGCGTCCGCATGCCGTCGAGGCGCAGACGCACGACCGCAAATATGTCGATGTCGTCGACAGCTATTTCGCACGCCACCGCGTGAAGCCGGGCGTGACCGGCTGGGCGCAGATCAACGGCTGGCGCGGCGAGATCGACCATGACGACAAGATCCGCTTCCGCACCGAATTCGACCTCTACTACATCGAGAACTGGTCGCTCTGGCTCGACCTGAAGATCCTGTTCCTGACGCCCTTCCGCCTGCTCAACACGGAAAACGCCTATTGAGCGACGCGGCCCTCCCCCACGCCCCCTCCTTCCGGCCGCAGCTTGCGGCCGTCGGCATTATCGGCTCGGGGCTGGTGACGCTGGGCGTGTTCCTGTCGGGCTTCGTCATCAGCGAGCCGGCGCCCTATGAAGTCTTCATGGCGGCGCTCATCGGCCTCTGGGCGCTTGTGGGGCTGCGCATCTCGCGCACCGTCGCATCGCTTCTCGCCCTTCTCGTGGTCTTCAATATCGGCGGCATGCTTTCGCTGACGGTGATGGACGATCTTTCCGAGGGGCCGATGTACATGGCCGTCTCGCTGTTCCTCGCCATTTCCAGCGTCTTCTTCGCCGCGATCGTCGAGGCGAAGCCGGCGCGGCTGCAGCTCATCTTCCGCGCCTGGGTGGCGAGCGCCCTCATCACCTCGATGCTCGGCATCCTCGGCTATTTCCATGCCTTTCCCGGCTCGGAGGCCTTCACCCTCTACGACCGCGCCAAGGGCGCCTTCCAGGACCCGAACGTCTTCGGCCCCTTCCTCGTCGCGCCCTCGCTCTACCTGATGCACGGCCTTCTCGCCGGCCGCATCCTCGGCGCGCCGCTGAAGGTGATCGGCGTCCTCATCCTGGCGCTCGGCATCTTCCTGTCCTTCTCGCGCGCGGCCTGGGGGCTTTATCTCTTCGCCGTCGCGGCACTCGTCTTCATCATGCTGCTGAAGGAGCGCACCGGGGCATTCCGGCTGAAGATCCTCATCATCAGCATCTCGGCGGCCGGCCTCTTGATCCTCGCGCTGGTCGTCGCCCTGCAGTTCGACAAGGTCTCGAACCTCTTCTCCAGCCGCACGCAGCTCGTCCAGGAATATGACGGCGGCCATCTCGGGCGCTTCGAGCGCCACCGTATCGGCTTCCTGATGGCGATGGAAAAGCCGCTCGGCATCGGACCGATGCGCTTCGGCAAGATGTTCTCCGAGGACGAGCACAACATCTACCTGAAATCGCTCACCACCTATGGCTGGCTCGGCTTCATCACCTACCTGACACTGATCGGATGGACGCTCTCGGCCGCCTTCAAGGCCTTGCTGCGCGACAGGCCATGGCAGCCCTACCTGATGATCGCCTTCATCACGCTGCTCGGCCATAGCGGGATCGGCTTCGTCATCGACACCGACCACTGGCGCCATTTCTACCTGCTGCTCGGCGTCACATGGGGCTGCCTTGCGCTGGAGCGCCGTCACAACCGGCAGGCGCTCAAACGAAAAGCCGCCCCTCCTCCCGGAGAGACGGCTTTCGATAATCCATCGGGCCGATCTATCGCCTGATGGCCCTTGCCAGCGCTATGAGGATGCAGGCGCCGATGAAGCCGGCGACGAGATAGCCGAGCCAGCCGCCCAGCGAGACGCCGATCAGCCCCAGCAGGATGTTCGCGACCGCAGCGCCGACGATGCCGAGAACGATGTTCATCAGCACGCCCATATTGCTCTTCATGAACATTTCGGCGAGCCAGCCGGCAACGCCGCCGATGATGATGGCTGCGATCCAGCCGATGCCTGCATTTTCCATGCGTGATCTCCTCAAGCTCCAGATAGCCCCGGCACGACAGGCCGGCGGCGAGAGAACGCGAAGAGACGCGTAAAGTTCCATGCGGGACTTTAAATGCAATCTATGAGGGGAGAGAATGGTCGGAATGGCGGGATTCGAACCCACGACCCCTTGACCCCCAGTCAAGTGCGCTACCGGGCTGCGCTACATTCCGGACCGCGCAAACCCCTATAGTCTCGGGCATTTGGATGCAAGCCCAAAATTGCCGATTCGGGATGTTTCATCGTCAGTAATCCGAATTTCCCGCCGACCGCGGCAGCGTTCCTGCGTCGGGCATGCGGCCCTCGCCCCGACGGCGGAGCTTGGCAAGCGCATGACGCTTCCAAGACAGAATTCTTTTCGCAAGCGTACCGGATTCGCAGAATCAGACCTTCCCGCGAATTAGACGAAAGTCTAAGACTGTTCCTGCTCGCTTGTCATTTTGCGAGCAACTCCCCCGCGTCACAGAGCCAAGCGTGACGCTTGTTTTGCCCCGCCATAGTGCGGGGCTTTTTCTTTTCGGGGATTTTCGCGGTTCAGCGGACCTGGTCGAGCAGGCGCTTGCATTCCAGGAGATCGTAGAGCGCCTCCTGCAGGAGGGCGCGGTCCTCCTTGCCGACGCTGGTCTTGCCGAGCGAGATTTCCGGCGCCTCGTCGCCGCCGCCGACGAAGGAGAAGAAGCGGCGGCTGGCCGGCGCCTTGGCGCGGCCGACGATCTGGTCCTCGTCGCTGCCGGCCTTCGGCGGCGGCGGCTCCTCGTGGCTGGCGGCCGCCAGCGCCTCGACGGTCGCCAAGTCGCCGCTGGCAATGGCCGCGACGAACTTGTTGCCGTTGACCTTGAGAAGCTTCTGCACGCCCTTGATCGTATAGCCGTGGTCGTAGAGCAGATGGCGGATGCCCTTGAGGAGATCGACGTCCTCCGGGCGATAGTAGCGCCGCCCGCCGCCGCGCTTCATCGGCTTGATCTGCGTGAAGCGCGTTTCCCAGAAACGCAGCACATGCTGCGGCAGGTCGAGGTCGTCGGCGACCTCGCTGATGGTGCGGAAAGCGTCCGGACTCTTGTCCATTCTACCCTCGATGAAAGCTCACGCCGGCGCACGAGAAGCGTGCCGCCGAATCGTATTCATTTCAGCGGGTTGCCGGGCGATATTCAAGTTTCAAATTGCCGATGCCCGGCAACAGGCGGGAAAAGCGCTCAGGACACGGGCGAAGCGGGCTTCTGCTTCGCCTTGCGCGCGAGATGGGCCTTCAGCACCCGCTGCTTGAGAACGTTGGACGCCTTGAAGGTCATGACACGCCGCGGCGAGATCGGCACTTCCTCGCCGGTCTTCGGGTTTCGCCCGATGCGCTCGTTCTTGTCACGAACCTGGAATGTCGCGAAGGAGGAGAGCTTCACGCTCTCGCCCCGCACGATGGCGTTGCAAATCTCGTCGATCACGGTTTCGACAAGCTCCGCGGATTCTGTTCTGGAAAGGCCGACCTTCCGGAAAACCGATTCGGCCAAATCTGCGCGTGTCACCGTCTTACCGCTCATCGCTCCTCACCGATTTCCTATTGAAAGCCTATGGTTAAGTGGCGGAAGAGTATTGTCCTTGCCCCCTCGGGTCAAGCGGGCCTGCTGCGCAGTCTCACCTTACCAGCGAAGCAGCACCGCGCCCCAGGTGAAACCGCCGCCCATCGCCTCCAGAAGGACGAGGTCGCCGCGCTTGATACGCCCGTCTCCGGCGGCCGCCGCAAGCGCCAGCGGGATCGATGCCGCCGACGTGTTGCCGTGCTGGTCCACGGTGATGACGACCTTCTCCAGCGGGATGCCGAGCTTCTTGGCCGAACCGTCGATGATGCGCTTGTTGGCCTGGTGCGGCACCAGCCAGTCGACGTCGTCGGCGGTGAAGCCGGTGGCGTCGAAGGCCGAGACGATCACGTCGGTGATCATGCCGACCGCATGCTTGAAGACCTCGCGGCCCTCCATGCGCAGATGGCCGACCGTGCCGGTGGTGGACGGGCCGCCGTCGACGAAGAGCTTGTCGCGATGCGCGCCGTCGGAGCGAAGCTGCGCCGACAGCACGCCGCGGTCCGCATTGGTCCCCGCCCCTTCCTGCGCTTCCAGCACGATGGCGCCGGCGCCGTCGCCGAAGAGCACGCAGGTCGTGCGATCGGTCCAGTCGAGGATGCGCGAGAAGGTCTCCGCGCCGATGACGAGGACGCGCCTGGCAAGGCCGCCGCGGATATAGGCGTCCGCCGTCGTCACGGCATAGACGAAGCCGGAACAGACCGCCTGCACGTCGAAGGCGAAGCCATGGGACATGCCGAGGCGGTTCTGGATGTTCACGGCCGTTGCCGGGAAGGTATTGTCCGGCGTGGAGGTGGCGACGATGATCAGGTCGATGTCGGCGGCGGTGAGGCCGGCATTTTCCAGCGCGGCGCGGGCAGCGCCCTCGCCGAGCGAAGCGGTCGTCTCGCCCTCGCCGGCGATGTAGCGCTGGCGGATGCCGGTGCGCTGCACGATCCATTCGTCGGACGTGTCGACCATGCTTTCCAGTTCGGCATTGGTGAGCACCCGTTTCGGAAGCGCCGTTCCGAAACCGCGGACCACTGAACGAATCATTCTATACCTCGTCGGTCACGCCCGGGACGCCTTCGACAGGCCGGCCCGCGTGATACTTCTGCAAATCCCGTTCGATCTTGTCCCTGAGGCCGTTGCGGACCATGTCGTAGCCGACATCCACCGCCGCGGCGAAGCCCTCGGCATCCGTGCCGCCATGGCTCTTGATGACGATGCCGTTGAGGCCGAGGAAGACGCCGCCGTTCGTCTTGCGCGGGTCCATCTTCTCGCGCACGCGGTCGAATGCGCTCTTGGCGAGAATGTAGCCGAGCTTGGCAAGCCAGGTGCGCGACATGGCCGCGCGCAGGTATTCGGCGATCTGCCGCGCCGTGCCTTCCGCCGCCTTCAGGGCGATGTTTCCTGAAAACCCTTCCGTGACCACCACGTCCACCGTGCCGCGACCGATATCGTCGCCTTCCACGAAGCCGTAATATTCAATCGTGTCGAAATTGGCCTCGCGGATGAGCTGGCCGGCGGCCTTCACCTCTTCCTGGCCCTTGATCTCCTCGACGCCGACATTGAGGAGGCCGAGCGTCGGCCGGTCGATCTCGAACAGCGCGCGCGCCATGGCCCCGCCCATCAGCGCGAAGTCGAAGAGCTGGCCCGCATCCGCGCCGATCGTCGCGCCGATGTCGAGCACGATGCTCTCGCCCTTCAGCGTCGGCCAGATGCCGGCGATGGCCGGGCGCTCGATATTGGCCATCATACGCAGGCAGAACTTCGACATGGCCATCAGCGCGCCGGTATTGCCGGCGGAGACGGCGACATCGGCCTCCTTTTTCGCCACGGCATCGATCGCCTGCCACATGGAGGACTTGCCGCGGCCGCGGCGCAGCGCCTGGCTCGGCTTCTCGTCCATGGCGACGGAGACGTCGCAATGATGGAAGGTGCTGGCAGCCTTCAGCTTGGGATGCTGCGCCAGAAGCGGCTCGCATTCGGCGGCATTGCCATAAAGTACGAAGCGGATTTCGGGATGTCGCTCGAGAGCCTTGGCTGCGCCGGGAATGGCGACCTTCGGACCGAAATCGCCACCCATGACATCGACGGATATTCTGACCACGCGAGTCTTGCCTTACTAGCCTTGATTCTTGTTCCAACGGCAGAGGGGTCACTACAGCGGAATTCGGCCAAAATACCGCTTTTCGCCGGGTGCACAACTGAATTATCGGGCACTTGCCGGGCCGTTCAGTCTTTTTTCCAGTCCTTCAGAACGGCGAAGGGCGACGGTTTGCGGTCGTCCTTGTCCGTGCTTTCGATATGGTCGCCGAAGGCGACATCGGCCCTGCGGGGATAGGGATCGATGGCGAGCGCCGCATGTTCGGCGGCCACCACGCCGGCATCGACGGTGTCGCCGGTGAAGACTTCCGGCGCATCGGGACCATCGGGATCGAGCAGCATCTCGCCGGTTTCGGACGAGACCGGCAGGCGCGCAAGCTTCGAGCCCTCCGGCACGAAGACCACCTCCACCGGCTCGTCGATATGGGATTCGACCGGGTCGAGCGTCACGACACAGGCCTGCACGATATCGGCGGTCACGCGCCCCTTGAGGCGCACGCCGTCGCGCTTCCAGCGCATGACCTGGAAGGTCGCCGACAGCGCCTTCACCTCGAGCACCGACCAGAGCCTGGCGAGGCCGGCCCTTTCCTCGGCATCGGCGCTGATCGTCACCTCGACCGGATTGGCCGAGATATGGCCCACCTTCACGGGGTAGGAGAATGGCGCGTCGTCGTCTTTCTTCATCGCATGTCCCTTACCGCTTCAGGCGGCGTTTTCTTCGGTTCCGGGCTCGATCACCGCGAGCAGGCCGGCCCGGATCACATCTTCTCCGGCCTCGCCCATAGCCTTCTCGGCGGCGAAGAGGTAGCCGGCCAGTCCCTCCATCGCGGGAGCCTCGGGGCCTGCCGCCGGATGGATGTTCCGGCGGAGCGCCTCGGCAAGCGCGGCGCGGTCGCCGGCATCGAGCGCGGCGGCATAGGATTCCAGCCGGCCGTAGAACATGCCGGCGAACTTCTTCATGCGCTTCGGCACGCCGACATCGCCCACGCCAAGCTCGCGAATCGAATGATCGACGTCCTCGAAGAAGGCGTCGACGATCTCCTGGGCGATCTCCTGGCCCGACGTGGCGCTTGCGCGCGTGCGCCGGAAGTAAAGGATCAGCATGGCCGAGAGCATCTCGAAACGCCCCATGACCGTGTCCGGAACGTCAAGTCTCTCATAGAGATAGGGATGACGCGCCGCTTTCGTCAGGGTCGCATACTGCTTTTCGACGATGCGCCGGTTGCCGTTTTTTTTGCCGAACAGGCCGAAAATCATCATAAAGCCTAGTTTTGCCCGATTCAAACCATGGAGCCGTCGCAAGTCATGTTGCATGACGGTCGAAGCTGGTTTACCGAAGCAGGCATGAATTGCAATGGCTGCGCGGCCATCATAGTCCCGGGGATGTTGTGAAGAGAGATTCTGCGAATATGAAGCTGTTGCGTAACGCCGCCATTGCCGTCACCCTCTCCGCATCCGTCCTGGCGGCCTGCCAGGGCCCCAGCGAAGTCCTCTACCAGGGCTATGTCGTCGACCAGGAAACGCTGGCGCTTGCGCCGGTCGGCTCCTCGCGCGAGCAGGTGCTGCTTTCGCTCGGCACGCCGTCGGCGACCGCGACCTTCGACAACGAGGTCTTCTACTACATCTCGCAGAAGCGCAAGCGCGCCGTCGCCTTCATGAAGCCGAAGCTCATCGAGCAGAGCGTGCTGGCCGTCTATTTCGACAAGGACGGCAATGTGGAGCGCCTTGCGCATTACACGCTGCAGGACGGCAAGGTCTTCGACATGATCGCCCGCGTCACGCCGACGGGCGGCGCCGAAACGACCTTCCTCGGCCAGCTGCTGCGCGGCGGCGCGAACCCCGGCAACATCATGAAGAACCTGATGAGCAACAACTGACGCTCATCCGAGAAGACAGAATCAAAGAACCCGCGGGGATCGCTCCCCGCGGGTTTTTGTTTGGGCATCGCCCCGATCAGGCGAGAACGGCGAGCAGCAGCAGGGCCACGATGTTGGTGATCTTGATCGCCGGGTTCACCGCCGGGCCGGCCGTATCCTTATAGGGATCGCCGACCGTGTCGCCGGTGACGGAGGCCTTGTGGGCTTCCGAGCCCTTGAGGTGGCGGTTGCCGTCCTTGTCGACGAAACCGTCCTCGAAGCTCTTCTTGGCATTGTCCCACGCGCCGCCGCCCGATGTCATGGAGATCGCCACGAACAGGCCGTTGACGATGACGCCGAGCAGCGAGGCGCCGAGCGCCGCGAAGGCCGAGGCCTTCGAGCCGGAAATGAGCAGCACGCCGAAATAGACGACGAGCGGCGCTAGCACCGGCAGGAGCGACGGCACGATCATCTCGCGGATCGCCGCCTTGGTCAGCATGTCGACGGCGCGGCCGTAGTCCGGCCGCTCGGTGCCCGCCATGATGCCCGGCTTCTCCCGGAACTGCCGGCGCACCTCTTCCACGATCGACCCTGCCGCCCGGCCGACGGCGGTCATCGCGATGCCGCCGAAGAGGTAGGGGATGAGGCCGCCGAAGATGAGGCCGGCCACCACATAGGGGTTGGAGAGATCGAAGGAGATCGTGCCGATATCCGCGAAATACGGATACTTGTCGCCGTTCGCCGCGAAATAGGCGAGGTCGTTCGAATAGGCGGCGAAGAGCACCAGCGCGCCGAGGCCGGCCGAGCCGATTGCATAGCCCTTGGTGACGGCCTTGGTCGTGTTGCCGACGGCGTCGAGCGCGTCGGTGGACTTGCGCACCTCCGGATCGAGGCCCGACATCTCGGCGATGCCGCCGGCATTGTCGGTGACGGGGCCGAAGGCGTCGAGCGCCACGATCATGCCGGCGATGCCGAGCATGCCGGTGACGGCGATGCCGGTGCCGAAGAGGCCGGCGAGCTGGTAGGTGGCAATGATGCCGCCGACGATGACGATGGCCGGCAGCGCCGTCGATTCCAGCGAGACGGCGAGGCCCTGGATGACGTTCGTGCCGTGGCCGGTCACCGACGCCTGCGCGATGGAGTTCACCGGGCGCTTGTTGGTGCCCGTATAATACTCCGTGATCACCACGATGAGCGCCGTCACCACGAGGCCGAGCAGGCCGCAGATGAAGAGGTTCGCCCCCGTGATCTCCTTGCCCGCCACGGTGCCGAGGCTGCCCCAGCCGACGGTGAGCGACGTCGCGGCCGCAAGGCCGAGGATCGACAGAACGCCCGTCACGATGAGGCCCTTGTAGAGGGCGCCCATGATCGAGCCGTTCGAGCCGAGCTTGACGAAGAACGAGCCGACGATGGAGGTGATGATGCAGGCGCCGCAGATGGCGAGTGGATAGATCATCGCGCTCGCGAGCACCGGCGTAGCCGCGAAGAAGATCGCCGCCAGGACCATGGTGGCGACGACGGTCACCGCATAGGTCTCGAAGAGGTCGGCCGCCATGCCGGCGCAATCGCCGACATTGTCGCCCACATTGTCCGCGATGGTGGCCGGGTTGCGCGGGTCGTCCTCGGGAATGCCGGCCTCGACCTTGCCGACGAGGTCGCCGCCGACATCCGCACCCTTGGTGAAGATGCCGCCACCGAGACGGGCGAAGATCGAGATCAGCGAGGCGCCGAAGCCGAGCGCGACGAGCGCGTCGATGACCTCGCGCGAGGCCGGTTCCTGGCCGAGGACGCCGGTCAGGATCGCGTAGTAGATGGAGACGCCGAGAAGCGCGAGGCCGGCCACCAGCATGCCGGTGATCGCGCCCGACTTGAAGGCGATGTCCAGGCCGGAGGACAGGCTGACGGACGCGGCCTGCGCCGTGCGCACATTGGCGCGGACGGACACGTGCATGCCGATGAAGCCGGCAACGCCCGACAGCACGGCGCCGATCAGGAACCCGATGGCGGCCGTTGCGGAAAGCAGTAGCCAGGTGCCGATGAAGACGACGACCCCGACGATGGCAATGGTCTTGTACTGCCGGGTGAGATAGGCCTGCGCCCCTTCCCGGATATAACCTGCAATTTCCTGCATGCGGGCATTCCCCTGGTCGGCGGCCAGCACCGACTGTGTCGCCCAGATGGCATAGACCACCGAGAGCAACCCGCATGCGATAACGCCAAACAATATGGTCATTTCGCTCTGTCCTCCTTGGAGGCTCCGGGGTCCTCTCCCCGCAGCCGAAAAGCGCCCGCTCCCCTTGCCTCCTCACAAGTGGAAACCGGCGCGGCCAGAGTGCGTTTGCGAATCGGTTGCGTCAAGCCGCTGCACTGCGGCAAGCGCTTCTAAAGAACGGATTTTTCGAGGCGGCTCGATGCGAACCGATTAGACGGTCGCGCGGCGCGTGCGCAAAAGCAGGAGCAGCACCAGAACGAGGCTGACGCCGGTGATGGGCCAGAACATCAGGTTGATCGTCTGCCAGCCATAGGTGTTGAACACCTTGCCGGAGGAGAAGGAGGCGAGCGCCACCGCCCCGAAGAGAATGATATCGTGGAAACCCTGCACCTTGTCGGCCTCGTGCGGGCGATAGCTGGAGGCGACGATGGCGGTGGCGCCGATGAAACCGAAGTTCCAGCCGATGCCGAGCAGGATGAGCGCGCCCCAGAAATTCCAGAGCGCGATGCCCATATGCGCGACCCCGGCGCAGGCCATGAGGATGATGAGGCCGGCGGCCACCACCTTCTCCGTGCCGAAGCGCTGGATCAGCATGCCGGTGAAGAAGCTCGGGGCGAACATGGCGAGCACGTGCCACTGGATGCCGAGCGTCGCCATTTCCGGCGAGAAGCCGCAGCCGATGACCATGGCGAGCGGCGCGCCGGTCATCATGAAGGTCATCAGCGCATAGGAGGAGATGCCGCAGACCATGCCCGTCAGGAAGCGCTGAGTCAGCACGATCTCGCGCAGCGGCCGCACCGGCGCGCCGCTGGCGGCGCCCGCCGCCTTGTGGTCGGGCAGGCGCAGCAGGAAGAACAGGACGATGGCGAGGCCGCAGAGCGGCGCGAGCGCCACGAAGGCGCCGGCGAAGAGCACGGGCTCGAAGAGGTCCTTGGTGAGAATGACGACCTGCGGGCCGAGGATTGCCGAGATGACGCCGCCGGCGAGGATCCAGGAGATAGCGCGCGGCTTGTAGAACGAGGGCGACGCATCGGCCGCGGCAAAGCGGATCTTCTGCGCGAAGCCGCTGGAAATGCCGACGAGCATGAAGCCGAGGGCGAAGAGCCAGAAATCGCCGCGGAAGAGCGCGATGGCCGCGATCAGCCCGCCGCTCGCCCCGACCAGCGCGCCGACGACGAAGCCGTAGGCCCGACCGAGCAGGCGCGCGGCGATGGCGACGAGCACGGCGCCGAGCGCCACGCCGACATTGAAGCCGGTCAGGGGGGCGGTCGCCAGCGACTTGTCCGCGCCGAGCAGGTTGTAGCCGGCAAGGCCGCCGACGGAAAAGACGATGGGGCCGGACGAGGCGAGCAGCGCCTGCGCGAACATCAGCAGGAAGACGTTGCGGCGCGCGGCCGACAGTTCCCGTTCAAGACCTTCGACCGTGCCGACGCTCATCTCGCCTACCGTTTACTTGCGTGTATCCGTCCGAACCTGCCTGGCGATGCGGTCGAGAACCGCGTTCACCAGCTTCGGCTCCTCGTCCTCGAAGAACGCCTTGGCGATCTCGACATATTCCGTGACGATCACGGCGACCGGCACGTCCTTGCGCTCGCGCAGCTCGAAGGTGCCGGCGCGAAGGATGGCGCGGACCGTCGAATCGAGGCGTGACAGCGCCCAGTCGTCCTGCAGCGCCGCGCCGATCAGCGGATCGAGCTGGCGCTGGTCGCGCACGACGCCCGAGACGATGGAGCGGAACCAGGAGGGGTCCGCCTTCAGATAGGTGTCGCCGTCGAGTTCCTGGCCAAGGCGGTGCGCCTCGTATTCGGCGACGATCTCCAGCACGCCGGTGCCGCCGATATCCATCTGGTAGAGCGCCTGCACGGCGGCGAGGCGCGCCGCGCCGCGCTGGTTGGCCGGCTTCACCGGCTGCTGGTTCTTCTCGGTCGTCACTGTTCGCCGCCCAGTTTCTTCTTCAGCTCGATCATGGTCAGCGCCGCGCGGGCCGCAAAGCCACCCTTGTCGCCCTCCGAGCGGCGGGCGCGCGCCCAGCCCTGCTCGTCGTTCTCGACCGTCAGGATGCCGTTGCCGATGGGAAGTGCCTCGCTGACGGAGAGGTCCATCAGCGCGCGGCACGATTCGTTGGCGACGATGTCGAAATGGTAGGTCTCGCCGCGGATGACCATGCCGAGCGCGACGAAGCCGTCATACCAGGTGCCGGCATTTTCCATGCCGTCGAGCGCCATGGAGATGGCGGCCGGGATTTCGAGCGCGCCCATGACGGTCACGATGTCGTAGGTCGCGCCGGCGGTGTCGAGCGCGTGCTTGGCGCCGTCGAGCATCGCATCGGCCATGTCGTCGTAGAAACGGGCCTCGACGATGAGGAGATGGGGATTATCGGTGTTGGCCATGAATCACCTGAAAATTGGAAGCAGGCCACGCAATTGCGGGCAGAAGCGGCGGTCAAACCACGACGGAGGGGGCTTGGCAAGCGTTTTCCGCCCCCTGCGGCGTTTTCCGCCGTCCCCGCATGGCCGGCCCTTCGGGAGACGGATTGACAAGACGGAACAAAATAGGAACGATAGCGCCCTGCCCCGAGGAGGAAAGCCATGAGCGCGCCCGCACCGCCGATCGTCAATCCCGCCAAATTGAAGCTGGAGCACTGGACAAGGGGCACGTTCTACGCCTCCGGCGACGCCGCGCTCCGCACGCTGCTCGGCCTCAAGGACCTCGGCATCGGCTATAGCGAAGTGCCGCCGGGCAAGTCCGGCTGCCCGTTCCACAGCCACCATGTCGAGGAGGAGCTCTTCATCATCCTCGAAGGCCACGGCACCTATCGCTTCGGCGAGGAGCGTTATCTCGTCAGCCCCGGCGATGTGCTGGGCGCGCCCGCGGGCGGGTCGGAAACGGCGCACAACCTCATCAACACGGGCACCGTGCCGCTGAAATACCTTTCGATCTCCACCATGGCGGCGACCGAGATCTGCGAATATCCGGATTCCGGCAAGTTCCTCGCCAAGACGCGCCTCTCGGCCGGCGGGCGGACGGAATTCCGCCATATCGGCCGGGCCGGCGAAACCGTCGACTACTGGGAGGACGAGCCCGGCGCCTGAGATCAGGCGGCGAGCGACACGCGATTGCGGCCGCCGCGCTTGGCCTCGTAGAGCGCCTTGTCGGCATTGCTGAGGAGGGAATCGAAGCTCGCGCAGGCCTCGTTGCCGAAGGCGATGCCGGCGCTCACGGTGCAGCTTATGGAGCGGCCGCCGATGGGGATCAGCTTGGCGGCGAAATCGGCGCGGATGCATTCGGCGATGTGCTGCGCCCGGTGCGGCAGCGTGCGGTCCAGCACCACGACGAACTCCTCCCCGCCCAGGCGGGCGACGCAGGCCGCCGCGCCGCAGGCATCGCGCAAGACCTCGGCGAAGGCCTTCAGCACCGCATCGCCGGCCGCATGGCCATGGCGGTCGTTGACCGACTTGAAGCTGTCGAGGTCGAAGGCGATGGCCGCCCGGTGCGCGCCGACCGTCTCCTCGCCGTAGCGGTCGAAGAGCGCCCGGCGGTTGAGAAGGCCCGTCAGCGCATCCGTGTTTGCGGCGCGCTGGTGGTTGCGGGCGACGCGCCACTGGTTGAGCGCCAGCGACATGGCGCCGATGCCGGTGATGCCCATGATCGCCGCGACGAGATTGAGGTTTTCCGCCCAGTTGTCCGGCGCATGGCCGAGCACCATGCGGCCGTCATGAACGAGCACGCCGGCGCACAGGATGAAGGACAGCGCCGTCAGCAGATAAAGGATGACCATGCCGGTGAGCGGCAGCGGCGCCTCGTCCCGGCCGCGCCAGTATTCGCCGGCCGTCGCGACGAGCGCGGCGGCGATCAACAGGTTGAGCGCGATGAAGCCCGCGCCGTCATAGCCGGCCACCAGCCAGGGCAGCGCGATGGCAGAGCTCGCGAGGAAGGTGACGACGATGCGGCCACGGCCGCGCCGGCCCGTGCGGAAACGATAGGCCGCGCCGTAGATGAAGGCGAAGCCGAGGAACTGCAGCGCGAAGGCAAGGCACCCGATCCGGAAGTCGGGATTGTCGAAATAGATGCTGTAGACCACGACGGCCGGAACGATCCAGCCGATGCCGAGGGACCAGGAGAGCAGGAAGCGCTCGACCCGGGCGGACATCCACGTGGCGAACAGGGTGGCGGAAAGGCAGAAGCCCGCCAGCCCGATAGCCAGGAGAAGAGTGTTGTAGTCCGGCGTCATGCACGAGCGTCCCCAGGTCCGATGCCGCACCCTAGGAGCGCAGAAGTATCGATATCGTTACCTCGGGGATGGCTTGCCGCCGATTTCCTGTGCCGTTTCGCAACGAACCTGGAGATTGTCACGCCGCGGTCACGCCCAGATGCAACCGGCGCAATTTTGTTGCCCGTCCGCCGGCCTTTTCACCGGCGGTGTCGGGCCAATGCGCCTGTCTCGAAAGGCTCTTTCTACGCCTTCGGCGCGGGGAATTCCGCGAGCCGCGCGGCGTAGCGCGCCATGGTGTCGACCTCGAAATTGACGAAGTCGCCGGCCTTGCGCTCGCCCCAGGTGGTGACCTCCAGCGTGTGGCGGATGAGGAGCACGTCGAAGATCGCGCCATCGACCGCGTTGACGGTGAGCGAGGTGCCGTCGAGCGCGACGGAGCCCTTCGGCGCGACGAAGCGCTCCAGTCCTTCGGGCGCGCGGATGCGGAAGCGCGTGGCGTCCCCTTCCGCCTCGACGGAGAGGATCTCCGCCTTGCCGTCGACATGGCCGGAGACAATGTGGCCGCCGAGTTCGTCGCCGATCTTCAGGGACCGTTCGAGATTGATGCGCGTTCCGGCCGTCCAGGTGCCGATGGTCGTCAGCCGCAGCGCTTCTTCCCAGGCCTCGACCTCGAACCAGCGGCCATTGGCGCCCTCCTCCGGCAGTCCGGTCACGGTGAGGCAGGTGCCCGAATGGGCGATGGAAGCGCCCATGTCGATGGTGGCGGGATCGTAGTTCGTGCGCACGCGCAGGCGGACGCCCTCGTTCATGGGCTCGATCTTCTCGACCGTTCCGATATCGGTGACAATGCCGGTAAACATCAATCGTCTCTTTCGTATTCTTGCAGGACATCCGCGCCGTAGCGGGCCGCGTGGCGAAGCGAGAAGCCGTCCGGCATCCGCCCCGGGACAAATGGGGATGGGACCCCGTCCCCGCCAAGGGTGACAGTGCCGGAAAACAGGAGGATGCGGTCGACCAGACCGGCATCGAGGAAGGATTGTGCCGTCCGCGCGCCACCCTCCACCAGCAGCGAGGAGATGCCGCGCGTCGCCAGCGCCGTCAGCAGGGCATCGAGCTTGCGCGGATCGCAGATCAGCACCTCGACGCCGCGCGCCTCCAGCGCCGCCTGGCGCGCGAGGAAGGCGGGATCGTCCCGGCCGTCCCTTTCCGTCACGGTGATGACCGGTACCGTTCGCGCTGTCTGCGCCAGCTTCGATGCCAGCGGCAGTTCCAGCCGCGGATCGAGCACGATGCGCACCGGCGAGCGGGCTTCGAGCCCCGGCAGGCGGCAGGTGAGCTCCGGATCGTCGGCGAGCGCCGTGCCGATGCCGACGAGGATCGCATCCGTCTCGGCGCGCAGCACATGCACCTGGCCGCGCGAGACGGGGCCGGTGATCGCCACCTGCCCCTCGCCCAGCCGGCCGAGCATGCCGTCGGCGGAAACGGCAAGTTTCAGAGTCACATAGGGCTGCTTCTTCGTCTGCCGATTCAGGTAGGCGGCAAGGGCGGCCCGGCCCGCTTCCTCCAGAACGCCGGTCTCCACCTTGATGCCCGCATCGCGCAGCATCGCCAGCCCCCTGCCCGCGACGCGCTCGTCCGGGTCCGTCACCGACACCACGACGCGGGCGACGCCGGCGGCGATCAGCGCCTCGGAGCACGGCGGCGTCTTGCCGTGATGCGAGCAGGGTTCGAGGGTGACATAAGCGGTCGCGCCGCGTGCCGCCGCGCCCGCCTCGGCGAGCGCCTGCGTTTCCGCATGCGGCCTGCCGCCCGGCGCGGTGACGGCAGAACCGACGATCACGCCGTCCCTGACGATCAGGCAGGCGACGGAGGGATTGGTGGAGGTCAGGCCAAGGTTGCGGCGGCAGAGGCGGATCGCCGCCGCCATGAAGCGCTTATCTTCCGCCAGGGAAGACATCTAGCCGTCGGCGCCCGGATCCCGGGCGATCTTGGCGGCGACTTCGGCGAGGATTTTCTCGAAGTCGTCGACATGGGAGAAATCGCGGTAGACCGAGGCGTAACGCACGAAGCCCACGTCATCGAGCGCCTTCAGCGCTTCCAGCACCTGGAGACCGATCTCCTCGGAGGCGATTTCCGTCTCGCCGGAGCTTTCGAGCCGGCGGACGATACCCGAGACCGCGCGTTCGATGCGATCCCGGTCGACGGGTCGCTTGCGAAGCGCGATCTCGAAGGATTTCAAAAGCTTGTCGCGGTCGAAGGGGGCCTTGCGGCCCGTCTTCTTGACGACCATCAGATCCCGCAGCTGCACCCGTTCGAAGGTCGTGAACCGACCGCCGCAATCCGGGCAGATGCGCCGGCGGCGAATGGCGGCCCCGTCCTCTGCGGGACGGGAGTCCTTCACCTGCGTATCTTCCGAACCGCAATAGGGGCAGCGCATTCTCTATCCTGACTTACATGTAGGGATACATCGGGAAGCGGCCCGTCAGCGCGACGACCTTTTCCCGGACAGCGGCTTCGACGCCCGCATTGCCCTCGTCGGAATTGGCGACCTTCAGGCCGTCGAGAACCTCGACGATCAGGTTGCCGATCTCCTTGAACTCGGCTTCCTTGAAGCCGCGCGTCGTGCCGGCCGGCGTGCCGAGGCGGACGCCCGAGGTGACGAAGGGCTTTTCGGGGTCGAACGGAATGCCGTTCTTGTTGCAGGTGACATAGGCGCGGCCGAGGGCGGCTTCCGCGCGCTTGCCGGTCGCGTTCTTCTTGCGAAGGTCAACGAGCATCAGGTGGTTGTCGGTACCGCCCGAGACGATGTCGAGGCCGCCGGCCTTCAGCGTCTCGGCGAGCGCCTTGGCGTTCCTGACGACCTGCGCGGCGTATTCCTTGAATTCCGGCTGCAGCGCCTCGCCGAAGGCGACGGCCTTGGCGGCGATGATGTGCATCAGCGGGCCGCCCTGGAGGCCCGGGAAGACGGCCGAGTTGATCTTCTTGGCAATGTCCTCGTCGTTCGTCAGCACGACGCCGCCGCGCGGGCCGCGGAGCGACTTGTGCGTGGTGGTGGTCGCGACGTGGCAATGCGGGAACGGCGACGGGTGCTGGCCGCCGGCGACGAGACCGGCGATGTGCGCCATGTCGACCATCAGGTAGGCGCCGACTTCATCGGCGATCTCGCGGAAGCGCTTCCAGTCCCAGATGCGGGAATAGGCGGTGCCGCCGGCGATGATGAGCTTCGGCTTGTTCTTGCGGGCCTTCTCGGCGACGTCGTCCATGTCGAGCAGGTGGTCTTCCTCGCGCACGCCGTAGGACACGACGTTGAACCACTTGCCGGACATGTTGACCGGCGAGCCGTGCGTCAGGTGGCCGCCCGAATTGAGGTCGAGGCCCATGAAGGTGTCGCCAGGCTGGAGCAGCGCGAGGAAGACGGCCTGGTTCATCTGCGAGCCGGAATTCGGCTGGACGTTGGCGAAGTTGACGCCGAACAGCTTCTTGGCGCGCTCGATGGCGAGCTCTTCCGCGATGTCGACGAACTGGCAGCCGCCATAGTAGCGCTTGCCCGGATAGCCTTCGGCATACTTGTTCGTCATGATCGAGCCCTGGGCTTCGAGCACGGCGCGCGAGACGATGTTCTCCGAGGCGATCAGCTCGATCTCATGGCGCTGGCGACCGAGTTCCTTCTGGATGGAGCCGAAGATCTCCGGATCGGTGTCGGCAAGGGAACGCGTGAAGAAAACGTCGGTGGCGGAAGACTGGCTCATCCTCGAGGCTCCTTAAGGGTGGGTGGCACGGTGTTTAACGTCCTCGCATGGCAAGGGCAATATCCGCTCCACGGTTTGCGCCATTTCGGCGCGTCTTATGGGATAAAAACGACAAGGACCATTTGCTGCCCCCCTTGTTCCTAGGCGGCCTCGTCGCCCTTGCGCGACACGGGCGCCAGACCGAAGCCGAGCGCCTGCATGATCTTCATGACGGTCGCGAATTCCGGGTTGCCTTCGCCGCTCAGCGCCTTGTAGAGCGCCGGCCGGCTCATGCCGACGTCGCGGGCGAGCTGCGCCATGTTGCGCGCCCTGGCGACGATGCCGAGGCAATGGGCGATATGGGCGGCATCGCCCTCCTCGAAGGCAGCCGCGAGGAACTCCACGATCTCCTCCTCGGTATCGAGGCCCTGCGCGAGATCGAACGGCTTGAACGTGATCTTCTCTTCCATCGTCATTCCTTCCATTCCCGCGCGATCCGCTTCGCTTCTTCTATGTCCCTGCCCTGGCTTGCCTTGTGGCCGCCGCAGAGAAGAATGATCACGACCGATCCGCTGCGCTTGAAATAGATGCGGTATCCGGGGCCGTAGTCGATGCGCAATTCACTGACGCCCTCGCCGACCGGCTTTGCGTCTCCCGCATGTCCCTGTTCCAGCCGCGCCAGTCGCTGGCGGATACGTGCGCTCGCGCGAAGATCCTTCAGACCGCCGAACCACTTCTCGAACCTGCTACTGGCGATCAGGGTGAACATCGAAGGAATGTACTCTATAGAATACACTTCTTCAAGCGGCAGGCAGAAAGACAAAGGCCGCGCCTTCCCGTGGAAGACGCGGCCCGTTCATGCGGATGAAGCTCGCCTTATTGCGGCAGCAGGTCGTCGTCCGGGGAGCCGGCCGGCTTTTCCATGCCGTAGCCGGTCTGGAGGGCGAGTTCGGTGGCGCCGTCCATCTGGTAGATGTCGTCGCGGAACTGCACGACGCGGTCACGGGCCGACCAGGCGCTGATATAGACGAAGTAGACCGGGACCTCGACGGCCAGCTTGATCGGCGTGTTGACGCGATCGTTGATGACCTTCTCGATCTGCTGGCGCGACCAGCCAGGCGTGTCACGCAGCAGCCAGGTGATGAGGTCGCGGACGTTCTGCACGCGCACGCAGCCGGACGATTCGAAGCGCATCAGCTTGTTGAACAGGCCCTGCTGGGGCGTGTCGTGCATGTATTCGTTGTTGGTGTTGTGGAAGTTGATCTTGGTCGACGCCATGGCGTTGATCTTGCCCGGGTCCTGGCGGAACATCAGGTTCGGCGCCTTGTCGGCGAACCAGTCCACGGTCTCCGGGGCGACCTCGCGGCCGCTGCCGTCGATCAGGCGGATGTTGTTGCGCTTGAGATAGGTCGGGTCCTTGCGCATCAGCGGCACGATGTCCTTCTCGACGATCGAGCGCGGCGCGGTCCAGTAGGGATTGAGGGTGACGTCGTAGATCTTCGAATTGAGGATATGCGTCGGACGGCTGCTGCGGCCGACGACGGCGACGTGGCGCAGCACGACGCGCCCGTCCTCCACCGCCTCGACGGAGGCCGCGGGGATGTTCACCATCACGTAACGCTGGCCGAGATCGCCTGACATGGTCTGCAGGCGCACGAGGTTGGTGTTGAGCTGGTTGAGGCGCGTCGTCGCCGGCACGTTCATCGCCTTCAGCGAGAATTCGCCGAGCACGCCGTCCTGCGGCAGGCCGTGGCGGGCCTGGAAACGCTTCACCGCGCCGTCGACATAGGAATCGAAGGCGTTGGAAATGCCGGCCTCGCGCGACAGGTCGCCGGAAATCATCAGGCGCTGGCGCAGGGTCTGGACGCTGGGATCGACCACGCCGATCTGCAGCTTCTGGGCCGAGGAGACTTCCGGCCAGCCGCCGGCGGATACGATCTGCTGGTAGTCGGCGATAGCCTGCTGGATGTTCGGCACGGCGCCGGGGCCAAGGATCGGATTGTTCGAGGCGACGGCGTCGGCGCTGCGCGAGGCCTTGGCGTCGAACTGGTCGTCCCAGTTGCCGCGGCGCGATGCATCCAGAACGTCGTCCATCGCCGACTGGGCAAACGCGGGCGCCGCAAGGGCGGCGGCGCCGAAGGTTGCAGCCGAACGCAGGAATGCGCGGCGCGAGAACACATCAAATCCGGTTTTGCGAGACATCTATCCTACCATCTCCTGAGACGCCACATCGAGCGGCGAGGTGCACGCGGCACGGGGGACCGAAGGGTCCATACCCGATGCAGCTATCACGAACAGGGTTAACAAACGCAAACCGGCCCTGCCGCCCGCGCATACCTGAGCCCATCGTCCGGGTGTCACAGCAATATGGCCAATTCGTGTCTCGGAGGCCGTGGGCCGGCCGCAAACGAAAACGTGAAAAGCCGGACGCGCAGGGAACGCGGCCGGCTTTCGGAGGAGGTCGGAAAGGACGCCCGGATTACAGGCGATAGAGGATCGAGTCGTTCCAGAAGCGGTCGAGGCGCTGGAGCAGCTTGTTCATCTGGTTGAACTCGCCTTCGCCGATGCCGCCGACCTTCTGGATCGAGCCGATATGGCGCTCGTAGAGCCTGGCGACGGTCTCGGCGACTTCCTGGCCGCTTTCCGTCAGGCTGATGCGGACGGAGCGGCGGTCGATGCGCGAGCGCTGGTGGTTGATGAAGCCGAGGTCGACCAGCTTCTTGACGTTGTAGGAGACGTTCGAGCCGAGATAGTAGCCACGCGAGCGCAGCTCGCCGGCGGTCAGCTCGGAATTGCCGATGTTGAAGAGGAGCAGCGCCTGGACGGCGTTGACGTCGGAGCGACCGGCGCGGTCGAATTCGTCCTTGATGACATCGAGCAGGCGACGGTGCAGACGCTCGACGAGGTGAAGGGATTCCAGATAGAGGTTGCGGATCGCATCTTCCTGCGGATCGACGACCGGGGCCTGCTGCGGCTTCATCTTGGTGTTCATGGTTCTCTGCCTCACTGTTTTGTTTGGCGGTGTGGTTTGTTTTCCCGCCTTGAGTGAGAACCTAGCGAATGCATCTAAAATTCTACTTAAACCGCAGCCTTAACAGCGCCTTACCGGAGAGCGACCCTGTCTCAGGGTGAATCAGTTCTTACCGTGCGGGCCTGGCGGCGGCGCTGGATGAAGAGCGCGATGCGGAAAAGCAGGAACATGACGGCCACCGCGACATGCATGATGACCAGCAGCCGGTTTATGCCGAATATGGAGGGATAGACCTCGTGCATGGCAATCTCCGTCGCCGCTGCGATCAGCCAGATCACGGGCCCCCAGGAGACGAGCAGCCAGAGGCCGACGGCCGAAACGGGGAAGAGCACGGCCAGCGCCGTCGAGGCGGCCTTCCAGGCCGGCGGCAGCAGATCGAACCGCCCTCTCCCGTCGAGGGAGAAGCCCGTCAGCATGGCCCAGTACTGCAGCGCGAACCACAGCGAGGCCACCGCCACCAGCCGCAGGAACAGCGCGAACAGCGTTTCGGTCAGGCTTGGTCTCGGGCCCTTGGCAGAATCAGCAACCATGGAGCGGACAGTAAGGGCAAGGACGGCGCGCATAAAGCCCGCAAAGCGCATCATGCACGGCCATATGCCGCAGCCTCTTTTTCCGCTGGCGATTTGATTGCCGGAAGCGGCGTGGTAATACGCGCGCAGCAAAGGACCAGCAAGGAAATGCACATCATGACCGGCAGCAGGAACATCGTCGACGAGATCACCGGACACCGCCGCATGCGGCGCAACCGGAAGGCCGAGTGGACGCGCCGGCTCGTGCAGGAAAACCGCCTGACGGTCGACGATCTCATCTGGCCGGTCTTCGTGGTGCCGGGCACGAATATCGTCGATCCCGTCGCGGCGATGCCCGGCGTCAACCGCATGAGCGTCGACAGGCTCGTGGAAGCCGCCAGGGAAGCGGCCGACCTCGGCATCCCCGCCATCGCCACCTTCCCCAACATCGACATGAACCTGCGCGACGAGACGGGCTCGCACAGCCTTGCGGCCGACAACCTCATCAACGAGGCGACGCGCGCCATCAAGAAGGCCGTGCCGAATATCGGCGTCATCACCGACGTCGCGCTCGATCCCTTCACCAGCCACGGCCATGACGGTGTGCTGCGCGGCGAGGTGATCGTCAACGACGAGACGGTCGAACTGGTCGCCCGGGCCGCCGTCATCCAGGCCGATGCCGGCTCCGACATCATCGCGCCGTCCGAGATGATGGACGGGCGCGTCGGCGCGATCCGCCAGGCGCTCGATGCGGCGGGCCACCAGGATGTCGGCATCATGGCCTATGCGACGAAATTCGCCTCAGCCTTCTACGGCCCCTACCGCGACGCGATCGGCACCGGCGGCCTGCTGAAGGGCGACAAGAAGACCTATTACATCGACCCCGCCAACGGCACCGAGGCGATGCGCGACGCCGCGCTCGACGTCGAGGAAGGCGCGGACATGATGATGGTCAAGCCGGGCCTTCCCTATCTCGATATCTGTTGGCGCATGAAGGAGGCGTTCGGCCTGCCGGTCTTCGCCTACCAGGTCTCGGGCGAGTACAGCCAGATCAAGGCCGCCGCGCTGAACGGCTGGATCGACGGCGAGCGTGTCATGCTCGAAACCCTGCTCGCCTTCAAGCGCGCCGGCTGCGACGGCATCCTCACCTATTTCGCGATGGACGTGGCGCGGCATCTGGCGAAAAAGGGCTGAGCGCCCCTCAAGCTACAACGCAATCCGCGACAGAGCGAATGGCATCCCGATAACCACGCCGATCGCAAAGGGGTGGCTCCTCGAGTCTCCCTTTCCGGGCAGCGGGTTTGCCGCAACCTCGGCAAGGCAGACGAAGTAAAGGCCGCAAAGCATGAACATGCCGACATGCCAGAAGGCGCCGGTGATCGCAGGCATGATCGCAAAACCGAAAAGAACCGCGGCCGCCACCGAAGCGAAGCCAACGGCTCTTTTTGCCACATTGTGCACCATATCCCGTAGATAGGCCATTGCGCACCTGTTGCCCTGCCACTCCAAAATCAGCCTTCCAGTCCACAGAAACAGGATCGAGAATGCTATGGAATGGAAAGCGACATGCTCCAGCAGCAGGATACCGCCCCAGTCCGCCTTGTTGAAATAGTCATAGCTGACAAACTGAAGAACGGCCGCCAGAAAGCCCAGCGAGGAAAAATAAGGGACATCCTTGCGCAGGTCACCACTGACGAGGAGCCACGGAGTATTCTCCGACGGTTTCATGATCGTTTCCTTTCGAATACGGATCGGCGCGTTAAATGCCTTCCCCGTTCGTCCTATCACCGCCATGCTCGGGAATCGCCTATTGGTCCCGATCTGTTGTTTTCCGCCGACGACATCCCATATGGAGGGCATGTTCCATTCAGGAGACAGGCAGATGAGCGCTGATTTCAACGAGACGCGGGTTCCGACGACGGACTGGCAGGCCTATCGCGGCGTGCTGTCGCGCCGGATATTCGCGTTCCTGATCGACTATGCGATCATCGCGCTTCTCTGGATTCCGGCCGCCGTGGTGGTCTTCTTCCTCGGCATCCTGACCTTCGGCCTCGGCTTCTTCCTCTATCCGGCGCTCTTCGCCATCGTCGCCATGCTCTATTTCGGCCTGACGATGGGCGGCCCGAGCCAGGCGAGCGCCGGCATGAACGTCATGGGCCTTGCGCTCGCGCGCGTCGACGGCCGGCCGGTCGATTTCCTGACGGCCATCGTCCATCTCGTGCTGTTCTGGATCGGCAATGCGCTGCTGACGCCGTTCATCGTGCTCGTCGGCCTCTTCACCGATCGCGGCCGCCTGCTGCACGACCTGCTGCTCGGCACCGTGATGGTCCGCCGCGACCGCTACTGATCGGCCGGATCGCCTCAAGCCACCGGCCCCATCGGTCCGCAACGGCCTTTCCCCATGGCGATTGCAGGGGAAGGGCCTTGCGGCAGTTGACCTTTTTCCGAACTACGCCATGGTATTGGCATAGAAGTGTCACATGGCGACGGAGTCGCTTCACGGCAAATGAACACGCAGGCAACATCTTCTCCGCAGTTCTATCTCACCGCGCCGGCGGCTTGCCCCTACCTGCCGCAGGAGATGGAGAGAAAGGTGTTCACCCACCTCGTGGGCGAGCGCGCGCCGGAGCTAAACGATCTCCTCACCCAGGGCGGCTTCCGCCGCTCGCAGAACATCGCCTATCGCCCGGCCTGCGAATCCTGCCGCGCCTGCATTTCCGTGCGCATCCTCGTCGACGAGTTCGAGACGCGCCGCAGCATGCGGCGGGTGCTGGCCGCCAATGGCGACATCGTCTCGCGCGAATATCCAGCCGAGCCTTCCAGCGAGCAATATTCGCTCTTCCGCCACTATCTCGATGCCCGCCACCAGAAGGGCGGCATGTCGGACATGTCGGTGCTCGACTATGCGATGATGGTGGAGGACACGCATGTCCACACCAAGGTCATCGAATATCGCCTGCGCGAGGAAGGCGCAGGCCTCAAGGAACGGCCGCAGGGCGAGCTCCTCGCCGTGGCGCTGACCGACCGCATGGGCGATGGCCTTTCCATGGTCTATTCCTTCTACAATCCGGAACTGACCCACCGCTCGCTCGGCACCTTCATGATCCTCGACCATATCCGCCGCGCCAAGGCGCTCGGCCTGCCGCATGTCTATCTCGGCTACTGGGTGAAGGGATCGCGGAAGATGGACTATAAAACAAAGTTTTTGCCGCAGGAGCACCTGATGCCGCGCGGCTGGGAGCGCTATGAAGGAGACGATACCGCTTCCTAGCGCATTTCCGCTGAACTCCGGTTCGCCGGAAATGCTCCAGCTTTTGTTTTAACCGCATTATCCGACGCCGAGGCGATGCCGCTTCGGCTGGAAACGCAACAGTTCACATCCGGTCCCGCCGTGCCCTCAGCCAACGATCCCGCCCTTCACCGCAAGGGCCTTCTCATCACAGCCGTCGGCGGCCTCGCGCTTTCCTTCGACATCCCGCTGATCCGCTCGTCCCATGGCGAATTCTGGTCGATGCTGGTGCTGCGGAACCTTTCCGTCTTCCTCATGGCCCTCGTCCTGTGGGCCGGGCTGAACGTCGTGCTTCGCCGGAAGACCGTCCTCGTGCCCGGCCGCAAGGGCCTGCTGGTCACCCTCTTCTACGGCGTCAACTCGCTGACCTTCATGCTCGCCGTGTTCAACACGACGACGGCCAATGTCGTCTTCATCCTCGCCTTCACGTCGATGTTCGCCGCGATCCTCTCCTGGATCTTCCTCGGGGAGCGGCCGGGCAATGCCACGCTGCTGACCATGGCGGTCATGGTCTTCGGCGTCATCCTCATCGTGCACGACGGCCTTGCCAGCGGCAATCTCTTCGGCGACGCGATGGCCGCCTGTTCCGCGCTGATGCTGGCATGCGCCCTGACGCTCAGCCGCAGCAGCGGCGCCGGCATGGGCTTCGTGCCGCTGATCGCCTCCGCCACGTCGGGCATCGCCGGCCTGTTCCTGCTGCCCGAAGGCGGCCTCGTCGTCGCGGATCCCGTCTATATCCTCCTCAACGGTCTCGTCCTGCTGCCCCTCGCCTACTGGTGCCTCGCAACGGGACCGCGCTACCTTTCCGCGCCGGAAGTGGGCATGTTCTATCTCATGGAAACGGTGCTCGCGCCCATCTGGGTCTGGATCGTCTTCGCCGAAACGCCCACCACCCAGACCCTCGTCGGCGGCTCCATCCTCATCCTCGCCCTCCTCGCCCATTCGCTCTGGCAGATGCGCTCGAAGGCGCGAGCCGCGAAGGCAGCGGACGCGGCCACCGGGCTTCCGTCCACCGGATGAGATTGCGATTTGCTCCGCCGCACGTTATAACTTAGTTATAACGGAGCAAGGCCATGAACATCACCATCCGCAAGATCGGCAATTCCGAAGGCATCATCATTCCGAAGGACGTGCTGGACCGCATGGGCGTCAAGGCGGGCGATGAGCTGACCCTCAGGGAGGAGAACGGCGAGATCAAGCTCGTTCCGCAGGATACCGATCTGGCGGAACAGTTGAAGGCGGCCCGCCTCGGCATGGAAAAATACCGCGTGGCCCTTCGCGAACTTGCCAAGTGAGCGACGTGAAGTGGCTCACCCGCCAGGCCGTCGAAATCATGCACGAAGAGCAGATTCGCGAGCATGGCGGACTTGACGGCCTCAAGGACGAGAATGCCTTGGAGGCCGCCCTTGCACGCCCGCTTCACAAGGCGGCATACGGCACGCCGGACCTGTTCGAGCTCGCGGCGGCCTACCTCTACGGCATCGCAAGGAACCATCCCTTTTCGGACGGCAACAAACGGACCGGATTTCTTGCCGCGTTCTCATTCCTGATCGTGAACGGCTTCCTGATCGAGGCCTCTCAGGCCGATATCATAGCCTTCGTCCTCGCCGTCGCGGCCGGCGAGATCGACGAAGAGGGCGCGACGCGCTTCCTGCGCGACGTCAGCGTCCCCTATGCCGGGTGATCAGCCGCTGAACTTGCCGCTGCGCGGGAAGCCCTTCGGCACGGTACGGCCGGCGGTGGCGCGGTCGGCGAGCCATTCGGCAAGCTCTTCCTTCGTCCGCACGAAGTTGCGGCCGGCGCTGTCGTCCCAGGAAAGACCCTCGTCGATGGCGAAGCAGCGGATGTCGGAGACGCCGCCGTCCTTGTAGCGCTGTAGGCGAACGCCCTTGCCGCGCGACATTTCCGGCAGCTGCGCCAGCGGGAAGACCAGCATCTTGCGGTTCTCGCCGACGACGGCGACATGGTCGCCGCGCACGGGCACGACGAGCTTGGCCTCGTCCGGCATGCCGACATTCATCACCTGCTTGCCCTTGCGGGTATTGGCGACCATCTCGGTTTCGGCCACCACGAAGCCGTTGCCGGCCTGCGAGGCGACGATGACCTTGCGGGAGGGATCGTGCACGAAGGCGGTCAGCACGTCCTGGTCGTTCTCCATGTCGACCATGATGCGCAGCGGCTCGCCATGGCCGCGCCCGCCCGGCAGCTTGTCGGCGCCGAGCGTGAAGACCTTGCCGCCCGTCGTGACGATCAGCAGCTTGTCCGTCGTCTGCGCCGGGAAGGCCACCTTCAGCGCGTCGCCCTCCTTAAACTGGAGGCCGGACGTATCGGCGATATGGCCCTTCAGCGCGCGGATCCAGCCCTTTTCCGAGATGACGACCGTGACTGGCTCCTTCTCGATCATGGCCTGCTGGATCGCCTCCACATCCGCTTGCGGGGCGCTGGCGAACTGGGTGCGGCGACGACCGATTTCGGTCGCCTTGGCGAATTTCTTGCGGACCTCGCCGATTTCCCAGGCGACGGTCTGCCATTGCTTCTCGTCGGAGGCGAGCAGCGCCTCGATCTCCGCCTTCTCCTTCGACAGGTTGTCGAATTCGGTGCGGATCTCGAATTCCTCGAGCTTGCGCAGCGAGCGCAGGCGCATGTTGAGGATCGCCTCGGCCTGCACGTCCGTCAGCGTGAAGGTCTCCATGAGGGAGGTCTTCGGCTCGTCCTCCTCGCGG
Source organism: Shinella sp. R2-11 (assembly GCF_055330205.1). Taxonomy (NCBI): domain Bacteria; kingdom Pseudomonadati; phylum Pseudomonadota; class Alphaproteobacteria; order Hyphomicrobiales; family Rhizobiaceae; genus Shinella; species Shinella sp. R2-11. The sequence continues at coordinate 122,694 of NZ_JBVAPC010000008.1, read as the reverse complement.
ATGATGCGGATCACCTCGTCGAGGTTGAGATAGGCGATGAGATAGCCGCCGAGGATTTCGAGGCGCCGGTCGATGGCGGCGAGGCGATGGCGCGAGCGGCGCTGCAAGACTTCGCGCCGATGGGCCAGCCACTCGACCAGCACGTCCTTCAGGCCCATGACCTTCGGCACGCGCCCCATCGAGAGCACGTTCATGTTGAGCGGAATGCGGCTTTCGAGCTCGGAGAGCTTGAAGAGCGACTCCATCAGGATCGTCGGATCGACGGTGCGGCTCTTCGGCACCAGCACGATGCGCACGTCCTCGGCCGATTCGTCCCTGATATCCTCCAGCAGCGGCAGCTTGCGGGCGATCAAAAGCTCGGCGATCTTCTCGATCAGGCGCGACTTCTGCACCTGATAGGGAATCTCGGTGACGACGATCTGGTAGCCGCCGCGGCCGAGGTCCTCCGTCTCCCACTTGGAGCGAACGCGGAAACCGCCGCGGCCCGTCTTGTAGGCCTCGATGATGCTCTCGCGGCTGTCGATGATGATGCCGCCGGTCGGAAGGTCCGGACCCTGCACGAATTCGACGAGCTTCTCCACATCCGCTTCTGGATTGCGGATGAGGTGAAGCGCGGCGTCGCATAGTTCATGGGCGTTGTGCGAGGGAATGGAGGTCGCCATGCCGACGGCGATGCCGGAGGAGCCGTTCGCCAGGAGGTTCGGGAAGGCGCCCGGCAGGACGATGGGCTCCTCGTCCTCCTCGTTGTAGGTCGGGCGGAAGTCGACGGCGTCCTGGTCGATACCCTCCAGCAGGAGCGTGGCGACCTCGGTCATGCGCGCTTCGGTGTATCGGTAGGCGGCGGCGTTGTCGCCGTCGATATTGCCGAAATTGCCCTGCCCGTCGACGATGGGATACCGCTGCGAGAAATCCTGCGCGAGGCGCACCAGCGCGTCATAGACCGACTGGTCGCCGTGCGGGTGGAACTTGCCGATGACGTCGCCGACGATACGCGCGCATTTCTTGAACGAGGAATTGGACCGGAGGCCCATTTCGCTCATGGCGTGGATGATGCGGCGATGGACGGGTTTCAGGCCGTCGCGGACATCGGGCAGCGCGCGCTGGGTGATGGTCGACAGCGCATAGGCGAGGTAGCGCTCTTCCAGCGCCGCCTTGAGGTCGACCGGCAGGATGTTGTCGTCTCCGCCATCGGGCGGCAAAGTGTTTTGTCCCATGGGTCTTGACTATCCCCTTGACCGATTCGCGGCAAGGAATCCGGGCAACCGGCCTGTGGATAGCAGTTTGTAAAGCTTCTTTGAAATCCGTGTCGCCGGCTGGAGAATTCCATGGAAAGTCCCGGCGGCATGAATATATTTGCCGCACCGCCCGTATAGGAGCGGTAACGGCAAGGCAGCCGTCCAAGAAATCCAGAAAGAGAGCCTATCCATGATGCGCACCTCCCATTTCCGCACCCTCCTCGCCGGCGCAGCGCTCGCCACCCTGGCAAGCCCCGCCTTCGCGCTCGATGGCGCGGACCTGCTGGCCAAGCTGAACGCTACCTATGCCACCAGCGGCGTATCCATCAGCTCTTCGAACGTGACCGCCGACGGTTCCACCGTCACGCTGGAAGGCGCGGAGCTGAAGGCGACCGGCAATGAAACCCCGATCAAGCTCGGCACGATCACCATGGACGGCGTCGAGGAAGACGGCGACGGCGGCTACAAGATCGAGACCGTTTCCTTCCAGGACGTCAACGTCACCGAGGAGGAGACGACCGTCACGGCCAAGGACATCGCGCTCAGCGGCGTCTCGGTGCCCGGCAAGGTCGTTCCCGGCACGCTGGAATCGCTGCTGATGTACGAATCGGCAACGGCCGGCCCGGTCAGCGTCACCGCCAAGGGCAAGGAAGTCTTCTCCATGTCCGGCATGGAGGCGAACATCACACGGATGGACGATGACGCCGGCCTCGAATTCGATGCGACGATGTCCGACCTCAAGGCCGACCTCACGGGCGTCGAGGACGCCAAGACCAAGGACGCGCTCGACAAGCTCGGCATCCACTCGCTGGACGGCAAGGTCAGCATGTCCGGCAGCTGGGAACTGGCGAGCGGCAAGCTGGCCGTCGACGAATATGCCTTCGACTTCAAGGATGTCGGCCGCCTCAACCTGACCCTCACCTTCTCCGGCTACACGCTGGACTTCCTGAAGAACCTGCAGGAAGCGATGAAGACGGCCGAATCCAACCCGAACAAGGAAGAGGCGAACGCCGCCATGGGCATGGCCATGATGGGCCTCGTCCAGCAGCTCACCTTCAACAGCGCCTCGATCTCCTTCGACGACGCCTCGATCACCAAGAAGCTGCTCGACTACGCCGGCAGCGAACAGGGCGTGACGGGCGACCAGATGGCGCAGTCGCTGAAGGGCCTCGTCCCGATCATGATCGCGCAGCTCAACATGCCCGACCTGCAGAACCAGATATCCGCCGCCGTCAACACCTATCTCGACGACCCGAAGAGCCTGAAGATCAGCGCCGAGCCGAAGGAGCCGGTGCCCTTCCCAATGATCATGGGCGCCGCCATGGGCGCGCCGCAGACCATCCCGCAGGTCCTCGGCGTCACCGTCACGGCCAACGAATAGTCCGTTCGGCAAGGCCCGCAAAATCGGAAAGCCCGGAGCATCGCTCCGGGCTTTTCCTTTTGCGTGCCGGCGACCTTCTCCCCGCAAGCGGGGAGAAGGGATATGCCGCATGGGTTTCCCGAATCCTTGACGCCCCTTCGGGCACGTCCCCTCTCCCCGCTTGCGGGGAGAGGGTTAGGGTGAGGGGCGAAGCGGCGAAGGAATAACTATGCCTTTACGTGCGCCCGCTTCAGGCCGCCGCCCTCCCCGACCAGTCGACGCGGCGCGTCGCGTACATCGTCGTCGCGATGGAGACGAAGGAGATGAGCGCGCCGGCGAGCAGCGCATATTCGTCCTCGCGCAGCACCAGGTACATGACGCCATAGGCGGAGAGGAGCACGATGCCGAGCGCAACGCCGTTCCGCCGGCTTTCCGTCGCCGCGCCGAGATAGGCGGCGATCAGCACCGTCGTCGCCAGCGCGGCGACCGCGTAGGCGATCGTGAAGCCGGTATGCTCCGCAAGCGCCAGAAGCAGGACGTAGAAGACGATGAGCGCAAGGCCCGTCAGCACATACTGGATCCAGTGCACCATGCGCCCACCCTTCAGCTCCACGACGAAGACGGCGAGGAAGACGAGCGAGATGAAGCCGATGGAATATTTCAGCGTGCGCGAGACCACCTGGTAGAACTGTACCGGCTCCACGAGGTTGATGCTCATCATGCTGCTCGACAGCGGCAGCGCCGAGCCGGCGGCGACGCGGTCGATGCCGCGGGCGAGATAGGGGATCGTCCATTTCGCCGCGAAGCCCGATGCGGTCACCGTCTTGTCCTCCGGCAGGAAAAGTCCCTCGAAGCCCGGATGCGGCCAGTTCGCCTTGGCCGAGAAGGTCGTCGTCTGCCCGGCGGGCGCGACGGCGAAGCTGCGCGAGCCGTTGAGCGACAGGGCGATCTCGAAGGCGAAGCCCGTTTCGATCAGCCCGCGCTCGATCGGCCGGTGCACGCCGGGATTCGTCTGCGGCGTGGCGTAGCCGTCGCTGCCGGCGACCGTCATCGCCGAGATCTGCCGCATGCCCGGATCGAAGGGCAGCACCGTGCCGTTGTCGATCTTCACGCCGGCATCGGAGCGGATGCCGGTGATGTCGTTGATGTTGAGAACGAGGATGGCGCGATCGAGCTGCGGCGTGCCGGGAAACTGCGCGAGATCCTGCAGGATATTGCCGGCGAAGCGGCCCTTCAGCGTCAGCGCGCCGTTATAGACGGGCAGCGCATAGATCGAGAGCCGGCGCTCCTCGGTGTTCAGCTCCGCCGTCACGTCGAGCGTTTCCGGCATGACGAGCGCCCATTCCATCACGTGCTCGACGACGATGCGCCCGTCGACCGCGCGGCTGCGCTCCACGTCGAAGGGCACGGCGATATAGGGGCCGTTGATCGCCTGCTCGCCGCCCCAGCCGTTGGCGATGCGGCGCGAGACGTCCCTCGCCCGCTCGGCGCGCTCTTCCGTCAGGCCCCAGACGAGGAGAAGCGGCACGAGCAGCGCCACGGAGATGATGCCGATCATGATGAACTTGACGCCCGGCGAGCGCAGCAGCGTCGCCACGGTGCCGCGCTGTTCGGGTTGGAGAATTTGTCTGGATGCGGTGGGAACGGGATCGTCAGCGTCCGTTACAGTCATGGATAGTCCCTCCAGTCTTTGAAACGCCATTTTAAGGCGAGTTCACGCTAGGGAGACATTTCGACCGATTATGCGCGGAATTGGGCTCGACCGGCGGCGAATTCGGGGCATTGTGGCGTCCGCGGCCACGAACGGAAGAGCCCGGCATAACGCCGGGCTCCCAGGTTTTCCAAAGTTTCGAGATCACTCGAGGATCTGGACGACGGTCCGCGTCTGCGGGTTCACGATGACGCGGTGCTCGTTGACGATGGTGTAGGCATAATCGGGCTGGCCGTCGATGGCGTGGATTTCCACCGCATCGGGAACGACCCTCCCGATCAGGATATCGCCTTCATAGGGCACCGAGGGGACGTCCTGCTCCAGGACGTAGGTGCGGACTTCGCCCGGGATGACGACGGTCGATTCCGTCGTCACGGGATCGGCCTCCTGCACGATCACCGTGTCCTGGGCATAGGCCGAGGCGGACAGCGACAGAAGCGCCGCCGCGGAGGCAAGGATGAGCCTGTTGCGCATGTTCGTTCTCCTGTGTTGACGAAAGGAGAACGGCGTGGGCGCCCGACTGTTCCGGGCGGCGGGAACGGCAAGGCCCTTCCCGCCTTCCAGATATCAGTCCTTCTTGGACGGAACGACGCGGAGCGCCAGTTCCCGAAGCTGCGTCGGCGTTGCCGGCGACGGGGCGTTCATCAGGAGATCCTGCGCCTGCTGGTTCATCGGGAACAGCGAGATCTCGCGGAGATTCTTCGCGCCGACGAGCAGCATGACCACGCGGTCGATGCCGAAGGCGCAGCCGCCATGCGGCGGGGCGCCGTACTGGAAGGCGCGATAGAGGCCGCCGAAGCGCTCTTCCACGTCCGCCTGGCTGAGGCCGACCTTCTCGAAGGCCTTGACCATCAGTTCCGGCGACTGGTTACGGATCGAGCCCGATGCGATCTCGAAGCCGTTGCAGACGGCGTCATACTGGTAAGCCTTCAGCTCCAGCGGATCCTTGCTGTCGAAGGCTTCCAGGCCCCCCTGCGGCATGGAGAAGGGGTTGTGCGCGAAGTCGATCTTCTTCTCGTCCTCGTTCCATTCGTAGAAGGGGAAGTCGACGATCCAGCACATTTCAAAGCGATCGCGGTCGACGAGGTTCAGTTCCTCGCCGGCGCGCGTGCGGGCTTCGCCGGCGAACTTGTAGAACTTGGCCGGGTCGCCGGCGACGAAGAAGCAGGCGTCGCCGTCATCGAGGCCGAGCTGCGTGCGGATGGCTTCCGTGCGCTCCTCGCCGATGTTCTTGGCGAGCGGGCCAGCGCCTTCGAGCTTCTCGGCTTCCTTGCGCCAGAAGATGTAGCCGAGGCCCGGCTGGCCGGTCGACTGCGCCCAGGCGTTCATGCGGTCGCAGAAGGCGCGGCTGCCGCCGGTCCTGGCCGGGATCGCCCAGACCTGGACCTTCGGGTTCGACGCGATCATGTTCGCGAAGACCTTGAAGCCGGAGCCGGCGAAGTGCTCGGTGACGGCCTGCATGACGATGGGGTTGCGGAGGTCCGGCTTGTCGGAGCCGTATTTGCGGATCGCCTCGTCATAGGGGATGCGCGGCCACTCCTTCGTGACGGGCTTGCCTTCGGCGAACTCCTCGAAGACGGCCGTCATCATCGGCTCCATCGTCTGCCAGACGTCTTCCTGGGTGACGAAGCTCATCTCGACGTCGAGCTGGTAGAATTCGCCCGGCAGGCGGTCGGCGCGCGGATCCTCGTCGCGGAAGCACGGCGCGATCTGGAAGTAGCGGTCGAAGCCGGCGACCATCAGGAGCTGCTTGTACTGCTGCGGGGCCTGCGGCAGGGCGAAGAACTTGCCTTCATGGATGCGGCTCGGCACGAGGAAGTCGCGCGCGCCTTCCGGCGAGGAGGCCGTGAGGATCGGCGTCGTGTATTCGGCAAAGCCGGCCTCGCCCATGCCCTTGCGCATGGCGGAGATGATCTGCGTGCGCTTGACGATGTTCCGGTGCAGCGTCTCGCGGCGCAGGTCGATGAAGCGGTACTTGAGGCGCACGTCTTCCGGGTAGTCCGGCTCGCCGAAGACCGGCAGCGGCAGTTCCTTCGCGGCCGACAGAACCTCGATGTCCTGTGCGTAAAGCTCGATCTCGCCGGTCGGCATGGTCTTGTTGACCGTGTCCTCGGTGCGCGCCTTGACGAGACCGTCGATGCGGATCACCCATTCGCCGCGCACCGTCTCGGCCTTCTTGAAGGCCGGAGAATCAGGGTCGGCGACGACCTGGGTGATGCCGTAATGGTCGCGCAGGTCGATGAAGAGCACGCCGCCATGATCTCGGACGCGGTGGACCCAGCCGGAAAGACGGACGGTCTCACCGACATCGGACTTGCGGAGAGCGGCGCAGGTATGGCTGCGGTAACGGTGCATCGTGGTATCCTGAAATGCTGACGGGCCGCGCGGGAAGGTCCCGGCGCAGCTACCCAAGAAAATCGCGCGGAAAAGCGCATGGTGGCGGCCGTTTGTCAAGGCTTGGCGGGGGAAAGGCCCCTCCCACAAGGGCGAGGCGCTTACCGTGCCTCTCCCTTGGCATTCAATTTTCAACGGTGAGCAAGCCTCCCGCTTTCTCCCCCCTTGTGGGGGAGATGCCGGCAGGCAGAGGGGGCGGCCCCGCGTAGCAGGGGCGTTACGGGGAAGACCCCTCCCTAAATCCCTCCCCACAAGGGGGAGGGACTTAATCTGCCGCGCCTTTTGCATTCCATTTCGATCGATGCGGAAACCTTCTGCGGGAAGGCCGAGGGTGTCTCACGATTCCCGTTACCCAAACGCCTCGCGATTCAGCATCAGCCATTGCAGCATCATGATCGTCTTTGAATCGACGATGCCGCCGTTGGCGATCAGGCCGCAGGCCTCGTCGATGGGCATTTCGACGATCTCGATATCCTCGCCCTCGCCGTCCACGCCGCCGCCCTTGCCGTCGCGCCTGGCGGAATCGATGTGAGCGGCGAAGCATGAGACGCGTTCCGTCAGCGTGCCGGGGCTGGAATACATGTCGAAGACGTGTCGGAGGTCGCTCACCGCATAGCCGGTCTCCTCCATCGCCTCGCGGCTGATGGCGTCCTCCGGGCTGTCGTCATCGAGAAGGCCGGCGGGCACTTCGAGGAGGAAACCGTCCGGGTGGCCGCCGAGGAAGGCGCCGGGGCGGAACTGGCGCACCAGCACGACCGTCTGGCGCACCGGATCGACGAGGAGGATCGCCGCCGCGGCACCGTGGTCGTGCACCTCGCGGTCGAGGAACTCGACGCGGCCGTCAGCGCGGGTCTGTTCGAGGACGAGGGTGCGCAAGTGGATGAAACGCTTCCAGACCGTCTGCTGCTCGACGATACGGACGGACGACTGCTTTTCTGCGGACATGGAATACCCTTCGGCGTCAGGCCTTGCGCAGCCAGACATGGTTATCATGGAAGGCCGCGCCGCCATAGGGCGCGATGGGATCGGCGCCGGTCAGCACGTTGATGCCCTCGCCGTCGAGATGGGCGGAATTCGGCCAGATGCCTTCGGCGATGAGCACGCCGGGCTTGGCTTCCGCCGTTACCTTCGCATGCAGGCGGATATCGCCGCGCCGGTTGCCGAGGCGCACGATATCGCCCGGCTCGATGCCCTGCGCCGCCGCGTCGTCCGGGTGGATCATCACCTCCGGCCGCCCTTCCCGCTCGCGAGAGCTCTTGCCTTCCGAGAAGGTGGAGTTGAGGAAGGTGCGGGCGGGCGATGTCGCGAGGCGGAACGGATGGTCGGCATCCGCCGTCTCGATCACGGTCACATAGTCCGGGAAGGCCGGCAGCGCCTCGTGCGGGCCGAAGGCGCCGAGCACCTTCGGCGGCTTGTTGGGAGCCGGCGTGTTGGTCCAGTTCGGGCGGAAGCGGAACTTGCCGTCGGGGAAGCCGAAGCCCTTGGAAAAATGCGCCGTCTCGAAATCCGGCTGGCAGTCGATCCACTTCTCTTCCCTCAGCCCGTCGAAATCCATCTCGTAATAGGGCAGCATGCGGGTGATGTGCTGCTGCTCGGAAAGGCCGAAGCCCGGCAGGCCGGCGATGCCGAGGCGCCTTGCCAGTTCCTCGATGACGAAGAGATTGGTGCGCACGGCCGCCGGCGGCTCGACGAGCTTGGGGCCGAGCAGGATGTGCTGGTGGCCGCCGCCGCGATAGATGTCGTCATGCTCGACGAACATGGTGGCGGGCAGAACGATATCGGCGAGCTTTGCCGTATCGGTCATGAACTGCTCGTGCACGGCGACGAAGAGGTCATCGCGCAGAAAGCCCTGCTTCACGAGGCGCTGTTCGGGCGCGACGTTCGCCGGGTTGGTATTCTGGATCAGCATGGCGGTGACCGGGCCGCGATCGCGTAGCGCGACGGCATCGCCCATCAGGATGCGGCCGATCTGCGACTGGTCGAGCATGCGGATATCGGGGTCGACGAATTTCGCGCCCGTCAGCTCGCCCTTGCGCAGATGGAAGATGCTGGAATTGCTGTGGAACGCGCCGCCGCCCTCATATTGCCAGGAGCCGAGAACCGTGGCGACGGAAAGCGCGGCATGCATGGAAACCGCGCCGTTGCGGCTGCGGGTGAAGCCGTAGCCGAGACGGAAGAAGCTTCTCTTCGTCTGCCCGACGAGCGCGGCGAAAGCCTCGATCTCCTCGACGGCAAGGCCGGTGATGTCGGCCGCCCATTGCGGATTGCGGGTCGCGAGATGGGCTTCGAGGCCGGCCGGATCGTCCGCGAATTTCTGCATATAGGCACGGTCGGCATAGCCGTCGCGGAAGGCGACATGCATGACGGCGCAGGCGAGCGCGGCGTCGGTGCCCGGCTTGAGCTTCAGCGCGAGGTCGGCCTGCTTCATCGTCGGGTTGTCGTAGACGTCGATGACGACGATCTTCGCGCCCCGCTCCTTGCGCGCCTTCACGGCATGGGTCATCACGTTGACCTGCGTGGAGACGGCGTTCGTGCCCCAGATCACCACGCAGTCGGACTTCGCCATTTCGCGCGGATCGGGACCGCGCAGCGTGCCGGCGCCCATGGTGAAGCCCGTCCAGGCCGGATTGGTGCAGATGGAATCGAAGAAGCCGGAATAGCGTTTCGCATGGCGCAGGCGCTCGATGGAATCGCGCTGCACGAGGCCCATCGTGCCAGCGTAGTAATAGGGCCAGACCGCCTCCGTGCCATGCGCCTGCTCGGCCTTGACGAAGGCTTCGGCGATGGCGTCCAATGCGGCTTCCCAGGAGATGTCGGCCCATTCGCCGCTGCCCTTGGCGCCCTTGCGGACCTGCGGCTTCATCAACCGGTCGGGATGATAGAGGCGTTCGGCGTAACGGGCGACCTTGGCGCAGATGACACCGGCCGTGTAGCTGTTGTCGGCGCTGCCCCTGACGCGGCCCATGCGGCCTTCCGCATCGATCTCGATATCGAGGGCACAGGTCGAGGGACAGTCGTGCGGGCAGGCCGAATGGCCGATCCGCGCTTTTCCGAGATGGGGGGTCGCAACGTTCATGGCTTTTCTATATTGCAGAGCGCAAACGGCCAAAAGGCAAAACGTTCTACCATCGCAACAATTCATCGTCGCATCATTGCGGACGATCCCGGGCAGCGCTCCATGAACTACCGCCACATCTACCATGCCGGCAATTTCGCGGATGTGCTGAAACATGCCGTGCTTGCCCGCCTCGTCACATACATGCAGGGCAAGGACAAGGCCTTCCGCGTGCTCGATACCCATGCCGGCATCGGGCTCTACGACCTTTCCAGCGAGGAGGCGCAGAAGACCGGTGAATGGCGCGACGGCATCGGCCGGCTGCTCGAAGGCAACATGCCGGCGGCGGTGGCCGCCATCCTTGAACCTTATCTCAAGGTCATTCAGGAACTGAATCCGCAGGGCGGGCTAACCCATTATCCCGGCTCGCCAAAGCTCGCCCGCATGCTGTTCCGCCCGCAGGACAGGCTTTCGGCCATGGAGCTGCATCCGGACGACTACGAGACGCTGCATCGCCTCTTCGACGGCGACTTCCAGAGCCGCATCACCCATCTCGACGGCTGGCTTTCGCTGGGCGCGCATCTGCCGCCGAAGGAGAAGCGCGGCATCGTGCTGGTCGATCCGCCCTTCGAGATCGAGGGCGAATACGAGCGGCTGGTCGACGGGCTGGAAAAGGCCGTGCGCCGCTTTGCCGGCGGGGTCTATTGCCTGTGGTATCCGCTGAAGAAGAACGCGCCAACCGCCGCCTTCCACAAGGCGCTGAAAGAGACGGGCATTGCCAAGATGCTCTGCGCCGAGCTTTCCGTGAGGAGCGACCGGGAGACGACGGGGCTGACGGGCTCCGGCCTCATCGTCGTCAACCCGCCCTTCACGCTGAAGCAGGAGCTCGACGTGCTGCTGCCCTTCCTCAAGGAGCGGCTGGCGCAGGACCGTTTCGCCGCGGCGCGTATTTTCTGGCTTGCAGGCGAAGCGAAGGCCTCTTGACCTTTCTCCTTCGGCGGCAACAATCGCGCGCCGAACCGGGAGACCTTCATGACATGCTTGCCCGCGGCCGCGCCATGATGCGACGGCCCTCCTCCATCCTCGTCCCGCTGCTCTTCGCCGGCATGGCCGCGCTCGCCGGCTGCGGCGAGGAAAAACCGGCCGGGAAGGCCAAGCCGGAGAGGAATCACGCCGCGCCGGAAAAGCGGGCGCAGGCGCCGCTCGGCAAGGGCTTCGACTTCTACGTCCTCTCGCTCTCCTGGTCGCCGACCTGGTGCGCGGACAACGATGCCGGCGGCAGGACGCAGCAGTGCCGCCGCGGCGAGAACAACGGCTTCATCGTGCACGGGCTCTGGCCGCAGAACGAGCGCGGCTATCCGGAATATTGTCCGACGCGGGAATCGGACCGCGTGCCGGAGAGCCTTGGCCGCACCGTTCTCGACATCATTCCCTCCATGGGGCTGGTCGGCCATGAATGGCGCAAGCACGGCAGTTGCTCGGGCCTTTCCCAGAAGGATTATTTCGCCGTGGTCCGCGCCGCCTTCGAGCGCATCCGCATTCCGGCCGAGGCAGGCCGCGGCGGCCGCCGTCTTTCGCCAGACACGGTGGAAAGCGCCTTCATCGCCGCCAATCCCGGGCTCGACCCCAAGGGCATCGCCGTCACCTGCGAGGACGGCCGGCTGGAGGAGGTCCGCATCTGCATGACGGCGGACCTTGCCTTCCGCACCTGCCCCGCCGTCGACCGCGCCGCCTGCCGCGCCCCGTCCATCGAACAGCCGCCCATCCGCTAGAACAGGAACCACCTATGAAGATCTTCTATTCCGACGCCTCTCCCTACTCCACCAAGGTGCGCATGGCCGCCCATTATGCCGGTCTTCCGGTCGATGCGGTCGTCGTCGACACCAATGCGAACCCGGCCGAGCTTCTCGCCGCCAATCCGCTCGGCAAGATCCCGACGCTTCTCACCGACGACGGGCTCGCCGTCTACGACAGTCGGGCGATCATGAACTATATCGACCGCCAGACGCGCGGCACGCTCTATCCGCGCAACGCCGCCAAGCGCACCGAGGTCGATGTGCTGGAGGCGACCGCCGACGGCATGTGCGACAGCCTGCTCTCCATCGTCTACGAACGCCGCACGCGGCCGGAGGACAAGGTTCACCAGCCCTGGATCGACCGCCAGTGGCAGAAGGTCGAGCGCGCGCTCGATCACCTCGAAGCCAACATGCCGCGCCTCGGCAAGAAACCGCATGCCGGCCACTTCGCCCTCGCCGCCATGCTGCGCTACATCGAGATGCGCTTTGCCGGAAAGTGGCAGCGCGGCCGGCCGAAGCTGAAGCGCTACCTCGCCCGCTTCGAAACCGTCTTCCCCGACTACGCGATGTTCAAGGGCTGAGAGCACAATACAAAAAGGCCGGGCTTTCGCCCGGCCTCTTCGCATTTCCTGAGCCGTTGCGACTTAGAACTTCACGCCCATACCGACGCGAATGCTGTGGTCCTCGAAGCCGCTCTTTACGCCGGCGCCACGGAAGTTCTTCTTGCCGTAATCGCTGTAGCGGTATTCGACGCGGGCGGTCACGTTGTCCGTAACGAAGGCTTCCACGCCAGCACCGGCCGTCCAGCCGAGCATCGTCGCATCATCCTTGCCAACGCCAGGATTCTTGACCTCGACGTTCGAGGCTGCAATACCGGCCGTGCCGTAGACTAGGACCGGATTGAGGTCGACACCGACGCGTCCGCGGATCGAGCCGTTGGCGCCCTGCTTGGCCTTGAAGCCGTTGGCCGTGTTGTCGACGCCCGAATAGTTCAGGTCGGCTTCGCCGCCATAGACCATCTGGCCGCTCTGCATGTTGTAACCACCGTAGACGCCGCCGCCGAAGCCGTGCGCGCGGTTGTTGTGCTGACCGTTGAACTTGCCGTTCTGCCACGTGGCCGTGCCACCGACATAGGCGCCCGACCAGTTCTTGACGACCGGTTCCGAATATTCCGCGGCCGGAGCCTGCGGAACTTCGTCGATGGCGTCGGCAGCGTGTGCGGCCTGGAAGGCGACCATCGAAACGGTCGAAGCGACGAGGGTAGCGATAAGTGTACGCATGTTATTCTCCTTTACTAAACGACGCCCTCTCTGGGAGGCTGACGGGCGTCGTCATTTGCAATTCAGTCCCGCCCGGTTGAGGTGAAATTGAATAAAGATTGAGGAAATGGAAGAGCCAAAATGTGAAATGATTGTGGCAGACACGCGGCACAAATTGGATGTGACTTTTGAACAACAGGCAATTCATTAACCATGATTTCAATCAGCGAGGAATACGGTAAAATATACTTCAAATTACTTTGAAATTGCCTCCGCGGTTAATTTTTCCGCAACCAATTTTCCGGGGGAGTTTAAGCCTGCGCAGAGATGTCTATATCTTGGGCCGGTTAATCAAATGAATCGGCAGGACGGACTTTTCTTGAAGAAGCCCTTGAAAACGGCCCTCGTAACGGGCGGCGCAAAGCGTATCGGCAAGGCCATCGTGGACGATCTCGCGGCACATGGTTTTGCCGTCGCCATCCATGCAAACGAGTCCCTGGAGGACGCCGAGGACATGGTCCGCGGGCTCGCCGGGCAGGGCATCACGGCGGCCGCGGTGCAATGCGACCTCGCGGACGGCGCGGCGACGGCGCGGCTGATGGACCGCGTCAACGGCGCCCTCGGTCCGATCGACCTCCTCGTCAACAACGCCTCGCTGTTCAAGCCAGACACCGTGGAGGCCTTCGACGACGACTTGTGGGACCGGCATTTCGCCGTGCACGTTAAGGCGCCGTCGATCCTTACGCGCGATTTCGTCCGGCAGCTTCCCGAGGGACATGCGGGCTCGATCGTCAACATCATCGACCAGCGCGTCTGGAACCCGACGCCGCGCTACTATTCCTATACGCTCTCCAAGTCCGCTCTCTGGATGGCGACGCGGACCATGGCGCAGAGCTTCGCGCCGCGGGTGCGGGTCAATGCCATCGGCCCCGGCCCTTCCCTGCCGAACGAGCGGCAGGACGATGCCGCCTTCCAGGCGCAGGTGGAGGGTTTGATCCTCCGACGCGGCCCCTCGCTGGAGGAATTCGGCCGCACAGTTCGCTTTTTGTTCGACACGCCGTCCATTACGGGGCAAATGATAGCGCTCGACGGCGGGCAGCATCTCGCCTGGGAAACACCCGATGTCGGGGGAATAGCGGAATGAACGGCCGGAAGGTGGAGGATGGCGGCATCCTCTATGACGAAAACGAGACCGACGAGGAAGACGAGCTTCAGGAAAGCCCGCCCGAAGGCAGCGCCGCGCCCGCCATCGCCACCCCGGGCATAGACTGGAACGAGGGCGGCGACGTGCCCGAGGGCCTCATCGGCGCCGAGAGGATCCAGGCCTTCGTCAAGCGCCTGCCGAACAGCCCCGGCGTCTACCGCATGTTCAATGCGGACGGCGACGTGCTCTATGTCGGCAAGGCGCGCAGCCTGAAGAAGCGCGTCACCAACTACGCGCAGGGCCGCGGCCATTCCAACCGCATTACGCAGATGATTCGCCTGACGGCGAACATGGAGTTCGTCACCACGCGCACCGAGACCGAGGCGCTGCTGCTGGAGGCGAATCTCATCAAGCGGCTGCGCCCGCGCTTCAACGTGCTGCTGCGCGACGACAAGTCGTTTCCCTATATCCTCGTGACCGGCGATAGCCGCGCACCGGCTATCTTCAAGCATCGCGGCGCGCGCAGCCGCAAGGGCGACTATTTCGGCCCCTTCGCCTCGGCGGGCGCGGTGGGGCGCACCATCAATTCGCTGCAACGCGCCTTCCTCTTGCGCACCTGCACCGACAGCGTCTTCGAGACGCGCACGCGGCCGTGCCTCCTCTACCAGATCAAGCGCTGTTCCGCGCCCTGCACCCATGAGATCAGCGATAGCGACTATGCCGAACTGGTGCAGGAGGCGAAAGACTTCCTCTCCGGCAAGAGCCAGAAGGTGAAGGCGCATATGGCCGAGGCCATGAACGCCGCGGCGGAGGACCTCGATTTCGAGCGCGCCGCCGTCTATCGCGACCGGCTGGCGGCCCTCAGCCATGTCCAGAGCCACCAGGGCATCAACCCGGCCGGCGTGGAGGAGGCGGACGTCTTCGCCATCCATCACGAGGGCGGCATTTCCTGCATCCAGGTCTTCTTCTTCCGCACCGGGCAGAACTGGGGCAACCGCGCCTATTTCCCCAAGGCCGACCCGCAGCTTACCGGCGCGGAGGTGCTGAACGCCTTTCTCGCGCAGTTCTACGACGACAAGCCCTGTCCCCGGCAGATCCTGCTGTCCGAGCAGGTCGAGGAGATCGACCTGCTCTCGCAGGCACTTTCCGAGCGCTCGGGGCACAGGGTCGCCATCTCCGTGCCGCAGCGCGGCGAGAAGAAGGACCTCGTCGACCATGTCGTGGCCAATGCCCGCGAAGCGCACGGGCGCAAGCTCGCCGAGACGGCCTCGCAGTCGCGCCTGCTCGAAGGCTTCGCCGCGACCTTCAAGCTGCCCTATGTGCCGCGCCGCATCGAGATCTACGACAACTCGCACATCATGGGCACCAATGCCGTCGGCGGCATGGTGGTGGCGGGGCCGGAAGGCTTCGTGAAGGGCCAGTACCGCAAGTTCAACATCAAATCGACCGACATCACGCCCGGTGACGACTTCGGCATGATGAAGGAAGTCATGACCCGGCGTTTCTCCCGCCTCATCAAGGAAGAGGGCCTGCCGGACCGCAATGCGGATACGGGCGCGGAGGCGGCGGACCTGCCCTTCCCCGCCTGGCCCGACGTCATCCTCATCGATGGCGGCCAGGGCCAGATGACGGCGGTGCGCGCCATCCTCGAAGAACTCGGCATCACCGACCAGGTGATCGCCATCGGCGTCGCCAAGGGCGCGGACCGCGAGGCGGGGCGCGAGCGCTTCTTCATGAAAGGCATTGCCGACTTCTCGCTGCCGCCGCGCGATCCGGTGCTCTATTTCGTGCAGCGCCTGCGCGACGAGGCGCACCGCTTCGCCATCGGCTCGCACCGGGCGCGGCGCAAGAAGGAGATGGTCAAGAACCCGCTCGACGAGATCGCCGGCATCGGCCCGACGCGCAAGCGCGCCCTGCTCCAGCATTTCGGCACCGCCAAGGCCGTCTCGCGCGCCGCCATGGCGGACCTGATGGCCGTCGGCGGCATCTCGGAAAGCGTCGCCCGCCTCGTCTACAACCATTTCCACGACGACGCGGCCGGCTGACGGGCGGCGCATATTCGCGTTCCGACGATGAATGGCGGGCCTATCCGGAGAAAAGTGGAGTTTTCATCACCGGAAACCGGGGCGTTGGGAGCGGCATTGCGCCGCCCTCCGCAAATTCGCCAAGAATTGCCGGAAACAAAGGTTGACGTTGCAGTCACAAAGACCTCATCTAGCCGTAAACTGACGAGACCGAAAAATCCATGGCTTCCCGCGCATATAGCATCCCGAACCTCCTCACCTACGGCCGCATCCTGGCCGTTCCGCTGATCGTCCTCTGCTTCTTCATCGAAGGGCGGCTGGAGTCGTCGGACTTTGCGCGCTGGACGGCCTTCTGGCTGTTCGTCGCGGCGTCCATCACCGACTATCTCGACGGCTATCTCGCCCGCATCTGGAACCAGACGTCGAATATCGGCCGCATGCTGGACCCGATCGCCGACAAGCTGCTCGTCGCCTCGGTGCTGCTGCTGATGGCCGCGGACGGCACCATCGCCGGCTGGACGATCTGGGCGGCGATCATCATCCTGTGCCGTGAGATCCTCGTTTCTGGCCTGCGCGAATATCTCGCAGACCTCAAGGTGAGCGTGCCCGTGACGCGCATCGCCAAGTGGAAGACGACGATCCAGATGCTCGCCATCGGCTTCCTGCTGGCCGGCCCGGCCGGCGACAAGGTGCTGCCCTATACGACCGAGATCGGCATCGTGCTGCTCTGGGTCGCCGCCGCCATCACCATGTATACCGGCTACGACTATTTCCGCGCCGGCCTGAAGCATATCGTGGACGAGTGAGATGACGCGGCTCGTCTACTTCGCCTGGGTGCGCGAACGGATCGGCAAGGGCGAGGAAGACATCGACCTGCCGGTCTCCGTGACCACCGGCGGCGAACTCCTGCGCTATCTCAAGACGCTCGGCGAGGACTATGCCCACGCACTTGAGCACGACAAGGTCATCCGCATCGCGATCGACCAGGAACATGTCGAGCACGACGAGCCGATTGCCGGCGCCCGGGAGATCGCCCTCTTCCCGCCGATGACGGGAGGCTGAGCCGTGACCGGCCGCGCCCCGGCACCGGTCACCGTGCGCGTCCAGACGGACGATTTCGACATCGCGGCCGAGACGGCACGGGTGACGGGTGGACAGGCAGCGGCGGGCGCCATCGTGACCTTCACGGGCCTCTGCCGTGACGAGGGCGGACGGCTTTCCGCGCTGGAACTCGAGCATTATCCGGGCATGGCGGAAGCCGAGATCGGCCGCATCTGCCATGAGGCCGTCGAACGCTTTTCCCTCCTCGGCATCGCCGCCATCCACCGCACCGGCAGGATCGCTCCCGGCGAAAACATCGTCCTCGTCATCGCCGCCGCCCCGCATCGCCACGCCGCCTTCGACGGCGCCTCCTTCGTCATGGATTACCTGAAGACCTCCGCGCCCTTCTGGAAGAAGGAGCACTTTTCCGACGGAAGCGAAGGCGGCTGGGTCGATGCCAAGGAGAGCGACGACCGGGCGCGGGGGAAGTGGTCCTAGCGGGACGGTTGCCGTGGTGCCGTATGGCTGGATCCTCGGGTCGAGCCCGAGGATGACGGAGGGGAGGAAAGGTCACTCTCCTATTGAACGGCGCGGAACGGACCTCATTTGCAAATCCATCCTTCTTGCGTCATCCTCGGGCTCGACCCGAGGACCCACAGCCCGCGGTACGCCCGCTACGGCACCAGCCGCTCCCGCCGGAAGATCACCAGCAGCAGCACCAGCCCGGAAAAGATCACGAGGTCCCGCCAAAGGAACGCGCCATAGGCGCTCCAGACGGTTTCGGCCAGGCCCATCGCGGCCCCGCCGAGCGCGGAGCGGAGCGGCGCCCCTGCCCCGCCGATGGCGGCGATGAAGAGCACCTTGACGCCGAAGACCATGGCAGCGCCGAAATCCATGTTGCCATAGTAGGAAACGGCGAGGATGCCGGTGATGCTGGCGATCAGCGCCGCCGCGGCATAGGCCGTCAGGAAGATCGCGCCCGCATCGACGCCGCAGAGCGCCGCCGCCGCGCGGTCCTGCGACACCGCCCGCCAGCGGCGGCCCCAGGCCGAGCGGACGAGGAAGGCGTGGCCGACGGCGACGATGGCCACCATGGCGGCCGTGTTGACGAGCTGCAGGACGGTCAACACCACGGGAAAGCCGGGATTGTCCCAGAACACGACCCGCGTGCCGAGCAGCGGCGGCAGCCAGAGGCTCTTGGTATCCGAGGCGAGCCGCGCGGTTTCCATCAGCACAAGCACGATGCCGAGCGCGGCGACCACGACCGTGTTGTCCGAGGAAAAGGCGAGCGGCCGCATGACATGGCGCCCGATGAGGATGCCGGCGCCGACGCCATAAAGCAGCGCGGCGGCTGCGCCGAAGGCGAGCGCGGCCGGCAGGACCAGCCAGAGCCGCGTCCAGCCGACGCTCGCGAAGAGCACGAACATCTGCGCCGCGAAGGCGAAGAGCGCACCATAGGCCACATCCGCCCGGCGCGTGACCGCGAAGGCGATGGAATAGCCGAAGGCGAGCGCCGCATAAAGCGCGGCCACGGGCGCGGCATTGGCGATCTGCTGGAGAAAATAGGCCATGGCGGCTCCGCATCTTTCCAGAATTATAACTGGTAAAATTGCCTTTACCAGTTAGAATATCGCCATGACCTTTTCCTGGACCCCGCATCGCTTTTCCGGTGGCGTGCTTGCGCTCGATGTCGCGAATTCCGTCGTGCTGCGCGCCGATCCCGAGCGGCGGATCGACCGCTTCGCCGATCCGGCGGTGATAGATGCCTTTGCCGCCGGCGCGAACCGGCATGGGGCGGAGCGCGCCCTTTTCGGCCCGCTGGAGCCTGTTGCCCCGGAGGCGCGCGTGGGGCTGGTCACGCTGCGCGAGGCGATAGACCGGCATTTCCGCGCCGAGGTACAGGCAGGCGCAAAGCCGGCGCTGCTCGCCGATCTGCTGGAGGCGGCGGCCGCGACGCTGCGCCTTTCCGGCGAGAGGCCGCGGGCGCTCGATACCGCGACGGCCCGCTCGGCCCTGCTGCTGATCGCCCGGCCCGAACCGGAGCGACTGAAGATCTGCCCGAACTGCGGATGGCTCTTCCTCGACCGCAGCCGCAACCGCTCACGCACCTGGTGCGACATGGCGGTCTGCGGCAACCGCGCGAAGGCGAGCCGGCATTACCGCCGCAATCGCGAGGAAGTACGGCCATGAGGAAATACCTGGCGATCCTGCTGCCGCTTGCCCTTGCGCTCGCTGCCTGCCAGCGCGAGACGGGCGGCGATCCCTTGAAGCTGACGGGCAAGATGTTCGTCTTCAACTACCGCCTCGCCTATGCGACCTATCTCGTCACGCTGGAGCAGATGGCGCCCCTGCCCGACGGCACCGTCGTCAAGGCGGAATTCGAGAACCCGGCGGGCGGCGCGCCGCTGACGTTGGAGCGCAGGATCTTCCCCAACCTGCCGAAGGTGGTGCTGGAAAGCCCCGACGTGACCTGCGTGAAGAAGGCGCGGCCCTACAAGGTCACGATCGCGGTGGTGGGGCCGGACGGCGGCAGGCTGCAATCCATCGAGACGCAGGTGACGTCGAGCGCCGACCAGAGCATCCTGCCGGCGAAAGCCCTCGTCGTCGGCCCCGGCTACGACAAGAATCCCGAGGTTTTCAAGGACGGCAAGGCGCCCGCGCATTTCGAAATGACGAAGTGCTCCAAGTAAAGCGGCCCTTCGGCCACGGCTCCATAGGGCCGGTAGAATCCTGAAACCTCTCCTCCGTCATGCTCGGGCTTGACCCGAGCATCCATCCACCGGGTGCGGCATGGACCCTCGGCTCAAGGCCGAGGGTGACGCTGGCGGGCGGGGCGGCGTTCTAGACAAACGAAAGAACCGGAGCCTTGCGGCCCCGGTTCCCGATTCATTTCAAAGGTTTCCGGCCTGAGCCGGACAAACCGATTCAGCCGACGATTTCGGTGTCGGAGAACCAGTACTTGATTTCCTGGGCAGCGGTTTCCGGAGCATCCGAGCCGTGGACCGAGTTTTCGCCGATCGACAGGGCGTGCGTCTTGCGGATGGTGCCTTCGTCGGCATTGGCCGGGTTGGTGGCGCCCATGACTTCGCGGTTCTTGAGGATCGCGTTCTCGCCTTCGAGAACCTGGACGACCGTCGGGCCGGAGGTCATGCCTTCGACGAGTTCGCCGAAGAACGGACGCTCCTTGTGAACGGCGTAGAAGCCTTCGGCTTCGCGGCGGCTCATCCAGACGCGCTTGGAAGCAACGACGCGGAGACCCGCATCTTCAAGCATCTTGGTGATGGCGCCGGTCAGGTTGCGCTTCGTCGCGTCCGGCTTGATCATCGAAAAGGTGCGTTCAATCGCCATTTTCCCGTTTCCCTTGGTTTTCCGGTGAAAGTGGCGGTTCCATAGCCGCCAACGCCCCGCAAAACAAGGGGGTGGCGGCTTTTGCCGTTGCTGGCCTCAAACTTTCATGCAGCCGTCACACGATGGCCGGCGCCGCCGTGAAGGTCGAGGCAGCGGGCGAACCACAGTGCGACGGGGTCGTCGTCCTCCAGCACCTTCGTGCCCGCCGTCGTGCGTAGCCATTGCAGCGCGCCGAAGACGATATAGTCGGCAAAGAGCGGCCCCTCCCCGCCGATGAAGGGCTGCACCTTCAGCATGTTGCGCAGCGGCTGGAGCCTTTTCGCAAAGCCTTCGATCTCCGCCGCGCCGGCGGCGGCGATGTCCTCCAGCGAAGCGCCGAGCCGCGTCTCGCGGCTGCGGCGGAAATAGGCCCGGTCGGCCGGCCCGAGCATGTCGTGGATATCGAGGATGGCGATGCGGGTGACGGCCATGTGCAGGGTCGACTGCGACCAGTTCTCGATGAAGCGGGCCATCGCCCTGCCGCCCTCCCCGCCGAACAGGGTCGGGCGGTCGGGATAGGCTTCGTCCAGATAGACGGCGATTTCGAAGCTGTCGCGCACCAGCCGGTCGCCGTCGCGCAGCAGCGGCACCGTCGCAGTGCTGCCGTCCTCGATGGTCGGAATCTCGGTGAAGCCCACCGGCACCGTCTCATAGTCGAGCCCCTTGTGGGCGAGCGACATCACGGTCTTCCAGACATGGGGCGAAAACTGGCGGGCCTTGTCCGCGCCGGCGAGCGCATAGAGCAGTCGTGTCATGGCAACCTCTTCGATCGATCCAGCCGCATAGGAGCCCAGCGCGGCGCCCGGCGCAAATCAGATAATTTCATGGATGGCATTCACGCGCTCGATCGTGGGCCGGTCTATAGTCCGGCAAACCACGGAGACAACGATGCTCGACCACTATCGCATGTACGCCGCCTACAATGCCTGGGCCAACCGCCTCGTCTATGCGGAGGCCGGCAAGCTGGAGGATGCCGACTATCGCCGGAACCTCGGCGCCTTCTTCGGCTCGCTGCACGGCACGCTGAACCACCTGCTTGCGGCGGACCGCATCTGGATCAAGCGCTTCACCGGGGAAGGCGATGCGCCGCGACGGCTGGACGCCATCCTGCACGAGGACCTGGCGAGCCTCACGGCCGCCCGGCAGGCGGAGGACGCCCGTCTGGCCGCCTTCGTCGATTCGCTGACGGAGGAAAGGATCGCGGCGGATTTCACCTATAGCCCGATCACCAATCCGGCGATCGTCACTCATTCGCTGCGTGCGGCGCTGACCCATGTCTTCAACCACCAGACCCATCATCGCGGCCAGTGCCACGCCATGCTGACGGCGCTCGGAGGCCCGAGCCTGTCGCTCGACCTCATCTACTTCCTGCGGACGGAGGGAACGGAATTCCTGTAAATTTTAGGGCGAGCGACATCTTCCTGTTCCTGCAACAGTAGTGATACAGTCGAGGAGTATGGAAGCGCTCGACACCGATTTGGGGGCTGTACCGCCCTGTCACCCAGGTGACAGGCACGGGCGATCGGTGATGGGATAGTCGCTGCCATTGGGGCCAACGCCGAACGGCACGCGCCTCGCCCGGAGAGAGGAAATACAATGGCAAGAACGAACGAAGAGTGGGCAGCCCTGCTCGGCAGTACGCTTTGCAAGATGGCCCGCGTTTACGGCACGGACGCCCCGAACGCCTACCTGCCGGAGGAATGCTATCCGGTGATCGAAAAGACATTCGACGTCGCGCTGGACGAGGCGCGGGCCGAGGGCTACGCCGCCGCCATGCGGGAATTGCAAAACAGGACGTTGCGCGCCAACAATGCGCGGCGCCCGACGGTGATCAGCCAGATGATGCGGGTGATCCCGCTCGCCCGGCGCACGGCCTGACCGTCCGCAGGTTGTGGCCGGCGGGGCGCCGGCCGCGTCGCCCGCCGTACAGCCACGCTCCTGACATTCGTCAAATGCGGTTGAATCTTTGATTCAGCACACGCAAAATTAACCGCGCAATCCGATAGTTACGCCGACAGATTCCAGCGGGCAGGCCTCCGCCGCCCGCGCTTCACCTTACGGCGTTTCATGAGCAGCAAAGTACAACCCGCCCCCAAGGACGCGCAGTCCCCCGTACCGCCGATCATGGCGCGCATCGCCCATGTCATGGCCAGCCTCGGCATCGCCGCGCTGCCGCGCAACTACGAGCTTCTCTTCGAGGCGCTGAACGGCAATGCGGGCGTTTCGCGCGAGATCGCGGCGCTGGGCAAGGCACCCGAGCAATCGGCCCTCGATTCCATCGCGCTGCGCCATTCGCTGCCGAGCCACAATGTGCTCGCCGCCGGCCAGGCCGCGGGCGAAGCCGTGCGCCTGCTCACGGAAATCTCGAAGACGACGGAGGAGAACCAGCGCCAGCGTGCCGCCGCCGTGCTGGAGCTCGAGGAGATCGCCGCACGCATGAACCGCGATCCGGTGCTCGGCATTTCGGATTTCGCCGGCGACGCGGTGCGCCTGCTCTCGCTGGTGCAGGACATCCTCGGCGCCGACCGCGCCGCCTCCGCGCGCATCGACGACCTCCAGAACCATCTCGACGGCCTGCGCTCCGGCCTTTCCGTCAGCCGCGCGGCGCTGACGCACGATCCGGTGACGGGCCTTGCCAATCACGCCGCCCTCATCGGCCGCCTGAAGGACTTCTTCCAGAAGGAGGCCGGCGAGAACACCTCGGCGCTTCTCCTCTTCCGCGTCGAGCAGCTGAAGGAATTCGCCGAGACGCATCCGGCGGGCGCGGCGGAAAAGACGCTGAAGCGGCTTGCCGCGATCTTCCGCCAGTCGGTGAAGAAGCACGACTTCGTCGCCCGCACCGGGCCGGACCTCTTCTGCCTCCTCCTCAGCGATGTCAGCCGCGAGATCGCCATCACCATCGCCCGGCGCATCGCGGTGCGGGTCGCCGAAAAGCCGTTTCCCTTCATGGACCGCGAATTGCCGGCCGGCTTCCTGACGCTGACGGCGGGGGTCTCGCTGAGCGATTCGGCAAGCTCGCCCCCCATGCTCTACGAGCAGGCGGAACAGGCGCTCGCCTATGCGGCGGAAAGCGGCATTGCGCTGCGCATCTATTCGGCCGAGGTGTCCGAGCGGGCGGGCCGGCTCTACCGGGCGGGCGCCGCAGGCTGAGCCACCTTCCCTTTTGACGTTTTTCCCGGCCAAAAGCGCTTCGCACTTTCGCGGGAATTGCTCTATAGAGCCGGCATGATCACGATTTCCGGCCTCACTGCCCGCGTCGCCGGGCGTCTTCTCATCGACAACGCCTCCGTTTCGCTGCCGAGCGGCACGAAGGCGGGTCTCGTCGGGCGCAACGGCACCGGCAAGTCCACGCTGTTCCGCATCATCACCGGCGACCTCGCCCCGGAGGCAGGCACCATCTCGCTGCCGAAGAACGCGCGCATCGGCCAGGTGGCGCAGGAAGCGCCGGGCACGGACGAGCCGCTGATCGAGATCGTGCTTGCCGCCGACAAGGAGCGCGCCAGCCTCCTCAAGGAGGCCGAGACGGCGAGCGACCCGCATCGCATCGCCGAGATCCAGACGCGGCTCACCGATATCGGCGCCCATTCGGCCGAGTCGCGCGCCGCCAGCATCCTTGCCGGCCTCGGCTTCGACCACGAGGCGCAGCGGCGCCCGGCGAAAAGCTTTTCCGGCGGCTGGCGCATGCGCGTGGCGCTCGCCGCCGTGCTGTTCTCCGAGCCGGACCTCCTGCTCCTCGACGAGCCGACCAACTATCTCGACCTCGAAGGCACGCTCTGGTTGGAAGACTATGTGAAGCGCTATCCGCACACGGTCATCGTCATCAGCCACGACCGCGACCTCCTGAACACCGCCGTCAACTCCATCGTCCATCTCGACCAGCAGAAGCTCACCTTCTACCGCGGCTCCTACGACCAGTTCGAGCGCCAGAAGGCCGAGGCCGACGAATTGCAGATGAAGGCGAAGGCCAAGAACGACGCCGCGCGAAAACACCTGCAAAGCTTCATCGACCGCTTCCGCGCCAAGGCGACGAAGGCCCGGCAGGCACAGAGCCGCATCAAGGCGCTGGAGCGCATGGGCACGGTCGCGGCGGTGATCGAGACGCATGTCCAGCCCATCACCTTCCCCGAGCCGGAAAGGCAGCCCGCCTCGCCCATCGTCGCCATCGAGGGCGGCGCGGTCGGCTATGTGCCGGGCAAGCCGATCCTCAAGCAGATCAATCTGAGGATCGACAACGACGACCGCATCGCGCTGCTCGGCTCGAACGGAAACGGCAAGTCGACCTTCGCCAAATTCATCTCGGGCCGGCTGGAAGCCGAGTCCGGGACCATCAAGAAGGCGCCGAACCTCAAGATCGGCTTCTTCGCGCAGCACCAGCTCGACGACCTCATTCCCGACCAGTCGCCGGTCGAGCATGTGCGCCGGCTGATGCCGGAGGCGCCGGAGGCCAAGGTCCGCGCCCGCGTGGCGCAGATGGGACTTGCGACGGAAAAGATGTCGACCGCCGCCAAGGACCTTTCGGGCGGTGAGAAGGCCCGCCTCCTCATGGGCCTTGCCGCCTTCGACGCGCCGAACCTGCTCATCCTCGACGAGCCGACGAACCATCTCGACATCGACAGCCGCCGCGCGCTGATCGAGGCGCTGAACGACTACGAGGGCGCGGTCATCCTGATCTCGCACGACCGCCACCTGATCGAGGCGACCGTCGACCGGCTCTGGCTGGTCAATGACGGCACGGTCAAATCCTTCGACGGCGACATGGAGGATTATCGCAGCCTCATCGTCCAGTCCGCCAGGAAAGACGACAGGGACAAGCCGACCAATGGCGGCGAGGCGAACAAGGCGGAGCTGCGCAAGGCCAATGCCGACCGGCGCGCGCAGCTTGCGCCGCTGAAGAAAAAGATCAACGAAATCGAATCCCTGACGGCGAAACTGCAGAAGCAGATTCAACTTCTTGATACCGAGCTTGCGGACCCGATGCTCTACGAGAAGAGCCCCGCCAAGGCCGCCGAGAAGGCCAAGCTGCGCTCCATGGCCGTGGATAAGCTGAACGATGCCGAGGAGCAGTGGCTGGAGCTCTCCGCCGAGTACGAGGAAGCGATGGCGGGCTGACGCCCGCCTCGGCTCCTCCTCCGGAAATGCCTGAAAAACAGGCAGATAGCGCAGGCCCCCTCTAAGACGAAAGTCGTAGCGCGCGGCCCATGCCTTCCTCCCTCCCCGGCTTGAAACACCCAACCCGCCGTGGTTAGCTTCCGCCCGATGACACGAAAGCGGGAAGGGACCCGCTCGCCATTGGGAGGAAAACTATGGATCGTCGTTCATTCATCCGCAAAGCCGGTGTCGCCGGCGTCGGTGGCGCCGCCGCCACGATGCTCGCCGCACCGGCCATCGCCCAGAGCAGCCCCAAGATCAACTGGCGCCTCGCCTCGTCGTTCCCCAAGTCGCTCGACACGATCTATGGCGGAGCGGAGGTCCTTTCCAAATACGTCTCCGAGGCGACGGACGGCAATTTCCAGATCCAGGTCTTCGCGGCCGGTGAAATCGTGCCCGGCCTCCAGGCGGCCGACGCGGCATCGGCCGGCACGGTCGAGGCGGCGCATACGGTTTCCTACTATTACTGGGGCAAGGACCCGGTCTGGGCGCTCGGTGCGGCCGTGCCCTTCGCCCTCAACGCGCGCGGCATGAACGCCTGGCAGTACCATGGCGGCGGCATCGACCTCTTCAACGAATTCCTTGCCACGCAGGGCCTCATCGGCTTTCCGGGCGGCAATACCGGCGTGCAGATGGGCGGCTGGTTCCGCAAGGAGATCAAGACCGTCGCCGACATGCAGGGCCTGAAGATGCGCATCGGCGGCTTTGCCGGCAAGGTGGTCGAAAAGCTCGGCGTCGTGCCGCAGCAGATCGCCGGCGGCGACATCTATCCCGCGCTCGAAAAGGGCACGATCGACGCGGCCGAATGGGTCGGCCCCTATGACGACGAGAAGCTCGGCTTCTACAAGGTCGCGCCCTATTACTACTATCCCGGCTGGTGGGAAGGCGGCCCGACGGTGCATGCCCTCTTCAACAAGGCAGCCTTCGAGAGCCTGCCGAAGAACTACCAGTCGCTGCTGCGCACCGCCTGCCAGGCGACCGACGCGGACATGCTGCAGAAATACGACTACCTGAACCCGGCCGCCATCAAGCGCCTCGTCGCCGCCGGCGCGAAGCTCAGCCCCTTCAGCCAGGAAATCCTGTCGGCCTGCTTCGACGCGTCCAACGAGGTCTATGCCGAGATGGAAACCTCGAACCCGACCTTCAAGAAGATCTGGGACTCGATCAAGGCCTTCCGCGGCGAGTTCTACCTCAATGCCCAGATCGCCGAATACAACTACGACACCTTCATGATGATCCAGCAGCGCAGCAACAAGCTGTAAGGGCTGGCGGAAGCAGAGACGGAAAACCCCGGGACAGCGATGCTCCGGGGTTTTCGTTTGTTGCCATATTGCCGGAGACGGCAGCGCTTGCCATGCCCCTCATCCGGCCTGCCGGCCGCCTTCTCCCCGCAAGCGGAGCGAAGGGACTTTGCCGCGCTGTTTTCCTTCAATTACAGGCGAAGCATCGCCACGGCTCCCTTCTCCCCGCCTGCGGGGAGAAGGTCGCGGCAGCGGGATGAGGGGCAGGCTCCCCCGCCCCTTAATTGAACGAAGGCGGGCTCGACAGGTCCGTAGCGGGCTTCTGCTCCGTGCCGGGCTGGCCGCCTTCGGCCGGCTTTTCCCCGCCGCTTCCGTCCAGCGGATTGCCGGCCGGAAGTTGGAGCCCTCCGGGAAGGCCGAGGCCGCCGCCGTTGTCGGGCAGCGTCAGGCCGGTGCCGAAGCCGGGCACCTCGATCCTGATCGTCGCCGGATCGATGCCGCTCCCCTCGCCCTTGTAGTGCATGACCATGCCGGGGAAGAGGATGGTGAGGCCGACCATGAGGATCTGGATGCCGACGAAGGGCACCGCACCCCAATAGATCTGCCCCGTCGTCACCGGCTGCGTCAGCTTGCCCGTCACCTTGTCGAGATAGGGAACCTTCGCCGCGACCGAGCGCAGATAGAACAGCGCGAAGCCGAAGGGCGGGTGCATGAAGCTCGTCTGCATGTTGATGCCGAGCAGCACGCCGAACCAGATGAGGTCGATGCCCATCTTGTCGGCGGCGGGCGCCAGCAGCGGCACGATGATGAAGGCGAGCTCGAAGAAATCGAGGAAGAACGCCAGGAAGAAGACCAGCACGTTCACCGCGATCAGGAAGCCCGTCTCGCCGCCCGGCATGGAGACCAGCAGATGCTCGACCCACAGATGCCCGTTGACGCCGTAGAAGGTGAGCGAGAAGACGCGCGCGCCGATGAGGATGAAGAGCACGAAGGCCGAAAGGCGCGTCGTGGAGGTGAGCGCCGAGCGGATCACATCCATGTTGAGCCGCCCCTTGGCCGCCGCCATGGCCAGCGCACCGACCGCGCCCATGGCGCCGCCTTCCGTCGGCGTCGCGATGCCGAGGAAGATGGTGCCGAGAACGAGGAAGATCAGCGCCAGCGGCGGGATCAGCACGATGATGACCTGCTGGGCGAGCCGCGACATCATGTTGATGTTGAGCGACTTATCCGCCAGCGCCACGACATAGATGAAGATGACGCCGACGGTCGCGCCGAGGATATCGGCATTCTCGCCATGGGTCGGGGCGAGGTAGACATGGGCGGCATAGGCAAAGCCGGCCGCGACCACGAGCGCGATGGCCAGCGACGTCACGCCCGACCCGAGCGAGCGCGCTTCCAGCGGCAGCGCCGGCATGGAATCCCGCTTAAGGAACGTCATGAGCAGGATGTAGCCCATATAGAGACCGGTCAGCACGAGGCCCGGGATGAGAGCGCCTGCATACATGTCGCCGACCGAGCGGCCGAGCTGGTCGGCAAGGACGATCAGCACGAGCGAGGGCGGGATGATCTGGGCGAGCGTGCCCGAGGCCGCGATGACGCCCGAGGCGATGGAGCGGTCATAGCCGTAGCGCAGCATGATCGGCAGGGAGATGAGGCCCATGGCGATGACCGAGGCGGCGACGACGCCGGTGGTGGCCGCAAGCAGCGCGCCGACGAAGATCACCGCATAGGCAAGGCCGCCGCGGATCGGCCCGAAGAGCTGGCCGATCGTGTCGAGCAGGTCCTCGGCCATGCCGGATCGTTCGAGCACGATCCCCATGAAGGTGAAGAAGGGGATGGCGAGCAACGTGTCGTTCGACATCACTCCCCAGAGCCGCTCCGGCATGGCGTTCAGCAGCGGCCAGGAGAGGTTGATCGAATCGGAGAGCGGCGCGAGCTCCACGCCGACGACGAAGAAGAGCAGGCCGTTTGCCGCGAGCGCGAATGCCACCGGATAGCCGAGCAGCAGGAACACGATCAGCGAGACGAACATGATCGGCGCGAGGTTTTCCGCAATGAACTCGATCATGCGCCCTTCTCCCCGGCAACGGCGTCTTCGAGGGGAGCGTGCGTGGGAATGTAGGGCGTCGGATCGTCCATGTCGCCGCGCATGATGGCGATCTTCTTGACGATCTCCGACACGCCCTGGAAGGCGAGCAGCACGAAACCGGCGAGCAGGATGGCCTTGGCCGGCCAGACGATGAGGCCGCCGGCGCTGGACGAGCCCTCGCCCGAGCGGAAGGACATCAGCACATAGGGAACGAGGTAATAGACCATCAGCAGCACGAAGGGCATCAGGAACAGGAGATGGCCGAGCAGGTCGATCCAGTGCTGCACCCGGCGCGAGAACTTGCCGTAGACGACATCGATGCGGATATGCTCGTTCTGCGCCAGCGTATAGGCAGCGGCGAGCATGAAGGCCCCGCCGAAGAGATACCATTGCGCCTCGAGCCAGGCGTTGGACGATGTGTTGAAAACCTTTCGCACGATGGCGTTGCCGGCGCTGACGAGAACGGCGATGAGGATCAGCCAGCCAACGGCCTTTCCGATATTTTCCGTGATCGCGTCGATGAGCCGGCTGAGGACCAGCAGCGTCTTCATAATCAATTCCTCCCCGCGTGGCGTATTATTGCTTTGGTGCCAAGCATCGCCAGAGTGCCGATTTCAAGGCCCGTTTCAAGCGCAAAGCCCGGTTTTCCCGTTCTCAGCCGCCGTCTTAGACGAAAGGCGAATGCGGCTTTGAGGCAGTTGCACAAAGGATAGGCAGCGGGAGGAGTCGCTGCGGCCTTGCTCCGGCCGAAGGTTCTGCTACAACAACGCCAAATCATCATACAAATGAGGGCGGAGCCATGTCCCCGATCAATCTCGCAATCGTCGGCGTCGGCAAGATCGTGCGCGACCAGCATCTTCCGGCCGTCGCGAAGAACGGCGACTACAGGCTGATCGCCGCGGCGAGCCGCCACGGCACGGTCGAGGGCATCGACAATTTCAAGTCGATCGACGAGATGCTGGCCGCCGTCCCCGCCATCGACGCCGTATCGCTCTGCATGCCGCCGCAATACCGCTACGAGGCGGCCGAGAAGGCGCTTTCCGCGGGCAAGCACGTCTTCCTCGAAAAGCCGCCGGGCGCGACGCTTTCCGAGGTCGCCGACCTCAAGGCGCTCGCCGCCGCCAGGGGGCTTTCGCTCTTTGCAAGCTGGCATTCGCGCTATGCGCCGGCCGTCGAGGCCGCCAAGGCGTTCCTCGCCGGCACGACGATCCGCTCCATGCGGGTGATCTGGAAGGAAGACGTGCGCCACTGGCATCCGAACCAGGAATGGATCTGGCAGGCGGGCGGCCTCGGCGTGTTCGATCCGGGCATCAATGCGCTTTCCATCGTCACGCATATCCTGCCGCGCCCGGTCTTCATCACCGCCGCGACGCTGGAATTCCCGGAAAACCGCGACGCCCCCATCGCCGCCTCGATGACCTTCTCGGACGCGAAGGGACTCGACCTTGCCGCCGAATTCGACTGGCGCCAGACGGGCAAGCAGAGCTGGGACATCGTCGCCGAGACGGATGCCGGCGAGATGGTGCTGTCGGAAGGCGGCGCCAAGCTCTCCATCGACGGCAAGCTGGTGCACGAGGAGCCGGAGCAGGAATATCCGATGCTCTACAAGCGCTTCGCCGAGATCATCAAGGCCGGAAAGTCCGACGTCGACCTCGCCCCGCTCCGCCACGTCGCCGATGCGTTCATGCTCGGGCGGCGGAAGTTCGTCGATTCGTTCTACGATTGATATTCAGAGGGGGCGCCTCCTCAGGAAGAGCCCCTCATCCGGCCTGCCGGCCCCCTTCTCCCCGCAAGCGGGGCGAAGGGCTATGCCGCGCCGTTTTCCCAAAACTGCAACATCGCGTGGGGCACGTCCCCTCTCCCCGCTCGCGGGGAGAGGGCTAGGGTGAGGGGCAAAGCCGCTGGGTGATAGTCACGCCTTCTTCATCCAGCGCCCGTCCCCATTCTGCTGCCAGTAAGTGAGCTGGTGCCCCTCGCCTTTCAGGTGCTTCCAGTGCTCGCGCGCGGTTTCCAGCTCGCCCTGATCGTAGCCGTCGAACATGAAGATGACGCGCTCGTAGGCGTCGAGCGGCGGCGGCTCGGCGCCGGCGACGAGGAAGCGGACGGTGGCGGCGTTCGGGTTGTCAGGCGTTGCCGTCAGCAGCACCGGCTGCTCTTCGGGGAAGGCGTGCTCGTCCGTGCCGTGCGGCAGGAAGCTGTCCTCGCGGAAGGTCCACAGATGCGTATCGAGCGCATCGCGGCGCTCGGCATCGCCCGCCTGCACGACGACGCGCCAGCCGCGCTCCAGGCTCTTGTCGAGGAGCGGCGGCAGCGCGTCTTCGAGCCTGGATTCCGTCAGGTGATAGAAGAGGACTTCGCTCACCTCTTCCTCACCCTTCGTAATGGGCGCGCACGAGCTCATCGAGCAGGCGCACGCCGAAGCCGGAGGCCCAGGACTGGTTGATCTCGTCGGTCGGCGAGCCCATGGCGGTGCCGGCGATATCGAGATGCGCCCAGGGCGTGTCCTTGACGAAGCGCTGGAGGAACTGCGCGGCGGTGATCGAGCCGGCATAGCGCCCGCCGGTGTTCTTCATGTCGGCGAACTTGCTGTCGATCATCTTGTCGTATTCGCGGCCGAGCGGCATGCGCCAGAGGCGCTCGTTCGTCGAAAGGCCGGCGGCGGTGAGGCGCGCGGCGAGCGTGTCGTCGTTGGAGAACAGGCCGGCATGGTGGCTGCCGAGCGCCACCATGATCGCGCCGGTCAGCGTCGCGAGGTTCACCATGAACTGTGGCTTGAAGGTCTCGTTGCAGTACCAGAGCGCATCGCAGAGCACGAGGCGGCCTTCGGCATCGGTGTTGATGACCTCGATGGTCTGGCCGGACATCGACTTCACGATATCGCCCGGGCGCTGGGCATTGCCGTCGGGCATGTTTTCCACGAGGCCGAGGATGCCGACGACATTGGCCTTGGCCTTGCGGGCCGCGAGCGTGTGCATGAGGCCGATGACGGCGGCCGCGCCGCCCATGTCGCCCTTCATGTCCTCCATGCCGGCGGCCGGCTTGATGGAGATGCCGCCGGTGTCGAAGACGACGCCCTTGCCGATGAAGGCGACCGGCCGGTCCTTCTCCTTGCCGCCCTTCCAGTGCATGACCGCGAGGCGCGGCGGGCGAACGGAGCCCTGCGCGACGCCGAGCAGGGCGGCCATGCCGAGCTTCTTCATCTCGCGCTCGGTGAGGATGTCCACCTCGACGCCGAGCTTTTCGAGCGCCTTGGCCTTGTCGGCGAATTCGACGGGGCCGAGCACGTTGGCCGGCTCGTTGACGAGGTTTCGCGCAAGGATGACGCCTTCGGCAACGGCTTCGGAGACGTCGTTCGCCTTCTTCGCCGCGCCGGCCTCGGCGGTGACGATCGTCACCTTGACGGCCTTGCCGTTCTTCGCCTCGTCATCGTCGCTCTTCTTCGTCTTGTAGAGATCGAAGCTGTAGGCGCCGAGCTGCAGGCCGAGCGCGAAGTCGGCGGCATTCTTCGCCGTCACCGCGACACCGGGGGCATCGAGATGGATCGCCACCTTTTCG
Source organism: Shinella sp. R2-11 (assembly GCF_055330205.1). Classification (NCBI taxonomy): domain Bacteria; kingdom Pseudomonadati; phylum Pseudomonadota; class Alphaproteobacteria; order Hyphomicrobiales; family Rhizobiaceae; genus Shinella; species Shinella sp. R2-11. Next base: position 90,255 of record NZ_JBVAPC010000008.1, on the reverse strand, counting down.
GCGCGGCCGATCTTGCCGGCAGCGGCCCCGCCCAGCTTCAGCCAGTCATGCGCAACGAGCTTTTCCGGCTCGCCGAGGCCGAGCACGAAGATACGGTCGACCGATGCGCCATGCGGCGCGAGGACGTCGAGGCTCTTCAGCGCCTTGCCGGTGAATTTCGCGACGCCGGCCGCCCGGCCCACGGCGCCTGCCGGATCGACCTCGCCGATCGCCGCGGGCTCGCCCCCTGCGACCTGCAGAAGGATCGCGAGGTCGCCCGCCCCGCGCGCCGTCTTCGCGAAACCGATGTCGAATTTGAAAGCCATGATTCACTCCGATATGGCCTTGCGGCCTCTCATTTCAGCCGCGCGGGCCGCCGGAGCTTTCCGCGAATCGCGAGAACGCTCCATCTTTCGTTTCCTGCCGTTCCCGATGCAAAATCGCCCTGCGCTTCTGCCGGAACCGCTCCAGTCGCATCAATTCCTTGTCGCTTTTGCGGCGCTTGGCAAGATGCGCCCGCTTGTTTAGAGATCGTTAGGCATGCTTGTTCGCCAGAAATTTTCCATCCGGGCGGACACTCTTCGCTATGGCGTCAGCCTCAAGAAAGCTTATATGCCCATTTGCAGTTCCGTTGACGGGCGCCGTGGGCGTGGACCGGAACCGCTTGTCGGACGTGCGGACTGAAAGATGAAACTGATCGAGCGCTATATCCTGCGGCGGGCGTCGCTCATGTTCGTCGCCACGCTCCTGCCCCTGCTCGGCATCGTCTGGGTCACGCAGGCGTTGACCAGCATCAACCTCGTCACCGACAGCGGACAGTCGATCTTCGCCTTCCTGAAGCTCGCGACGCTGATCCTGCCGTCCGTCATTCCGATCATCCTGCCCTTCGCCCTCGTCATCGGCGTTTCGCAGACGCTGACCGTGATGAACGGCGATTCGGAGCTGACGGTGCTGAATTCGGCGGGCGCCTCGCGCGTCACGATCATCCGGCCGATCATGATCCTCGCCGTGGCGATGAGCTTCGTCTCCTTCGCCGTCGACAATTTCGTCGAGCCCTATTCGCGCATGGCGGTGCGCAAGATGATCGCGACGGCCCATGCCGACATGCTGTCCGCGGTCGTGCAGGAAAACACCTTCCGCAAGATCACCGACGGCCTCTATGTGCAGGTCGCGGAGCGGCGCAACGGCGGCGTCCTGCGCGGCATCTTCGTCGCCGATACGCGCGATCCGCGCTTCGAGATGGTCTATTACGCCCGCGAGGGGGCCGTGGACGAGAAGAGCTCGGCGCTGGTGATGAAGGACGGCGAGGTGCACCGCAAGCTGCCGGACGGCAATGTCTCGGTCATCCGCTTCGAATCCTATGCCTTCGACCTTGCCGACCTCACCCAGAGCGCCGGGCAGGCCAATATCCGGCCGAAGGATCGCGACCTGCCCTATCTCCTCGACCCCGACCCCGAAGACCCCTATTTCAAGCGCAATCCGGGAGCCTTCACCGCCGAATTGCACCGCCGCTTCTCCGAGTGGCTGCTGCCCGCGGTCTTCGGCCTGATCGCGCTCGTCGTCAGCGGCGACGCGCGCTCGCACCGCGAAGCGCGCATCCATCCGATGGTCACGGCGCTGCTGACGGCACTCTTCATTCGCTGGGCGAGCTTCTATGCATCGAACAACGCCGAGAACTCGATCGCCTTCACTGTGATCATGTATCTCATACCGCTCGTCACCGGGGGGCTCGCGATCCGCTATCTCGCGCGCAACAAGAGCCTGGAGATTCCCGCCACGCTCGGCGAGCGACTGGCGGCGCTGCGCGCAAGGCTGCTTTCGCGGCTCATCGGCCCCGGTACGCCTTCCGCCGGCGGGGGCGCCAGTTCATGATTCGTACGCTCGGCCTCTATTTCTTCCGCCGCTACGTCACCACCACGCTATGGTTCCTGCTCGGCGTCTTCTCGCTGGTCTTCATCATCGATTTCAGCGAGATGTCGAACCGCGCCGGCGCGCTGCCGCATTATACGGTCTCGATCGGCCTTCTCGTCACGGCGCTGCGCATTCCGACGATCCTCATGCAGACGGTGCCCTTCGTCGCGCTGTTTTCCGGCATGGCCGCGCTGATCTCGCTCAACCGCCGCTATGAGCTGGTCGTGACGCGTGCGGCGGGCATTTCCGTCTGGCAGTTCCTGCGTCCGTTCGTCATCGGCGCCTTCCTGTTCGGCCTCGCCGCCGTGCTGGTGCTCAATCCGCTCGCGGCCTGGGGCAACAGGAAGTCGCAGGAGCTCGAAGCCTCCTGGGGCGCGACCAATGCGCGGGCCGAGAATACCGTTCCATGGCTGCGCCAGATCTACGGCAAGGACCAGGCGATCATCGGCGCCAAGGCGATGCTCGACGGCGGCACGCACCTTCTCAATGTTTCCGTCATCCATTTCGACCAGGCCGGCGGGATCGTCCTCAGGCAGGACGCCGATTCGGCCACTTTGGAAGATGGTTACTGGCTTCTTAAGAACGTCCGCGAGACTCGCATCGGCGAATTGCCGGTTCGTCTCGGCGAGGTACAGCTTCGTACCAACCTGAAACGAGAATTCGTTCAGGAGAGCCTGGAGAAACCTGAAAACATTGCGTTTTTCGAGCTGGGACGAAAGATCGAGGCCGCCAGATCCTTCGGCTTCCCGACCTATGCGATGGAAACGCAGCTTCACTCGATGCTTTCGCTGCCGCTTCTCCTGGTTGCGATGACGCTGATCGCGGCCTGTGTATCGTTAAAATTTAGTCGGTTTAACCAATCGCGTGCGGTGATTCTGGGTGGAATCCTGTCAGGCTTCATGCTTTATGTCGTCACCGTGCTTGTGAAGGCATTCGGAAGCAGCGGTGTTGTTCCTCCGTTCGTTGCGGCCTGGCTCCCAGTGGTCGTCGCAATGTCCTTGGGTGCGACGATTCTTCTGCATCAGGAGGACGGCTAGTGGCGGCAGGCGACCGCAAAAAGAATCGGTGGTTGAAAGCCGCCCTGTTTGCAGGTGCGGCCACGTGCGCCCTCATGCCCGTCTTCTCCCTGCCCGCATATGCCCAGTCGCCCGATATCGGGACGATGGAGCCGAACATTCCCGAAGGCAGCAAGCTGGTGCTCGCCGCCAACGAGCTCGTCTACAACAGGGACAACGAGACGGTCGTCGCCCGCGGCGCCGTGCAGATCAATTACGGCGGCTACAAGCTCGTCGCCCGCGAGGTCGAATACGACCAGAAGACGGGCCGGCTGAAAGCCCGCGGCAATATCGAGCTGATCGAACCGACCGGCAATCGCCTCTACGGCGAGGAGATGGATCTTTCGGACGATTTCGCCAACGGTTTCGTCAATGCGCTACGCGTCGAGACCACCGACCTCACGAAGATGGCGGCCACCAGCGGCGAACGCGTCAACGACGAGGAGATGATCCTCAACCACGCCGTCTATACCGCCTGTACGCCCTGTGCCACCGACCCGACGCATCGCGGCATCTGGGAGGTCAAGGCCGAGCGCATCGTGCAGAACGGCCGCACCAAGACGATCCGCCTTGAGCGCGCCCGTTTCGAGATGTTCGGCAAGCCGATCGCCTATATCCCGGTGCTCGAGGTGCCGGACCACACCGTCAAACGGAAGACCGGCTTCCTCTTCCCGAAGTTCCAGTATGCGCAGAAGCTCGGCTTCGGCGTAACGACCCCCTACTATATCGCGATTGCGCCCGACATGGATGCGACGCTGTCGCCGACCGTGCTGACCAACCAGGGCTTCCTGATGGAAGCAGAATTCCGCAAGCGCTTCCACAACGGTCTGGTCACGTTGCGCGCAGCCGGCATCCGACAGCTCAACTCGGACGACTTCACAGCCAATACGAGCGACCGTCTGGAAGATGGCTTCCGCGGCATGGTCGCCTCCACGGGTGAATTCAAGATCAATCCGCGCTGGGCGTTCGGCTGGAACGTCATGGCGCAGACCGACAACAACTTCTCGCGCACTTACGAACTCGACGGCCTGAAGGACAAGACATATGTCAACCAGGGCTATCTGTCGGGCCTTGGCCGCCGCAGCAGCTTCGACCTGCGCGCCTTCTATTTCGACGTCCAGGACGCTGACTCCAATGACGAGGCCGAGCGCCAGCAAGCGATCGCCCAGACGCTGGACCACGAATACATCGTGCCGCAGCCGGTGTTCGGCGGTGAACTCAGCGTTACGACGAACATCACGAACATCGACCGGGATCTTGCCGATACTTACAAGAGGGTGGGCTTAGCGGATCGCTTCCGGGGCCTCGAAGGCGGTATGACCCGCCTTACCAGCGAAGTGGAATGGAAGCGCCAGTTCGTGGTTCCCGGCGGCCTCGTCCTGACACCCATGCTGGCCGCACGCGGCGATATTCACCGGCTCGACATGAACGCGCCTGGCACCTATGGCGGCAATTACGAATCGGATGGTAGCGCCACCCGCTCGATGCTGACGGCGGGCCTTGAGGCACGCTACCCGATCCTCGCGACGACGGATTACAGCACCCATCTTTTCGAGCCGATCGCACAGCTCTATGCGCGCCCGGATGAAGACCTTGCCGGCCGCCTGCCGAACGAGGACGCCCAGAGCTTCGTCTTCGACGCCACGAACCTTTTCGAACGGGACAAGTTCTCGGGCTTCGACCGGATCGAAGGCGGCACCCGCGCCAATGTCGGCCTGCGCTACACCGGCACGTTCGACAACGGCGTGCTCTTGCGCAGCATCGTCGGCCAGTCCTTCCAGCTCGGCGGCGTGAACTCCTTTGCAACGCCGGACCTCGTCAATGCCGGCGCGAATTCCGGCCTTGAAACGGACAGCTCGGATTATGTCGGCATGGCGGGCTTCGACCTGCCGAACGGCATCTCCTTCTCCACCAGCGCACGCCTCGACAAGGACGATTTCTCGCTCCGCCGCTCGGATACCGCACTGCGCTACGAAGGCGCCAAGGTTGCGACGGAGATCGTCTATACGCGTATCGCCGCACAGCCGGACTACGGCCTGCAGAACAGCGCGAGCGAACTCCAGAGCAAAGCCGTCTTCAAGTTCCACGATTACTGGTCCGTCTTCGGCTCGCTGACCTACGACATCGGCAACCATGTCGTCACGCGCGACGGGATCGGCATTTCCTACGATGACCGGGACACTGTGTTCTCGCTCTTCTACGAGCGCGAGCGGGACAAGGAAGACAGCACGGCGAACGACTGGTCGATCGGCGCGCGCCTGATGTTCCGTACCCTTGGCGACATCCGGGTGGGAGATACGACGCTCACCGGCTTCGAATAGCGTTTGCTGGCCGCTCTTGTCATCGTTTGGCCGTATGTATTATGCACATCCGGGACAATAAGCTCCCGCTGCCGTCATGCGCTTTCATGGCGCGGGCCGGCGGGACGGGATGGGTTTGGATAGAGGGACTGGCATGATGGGCAGACAATCTCTGGTGCGTTCCATGATGGTGGGCGCTGCATTGGCAGCGGCCGTGACGATCGCTGTCCCAATGGGTTCCGCCGAAGCCGCCACCTCGGTTATCGCCGTCGTCAACAACACGCCGATCACCACCGGCGACCTCGAACGCCGCGTCAACTTCCTGAAGCTGCAGCGGGCCAAGGGCAACCTTCGCAGCAAGGCCCGCGAGGAACTGATCGAGGAAGCGCTGAAGCGCGAAGAGGTCCTGCGCGCGCGCGCCTCCGTCAGCACCTCGGAGGTGGACGCCGCCTATGCGCGCTTTGCCTCCTCGAACAAGATGTCGGTCGACCAGCTCGGCAAGATCCTGAACCAGGCCGGTGTCGGACCGGAGCATTTCAAGCAGTTCATCGCCATCCAGATGAGCTGGCCGCGCGTGGTCAATGCCCGCTTCGCCGGCTCGGCCAGCGGCAAGACGCTTGTCGAGCGCATGCAGGAGCATGGCGGCAAGAAGCCGGTGACGACGGAATATTTCCTCAAGCAGGTGATCTTCGTGGTGCCGGAAAAGCGCCGCAATGCGATCCTCGGCAAGCGCAAGGCGGAGGCGGAAGCCTCCCGCTCGAAGTTCCCCGGCTGCGACCAGGCAAAGGCCTTCGCCGCGACGATGCATGACGTGTCGATCCGCGACCTCGGCCGCGTCCTCGCCCCCCAGATGCCGGAAGACTGGAAGCCGCTGATCGAGAAGGCTACCGGCCAGACGACCGGCACGCGCGTCACCGAACGCGGCGTCGAATATCTGGCGATCTGCAAGAAGCGGGACGTCAACGACGACGTCGCCGCCGAAATGGTCTTCCGCGCGGAGGACATCGCCAATTCCAAGGGCAACAACGAGAACGACGAGAACAGCAAGAAGTACATCGCCGAACTGCGCAAGAAGGCGACGATCACCGAGCGCTGATCCGGCGCTCCCGCGCGGGGCGCTTCTCCAACCCGCAAGGGCATGTCCCGATGCCCTTGCTTCATCTCCATGCATTCCGGAGGCAATCGCTGCGCATCATGCCGGAATCGCTTTCGCGGCAGGGGCCCATGACGCAGACGAACATCCCTCCGCTGGCGCTCACCATGGGTGACCCGGCCGGAATCGGCCCGGACATTACCCTTGCCCTCTGGGCCGCCCGCGAGCGGCTCGCGCTTCCCGCCTTCCTGTTCATCGGTGATGCCGGGGTGCTGCGTGATCGCGCCGCCCTGCTCGGCCTTGACGTCGCCGTCGCTGCGGCGGAACCGGAAACGGCGGCGACCGTCTTCCCAAAGGCCATTCCCGTTCTTGCCTGCGACTGCCCGGTGCCCGTCGTTCCCGGCGCGCCGGACGCGGGCAATGCCGCGGCCATAACGGGTTCGATCGAGACCGCCGTCCGTCTCACGATGGCGGGGCGGACCTCCGCCGTCGTGACGAACCCGATCGCCAAGGCGGTTCTCTACGATGCCGGCTTCGGCTTTCCAGGCCACACCGAGTTTCTTGCCGATCTCGCCGCGAGGGCAACGGGCCGGGAGGCCCTCCTTCCCGTCATGCTGCTGGCAGGCCCGAAGCTGCGCGCCGTTCCCGTCACGATCCATATCCCGCTGAAGGACGTCCCCGCCGCCCTTACCGAGGACCTCATCGTCGAGACGGCGACGATCACCGCGCGGGACCTTCGCCGCCGCTTCGGCATCGAGTACCCGCGCCTCGCGATTGCCGGCCTCAATCCGCATGCCGGCGAAGGCGGTGCGCTGGGGCTGGAGGATGACGCCATCGTGCGCCCCGCAGTCGAACGGCTGAAGGCCGCCGGCATCGACGCCGTCGGTCCGCTTCCGGCCGATACGATGTTCCACGACGCCGCCCGCGCGACCTATGACGTGGCGCTCTGCATGTACCACGACCAGGCGCTGATCCCCGCCAAGGCACTCGGCTTCGACGACTCGGTCAACGCGACGCTGGGCCTGCCCTTCATCCGCACCTCGCCGGACCACGGTACGGCCTTCTCGCTGGCCGGCAAGGGCGTCGCGAAGCCCGACAGCCTGCTCGCCGCGCTCCGGCTGGCAGATACGCTTGCCACGCATGAGCGGATAGCAGGGGAGACGGCATGATGGCGGCACTCGACGGACTTCCGCCGCTGCGCGACGTCATCCATCGGCACGGGCTCGATGCGAAGAAGGCGCTCGGGCAGAACTTCCTGCTCGACCTGAACCTCACCCAGAAGATCGCCCGCACCGCCGGCCCCATCGAGAACCATACGGTGATCGAGGTCGGCCCCGGGCCGGGCGGCCTGACGCGCGCCATTCTCGCGCTCGGCGCGAAACGCGTCATCGCCATCGAGCGCGATGCCCGCTGCCTGCCGGCGCTGGCGGAAATCTCGGAACACTATCCCGGCCGCCTGACGGTGATCGAGGGCGACGCGCTGAAGACGGATTTCGAGGCGCTGGCGCCCGGCGAGCCGGTGCGCATCATCGCCAACCTGCCCTACAATGTCGGCACGCAGCTGCTCGTCAACTGGCTGCTGCCGAAGCGCTGGCCGCCGTTCTGGGAGTCGCTGACGCTGATGTTCCAGCGCGAGGTGGGCCTGCGCATCGTCGCCGGGGAGAACGACGACCATTACGGCCGGCTCGGCGTGCTCTGCGGCTGGCGCACCGATGCCCGCATGGCCTTCGACGTGCCGCCGCAGGCCTTCACGCCGCCACCGAAGGTAACGTCCTCCGTCGTGCATCTGGAGCCGGTCGCCAATCCCCTGCCCTGCGATGTCGCGGCGCTGGAACGCGTCACCCATGCGGCCTTCGGCCAGCGCCGCAAGATGCTGCGGCAGAGCGTCAAGTCGCTCGGCGGCGAAGCGCTGCTGGCGAAAGCGGAGATCGATCCGCAGCGGCGGGCGGAGACGCTGAGCGTGGAAGAGTTCGTGCGGCTGGCGAACGCGCTTTAGCATTCGCCCCTCATCCGGCCTGCCGGCCACCTTCTCCCCGCAGGCGGGGAGAAGGAGATGTACCGCGCCGGTTTCCCCAAACCTCGAACATGCCGTGGGGCAAGTCCCCTCTCCCAGCTTGCGGGGAGAGGGTTAGGGTGAGGGGCAATCCCGGAACGAGAACCTTGCTACCGGCGACCGCCGATCAGAGAACCGGCTTCTCCGTCACCAGCTTCGTCACGAAATCGAACAGCCCGTGCCGCCGGTCGCGGCGCAGGCGCTCGGCCTTGACGATGCTCTGCACGGCATCGAAGGCGACGGAGAGGTCGTCGTTGAGGATGACGTAGTCGTATTCGCGCCAGTGTTCGATCTCGGCGCGGGAATTGGCAAGGCGGGTCTGGATGACCTCCTCCGTGTCCTCCGCGCGGCGATGCAGGCGCGATTGCAGCTCGGTCATCGACGGCGGCAGGATGAAGATCGAGACGACGTCGGCCGGCATCTTCTCCTGGAGCTGCTGGGCGCCCTGCCAGTCGATGTCGAAGAGCATGTCGCGGCCGGCGGACATCGCCTCCTCCACCGGCTCGCGCGGCGTGCCGTAGAAATTGCCGTGCACCTCGGCCCATTCGAGCAGCGCGTCGCCGTCGCGCAGGCGCTCGAATTCCTTGTGGTTGATGAAGTGATAGTGCCGGCCGGCGATCTCGCTGGCGCGGCGCTGGCGCGTCGTGACGCTGACCGACAGGCTGAGGCGGGGATCGGCCTCCAGCAGGTTGCGCGCGATGGTCGACTTGCCCGCGCCCGACGGCGAGGAGATGACGAGCATGAGCCCGCGGCGCTCGATATGGATCTCTTTCGACGGTTCGGCCATGGCCTACTCCAAATTCTGGACCTGTTCCCTGAACTGGTCGATGACGACCTTCAGCTCGATGCCTGCAGCCGTTACAGCAGCAGCGTTCGACTTGGAACAGATCGTATTCGATTCCCGGTTAAATTCCTGTGCGAGAAAATCGAGCTTGCGGCCGATGGGGCCACCCGCGGCGATGAGCTCGCGCGCGGCCGCAACATGGGCCTTCAGGCGGTCGATCTCCTCGCGCAGGTCCGCCTTGGTGGCGAGCAGCGCCGCCTCCTGGTGCAGCCGGTCGCGGTCGAGCGCGCTCGCCCCCTGCAGCAGCAGGGCGACCTGCCCGGCCAGCCGCTCGGCGATTGCCGCGACGCTGCGCGAAGGGTCGGCCTCGACGATCTCCGTCAATGCCTCGATGCGGGCGACCTGGCCGAGCAGGATCCCGGCGAGCGCGCTGCCCTCCTTGCGCCGCATGTCGGCAAGACAGCGGACCGCCTCGGCAAAGCCCTCCCGGATGTCGCGATCCCGCGCCGCCCGCTCGTCCTCGCTTTCCTCCGCCTCGCGGAAGTCCACGATGCCGCGGACGGAGAGCAGCGTATCGAGCTTCACCGGAGCGGGATCGATGGTACCGGCAAGCTGGTCGCGCAGGGCAAGGACGGCCGCGAGCGCGCCCTGGTTCACGACGGCCTCGATATCCGCCTCGCTGACGCTGGTGGCAAGGCCGACCTGGAGATTGCCGCGCGAGAAGGCTTCGCCCGCAAGGCGCCGCACATCCGCCTCCAGCGCCTCGAAGCCGGGTGGCAGGCGCAGGCGCATGTCGAGCCCCTTGCCGTTCACCGAACGCAGTTCCCACGCCCAGCGGGTGCGTCCGCTGGTTCCCTCGACCCGCGCAAAACCGGTCATCGATTGCAATGTCATGTCAGCCTCCAGTGGCGGCCCGCCCGGGCGGGCCTGCCGGATACGCGCAGCGTACCCGGTATTGGGTATCCAAAGTGAAACAGTTTCCCGGCCTTGAAAACCGGCAAGCGGGCGGAAGCGGCCGCGATCCACATCAAAGGTGGCGCAGATACGAAAAGGCCCCGGAAAACCGGGGCCTCCTGCGAAATCCCGCCCTTACTGGGCGGTGGTCGTGCCTTGCGTCTCCTTGGCGGCGTCGGCCGCCTTCTCTGCCTCCAGCTTGCGCCAGCGCCGGACATTCTGGTTGTGCTCGTCCAGCGTCTCGGCGAAAACATGCCCGCCGGTGCCGTCGGCGACGAAGTAAAGGTCCGCCGTGCGCGAGGGGTTGGCGACGGCTTCCAGCGCCGCACGGCCGGGATTGGCGATCGGCGTTGGCGGCAGGCCCTTGATGATATAGGTGTTGAACGGCGTCTTCTTCTCGAGGTCCGACTGGAAGATCGGACGGTCGGCGGGCTTACCCTCGCCGCCGAACATGCCGTAGATGATCGTCGGGTCCGACTGCAGGCGCATGCCCTTTTCGAGACGGTTGAGGAACACCGAGGCCACGCGCGAGCGCTCGTCGGCCCGGCCGGTTTCCTTCTCGACGATGGAGGCGAGCGTGACGAATTCCTCGCGGGTGGTGATCGGCAGATTGTCGTCGCGGCGGTCCCAGATCTGGTCGATCAGCGCCTTCTGCGCGTCGAGCATCTGGTGCAGGATATCGGCGCGCTTCGTGCCGCGCGAGAACTTGTAGGTGTCCGTCATCAGCGAGCCTTCCGGCGGCAGCTCGGCCGGCAGGTCGCCTTCCAGCACCGGATCCTCCGCAAGACGCTTGAACACCTGCTTGACCGTCAGGCCTTCCGGCACGGAGACGCTGTAGAGGATCGACTTGCCGGATTTCAGCAGCTCGACGATCTCGCGCATGGAGGCGCCGGCCTTGATCTCGTATTCGCCGGCCTTCAGCGTCTCGCCGTCGAGATAGACGCGCGAGAGCACGCGGAAGACGCGGCTGTCGCTGATGATGTTGTTGCGTTCGAGGTTGGCGGCGATCTCGTTGGTGCCGGCGCCGCCGCGAACGATGAAGTTCGTGTTGGCGGTCAGGGGACCGGCTTCCTCATAGCTCTTGATGCCGTAATAGAAGATGCCGACGCCGATGAGCGTGGCGAAGACGACCACGGTCATGACGAAATTCAGGAAGATGACGACCTGGCTGCGCGCCTTGCGCGACCGGCGGCGGCTCGGCGGTTCGGGCACCTGCTCGGGGCGCAGGGCCTCATTGGCGGACTTCGGAATGATGCGGGGCTGGCCGGAGGCCTCGCCGCGTCCGAATTGCGTCTCGCCGGAATCGTTCGTGTCGCTCACGGACTGTCCTCATGGGTTCGGGCATTGCTCGACGTCTTCCAGCAGAGCAATGCGGCAAAAGCGGGATCAAGCCGCTCTTCTCATTCGGTTGTGCGGGCGTGCCGGGACGACTTGGCGTCCCGGACGGGATCAGGCGTCGTAGCGCTTGAGAACCAGCGATGCATTCGTTCCGCCGAAGCCGAACGAGTTGGACAGCGCCACGTTGATCTCGCGCTTGCGGGCCTTGTGGGGCACCAGGTCGATCGCCGTCTCGACGTCGGGATTGTCGAGGTTGAGCGTCGGCGGCGCGATATTGTCACGGATCGCCAGCGCCGTGAAGATCGCCTCGACGGCACCGGCGGCACCCAGAAGGTGGCCGATGGCCGACTTGGTGGACGACATGGAGATACGGGAGGCCGCATCTCCGACGAGCCGCTCCACCGCGCCGAGCTCGATCGTGTCGGCCATGGTGGAGGTGCCGTGCGCATTGATATAGTCGACTTCGCTGGCCGGAATGCCGGCGCGCTTCAGCGCCATGGTCATGCAGCGGAAGGCGCCCTCGCCGTCCTCGGACGGCGCGGTGATGTGGAATGCGTCGCCCGAAAGGCCGTAGCCGACGACTTCGGCATAGATCTTCGCACCGCGCGCCTTGGCGTGCTCCAGCTCTTCGAGAACGACGACGCCGGCACCCTCGCCCATGACGAAGCCGTCGCGATCGCGGTCATAGGGACGCGACGCGGCGGTCGGGTCGTCGTTGCGGGCGGTGGACAGCGCCTTGCAGGCGGCAAAGCCGGCGAGCGAGATGCGGCAGATCGGCGATTCGGCGCCGCCGGCCACCATGACATCGGCATCGCCGAGCGCGATCAGCCGGCTGGCATCGCCGATGGCGTGGGCGCCGGTCGAGCAGGCCGTGACGACGGAATGGTTCGGGCCGCGCAGCTTGTGCTTGATCGAGACCTGGCCGGAGGCGAGATTGATCAGGCGGCCGGGAATGAAGAAGGGCGAGATGCGGCGCGGGCCCTTGTCGCGCAGCGTGTAGCCGGCCTCGACGATGCCCTCGAGGCCCCCGATGCCGGAGCCGATGAGCACGCCGGTCGCGATCTGGTCCTCGTCGGATTTCGGATGCCAGCCGGCGTCTTCGAGCGCCATGTCGGCGGCGGCGACGGCATAGGTGATGAACGGATCGACCTTGCGCTGTTCCTTGGGTTCCATCCACTGGTCGGCATTGTAGGTGCCGTCGGAACCGTCACCGAGCGGGATGGAGCAGGCGATCTTCGCGGGAAGGTCCTCGACCTCGAAGGCGGTTACCCTGGCGGCGGCGCTGCGGCCCTCCAGAAGCCGGCTCCAGGTCACTTCGGTGCCACAGCCAAGCGGGGATACCATGCCGGTACCCGTGATAACGACACGCCTCATCGTCCGTGATCCACCCTTATATTCTTATAATCCATTGCCTCGTGGAGAGGTGCGGCCTCCCGGACGGAGACCGGGACGGGCCGCCGCAGGGCGGCCCGCCGGCAATCGATCAGGCCTGGGCCTTCTCGATGAACTTGACGGCGTCGCCGACCGTCAGGATCGAGTCGGCGGCATCGTCCGGGATCTCGACGCCGAATTCTTCTTCGAACGCCATGACCAGTTCGACGGTGTCGAGCGAGTCCGCGCCAAGATCATCGATGAAGCTTGCGCCTTCGCTGACCTTATCGGCGTCAACGCCCAGATGATCAATGACAATTTTCTTTACGCGTTCTGCGATATCGCTCATGTCGGATTCCTCGACCTTTGTTTTTGATCGGCGCCTTTCACGGCACCGGACACTCAACACGCCCGATGTGCCTCAAGAACACATCCGGCAAACCCTTCAACCGGCAATGCGGGATCGACGATCCTTTTGCGTATCGCCCGATCGCTCAGGCTTTTGCCGGTCGACTGCTGGCAGTCATGGCCCGATTAACACGGTTTATGCCTGCCGCAAAGTGTGAAAATAGCCGGTGCGCCAGCGGTCAACATGCAATTTATGCTGTTTCGCCGGGCGCTTGGGCCAGCTTCAGATCATCGCCATGCCGCCGTTCACGTGCAGCGTCTGGCCCGTCATGTAGGATGCTTCCGAGGAAGCGAGGTAAGCGACGGCTGACGCGACTTCCGCGCCGGTGCCCATGCGCTTCATCGGGATCGCCCCCATGATGGCTTCCTTCTGCTTGTCGTTCAGCTTGCCCGTCATCGCGCTTTCGATGAAGCCGGGGGCGACGCAGTTGACCGTGACGTTGCGGGTCGCGATCTCCTGCGCCAGCGACTTGGTGAAGCCGATCATGCCGGCCTTGGAAGCGCAGTAGTTCGCCTGGCCCGGATTGCCGGTGACGCCGACGACCGAGGTGATGTTGATGATGCGGCCGTAGCGGCGGCGCATCATCGGATGGGTCAGCTCGCGCGTCAGGCGGAAGACGGCCGTCAGGTTCACTTCGAGGACGGCATCCCAGTCCTCGTCGCTCATGCGCACGAACAGGCCGTCCCTGGTGATGCCGGCATTGTTGACGAGGATGTCGACGCCGCCGAGCTCGGCTTCCGCCTTCTCGCCGAGCGCCTTGACCTCGGCGCGGTCGGAAAGGTTGGCCGGGAAGATGTGGACCCGCTCGCCGAGTTCGTTGGCGAGAGTTTCCAGCTTCTCGACACGGGTGCCGTGCAGGCCGACGATGGCGCCCTGGGCGTGGAGGACGCGGGCGATCTCCTCGCCGATGCCGCCGGATGCGCCGGTAACGAGGGCCTTGCGGCCGGTAAGATCAAGCATGGTTCCGTTCCTTTAAAGAGAGATCAGCCGATGAGCGCTGCAAGCGCGCTGTCGATATCGGCGGGGGTGTTGATAGCGATGCCGGTGACGGACTTGTCGATGCGGCGCGCAAGGCCGGTCAGCACCTTGCCGGAGCCGACTTCGTAGAGCGTCGTCACATCATTCTTTCCGAACCATTCGACCGTCTCGCGCCAGCGGACCTGGCCGGTGACCTGCTCGACGAGAAGCCTGACGATCTCCTCAGGATCGCTGACCGGCGCGGCGCGGACATTGGCGATGACCGGCACGACCGGGGCCTTGGCCATGACAGTGGCGAGCGCCTCGCGCATGGCGTCGGCGGCGGGCGCCATCAGGGCGGAATGGAAGGGGGCGGAGACGGAGAGCATCAGCGCGCGCTTGGCGCCCTTCTCCGTCGCGAGCCGGGCTGCGACCTCGACGGCCGGCTTGGAGCCGGAGATGACGAGCTGGCCACCGCCATTGTCGTTGGCGATCTGGCAGGCGCCGCCGGTGGAGGCTTCCCTGCAGATGGCTTCGACATCCGCCTGTTCCAGACCGATGATCGCGGCCATGGCACCCTCGCCGACCGGAACGGCCGATTGCATGGCGTTGCCGCGGATGCGCAGCAGGCGCGCGGTATCGGCCAGCGAGAAGGTGCCGGCGGCACAGAGCGCCGAATATTCGCCGAGCGAGTGGCCGGCGACGTAGGAGACCTGATCCTTCAGCGACAGGCCGCGCGCTTCCAGAACGCGCATGACGGCGATGGAAACGGCCATCAATGCCGGCTGGGCGTTGGCGGTCAGCGTCAGCGTTTCTTCCGGCCCCTCGAACATGATGGTGGAAAGCTTCTGGCCGAGGGCCTCGTCGACTTCGGCGAAAACGGCGCGCGCTTCCGGGAAGGCGTCCGCGAGATCCTTGCCCATGCCGACGGCCTGGCTGCCCTGGCCGGGGAAGGTGAATGCTACGCTCATAGGGGTTTCTCCCGTCTCATCTTTCCTTTTCCATTCACATTCCGGCCCCGCAAGTCAAGGCGTGGCGCCCGGACGGGTCCGCCTCAACCCGGCTTTCCGGGACGCTTCACACAGGGAATCGCGCCTTTCAGGCTTGCGCTTCGCCAGGAGCTGCCTACATTCGCGCCGTTTCCACCAAAGGATTTTCCCTCCCATGAAATACAATCCGCTCGGCCGGACCGGCATCAGCGTGTCGGAAATCTGCCTCGGCACGATGACCTGGGGCTCGCAGAACAGCGAACAGGACGCTGGGGACCAGCTCGATTATGCGCTTTCGCAGGGCGTCAACTTCATCGACACCGCCGAACTCTACCCGACCACGCCGCTTTCCCCCGAAACCTATGGCGACACGGAACGCTTCATCGGCAACTGGATGAAGACGCGCGGCAACCGCGACAGGATCGTGCTTGCCTCCAAGGTCGCCGGCCCCGGCCGTCCCTATATACGCGGCGGCGCGCCGATGAGCCGCTCGGGCATTCTCGAAGCGATCGACAACAGCCTCTCGCGCCTCAAGACCGACTATCTCGACCTCTACCAGCTCCACTGGCCGAACCGTGGCCACTACCATTTCCGCAATGCCTGGAGCTATGAGCCCTCGAAGCAGGACCGCGCGAAAGTCGCCGCCGAGCTTCTCGAAATCCTCGAAACGGTCGGCGAGCTCGTCAAGGCCGGCAAGGTGCGGGCGCTCGGCCTTTCCAACGACACGGCATGGGGCACGATGCAGCTCCTGAAGCTCGCGGAGGAAAAGGGCCTGCCGCGCGTCGCCTCGATCCAGAACGAGTACAACCTCCTCTACCGGACCTACGATCTCGACCTTGCGGA
Source organism: Shinella sp. R2-11 (assembly GCF_055330205.1). Lineage (NCBI taxonomy): Bacteria > Pseudomonadati > Pseudomonadota > Alphaproteobacteria > Hyphomicrobiales > Rhizobiaceae > Shinella > Shinella sp. R2-11. The sequence goes on along the minus strand of NZ_JBVAPC010000008.1, from coordinate 74,219 downwards.
GGTTTCGCATCACGAGGAGATCGGGCTGCTGGCCTATTCGCCGCTCGCCGCCGGCCTTCTGACCGGCAAGTATCTCGACGGCGCGCGGCCGGAAGGCTCGCGCCTGACGAAGAACGGCGATCTCGGCGGCCGTTACCAGCCGCTGCAGGAGCCGGCGGTGCGCGCCTATGTGGAGCTTGCACGGGAGCACGGGCTCGATCCAGCCCAGATGGCCCTCGCCTTCTGCCTGACGCGGCCCTTCATGGCCTCCGTCATCATCGGCGCGACGACCATGGAGCAGTTGAAGACGGATATCGGGGCGAAGGACGTGGCGCTCTCCGCCGAGGTGATGAACGGCATCCGCCGCATCCACCGGCTCTATCCCGCGCCGATGTGACAAAAAACCCGCCGTTTCCGGCGGGTTTTCTTTGTCTGCCCTCAGCCCTTACGGGGTGGTCGTGGTCGCGCCACCGCCTTCGGCCGGCTGGCTGTTCAGCGGCTGGGTGCCGGTTTCCGCGCCACCCGTTGCGCCGCCGGTCGCCGTGCCGCCCGCCGGGGCGCTTTCCGGCGTCCCGATGGCCGAGGTGTTGGCGTTCGTATCGACGCCGCCACCCGGCGTTCCGCTGCCGACGAAATAGAATATGCCCACGGCGACGAGGACAGCGATGATCACCGCCACGGCCCAGCCGCCGGTGCCGCTACCGCGGTTGGTTGCATTGACCACCGTCGGGCCGCGCTCTTCCGGGGGACGATTGACAAGGTTGGGATCCTGCATGTCTGTCACTCCATCTGGTTGGGTCGGGCTGAACAACGCGCCATGTCCGTTTTTGTTCCCCGGCCGTCGCAGAACGGGACAATGCGCCCGCGGGCCTTGCATTCCCGCGAAAAATGCGTATAAGCGCGCTGTTCAAAACACCCGGGTCACCGGCTGGTGGCTGAACGGAGGGCCGGCATGTCGCAAGATCTGCCGTTTGGGGCCAAGGGCTCCGGCCTCCCGTGTCTCCGCTCTCGACCGTCTGGATGATACGCTTTTCTTGCTTCGGGCTATACGCCCCTGAGAACTGTCGTTGAGGCTTGGCGCCGGTTTCGGGTGTAGTTTAACGCAAGAAAGGCAAAGCCAAATGGCTCTTTACGAACATGTATTCCTGGCCCGCCAGGACGTGTCCGCCCAGCAGGTCGACGCTCTCGTCGAACAGTACAAGGGCGTGATCGAAGCACACGGCGGCAAGGTCGGCCGTGTCGAGAACTGGGGCCTCAAGTCCCTCACCTATCGCATCAAGAAGAACCGCAAGGCCCACTACGCCCTGATGGACATCGATGCCCCGGCCGCCGCCATCCACGAGATGGAACGCCAGATGCGCATCAACGAAGACGTTCTTCGCTACATGACCATCGCCGTCGAAGCCCACGAAGAAGGCCCGTCCGCGATGATGCAGAAGCGCGACCGCGACGACCGTCCGCGCCGCGATGGCGACGACCGCGGCCCGCGCCGTGACTTCGGCGACCGTCCGCGCCGCGACTTCGGCGACCGCCCGCCGCGCCGCGACGGCGACCGTCCGGCCCGCGAAGCGTAATCGAAGCAGAAGGAGACTAAGACAATGGCTGATATTTCTTCCGCTCCGGCACGCCGTCCGTTCCACCGCCGCCGCAAGACCTGCCCCTTCTCGGGCGCCAACGCTCCGAAGATCGACTACAAGGACGTCCGTCTTCTGTCGCGTTACATCTCCGAGCGCGGCAAGATCGTTCCGTCCCGCATCACGGCCGTTTCCCAGAAGAAGCAGCGCGAACTCGCCAAGGCGATCAAGCGCGCCCGCTTCCTCGGCCTGCTGCCCTACGTCGTAGCGTAATCACGCTTTCCTCCCGGCCGGCCTTCGCCGCGCCGGGACGGACGATACCGGGGAAGACGGCCCTGCCGCCTTCCCCTCTCCCTTCCGCGATGGGCGCGGATCGGAACCGCCGGCCTCGGCCCTCAACGGGCAAGGCCAGATCCCATGTTGGGGAGCCGGTCCTTTCGGGCACTCCTCTAACTGTCTGACCGGACAGGACAGCGACGTGAAGAACCTGACGCCTGCCTCGATTGCGACCGGCCTCGTTGCCGGTGTGACCGCCGCTCTGCTTTCGCTGAGCGCGAATGCGCAGTCGTCGCTCGCCATCGTGCTCTATGCCGCGTCCGCCCTTCCCATCCTGATCGCCGGCCTCGGCTGGGGCAATGCCAGCGCCTTCATCGCCGTCGTCGCCGGCGGCGTGACCGCCTCCGCGCTGGTCTCCTCGCATTTCGCCGCGCTGATCGTCATCATCACGCTCATTCCGGCCGGCTGGCTCAGCAACCTTGCGAACCTCGCCCGCCCCGCCTCCGAACTCGGCGGCCCGGAAGACGCGCTCGCCTGGTATCCGCTGTCCAACATCCTCGCCCATCTCGCCGTGATGGTGACGCTCGGCATGATCGCCGTCGGCGCGATCGTCGGCTATGACAGCGAGATGGCCGGCAAGCTGGTCGACATCGTCATCGAGACGCTGAAGGCGCAGGAACCGCTCTACAATCCGGACGCTGCCGCCGTCGCGCAGATGAAGTCGATCTTCGCGCTGGCGCTGCCGCTGGTGCAGGGCGCGCTGTGGGTGTTCCTGCTCTTTGCCGCCTACTATGTCGCAAGCTTCATCGTGCGCCTTTCCGGCAAGGGCCTGCGCCCGCGCGAGGACATGCCCTCGACGCTGCGCATGCACCGCAATGCGATCTTCATCTTCCTCGCCGGCCTCGCCCTCGCCTTCGTGGGCGGCGTTCCGGCGATCATCGGCGCGCTCGTCTGCGGCACCTTCGGGGCCGGCTTCGTGCTCGCCGGCTTCGCGAGCCTGCATTTCAGGACGCGCGGCAAGCCGTGGCGGCTGATTGCCCTGTGGTTCGCCTATCTCTCGGTATTGCTCTTCACGATACCGGTCTTCGCCATCCTCGTCCTCGGCCTGATGGACACGCGGCGCACCATAGCGCTGACGCCCACCGGCCCGGCGAGCCAGAAAAACCAGAATACCTGAACTCAAGAAAGGAACTCGAAATGGATGTCATCCTCCTCGAACGCATCGCCAAGCTCGGCCAGATGGGCGAGACCGTAAAGGTCCGCGACGGCTTTGCCCGCAACTACCTGCTGCCGCTCGGCAAGGCGCTGCGCGCCAACGAAGCCAACAAGAAGCGCTTCGAATCCGAACGTGCGACGCTCGAAGCCCGCAACCTCGAGCGCAAGTCGGAAGCCCAGAAGGTTGCCGAACAGCTCGACGGCAAGTCCTTCGTCATGGTCCGCTCCGCCGGCGAAACCGGCCAGCTCTACGGTTCGGTCGCTGCCCGCGACATCATCGAAGCCCTCTCCGCCGAAGGCTTCAACATCGGCCGCAACCAGGTCGAGCTCAACACCCCGATCAAGGCGATCGGCCTGCACAAGGTCGTCCTGCACCTGCACGCCGAAGTCGAGATCGCCATCGAGCTCAACGTCGCCCGTTCGGCCGACGAAGCCGAGCGCCAGGCCAAGGGCGAAAGCCTCACCTCGGCCGACGCCATCTACGGTGTCGACGAAGACGCCCTGAAGCCGGAAGACTTCTTCGATCCGGAAGCCGACCAGGACGGCGAAGAAGAATAATCAGCGAATGAGCCGGCTTCCGCCGGCTCATTTGTTTCGGGCGGATACGCTCTTGCGACGGGCCGGCATTGCCGGCCCGCTACATTTGCAAAGAGGCAAAAAAATACGGGTTGAAATCCCGTGTTTTCCGTCAATATTTATATTCCGTTAGACTGGATTGGCGGTCGGGCCGCTCCCCAGGCCGGTTTCCGACCAGACCCGTTCCGCCAGATATTTTAAGCGTGACGGAGTTTAGCGAATGAAATTCATTGTACAGGCTCTCGTTTCCCGCCTTATCGAGACCGGAAACCTGACGATCACCTACCCCGACGGAACCAGCCAGACCTATGGCGACGGCACCGGCAATCCCGTCCACATGCGCATCAATACCAGGAAGGCCCTCTGGGGGCTCGGCATCGATCCCGCCTATTACCTCGGCCATTGTTACGGCACGGGGGAGATCGATCTTCTCCAGGGCGACATGTACGGGCTGCTCAAGGCGGTCTTCACCGGCAATCCGGACTTCAAGTATTACGACACCGGCTGGAACCGCTTCCTCGAGCGCTTCCGCTATCTCTTCCGCTGGGCGCGGGAGAAGAACAGCATCGTTCGCTCGCGCAAGAACGTGCAGCACCATTACGACCTCACCGGCGCGCTCTACGACCTCTTCCTCGATCAGGACAGGCAATATTCCTGCGCCTATTTCGAGCGGCCGGACCAGACGCTGGACGACGCGCAGCTCGCCAAGAAGCGCCACATCGCCGCCAAGCTCAGCATCAACCGTCCGGGACAGAACGTGCTCGACATCGGCTGCGGCTGGGGCGGCATGGCGCTCTACCTCGCCCGCCAGGTCGGCGCCAAGGTGACGGGCGTCACGCTCTCCGACGAGCAGCACGCCATCGCCGTCAAGCGCGCGAGCGATGCCGGCCTTTCCGACGAGGTGAAGTTCCTGCTGCAGGACTACCGCAACACGGAAGGGCCCTTCGACCGCATCGTCTCCGTCGGCATGTTCGAGCATGTCGGCCGGCCGAACTACCTCACCTTCTTCAGGAAGAGCGCCTCGCTCCTCAAGCGCGACGGGGTGATGCTGCTGCACACGATCGGCCGCACCGACCAGCCGACCGCCAACAATCCGTTCATCGAGAAGTACATCTTCCCCGGCGGCTATATCCCCGCGCTTTCCGAGGTGATGCAGGCGGTGGAGAAGAGCGGGCTTGCCGTGACGGATGTCGAGATCCTGCGGCTGCACTATGCCGAGACGCTGCGGCACTGGCGCGAGCGCTTCATGGCGCGGCGCGAGGAGGCCAAGGCGATCTACGACGAGAAGTTCTGCCGCATCTGGGAGTTCTACCTCGCCGCCTCCGAAAGCGCGTTCCGCTGGCAGAACCTCGTGGTCTTCCAGCTCCAGCTCGCGCATGACCAGGAGGCCGTGCCGCTCACCCGCGAATATATCGGACGCGGCGAGGATTGCCTGAAGGCACATGAGGCAAATCCGAAGGGCGAGCGCCGCGGCGCCCGGCAGTTCCCGCAGGAGGCATCGTTGTAGATTCGCCCCAGTCAAACCGGAAGGTGGCAGGCCCGGAAGATTCCGGCTTGCCGCCTTCGGCGCGCCTGTGGAAAAGTCTAACACCGGGCCTAAAGGACGCGGCAGGAGCGCACGCGGCCGGAACCGCTTGACCCTTGGCTCCAAAGGACCCAAACCACGGGGCTTCAGGCAACAGGGACGGGAGATTCGGGACGATGAACGATGCCGTGCGCAAGTTGAGCGGGGCCGGTCGCGACGTACCGGAGGCGCATCACCGCGAGGCGCCGAACAACGTCGAGGCGGAACAGGCGCTGCTCGGCGCGATCCTCGTCAACAACGACGCCTATTACCGCGTCTCCGACTTCCTCAAGCCGATCCATTTCTACGAACCCCTGCATCGCAAGATCTACGAGCTTGCCGGCGACACGATCCGCATGGGCAAGATCGCGACGACGATCACGCTGAAGACCCACCTTCCGGCGGACGGCAAGGTCGGCGACCTGACGATCCCGCAATATCTCGCCCGCCTTGCCGCCGAGGCCGTGACCATCATCAACGCGGAAGACTACGGCCGGGCGATCTATGACCTGGCGCTCCGCCGCTCGCTGATCACCATCGGCGAGGACATGGTCAACATCGCCTATGACGCGCCGCTCGACATGCCGCCGCAGAACCAGATCGAGGACGCCGAGCGCCGCCTCTTCGAACTGGCCGAGACCGGCCGCTACGATGGCGGCTTCCAGTCGTTCAACGACGCGGTGGCGCAGGCCATCGACATGGCGGGCGCGGCCTTCGAGCGCGACGGCTCGCTGTCGGGCATCTCCACCGGCATCCACTCGCTCGATGCCCGCATGGGCGGCCTGCAGCGGTCGGACCTTATCGTGCTCGCCGGCCGTCCCGGCATGGGCAAGACCTCGCTTGCCACCAACATCGCCTACAATATCGCGGCCTCCTACGAGCCGGAGGTCCAGGCGGACGGCTCGTTCAAGGCGAAGAACGGCGGCGTCGTCGGCTTCTACTCGCTCGAAATGTCCTCCGAGCAGCTCGCCACCCGTATCATTTCGGAACAGACGGAAGTCTCCTCCTCGAAGATCCGCCGCGGCGACATTTCCGAGGCCGATTTCGAAAAGCTCGTCGCCTGCTCGCAGATGATGCAGAAGGTGCCGCTCTATATCGACCAGACGGGCGGCATCTCCATCGCCCAGCTTTCCGCCCGCGCCCGCCGCCTGAAGCGCCAGCGCGGCCTCGACTGCCTCGTGGTCGACTATATCCAGCTCATGACCGGCTCGGGCAAGTCGAGCGACAACCGCGTGCAGGAGATTACCCAGATCACGACGGGTCTCAAGGCGCTCGGCAAGGAGCTGAACGTTCCGATCATCGCCCTCTCCCAGCTCTCCCGTCAGGTGGAAAGCCGCGAGGACAAGCGCCCGCAGCTCTCCGACCTTCGCGAATCGGGCTCCATCGAGCAGGACGCCGACGTGGTGCTCTTCGTGTTCCGCGAGGAATACTATGTGAAGAACCTCGAGCCACGCGACGAGTTCGACCCGAAATACGAAGAATGGAAGATGCAGTTCGAGAAGGTGAAAGGCACCGCGGACGTCATCATCGCCAAGCAGCGTCACGGACCCACCGGCACGGTGAAGCTCGCCTTCCAGTCGGAATACACCCGCTTTACCGATCTCGCCGACCCGTCCTTCACCCAGTACGAGCACTGAGGGAAATCGTGGGGCCTTCGCCGCCTCACTTCTTCTGAAAGGCCGGCGCCTTGCAGTAGTCAGCGACGATGGCGAGGGCGCGTTTGCCGCGCGCCTTCTGGTCAGCGTCCGTCATCGGCAGGTCGAGGCGGTTGGCGCAGGTCTCGTCCGCGCCGGTGCTGTCGCCGGCAAGCGACATCCGGCTCGAACAGTAGAGCCCCTCCCCCATCAGCACGACCTGCTCGGCCCCCGGGGCGTCGAGGGGAAGCGGGTTGGTCTCCGCGATCATGTCGTCGACGGAGGCATAGGCCGTGACGGCGGTGACGCGGCCGAGATCGACGAGGCCGAGGGTCAGCGTCGCCCATTTGTCGGGAAACTGGAGGGCGGAGATCGTCCGCGCCCGGCACGGCGCGCCGGAGACTTCAAGCCGCGTCACCAGCCGCGGCGCATCGGGATTTTCGACGATCGAGTAATAGATGTCGGCGCCCTTGTCGCGCTCTGGTTCCGCCCCGTCCTGGGCAAGGCCGAGCAGCACGGCATGCACCTCGCGCATTTCAGCGTCGGTCGGCGGGGATGCCGCGGCGACCGACGCCGGAAAGGCAAAGGTGATCGCCCCCAAGGTCGTTGCCACTCTGCGCCACATGCTGTTTCCCCTTTTGGTGGCGCACCATAAAGAGCGCCTTTTGCACCGGCAATGACGCGCTCCGGCATATTGCCGCCATGGTCAACAGGCTGTATTCAGAACCATGAGCCCGCACCATTTTCACGCACGTTCCACCCTGCCTGTCGCCGGCGAGGATCATGCCCGCCTGACGATCGACCTTTCGGCGCTCGCCGACAACTGGCGCGCCATGGCGCGGCGCTCCGGCGCGGCACGCACGGCGGCCGTGCTGAAGGCCGACGGCTACGGCATCGGGCTGGAGCATGCCGGCCGGACCTTCCATCACGCGGGCGCCCGCGACTTCTTCGTCGCCACCCCGGCGGAAGGCGCGGCGCTGCGCGCCATCCTGCCGGATGTCCGTATCTACGTCCTCTCCGGCATGTGGGCCGGCTCGGAACGCCTGTTCTTCGAATTCGACCTCGTGCCCGTCATCGTCTCGGAAGAACAGCTCGTCGTCTTCATGGCGGCGGTTTCCGACGGGCGCGACCATCCCTGCGTGCTGCATGTCGATACGGGCATGAACCGGCTCGGCCTTCGGGTCGAGGATGCGCTGGCGCTGGCGGGCGATGCCGCGCGGCCGGCGAGCTTCGCGCCGATCATGCTGCTGAGCCACCTTGCCTGCGCCGACGAGCCGGCCCATCCGCTCAACCGCCAGCAGCTGCAAAGGTTCCGCAGCGTCGTCGAGGCCTTCGACGACATCGACGCCAGCCTTGCCAATTCGGCCGGCATCTTCCTCGGCGAGGACTATCACTTCACCCTCACCCGCCCCGGCATCGCGCTCTATGGCGGCAGCGCCGTCAACGGCGTCGACAACCCGATGAAACCGGTCGTCACCGCCGAGGCGCGCATCCTCCAGGTGCGCGAGGCGAAGGCCGGCGAGAGCGTCAGCTACGGCGCGACGCCGCTGGCCCGCGACAGCCGCATCGCCATCGCCGCCATCGGCTATGCGGACGGCTACATGCGCACGCTCGGCGCCGGCGTGCCGCTGCGCGCGGCCGGCATTCCCGCCGCAAGCGGCGTGTTGCACGGGCGCACCGTACCGCTGATCGGCCGCGTCACCATGGACCTCACCCATTTCGACGTCACCGACCTGCCGCCCGGCAGCGTGCGGGCCGGCGACTTCATCGAGCTCTTCGGCCGCGCCATGCCGATCCAGGACGTCGCGCGCGCCGCCGGCACCGTCGACTACGAACTTCTCACCAGCCTCGGAAACCGCTACGAACGACGCTACGAGACCGTGAAAAAATAGGACACGTTCCCGTTTTGTGCTATGGGCTTGCGGACGATTCCCATGTCAGGCACCAGAAGCGAGATCCGATGGCGAAAGCCCGTACCCAATTCGTCTGCCAGAACTGCGGCACCGCGCATTCCCGCTGGGTCGGGAAATGCGAGGGCTGCGGCGAATGGAACACCGTGGTCGAGGAAGACCCGATGGGCGGCATCGGCGCCGGCCCCGGCAAGGTGCCGAAGAAGGGCCGCCCCGTCGCGCTCACCACGCTTTCCGGCGAGACGGAGGAAGCCCCGCGCATCCACACCGGCATCGCCGAGCTCGACCGGGCGACCGGCGGCGGCTTCGTGCGCGGCTCGGCGGTGCTGATCGGCGGGGATCCCGGCATCGGCAAGTCGACGCTGCTGATGCAGTCCGCCGCCGCCCTCTCGCGGCAGGGACACCGCATCATCTATGTCTCGGGCGAAGAGGCCGTCGCGCAGGTGCGCCTTCGCGCCCAGCGCCTGCATGCGCACGAAACGGACGTGCTGCTCGCCGCCGAGACCAATGTAGAGGACATCCTTGCCACCGTCGGCGAAGGCAAGCGGCCGGACCTCGTCATCATCGATTCGATCCAGACGCTGTGGAGCGACACGGCCGAGGCCGCGCCCGGCACGGTGACGCAGGTCAGGACCGGCGTGCAGGCGATGATCCGCTTCGCCAAGCAGACGGGCGCGGCCATGGTGCTGGTCGGCCATGTCACCAAGGAGGGCCAGATCGCCGGCCCCCGCGTCGTCGAGCACATGGTCGACGCCGTGCTCTATTTCGAGGGCGACCGCGGCCATCACTACCGCATCCTGCGCACGGTGAAGAACCGCTTCGGCCCGACGGACGAGATCGGCGTCTTCGAAATGTCCGACCGGGGGCTGCGCGAAGTCTCCAACCCGTCGGAACTCTTCCTCGGCGAGCGCAATGCGAAATCGCCGGGCGCGGCCGTCTTCGCCGGCATGGAGGGCACGCGGCCGGTGCTGGTCGAGGTGCAGGCGCTCGTCGCTCCCACCTCGCTCGGCACGCCGCGCCGGGCCGTCGTCGGCTGGGATTCGGCGCGGCTCTCGATGATCCTCGCGGTGCTGGAGGCCCATTGCGGCGTCAGGCTCGGCCAGCACGACGTCTACCTGAACGTCGCTGGCGGCTACCGCATCTCGGAGCCGGCGGCGGACCTTGCCGTCGCCTCCGCGCTCGTTTCCTCGCTTGCCGGACTTGCCCTTCCCGCCGATTGCGTCTATTTCGGCGAAGTCAGCCTGTCGGGCGCCATTCGTCCGGTTGCGCACACCGCCCAGCGCCTTAAAGAGGCCGAAAAGCTGGGTTTTTCGCAGGCCGTGCTGCCCGCCGGTTCCGCCGATCTGCCCAAGGGGGCCGGTGGCCGCTGGAGCGAGATCGAAAGCCTGCCGGATCTGGTGGCGCGCATTGCCGGATCGAAGAACGCCCTCAAGCGGGAAGACGAGGACGTCTGACGCCCTCCGGCGAAAGAGAAAGCCCTGTGGGAAACATGGCTTCATGTGTGTCGAACCGGGACGGCGACGGCGCCTTCCGCTAAGTTAGCCCCCGCATGGGGGCATGGGGCCCGGCGACATTTCGGGTTTGGAGTAGGACGAACATGCCCATCACAATTCTCGACGGTATCGTCATCGGCGTTGCCCTGTTCTCCGCCGTTCTGGCGATGGTGCGCGGCTTCTCGCGCGAAGTGCTCTCCGTCGCAAGCTGGGTGGGCGCCGCCGCGGCCGCCTACTTCTTCTATCCGGTGCTGGTTCCCTATGCGAAGAACTACACGACGAGCGACACGGTCGCGCTGGCGGGCTCGGCCGGCGTCGTCTTCCTCATCGCGCTCATCGTGATCTCCTTCATCACCATGCGCATCGCCGACTTCATCATCGACAGCCGCATCGGCGCGCTGGACCGCACGCTCGGCTTCCTGTTCGGCGCGGCCCGCGGCATCCTGCTCGTCGTCGTCGCCATGCTGTTCTTCAACTGGCTGGTCGCGCCGCAGCAGCAGCCGGTCTGGGTCACCACCGCCAAGTCGAAGCCGCTGCTCGACAATCTCGGCTCGCGCCTCGTGGCGCTGCTGCCGGAAGACGCCGACGCGACGATCCTCGACCGCCTGCGCGGCAAGAAGACCGAGGGCGAAGGCGGCGCGGAAGACCCGGACGGCACGACCGGCGGCGGCACCAACCCGGCACCCGCCGAAGACACGCCCGCCACGAACGGATAAACACCAGGGGGAGCCGCCGCTCGCGAGAATTGACGAAGGCAGGCTCCCCGATTTTTTGGTAGGATAGACAATCGCCACTGACGCTTCCGGGCCTCGGTGGCAAATGCTTTCGGCGATACCCATATGGGCCTCGCCGGGGCGACGAACCACCGAGTACCAGCGCAACCTCCTACGGTCCCGAGCAAAGGCTTGCAGCAATGAGCGATTTTGAGTTCCCCGGCCGCCACGACGACGATCTCGACGGCGATACGCTTCATGAGGAATGCGGCGTCTTCGGCATTCTCGGCCATCCCGAGGCGGCCACGCTGACGGCGCTCGGCCTGCACGCGCTCCAGCATCGCGGCCAGGAAGCGGCGGGCATCGTCTCCTTCGACGGCAAGCAGTTCCACACCGAAAAGCACATGGGCCTCGTCGGCGACCACTATACCAACCCGGCGACGCTGGCCAAGCTCCCCGGCAACATGGCGATCGGCCACACGCGCTACTCCACCACCGGGGAAGTGGCGCTGCGCAACGTGCAGCCGCTCTTTGCGGAACTGGAAGTCGGCGGCATCGCCGTCGCCCATAACGGCAACTTCACCAACGGCCTGACGCTGCGCCGGCAGATCATCGCCGGCGGGGCGATCTGTCAGTCGACCTCCGACACGGAAGTCGTTCTCCACCTCATCGCCCGCTCGCGCTACACCTCCACCACCGACCGCTTCATCGACGCCATCCGCCAGATGGAAGGCGGCTATTCGATGCTCGGCATCACCCGCACCAAGCTGATTGCCGCGCGCGACCCCACCGGCATCCGCCCGCTGGTCATGGGCGAGCTCGACGGCAAGCCGATCTTCGCCTCCGAGACCTGCGCGCTCGACATCATCGGCGCGAAATACATCCGCGACGTGGAGAACGGCGAGATCGTCGTCTGCGAGATCCAGCCGGACGGATCGATCAGCATCGAGGCGAGGAAGTCGGGCAACCCACAGCCGGAACGGCTCTGCCTCTTCGAATATGTCTATTTCGCCCGCCCCGATTCCGTCGTCGGCGGCCGCAGCGTCTATGTGGCGCGCAAGAACATGGGCATGAACCTTGCCAAGGAACATCCGGTCGAGGGCGACGTCGTCGTGCCGGTGCCGGACGGCGGCACGCCGGCCGCGCTCGGCTACGCGCAACAGAGCGGCATCCCGTTCGAATACGGCATCATCCGCAATCATTATGTCGGGCGCACCTTCATCGAGCCGACGCAGCAGATCCGCGCCTTCGGCGTCAAGCTGAAGCATTCGGCCAACCGGGCGATGATCGACGGCAAGCGCGTGATCCTCGTCGACGATTCGATCGTCCGCGGCACGACGTCGCTGAAGATCGTGCAGATGATCCGCGATGCGGGGGCGAAGGAAGTGCATATCCGCGTCGCCAGCCCGATGATCTTCTATCCGGACTTCTACGGCATCGACACGCCGGACCGGGACAAGCTGCTCGCCAACCAGTACAACGACGTCAAGGCGATGGCGAAGTATATCGGCGCGGATTCGCTGGAGTTCCTGTCCATCGACGGGCTCTACCGCGCCGTCGGCGGCGAGGACCGCAACCCGGCCCGTCCGCAGTTCACCGACCATTACTTCACCGGCGACTATCCGACGCGCCTCCTTGACAAGGAAGGCGAGACGATGGGACGGAAGGTCTCGGTTCTGGCAAGCAACGGATAATTGAAGACATCATGAGCATCGACCTGAAGGGCCGCCTCGCGCTGGTCACCGGCGCCTCGCGCGGCATCGGCTATTTCACCGCCCTCGAACTTGCAAAGGCCGGCGCGCATGTCGTCGCCTGCGCCCGCACCGTCGGGGGGCTGGAGGAACTGGACGATGCGATCAAGGCCGCCGGCGGCAGCGCAACGCTGGTGCCCTTCGACCTTGCCGACATGGCGGCCATCGACAAGCTCGGCGGCTCGATCTTCGAGCGTTGGGGCAAGCTCGACATCCTCGTCGCCAATGCCGGCGTGCTCGGCACGATCTCGCCAATCGGCCATGTCGAGGCGAAGGTCTTCGAGAAGGTGATGACCGTCAACGTCACCGCGACCTGGCGTATCATCCGCTCGGTCGAGCCGCTGCTCCTGAAGTCCGATGCCGGCCGCGCCGTCATCCTCTCCTCCAGCGCCGCGCACAAGTGCAAGCCCTTCTGGGGCCCCTACTCCGCCTCCAAGGCCGCCGTCGAGGCCCTCGCCCGCACCTGGGCCGGCGAGACGCAGCGCACGGCGCTGCGCATCACCTCGCTCGACCCCGGCGCCACCCGCACCGCCATGCGTGCGCAGGCCGTGCCGGGCGAGGATCCGTCGACGGTGCAGCATCCTTCCGAGGTGGCGAAGGCCATCCTGTCGCTGGTCTCGCCGGATTTCACGGAGACGGGCAAGCTCTTCGAGATGCGCAAGGGGCGTCTGGTGGATTACCGGCTGCCGGATTGAGGCGGGCGCCAGTAGAGCCCCTCATCCGCCTGCCGGCACCTTCTCCCCGCAAGCGGGGCGAAGGCTTATGCCGATCTGGCTTCCACCAATTCGCAACCGTGGTGGATGGCAGAACCGTGCCACGACAATCCTTCGCCCCGCTTGCGGGGAGAAGGTGCCGGCAGGCGGATGAGGGGCAAACCTACTGCCTACTGCCTACTGCCTATTCTCTACTCCCCGACCACCGTCGTCACCTCCACCGAAAGCCCCGGCGCGAGATATTTCGCAAGGTCCTGCCCCTCGTCGATGGCGATGCGGACGGGGATGCGCTGGGCGATCTTGGTGAAGTTGCCGGTGGCGTTGTCCGGCTTGATGACGCTGAATTCCGAGCCGGCGGCCGGCGAGAAGCGCTCGACATGGCCGGTCAGGGTGGCGTGCTTCAGCGCGTCGACGCTGACCTTCACCTTCTGGCCGGGCCTGATATAGGCAAGCTGCGTTTCCTTGAAATTGGCGATGACCCAGGTGTCCTGCGGCACAACGGCCATGAGCTGCGTGCCGGCGGCGACATATTGGCCGAGCTTCACGCCCACCTCGCCGACGGCGCCGTCACGCGGCGCGGTGATGACGGTGTTGGAAAGGTCGATCTTGGCAAGCTCGACCGAAGCCTCCGCGCCCGCCACGGCCGCGCGCAGCGAATCGCGGCCGACGATGATCGTCTGGAGGTCCTGCCGGGTGACTTCGAGATTGGCCTCGGCCTGCACGACGGCGGCCTCGGCCTGGTCGAACTGGGTGCGGCTCTGCTCGCGGTCGCTCTGGGTGGCGATGCCCTTGTCGGACAGTTCCTCGATGCGGTTCCAGTTCTCCTGCGCGCGGCGCTTTGCGGCGCTGGCGCTGGCGAGCGCCGCATCGCTGGCGCCGATGCGCGCCTTGGCGGCGTTCTCCTGCTGCTCGGAATTGGCGAGCGCCGCCTTCTGGCTGGCGAGCGTCGCCTCGGCCTGCGCCACCTTCTGGCGGTAGATGCGGTCGTCGAGGCGGGCGAGCACGGCGCCGGCCTTCACGGGCTCGTAGTCCTTGACCGTGACGTCGGTGACATAGCCGGCGAGCTGCGGGCTGATCAGCGTGACGTAGCCGCGCACATAGGCGTTGTCGGTCGTCTGGACATCGCTGGAGAAGGGCGGCAATTGCCAGGCGTAGAGCACGGCGCCGATGCCCGCGATGCCGAGGAGGATGGCGACGCCGGTCGCCGTGTTGCGGATATATGTCTTCATTGCGGGGTCAACCTTCAACGGCCGCCTGCCCTTCGGGGCGGGCGGCGGCCTCCTTGATGCGGATGTAAAGCCAGTGAATGACGAGCGCGACGGCGGCGCCGACCGCCAGAAGCGCGATGATGAGGAATGCGTCGTTGTGGGCCAGCACGTTGGCCTCGCGCGTCACCTGCTGGCCGAGCAGCGCGACGCCCTCCGCCTTGAGCACGGCGGGGTCGGTGATGGTGCGGCCATAAGCGGCGGAAAGCTGCGAGACGCGGGCTGCGACCAGCGGGTCGGCGAGGGTCATCGACTGGGCGAGCATGTTGGAATGGAACTTCTCGCGCAGCGTGATGAAGGAGCCGAACAGCGCCGAGCCGGCCAGCCCCCCGAGGCTCTGCGTCACCAGGAAGACGACGATGAAGCTCAGGATGTATTGCGGTCCCTTGCGCAGCGCCATGGTGAAGCCGGAAGCGATGGCCGGCGGCATGAAGAGGCTGCCGCCGACGGCGATCATCGACTGGCTCAGATACATCTGCCCGGGCCGCGTGAGGTTCGTCGCATGGCTGTCGAGGAAGGCGCCGATGCCGATGAAGAGCAGCGCAGCCATGTGGATGCCGGCCTCGCGGCCGGGCTTCATCACCGCCGCGCAGGCGAGCCCGCCCGCCACGGTGGCGAGCGCCACGATGCCGTAAAGGCCGGTCAACTGGTCGTTCTGCAGGCCGATGATCTGGAAGAAGTTGCTGGCGACGGCCGTCTGCTCGGCCAGCATCAGCCGGAACAGCACCAGCACCGCGCCGACATGCAGCACCTCGCGGCTGACCAGCCAGCGCAGGTCGATCAGCGGCTTCTCGCGGTTCAGCTCCAGCACGGCGGCGATGGTGAGCGCGGCGATCATGACCACCATGAGCTCGCCGAGCCACCGTGCTTCCAGCCACCAGTAGGTCCGCCCGGTGACGAGGACGACGGCGCCGGAACCGAAGCCGATGGCGATGAAGATGTAGCTGACGATGTCGCGCTTCTCGATGACCTTGGCGCGCGGGATCGGCGTCAGCGGCAGGAGGTAGATCGCCGCGAAGGCGAGCATGGCGAGGGCCAGCTCGAGCTGGAGCAGCGCCCGCACGCCGCCGAGATCGATCAGCGTCGGCGAGATGAAGCGTGTCAGCGGCGCGGCAAGGCCGATATTGGTGAGCGCCAGCGAAATGCCGACCGTCAGCTTGCGGGCCGGCGGAAAGGCCTCCAGCATGTAGAGGAAGCCGAGCGAGGAGAGCGGCGCGGCGGCGATGCCGGCGAAGAAGCGCAGCACGATCGCCGAACGCAGGTCCGTGATGAAGATGTGCAGCGCCGCAACGACGAGGAAGACGGCGATGCCGAGCTCGGCGAAGTGGCGCAGGCCATACTGGTTGCGGATCTTGATGAGGGCGATCGACAGCGAGGCGTTGGGCGCCATATAGGCCGCCATCAGCCAGACCGCCTCTGCGCTGGTTGCGCCGAACGGCCCCTGGAGCTGGGGAATATTGGCGGCCACGAGGTTCATGCCGAAGCCCTGCGTGAGGGCCAGCAGCGTCGAGGCGGCCATGTAGGCGGCGGCGCGCGCGGGCGGCATCGGCGGGGGAGCTGGCGGCGCGGCGGCCGGCGGCGCCTCCACCGGCTCCGGTGGCTCGCCCTCCGTTCCGCGGTCCCCGTTGGCGAGCGCGGTGCTCATGCGTCGACGCTCTCCCGACAGCTCTTTGCGATGTTCTCGGCCATGGTGGCGAAGACCTTGACGGTGGTCGACATGTCGCCGGCCGGGATGCTCTTCAGCACGTCGGCGCGCAGCGATCTGGCAAGGTCCAGCACCTCCTCGGCCACCTTGGCGCCGTAGGGCGTCATGGCGATCTGCTTGGCACGGCGGTCGCCCTCGACGGCCTGCCGCTCGATGAAGCCCTGCTTCTCCATGCCGTCGAGCAGGCGAACGAGGGTCGGCGTCTCGATATCGAGCTCGTCGGCAAGTTCGCGCTGGTTGAGCTGCACGCCGCGGCCGAGGATGAGCAGCGCGCGGGCGCGCGGCAGCGTCAGCCCCCTCTCCTTCACGCGGGCGTCGAACAGCGCTCGCATCTTGCGCTGGACACGGGAGAGATCGTCGAGGAGGCGTTCGCGCGGATCGGTCGTGCTCATCTTGCTAGTCTCAATATTATTAGCTCACTATCTATTTGAACGCTATCTACTCGACCGATTGGCAAAAATCAAGCCCTGCCCACGGGGTGTGGACAGGGCTTTGAAGGATTCACGCGGATGTGATGGCGGGAGGCGGCTCAGGGGCCGTCGGTCTCCTCGGGGAATTCGCTTGCGCCATGGGTCGAGGGTGCCGTCCAGCCGCCATACTTGCGCTGCCAGGAGCGCGCGCCGAACGGCAGGGTCGCAAGATAGGCGACGACCGTCACCACCATGGTCTCCCAGGTGAAGCTCATCAGCGTCGCGACATAGATGACGACGAGCAGGATCGCCGGCAGGACGAGGTCGCGGCGGATGCGGCTGCCCTCGGACTTGCCGGACCAGACCGGCAGGCGGCTGACCAGCAGGAAGCCGATCAGCACCGTATAGCCGGAGGCGAGGAAGGCGAAGAGCGGGCTCGGCGCAATGCCGAGGAAGCCGAGATAGACGGGCAGCAGCACCAGCATGGCGCCGGCCGGCGCCGGCACGCCGACGAAATATTCCGACTGCCACTTCGCCTTGGTCTCGCGCTCGGCCATGACGTTGAAGCGCGCAAGGCGAAGGCCCGCGGCGATGGTATAGATCAGCGCGGCGATCCAGCCGAAGGAGCGCGCCTGGTCGAGAATGAAGACATAGAGCACCAGGGCGGGCGCCACGCCGAAATTGACGATATCGGCAAGCGAATCCATCTGCCCGCCGAACTTGGAGGTTGCCTTCAGCAGGCGCGCGACGCGGCCGTCGATGCCATCGAGGAAGGCGGCGAGGAGGACCATGCCGACGGCGAGTTCGTAACGGTTCTCGAAGGCGAGCCGGATACCGGTGAGGCCCGCACAGATGGCGAGAACCGTGATGACATTCGGGATGATGATGCGCAGCGGGATTTCACGCAGGCGCGGGCCCCTGGCCTCGTCGTTCGGGCCATCGGGCTCATAGGGCGGAAACGGAGTATCCATCGCTTTTCGCTTCGTTCGTGTCCTTGGCAGCGGCCGTTCCAGTCTAGATAAGCCGCTGCGACGAATGATCAATCATTCAGCCGCGACGGCTGATGACCGGGCCCTTGGCCGAGCCGAATTCGGCAAGCACCGTCTCCCCGGCGATCGCCGTCTGGCCGACGCTGACGCGCGGCTCGGCGCCGGCCGGCAGGAAGACGTCGAGGCGCGAGCCGAAGCGGATGAGGCCGAAACGCTCGCCGGCCTCCAGGCTGTCGTTCATCGTGGTCCAGCAGAGGATGCGGCGGGCGACGAGGCCGGCGATCTGCACGACGCCGATCTGGCCATGGGCGCTTTCGATGACGAGGCCGTTGCGCTCGTTCTCCTGGCTCGCCTTGTCGAGGTCGGCATTGAGGAACTTGCCGGCGCGGTAGGAGATACGCGAGACGCGGCCGCGCATCGGCGCGCGGTTCACATGGCAGTTGAAGACATTCATGAAGACCGAGATGCGCATCATCGGCTGGTCGCCGAGCTCCAGCTCGACCGGCGGCGTCACCATGGCGATGGCCGAGACGCGGCCGTCCGCCGGGGAGATGACGAGATCGTCGTCCTGCGGCGTCATGCGCTCGGGGTCACGGAAGAAATAGGCGCACCAGGCGGTGAGGATGAAGCCGATCCACATCAGCGGTTGCCAGGCCGCGCCCAAGAGCAGCGAGGCGACGAAGAAGCCGGCCACGAACTTCCAGCCCTCCCGATGAATCGGCACCAGGGTGCTGCGTATCGTATCGACCAAACTCATCTTCCGACATCTCCTGATGATTTCACGCCATCGACCTAGCGTGAAATGGCGGTGGGGGCAATGTTTTAGGCAGTAGGAATTAGAGCGGGGCAGCGGGCTGCGCCGCCGCCCTTCCCCACTGCCCACTGCCCAATTCCTATTCCGCCGCCGGCACGCCGCGCGTGACGATGCCAAGGTCGTCGCTCTCGCGCACCTGCTTCAGCCGCTCCTCGGCCTGGACGGCCTCGCGCTGGCGGTTCCACATCGAGGCATAGAGGCCGTCGTCGCGCTGCATCAGTTCGCCATGCGTGCCGCGCTCGGCGATCGCGCCGTCCTTGAGCACGATGATCTCGTCGGCCGAGATGACGGTGGAGAGGCGGTGCGCGATGACCAGCGTCGTGCGGTTCTTCGACACGATGTCGAGCGCCGCCTGGATTTCCTGTTCGGTGCGGGTATCGAGCGCCGAGGTCGCCTCGTCGAGGATGAGGATCGGCGGGCTCTTCAGGATCGTGCGGGCGATGGCGACACGCTGCTTCTCGCCGCCGGAGAGCTTCAGGCCGCGCTCGCCGACCATCGCCTTGAAGCCGCCCGGCAGGTGGCGGATGAAGGGGCCGATCTGCGCGGCCTCGGCGGCGGCCGTGACCTCCTCGTCGGTGGCCTCGGGGCGGCCGTAGCGGATGTTGTAGGCGATGGTGTCGTTGAAGAGCACGGTGTCCTGCGGCACCATGCCGATGACCTTGCGCAGGCTCTTCTGCGTGACGTCGCGCACGTCCTGCCCGTCGATGGTGATGGCGCCCTCCTGCACGTCGTAGAAGCGGTAGAGCAGCCGCGAGAGGGTCGACTTGCCCGCGCCGGAGGGGCCGACGACGGCGACGGTCTTGCCGGCCGGCACGTCGAAGGAGATGCCCTTGAGGATCGGCCGCGCCGGATCGTAGGCGAAATACACGTCCCTGAAGGAGATCGCGCCGTCCGTGACGGCAAGTTCGTTCGCGCCCGGCCTGTCCTGCACCTCTTCCTCGACCTCCAGCAGATCGAACATCTGCTCGATATCGGTGAGGCCCTGGCGGATTTCGCGGTAGACGAAGCCGATGAAGTTGAGCGGGATGGCGAGCTGGATCAGCATCGCGTTGATGAAGACGAAGTCGCCGACCGTCTGCTCGCCGCGCTGCACGGCAAGGGCGGACATCGCCATCATCACCGCCATGCCGACGCCGAAGATCAGCGCCTGGCCGAAGTTCAGCCAGCCGAGCGAGGTCCAGACCTGCGTGGCGGATTTCTCGTAGCGCTCCATGGACTGGTCGAAGCGGCGGGCCTCCATCTCCTCGTTGCCGAAGTACTTCACCGTCTCGAAGTTGAGGAGCGAATCGATGGCCTTGATGTTGGCCTCCGTGTCGCTATCGTTCATCGCGCGGCGGATGGAGATGCGCCAGTCGCTCGCCCGGACGGTGAACCAGATGTAGAGACAGACCGTGACGGCGGTGACGGCGAGGTATTGCAGGCCGTAGCCGCGCCAGAAGACGGCGGCGGTCAGCAGGAACTCGATGAAGGTCGGCACGCTGTTGAGGATCGTGAAGCGCACGATCGTCTCGATACCCTTGGTGCCGCGCTCGATGACGCGCGAAAGGCCGCCGGTGCGCCGCTCCAGATGGAAGCGCAGCGACAGGCGATGCAGGTGCACGAAGGTGCGGTAGGCGAGCTGGCGCACGGCATATTGCCCGACGCTGGCAAAGAGCGCGTCGCGAAGCTGGTTGAGGCCGGCCTGCACGATGCGCGCGCCGTTATAGGCGAGCACCAGCATGACGGCGCCGAGCAGGAAGGCGGGCAGCAGGCTGACGGCATCCGGCTTGTTATTCAGCGCATCCGTCGCCCATTTGAAGAAATAGGGCACCAGCAGCAGCACGATCTTGGAGATCAGGAGAAAGACCGAGGCCCAGACCACCCGCATCTTCAGGTCCGGCCGGTCGGATGGCCACATATAGGGCCAGAGGTTCACCAGCGTCCGGAAGGGGTTGCTGCTGTCGGCCGAAATCGTCTTCTTCGTCGTCGCCACGCTGGCCTCCGCCGGGCCGCCGTGCTGCCCGGTCTTCTTCTTGCGGGGAAAAGCGCCGTCGCGCGCCCTTCCGGGTCTGCCTGAATGAAATACGGCGCCCGGTGGGGCGCCGCATCGCGGAGATAGGACCTTGCCGGCCGTTTCGCAACGGCCGGCAGGAAATAACGGCGGTCAATTCCCGCGCATGTGCTTGCGGTGCATCTTCTCGGCCTCGGCGTCGGTCTCCATGGTCTTGTCCGGCACGCCGAAGACCTGGCCGGGGATGATGCGGTCCGGATTGGCGATCTGGTCCTCGTTGGCGAGGTAGATCGTGGTGTAGCGCACGCCCTTGCCGTAGATGCGGCGGGAGATCTGCCACAGCGTATCGCCGCGGCGGATGATGACCGAAGTCTTGCTCTCCTTGAGCGGCGCCTGCTCGACCGTTTCCGGCTCCTCGGCGACGGCCTCGCCGCCCGTGGAGGCCGCGGCCTGACCGCCCGACGCCGCACCGCTTTCGGTGCCCGTGGCGGTGGAAGCGCCCTCGCTCGCAGCAGCGCCATCGGTTGCCGTGGCACCGTCGGTTGCGGCGGCGCCATCCGTCGAAGTGGCGGCGCCCTGCGTTGCGGTTGCAACGGCATTGGCCGCGGCGGTCAGCGAGGGCATGCCCTCTAGCGCGACGAGCGCCTGCTGGTAGGCTTCCTTGCCCGCGCCGGCCGGCACGGCGGCAAGGCGGTCGAGCGCGGTCGCGGCCCAGCCCTTCAGCTCCTCGATGGCGGCCTTGACGTCGGCGGCCGTGTCGGCCGGCGGCACGAAGCCGGTAAGGCGCATCAGCGCGCTTTCTAGCGCCGTGCGGCCCGTCTGGATCTCCGCCGCCGTGGCGTTGCGGCCATCGGCGAAGAGCGCGACGAACTGCTGCTGGAGCGCGGTCGCCTGACCGGCCAGTGCCTCGATGGAATTATCCGCGGCGGCCGTCACGTTGCCTGCCGCGTCATGCGCCTTCTCGATGGCCGGGGCGAGCGCGTCGGCGACGGCGGTCTCGATCGAGCCGAGCGCCTCGCCGACAGCGGACGCATCCGACGGCAGCGCATGGAGGCGGTCGAGTGCCGAGGCGGCGGCAGCGGATGCCTTGGCCGCCATCTGGCGGGCCGCCTCCCCTTCCTCCTCGCCGGGCTTGAACTCGGCGAGCGACTTCAGCGCGATCTCCGTCGCGGAGCGGGCGGCCGCCAGTTCCTCGGCGGTCGGCACGCGGCCATCGGCGTAAAGGCCCTTGAGGAGCGCAAGCGCCTTGTCCGCCTCGGTGCGCAGCTTGTCGAAGGTGCCGCCGCCGATGAGGCCGAGGCCCGGACCGGCATCGGTCGCGGCATTTTCCTGCGCGACGACGGCGACCTGCTCGCCTTCCGGCCGGTCGAACGGAACGGAAGCGCGGAAATCGACCTTGCTGCCGTCGGCGTTCATGACATCGGCGCGAACCGTGTGGCGGCCGACGGAAAGCGCGATCCTGCCGTCGACGACATAGCGGCCCGCTTCGTCGGCCTTGGCCTCGCCGACGAGCTTGTCGTCGGCATAGATACGGACCAGCGCGTTCGGCCTGGCCGTTCCGGCGACGAACATGCGCTCGCCTTCCAGCTCCACGGCCGAAACGCGCGCCTGCGCCTTCGCGGCGGCATCCGCCGTGTCGGCGGCGGGCTGCGCCGTATCGGCGCCGGCCGGCTGGGTGGCCTGCGTGGCAGCCTCCTCACCCGTCGCCGCGACCTTCGCGTTTTCGGCCTCGGGGACATCGCCCGCGGTGGCCGCGACGTCGCCGGCCTTCTCGCCGGCAGTGGCCTGCGCGGTTTCAACCGCTTCGCCGGCCGCCTTCTGCGCGGCTTCCGGCACGGTAATCAGCCGGCTCGCCTCGCCGGGCCTGGAGACCATGGCGAGCAGATCGCCGCTGCCGTCCTTCGGCACCGAAACGGTCGCGACCTCTTCGGAGGTCTTCGTATCGCCCTTGTCGTCCTTGGTGTTCAGCGTGAGCTGGTAGTCGCCGGCGGCGAGCGGTTGGTCGAACACGGCGGCGAAATCGCCCGAGGGGCCGATATCGGTCGTGGCGACGACCGTCTCGCCGTTGCGGATCTCCAGCCTGGTGTTCGGCTGGCCGCGGCCGGCGATCACCGTGGAGCCGTCCGGCTCGACACGCAGGAGATCGAAGGCGGGCGTGACCCAGCCGGCCGTGGGATCGGCCGAGGGCTCGGCGGGGGTGGCGTCGGCCTTGGCGGTTTCCTGCGTCGCGGCGGCCGTGGCGGCGGCATCGCCGCTGGAAGCCGTGCCGGCCGCGGGCTGCTCGCTCGTCGCGCGGGCCTGCTTGCCGTCCGTCGTCTTGGTATCGCCGCCGCCCTCAACCGGCTTTTCGGCAAGCGATGCGACCGGCGTTTGCGCGGGTTTTTCCTTGTTCATGTTGGGCAGCACGAAGAAAACCATGAGCAGCGTTGCCGCCGCCAGCACGATCAAGGCCACCAGGCCGGTCCTGTTCTTCATCATCAACTCTCTCTCTGTCCCGGTTTCCCGGGGCGTCCCCTGCCAAATTGCTACCGATTCCCAGTGCCTTGCACAAGGTTTCGGGGGCTTTGGCGGCCTTGCCCCCACGCTTTTTCGGTCAATATCCTTGACGGGCCGCCGGGCGGGTGTCTGAATCGGGCCATGAGTGAGCAAAACATGCCGATTCGATCCGTCTGCGTTTACTGCGGCTCCCAGCCGGGCCGTGATTCTGCCTATGTCACCGCCGGAAGGCTGCTGGGCAAGGCGATGGCGGAAAACCACCTCCAGCTCGTCTATGGCGGCGGGACCAAGGGCATCATGGGAGCCGTCGCCAGCGGCGTGCTCTCGCATGGCGGGCGCGTCACCGGCATCATACCGCAATTCCTCGTGGATATGGAGGCCACGCGCCATTCGCTGGGCCAGCTCAGCGAGCTGATCGTCACGCCCGACATGCACGAGCGCAAGCACAAGATGTTCGACCGCGCCGACGCCTTCGTCGCCCTGCCGGGCGGTATCGGCACGCTGGAGGAGATCGTCGAGGTGATGACCTGGGCGCAGCTCGGCCGGCACAGGAAGCCGATGGTCTTCGCCAATATCGGCGGCTTCTGGGACCCGATGCTGAAGCTCATCCGCCATATGGCCGACGAGGGCTTCATCCACACCGCCCATCTCGTCCAGCCGCTCGTCATCGACGACCCGGAAGAAATCGTCTCCGCCCTCGTCAGCCATTGGTCCGGCCAGATCGACCGCGAGGGCGAGGCCGAGATCATCGCCCGGCTCTAGGCGTCCTCACGCTCCCTTCCTCCGTCATCCTCGGGCCTGACCCGAGGATCCAACCCCACCCGCGGCATGGGTCAAGCCCGACGACCAGGTAAGCAGATCCGGCAGGCGAAGCCGGGGAGCGCCCCGGCTTGTTCCTATTCCGCCGGCTTCAATTCCGTCGCCGCGAGGCGTTTTGCGCGGGCGCCGCGCAGCATCGCGCCGGAATAGATGAAGAGCGCGGCCCAGATGAAGCCGAAGGCGATGAGCTTGGTGGTGCCGAAGGGCTCGCCGAAGGCGAAGACGGCGATGAGGAAGATCATCGTCGGGGCGATGTACTGCATGATGCCGATGGTCGACAGGCGCAGGAGCTTCGCGCCGTTGGCATAGATCATCAGCGGGATCGCCGTGACGATGCCGCAGGCGAGCAGCCAGAGGACGTCCGCCATGCCGGTATCGCCGAAATGGCCCCCGCCGCTCGCTTCCAGCCAGATCACATAGGCGAGCGCCGGCACGCTGAGCAGCAGCACTTCGAGGAAGAAGCCCTGGTTCGGGCCGATCGGCAGGGTCTTGCGGAAGAAGGCGTAGAAGCCCCAGGAGAAGCAGAGGCCGAGCGACACCCAGGGCAGCCCGCCGGCATCGAAGGCGAGGATCGCGACCGCGCAGGCGGCAAGGCCGATCGCCACCATCTGCGCCGGGCTCAGCTTTTCCTTCAGAAGCACCGCGCCGAGGAAGATCGAAAAGAGCGGGTTGATATAGTAGCCGAGCGCCGTCTCGATGGTGCGGCCGACGCTGATCGCCCAGACATAGATGCCCCAGTTGATGGTGATCAGCACCGCCGTCAGCGTCGCCATGGCGAGCATGCGCGGCGAGCGCAGCGCTGCCTTGATATCGGCCGTGCGGCCGAGCCAGACCAGCACGAGGCCGGCGAGCGGCACGGACCAGACGATGCGGTGCGCCACCACTTCGGGCGCCGGGATGTGGGACACGGCCTTCATGAAGAAGGGCAGGAAGCCCCATAGCACATAGGCCATCAGCGCAAAGGCGAAACCGCGCGGCGAATCGCCCGTCTGGGGGCCGCTGGAGGAGTTTGCGTCGGCCATGGTGTCATTTCCCGTCGATTTTTCGGATTTTCCGACGTCCTACCCCAATGCCGGCGAATGTACCAATTCATTCCGGTGAAGGGACGATGAGCGGCGCTGAAGCTCGGACGCATGGCGGCCTGCCTTCGCAGGCGCCATGCGCTGGAAAGACTACTCCGCCGCCACGCGCCCCGCCTCGCCGCGGTTCTTCAGCAGCTTGTAGACGATGGAATCCATCAGCGCCTGGAAGGAGGCGTCGATGATGTTGTCGGAGACACCGACCGTCCACCAGCGGGCGCCGGAGGCATCGGTCGATTCGATGAGGACGCGGGTGATGGCCCCGGTGCCGCCGTTGAGGATGCGCACCTTGTAGTCCGCCAGCTCCAGGTCGGCGATCTCGCCCTGGTACTTGCCGAGGTCCTTGCGCAGCGCAAGGTCGAGCGCGTTGACCGGGCCGTGGCCCTCGGCGACGGACATCATGGTCTCGCCGTCGACGATCACCCGCACCACCGCCTCGGAGACGGTCTTGAGCTGGCCGTTGACGTCGTAGCGCCGCTCGACCATCACGCGAAAACTCTCGACATGGAAGAAATCCGGCACCGTGCCGAGCGTGCGGTAGGCGAGCAGGGCGAAGCTCGCATCCGCGCCCTCATAGGCATAGCCCGTCGCCTCGCGCTCCTTGACGATCTGGATGAGCCGGTCGAGCTTCGGGTCGTCCTTGGCGACCGAAATGCCGCGCAGCTTCAGGGCGTTGATGAAGTTCGCCTTGCCGCCCTGGTCCGACACCATGACCTTGCGCAGGTTGCCGACGCTTTCGGGCGTGACATGCTCGTAGGTCCGCGGGTCCTTGAGGAGCGCGGAGGCATGGATGCCGGCCTTGGTGGCGAAGGCGGAGGCGCCGACATAGGGCGCCTGATGATCGGGCGAGCGGTTCAAGAGCTCGTCGAAGGTGTGAGCGAGCTTGGTGAGGCCGGTCAGCTCCTCCGTGTCGATGCCGATCTCGAAGCGCCCGCTATAGGCTTCCTTGAGCGCGAGCGTCGGCACGAGCGTCACGAGATTGGCATTGCCGCAGCGCTCGCCGATGCCGTTGAGCGTGCCCTGGACCTGGCGCACGCCCGCCTCGACGGCGGCCAGCGAATTGGCGACGGCCTGGCCCGTGTCGTTGTGCGCGTGGATGCCAAGGTTTTCGCCCGGCACGCCGGCGGCGATCACCGCCTTCACGATGGCCTGCACCTCGGAGGGCTGCGTTCCGCCATTGGTGTCGCAGAGCACGACCCAGCGCGCGCCGGAGGCGAAGGCGGTCTTCGCGCAGGCCAATGCGTATTCGGGATTCGCCTTGTAGCCGTCGAAGAAATGCTCGCAGTCGATCATGGATTCGCGGCCGGAGGCGACGACTGCCTTCACGGATTCGGCGATGCTCTCGAGGTTCTCCTCATTGGTACAGCCGAGCGCGACGCGCACATGATAGTCCCAGCTCTTGGCGACGAGACAGATCGCGTCGCTCCGCGAATCGAGGAGCGCGGCAAGGCCGGGATCGTTGGAGGCTGATACGCCGGCGCGCTTCGTCAT
The DNA here is from genome assembly GCF_055330205.1 of Shinella sp. R2-11. Lineage (NCBI taxonomy): Bacteria > Pseudomonadati > Pseudomonadota > Alphaproteobacteria > Hyphomicrobiales > Rhizobiaceae > Shinella > Shinella sp. R2-11. The sequence goes on along the minus strand of NZ_JBVAPC010000008.1, from coordinate 47,763 downwards.
GCCGAAGGCGACGAACTTGGCGCGGCCGGTGCGTTTCTTCGCGAAGAAGGCCGTATCGGTCGGGTTGGCACCCGGATAGCCGCCCTCGACATAGTCCAGGCCGAACTCGTCCAGCATGCCGGCAATGGCGATCTTGTCCTCGACGGAAAAGTCGATGCCGGGCGTCTGCTGGCCGTCGCGAAGCGTGGTGTCGAAAAGGTAGATACGGTCTTTCATCGGTTCCCTCCCTGGGAACGGTCCTGGTACTTCAAATTTGCCCCTCATCCGGCTGCCGCCACCTTCTCCCCGCAAGCGGGGAGAAGGACTATGCCGCGCCGCCGTCCCGTGTCCTCAGCCTGGCATTTGGCACGTCCCCTCTCCCCGCCTGCGGGGAGAGGGTTAGGGTGAGGGGCAAGCTCTCAAACTTTACCGGCAAACTTGTCGGTCGCATAAATCAGGCGGTCGAGGATGCCGGGTTCGGAATAGGCGTGGCCCGCCCCTTCGACGAGGTAGAATTCCGATTCCGGCCAGGCCTTGTGCAGCGCCCAGGCGTTCTTCGCCGGGCACGGCATGTCGTAGCGGCCGTGGGCGATGACGCCGGGAATGCCGTGCAGCTTGCGGGCATCGCGGAGCAGCTGCCCCTCTTCCAGCCAGCCGGCATTGACGAAGAAATGCGTCTCCAGCCGGGCGAAGGCATCGGCAAATTCGTCCTCGCCGAAATGGTCGCTCGTCGACGGCTCCGGCAGAAGCGTGATCGTCTCGCCTTCCCACAGGCTCCAGGCCTTGGCGGCGGCGATGCGCACCGCCTTGTCCGCGCCCGTCAGGCGGCGGTAATAGGCCTGCATCATCTCGTGGCGCTCTTCCGGCGGGATGGGCGCGAGGAAGCGCTCCCATTTGTCGGGGAACATTTCCGAGACGCCGAACTGGTAGTACCAGTCGAGCTCGGCCCTGGTGAGCATGTAGATGCCGCGCAGCACGAGTTCGGACACGCGTTCGGGATGCTTCTCAGCATAGGCGAGCGCCAGCGTCGAGCCCCAGGAACCGCCGAAGACCAGCCACTTTTGCGCGCCCGCCATCTCGCGCAGCCGCTCCATGTCGGAAACGAGATGCCAGGTGGTGTTGGCTTCCAGCCCCGCATGGGGCGTGGAGCGGCCGCAGCCGCGCTGGTCGAACAGCGTCACGTCGTAGAGCTTCGGATCGAACAGCCGGCGGTGGCTCGGCGAGATCGTGCCGCCCGGGCCGCCATGCAGGAAGACGGCGGGCTTGGCGCCCGGCGTGCCGGCCCGTTCCCAGTAGATGACATGCCCGTCGCCGACATCGAGATGGCCGCAGGCATAGGGCTCGATCTCGGGATAGAGGGTACGCAAGGCTTGGCTCATAGTTTCATTCCGTGGGCAGGCCAGTTTTCGGTCTCGTGGTCGGGGTGCTGGAAGGAGATGATCGTCTCCTGCCGGCTGTAGTAATCCGGGTCGTCATGCACCGGGGCGGAGAAGATCGCCTCCACCCAGGGCAGGCGCGCGCCATAATTGACCTGGATCTGCGGGGCGAGGTCACTGCGGTCGTCGAAGGCGCCGATGGCGATCTCCAGCCCGCCCGGATGCCTGTAGGTCAGCGGCGTGCCGCAGCGCTTGCAGAAGCCGCGGGCGATGTTGACCGAGGACTGGAAGTAGCTCGGCTCCTCGCGCGTCCATTCGGTCTCGCCCCTGGCGGTGACGAGCGGGCCGAAGAAGCCTCCGAACTGCTTCTGGCACATGCGGCAATGGCAGATCGACGGGCGGCCGAGTTCGCCGCGGATGCGGAAGCGCACGGCGCCGCACTGGCAGCCGCCGGTCCTTGTCTTTTCCTGTTCCGTGGTCATGGCAGGCTCCTTCAGCGATAAGAGGAATAGACGACGACGGCGATCACGACGGCCGTGACGAGGATCAGCTTGCCGGCGATGAGATAGAGCCACTTGCGGGGAAAGCCGAGTTCGGGCTTCGGATCGCTCATGGGGCATCCTCCGGCGGCCAATGGTCGGTGTCGTAGTCGGGATGCTGGCGGTTCGAATCGCGGATCGCCACATGCCGCGCCTCGCCGCCCTCCCCCTCGTTGCTTTCATGCTCCGGCAGTCTCGCCAGTTGTGGGAACCAGACGACGCGCGATTCGACGCCGGATTGGGCGATGGGGCGCACGTCGTCCGGGTCGTCGAGCGAGCCGAGCGTCACGTTGATATGGGCCGAGGCAAGGCCGTCATAGAAGAGCGGCGTGCCGCAATCCCGGCAGAAGCCGCGGCGCACGATTTCCGACGACCGGAACCAGCCCGGCTCGCCGCGGGTGATGGAAAAGCGCTCGCGCGGGGCATTGGCGAGCGGCAGGAAATAGTTGCCCGCCGCCTTCTGGCACATGCGGCAATGACACAGATGCGGATCGCCGAGCGTGCCCTCGACGCGATAGCGCACCGCGCCGCACTGGCAGCCGCCGGTATAGATGCGCGAGATGCTCATGGCGCGCGCTCCGGCGGCCATTCGTCCGTGTCGTGGTCGGGATGCTGGTAGGAGACGAGGTCGGCGAGGAAGGCGGCGGCCCCCTGGTCGGCCATCGTATCCTCGCCCGGCAGGTCGCGGATCGTGTCGACGTAAGGCAGCTTCGCCTCGATGCCCCACTGGATGCGTGGAGCGATTTCGGCGGGATCGTCGAAGGCGGCGATGGTCAGCGCCACGCCGTCCGGCGCCTCATAGGTCAGCGGCGTGCCGCATTCGGCGCAGAAGCCGCGATAGCCGTGGTTGGAGGAGCGGAAGCGCTTCGGCGCGCCGCGCGTCCATGCCAGCTTCGCGCCGCCGACGGAGACGAGCGGCAGATAGAAGTTCCCACTCGCCTTCTGGCACATCCGGCAATGACAGACCGACGCATCCCCCAGCGCGCCCTCGACATGAAAGCGCACGGCCCCGCACTGGCATCCACCGGTGTAGAAGGGGGTGGTCACCTCTTCACCTCCCACGTCGTCACGCGCTCGCCCGTCGCAGGGTCCTTGCCGTCTTTCAGCTGGATGCCCTTGGCGGAGAGGTCTTCGCGGATCTTGTCGGCTTCAGTGAAGTTCTTCGCCTTCAGCATTTCGAGGCGGAGCTGGATGATCGAGTCGATGCTCTCCTCCAGCGCCTTCGAGACCTCGGCCTTCTTCGGCTCTACACCGAGAAGCCGGGCGCTGGCGGCGAAGACGGGCAGCATCAGCGGGTCGCTATTGGCGCATTGGGCAAGCGCGTGCAGGGCCTGCACGGCGCCGACCGTGTTGAGGTCGTCGAGGAGCGGGGCGAGCACCGTCTGGTCCACCCGGCCTTCCGCCGGGTCGCCGCCGGCCGGCCATTTTGAGAGCAGGCGCTCGGCCTCCTCCAGGCGCTTGACGGAGAAGTCGATCGGCTCGCGGTAGTGCGTCATCAGCATGGCGAGGCGCAGCACCTCGCCCGGCCATTTGCGGCCGCCGAACTTCTCCTCGTGCAGCAATTCGTAGATCGTGACGAAATTGCCTTCGGACTTCGACATCTTGCGGCCTTCGACCTGCACGAAGCCGTTATGCATCCAGACATTCGCCATGACCTTCGTGCCATGAGCGCAGCGCGACTGGGCGATCTCGTTCTCGTGGTGCGGGAAGATCAGGTCGAGCCCGCCGCCGTGGATGTCGAAGACCTCGCCGAGATAGGCGGCCGACATGGCCGAGCACTCGATATGCCAGCCGGGGCGGCCCTTTGGTTTCCCTGTCAGGCCTGCGGCCTTCCACGCCTCTTGGCCCCAAGGCGAATCCCAGCCGGGTTCCTCCGGCGAGGAGAGCTTCCAGAGCACGAAGTCGCCGGGGTTCTTCTTGTGGGCGTCGACGGCGACCCGGGCGCCGGCCTGCTGCTCGTCGAGATTGCGCTTCGAGAGCTGGCCGTAATCGGCCATGGAACCGGTGTCGAACAGCACTTCGCCATTGGTTTCATAGGCATGGCCGCGTTCGATGAGACGCTGAATCAGCGTGATCATATCCGCCTTGCCGTCCTCGCGCGGCTGCACGAATTCGGTGGCGCGCGGCTCGTGCGTCGGCGGCATGGCGCCGAGCGTGGCGACGTCGGAATGGAACTGGTTCGCCGTCTTCTCCGTCACCCGGCGGATCGCCTCGTTGAGCGAGAGGGCGCCGCTTTCGATCTCGCCGCCGAAATCGCGCAGCGCCCGGGCGTTGATCTTGTCGTCGACGTCCGTGATGTTGCGGGCATAGGTGACGTGGGCTTCGCCATAGACATGGCGCAGCAGGCGGTAGAGCACGTCGAAGACGATGACCGGCCGCGCATTGCCGATATGGGCGAAGTCATAGACCGTCGGGCCGCAGACATACATGCGCACGTTGTCGGGGTCGATGGGAGCGAAGGGCTCCTTCGAGCGCGTGAGCGTGTTGTACAGCGACAGGACCGGCTTTTCGGCCATGGAAATCTCCCAAAATGCGTGCACCCGGCTGGCCGGGTCGTTGTCATCCGGGGATTTTGGGGGACGAAAACGGCCAGGCCAGCGCGTGCGCTAGCGAATAATGCTCCGGCGAATGCAGAGTACCGTTTTCATGGCCTGCTTTATCGCGCCGCGCGCGCCCTTGGTCAAGCGGCGTGAAGGCCGGGCCGCGAAAATCCTGCCCGTTCGGCCTGTTATCCCAAGCTGTTACCTGCGTGACAGCTGGCGCCCGGCGCGTCGTGCGATATGTCCGCCGGTCATATTTATTGATTGCCGAAACCGCGGATTTGGGCCTTCCGCCGCAGAGCGATCAAGATTTGAGCAGAATTTGGCCGAAAGGGTCCGGTAAATGCATAGGTCATCGGGGGTAGCGACCGGGGGAACCAGACGGGGCTGCCTGATGACAACTTCAGGAGAGTGAGAATGTCGATTGCCAAGAAGAAGCCGGCGCAACCCGCCGCCGCCAATGCAAACCTTCAGGAGCGCTACAAGCCGCTCGGCCTGCGCGCCGTGGTTGCCGCCACGCAGTGCAAGCCCGAGGTGAAGGCCACTGAGGCGCGCCGCGACCGCGACTTGCCGCCGGTGCTCCAGTCGCTCTACGAATAGGCGGCTCCAAGTCAAAAGAGCGATAGCTGATCCGACGATGGGGGCGCATCCGCGCCCTTGTTCTTTTGCGGCATCGGCGCTTCCTCCTCGACGGGTTCGAGGATGTCCGGTCCCATATTGGCGACCTTGTTCACCTTGTCGGAAATCGCAATGGCCTCGAAGAAGCCGTCGTCGATCGGCTTCATGAGGTCGGCGACGTCGCGCGGCTCCTGCGCCTTGCAGTCGAGCCAGCGGGAAAAATCCTCCGGGCGGATGACGACCGGCATGCGGTCGTGGATGCGGGAAATGTCGTTGTTGGCCGCCGTCGTCAGGATCGCGCCGGTATCGACCTCCGAGCCATCGGCGGAAGACCAGGTCTCCATCAGGCCGGCGAAGGCGACGATCTCGCCCTTCCTCGGGCGGATGAAATAGGCTTGCGCCTTCGCGCCCTTCTCCTCCGGCCGCCGCCATTCGAAGAAGCCGGAGGCCGGCACGAGGATGCGGCGATGGCGCATGGCGGCCTTGAACGAGGCCTTGCCCACCGCCGTTTCGGAGCGGGCATTGATCAGCAGCGGAAAATCGCGCGGGTCCTTCACCCAGCCGGGCATGAAGCCCCAGCGCACGAGCACCGCCCGGCGCTCCGGCAGGTTGCTGCCGGGCTCCTGCCTTTCGCCCGCCACGACGACGAGGATCGGCTGCGTCGGGGCGATGTTGTAGCGGGCCGGCGGATCCTCCACATCCACGATGCCGAGGAATTCCCGCAAGAGGTCCGTCTTCGCGAGCAATGCATATCGTCCACACATGGCATCGTCATCGCACTTTGCCTATAAGGGGTCAATGAAGCGCAACCGAACCGGACAGCGATGAAGAAGTCGAAGACGCCCCAGCCCGCCTCCTCCGCCATCATCGAGCGCGACGGGCGCTACCTGCTCGTGCTGCGCAGCAAGCCGCCGTCGGATGCCATGTATGCCTTTCCGGGCGGGCGCGGCGAGGACGGCGAGACGCCGGCCGAGACGGCGCTGCGCGAACTCTTCGAGGAAACCGGCATAAGGGCCGAAAGGCCCATGCTTTTCGCGACCTACGACCTGCCGGGCCGCGAGGACGGCCCCGGCAGCCCCTCCTTCTTCCTTTCCGTCTTCAAGGTGAAGGCCGACCGGAGCGCGGTCGCCGTCGCCGCCGACGATGCGGCGAGCGTCGGCTGGTACACGGCCGAGGAGATCGCGGGCCTTCCCGCGCCCGACAGCGTGCGCGAATGCATCGCGCGGCTGGAAGCCGAACGGCTGGGACCTGCCGCATGAAGGTGATTCGCCTCGCCCTGATCGCAAGCCTTGCCCTTGCCGGCCCCGCCCTCGCCCAGAAGGCGAAGCAGGCCGCCGGCACGGAAACGCCGGCCGCCGCCCCCGTCGAGGAAAAGCCGGCGCCCTATGACGAGCGGCTGGAGCGCCTTTCGGAAATCCTCGGCGCCGTGCATTACCTGCGCAACCTTTGCGCCGGCAAGGCGGAGGACAACTGGCGCGCCGCCATGCAGCGCATCATCGAGCTGGAGGCGGCCAAGGAGCCGAAGCGGCAGGAAAAGCTGACCGCCGCATTCAACCGTGGATACCGCTCCTTTGCCGCCATCTATACCGCTTGCACCGACTCGGCGGTTGTCGCAGAAGAGAGATACCGTAACGAAGGTGCAACACTTGCCACGGAAATTACCGCAAGGTTCGGAAATTAGGGATTAATTAACCTGTTTTCGCAGCAGCCAGTGCCGTTTTGGGAAAAGGCTGCTAAGGTCGTTAACAGTGCAGTAAGAACTGAATGCCTCGCATGGACCGATCAATGGAACCTACTCTCAACGATATCGACGAGATGATCGTGCACGAGAAGATGCAGGCCGCTCTGGAACACCAGAACGAGGCCTGGGCGGACGGCATGGCTGATGGTATCGAACCGGAAATCATCGCCGATGCGGCCATTGCGCTCGCCTTGCGCGAGACGGTCCGCGTCCATGGCGAGCGGGGCGCGGAAGCGCTACTCGATTCGCTTCGCGAGCGCCTGCTGGCTGGAGAATTCTCCCCCGAGCGCATCCTGCAATAGGCTGGAAAGACAGGTCATGCAGATGTCGGCTGACGGCAACAAGCTGCTTTTCAGCAGCGTCATCGCCTTGTCGGTGCTCTTCGCAACGACGACGCTCCTTGCGCCCGTGCGCCCGGCCTTCGCCCTCAGCGAGCTGAAGCACGAGCCGGGCGAGGTGCCGCAAAAGCCCGCCGACGGCGAAAAGCCGGCCGAGGAGGAAAAGCCCGCGCCGGCCGTCAAGGAAGAGGATGCCGCCCCGGTCGAACTGCCGCGGCCGGACCCGCTGATCCGCAACGACAAGGCGGTGACGGAACCGGCAGAAGAAACGCCGGCGACCACCGACAAGCCTGCGGAAGAGCCGCAGGCGCCCGTCGAGGTGCTCTACGATATCGACAAGGCGCCCGAGCCGGTGCGCCGCATGCGCCAGCTCATCGTCGAGGCCGCCGCCTCCGGCGACATCGAGCGCCTGCGTCCCCTGCTCGGCAAGGGCATGACCGAGACGCAGGTCTCCATGGTCGAAAGCGAGGACGGGCCGGTCGAGACGCTGAAGGGCCAGTCCGGCGATCCAGACGGCATCGAGATCCTCGCGATCCTGCTCGACGTGCTGGCGACGGGCTTCGCCCATGTCGGCCAGGGCACGGCGGACGAGATGTATGTCTGGCCCTATTTCGCCGAAAAGCCGCTCACGAGCCTGACGCCGCCGGAAAAGGTGGAGCTGCTGCGCATCGTCACGGCCGGCGACTATTCCGACATGCAGGAATTCGGCAGCTACAACTTCTACCGCGTCGGCATCACGCCGGACGGCCAGTGGAAGTTCTTCGTCACCGGCGAATAGTCCCCAGCGCGTCCAGCCACGCGTGACCGGGATGCACCCGGTCAAGGCATGCCCGCAGCCAGTCGCGCGCCGAAGCGTCCAGCTTCGGCAGCGCCCGGGCGAAATCGGCCTCGTCCTTGCCGCGCTGGTACTTCGCCTTGAAAAGCAGGACGATCTCCGGCGCGAGATGGGGGACGCCTCCTACACCCAGCCGGACGGCCTCTCTGCGCGGGCGGCGGATCGACGGATCGCGCTTGTAGATCCAGGTCCCGGGCGTGCCGTCCTCCAGCATCATGTCCACCCGCCAGCGGCGTGCAGCCCTGTCCTCGCACCAGACCTGCGCTATATCGGCCGGCGGCGCTTCGCCCTCCGCGAGCCGCCGCACCTTGCCGTCGCCCACCGCATGAAGGCGGACATCCGGCAAGGCCGCACGGAAGAGCGGAAAATCGGGCCGCAGCAGGGTGAATTCCAGATCCTCGTGCGGGCGCGTCCCGGCGCCGTGCCAGAGATCGAGCGCCCAGCCGCCGACGACGCACCAGGGCCGCGAGACGCCGGCGAGCCGGCGCGCGAGCTCGGCCGGGTGCCAGGCGGACCATGCATCATGGGCAAGCGGCGTTGTCGGGGCGGTCATCGTCGGGCCTCTCCTTGGGCGCCCTTCATACCCCTATCGCGCCGGCGGGCAAGAGCCCCGACCTTGCGAAAGCGGCTCAGCCGTTCTACCTCTGCATCAACGGGTGCGATGGTGCACCGCAGGCGCCGGCCTCGTCCGGCGCACGACAAATCTGGATCCGACCATGCCTTCCGTCACGCTTTCCGGCCGCGCCTTCCTCCGCATTTCCGGCAAGGATGCCGAAACCTTCCTGCAGACCCTGATCACCACCAATCTGCCCGACCTCAGGGAGAATGAAATCCGCCCCGGCGCGCTGCTGACGCCGCAGGGCAAGATCCTCTTCGACTTCCTGATCCGCCGCGACGGCCCGGACGCCTTCCTAATCGAGACGACGGAGGACCAGCGCGACGACCTCCTCAAGCGGCTGACCATGTACAAGCTGCGCGCGGCCGTCGACCTCGCGGCCGCCGAGGGCGACACGGTGACGGTCTCCTGGGACGCGGCGGAGGCCGGCGCGCCGCGCGACGTGCGCTTCGCCAAGGCGGGGCTCGACGTTTCCCGCCGCGCGAGCGGCGGCGGCAGCGATGATGCCGCGCTCTACGATGCGCTGCGCATTACTGCCGGCCTTCCCGAGGCCGGCAGCGACTATGCGCTTTCCGACGCCTTCCCGCATGACGTTCTGCTCGATCTCAGCGGCGGGCTTTCCTTCCGCGCGGGGTGCTATGTCGGGCAGGAGGTCGTCTCCCGCATGCAGCATCGCGGCACGGCCCGCCGCCGACCCGTCATCGTCACGGGCGAGGCGCCGCTTCCGGCGACGGGCACGGAGCTTCTGGCCGCCGGCAAGCCGGTCGGCACGCTCGGCAGCGTCTCCGGCGCGCTCGGCCTTGCCATCGCGCGCATCGACCGCGTGGCCGACGCCATCGCCGCCAGCACGCCGATCACGGCGGACGGCGCGCCCGTCACCGTCGCGCTTCCGGCATGGACCGGCCTCACCCTCCCCGAGCAGGCATCCGAGGTGCCGGCGCAATGAGCGGCGCGGCACGCCTGAAGACGGAGCCGCGCGCCTGGCAGCGCATGCTGTCCGGCCGCCGCCTCGATCTCCTCAACCCCTCGCCGCTCGACATCGAGCTGTCCGACATCGCCCACGGCCTTGCCCGCGTCGCCCGCTGGAACGGCCAGACCAACGGCGACCATGCCTTTTCGGTGGCGCAGCATTCGCTGGCCGTCGAGGCGATCTTCCGCCGCCAGAACCGGTGCGACGCCGGCGAGTGCCTGATGGCGCTGCTGCACGACGCGCCGGAATATGTGATCGGCGACATGATCTCGCCCTTCAAGGCCGTGGTCGGCGGCGGCTACAAGACGGTCGAGAAGCGACTGGAGGCCGCCGTGCACCTGCGCTTCGGCCTGCCGGCGGCAACGCCCGCGAGCCTGAAGGCGAAGATCAAGAAGGCCGACCAGGTCGCCGCCTTCTTCGAGGCGACCGAGCTTGCCGGCTTCTCCCATGCCGAGGCCGTGAAATTTTTCGGCGCGCCGCGCGGGATCACGCTCGACATGATCGAGATCGCGCCGGTGCCCGCCGTGGAGGCGCAAAGGCGCTTTTGCGAGCGCTTCGAGGCGCTGGAGCGCGAGCGCGGCCCCCTCGCCGCGGCGGTGTGAGCATGGGCACGATCGTCGTCGCCCCGCTCGGCCGGATCGCGGAGCTCGCCGTCCGCCACCGCTGCCGCGAGATGCTGAGCCTCGTCGCGCCGAAGCAGGACTTCCACCGACCGGCGGTAATCTCCGCCGGGCGCCACATGATCCTCGGCGTCAACGACATCGCCTTTGCCGGCACCGGCAATCTCGTGGCGCCCGGCGAGGAGCATGTGGCGGCGATCGTCGGCTTCGCGCGCGGCTGGGACCGGCAGGCGCCGCTTCTCGTCCATTGCATGATGGGCGTCTCGCGCTCGCCGGCCGCCGCGCTTATCGCCGCGCTCGCGGTGGCGCCGGACCAGGACGACCATGACCTCGCGCAGCGCCTGCGCCGCGCCTGCGCGCAGGCGACGCCGAATGCCCGGCTGGTGGCGATCGGCGACCATGTGCTCGGGCGGGGCGGAAGGCTCGTCGCGGCGGTGAAGGCCATCGGCCGCGGCGCGGATTATATCGGCGAAAGCCCGTTCTCCTTCTCCGCCCTTCCCGAGAGCCCAGAACCATGACGGAAAGCCGCGCCCGCCCCCCGGTCGAGATCGGCCTCAACGCGGCGGTCGTCGCGATTTCCGGGCGCAGCCCCTCCATCCTCGCCATCGGCGGCGACGGCGCCCACAAGCGCGACGCCCTGCCCTTCGGCCCCTTCGATCCGCACCAGCACCGCACCTTCGAGACGAGCCTGCGCGCCAGCGTGGAGGCGCAGACCGCGCTGAAGCTCGGCTATATCGAGCAGCTCTACACCTTCGGCGACCGCGGCCGGCAGAAAGCCCCCGACGAGGCCGGCACGCACATGGTCTCGGTCGGCTATCTCGCGCTGACGCGCACGGACGCCGAGGCGAACGAGCAGTTGGCGGAAGCCGGCGCCGCCTGGCGCGACTGGTACGCCTATCTTCCCTGGGAGGACTGGCGGCAGGGCCGGCCCGCCGTAATCGACCAGCTGATCCTGCCCGCCCTCAAGCAATGGAGCAGCGAGGCGGCCAATGCCGACCGCGCGACCCCGATGCCGACGCCGCGCGCGCGCATCCGCCTCGCCTTCGGCCTCGACGATTTCCCGTGGGACGAGGAGCGCGTGCTGGAGCGCTACGAGCTTCTCTACGAGGCCGGCCTTGCCGAGGAGGCGGTGACGGACGGCTGGGCGCGCGCCGGCCAGCCCTCGCCCGGCATCGCCATGCGCCACGACCATCGCCGCATCCTCGCGACGGCGATGGCGCGCCTGCGCGGCAAGATTAAATACCGCCCGGTCATCTTCGAGCTGATGGCGCCGGAATTCACGCTGACCGAGCTCCAGGCGACCGTCGAGGCGATCTCCGGCCGGCACCTGCACAAGCAGAACTTCCGCCGGCTCGTCGAAGGGGCCGAGCTGGTGGAGCCGACCGGCTCTTCCACCAGCGCGACGGGTGGCCGGCCCGCCGCCCTCTTCCGCTTCCGCCGCCGCATCTTCGAGGAGCGCCCGGCGCCCGGCCTCAAGGTCGGGATGCGCTAAATCGGAACTTCTTTCCCTCCCTGCCATTTCGCCATCGATATCAACGGTGGGAAAAGGGTTTATGGAACGACAGGCAACCGACATCATCGTCGCGACGCGAGCTGCGCTGACGCAGGCGAGCGCGCTCGCCGTGCAATATTCCTTCTCCATTCTCGGCGCGCTGTTGCTGCTGCTGCTCGGCTGGTTCCTGTCGCGGCTGCTGCACCGCTGGGCGCTTTCCGGGCTCTCGCATGTGCGGGGCATCGACATGACGCTGGCGCATTTCTTCGCCAATGTGCTGCGCTATGCAGTGCTCATCCTCGTCTTCGTGACGGCGCTCGGCCAGTTCGGCGTGCAGACGGCCTCGATCATCGCGGCGCTCGGCGCGGCGGGCCTCGCCATCGGCCTTGCGCTGCAGGGCACGCTGCAGAACATCGCGGCCGGCATCATGCTGCTGGTGCTGCGCCCGTTCCGGGTCGGTGAATATATCGAGACCAAGGATGTCACCGGCACGATCACCGAAATCGGCCTCTTCGCCACGGAGCTGAGGACGAGCGACGGCCTCTATCGCCTCGCGCCCAATTCCACGCTCTGGAACACGCCGGTCACCAATTTCAGCCGCGAGCGCACCCGCAAGCACGACCTCCAGGTGACCATCCCGAACGACCGGGACATCGATGACGAGATCGACCGCCTGCTGACCATCGCGCGCGAGGAACCCGCCATCGAATCGGCGCCGCCGCCGCAGGTCTTCGTCGACAGCCTCGCGGAAAACGCCGCCATACTGACGCTGCGCTACTGGGTGCCGACGCCGCAATGGTTCAGGACGACGCGGGAGATGAATCGCCGCGTGCGCATCGCCTTCGGGCAGAGCCTGCCGGAGCCGCGCGCAGAGGCGGCCCCGGCCGAATAGCTACTTGATGACGGCGCAGGCGAGCCGGTCTCCGGCCCCGCCGGCCGGGCCGGTGCGGTAATCGTCCGAGCCGGCATGGACGACCAGCGCGCGTCCGCGAATGCCGCGCTCGGCGTCGTCGAGGCGCACCAGGGTCGAATAGACCTGCGCGCGCAGCACGCCGTCGTCGGCGACATACTGGTTGGGAAGGTCGCCGGCATGCGGGCCGTCGGCGGCAAGGAAGCCGTGCTCCTTCTCATCCGGGTTGAAATGGCCGCCCGCCGATTCGTGGCCGCCGCTCGGGTCGCAGGCGCCGGTCTCGTGGATATGCAGCGCCACCCATTTGCGCGGCGTCAGGCCCGAGATCTCCACCTCGAACAGCACGCCGTCGTTTCCGGCCGTCAGGTGCGCCCGGCCGGTTTCAGTGCCGGCGCGGCTGAGGAAATTGGCCTCGGCCGTGCTCTTCGTCTGCTGCGCGAGGGCCGGGGCGCCGAGCGCCGCGAGTGTGCCCGCCGCGACGGCGAGCCCAAGGATCTTGTTCATGATGCGTCCTTCCGGTTGGTTTTCACCTGAAACCGGAACGCATCCTGCCTTGGGGTGTTCCCGCGCTCAGCGCAGCACGACGTCGAGGCCGATATCGAGCGTCGGGGCGGCCATGGTGATCTTGGACGTCGAGATATAGTCGACGCCGGTCTCGGCGATGGCACGGATCGTCGAAAGGTTCACGTTGCCGGAGGCCTCGAGCTTCACGCGGCGCGGGTCTGCCGCATAGGCCGCGTCGGCAAGGCCCGCCTGGTCGCGGTTGATCTCAACGGCGCGGCGCAGGAGCTCCGGCCCCATATTGTCGAGGAGGATCACGTCGGGCTTCGCTTCCAGCGCCTCCTCCAGCTCCGCAAGGTTCGTCACCTCCACCTCGACCTTGACGAGATGGCCGGCGAAGGCCCGCGCGGCGCGGATGGCCCCGGCAACGCCGCCGGCGACGGCGATGTGGTTGTCCTTGATGAGGATCGCGTCGTCGAGCCCGTAGCGGTGCGAGGAGCCGCCGCCCATGCGCACGGCATATTTCTCCAGCGCCCGGAGGCCGGGAATGGTCTTGCGCGTGCAGCAGACCTTGGCCGGCGTGTGGGCGATCTCGCGGGCGAAGCGCGCCGTGTAGGAGGCGACGCCGCTCAGATGCATGAGGAAGTTGAGCGCCACGCGCTCGGCGGACAGCACGGCGCGGGCCGGGCCAGAGACCCTGGCGATCACCGTGCCCGGCGAAAGCGTGTCGCCGTCCTTCACGAAGGCCTCGAAGCGGATGGCGGAATCCATCAGGCGGAAGGCGGCACGGGCGAGATCGAGGCCGGCGACGACGCCGTCCTCGCGGATGTTCAGTTCGGCGGTCGCCGTCATGTCGGGCGCGATGGTCGCCTGGCTGGTGATGTCGCCGGCCCGGCCGAGATCCTCGCCAAGCGCCGCGCGCACCTGCTCCTCCACCATCAGCGGCGAGAGGACGGGGAGATAGGGGGTGGTCATGGCTGCTTGTCCCGTTTCATTGCGTCTCAAACGGCGGCGTCAGGCCGCCGCCGTTTGCGAAAGCTCGGCGACCACCTTCTCGGCGTCGGCGAGCGTGAGGAAGGTGCGGTGCTTCCAGTTCGCCTTCTGCTCGGGGAAATCCGAGCGGAAATGGCCGCCCCGGCTTTCCTCGCGCAGCCAGGCGCCGACGGCGATGAGCTTTGCCGTGGTGACGATATTGTGGAAGCGCATGCGGCTGTTCTCGCGCTCCAGCGTGGCGATCTCGCGGATGGCGGACGCAAGGCCCTCGTGGTTGCGGATGACGCCGACCTGGTCGCTCATGACATGGCGCAGGCGCGTGAGCGCGGGGCTATCCTCGATGGTGACGAGGTCGTCGCTCTCGCCGGCATTCTTGCCCCAGTCGTTGATCTTCGGCTCCGGCAGCATGCCCTTGATGTTCTCCGCGATTCGGGCGGCGAAGACGACGGCCTCGAGCAGCGAGTTGGAGGCGAGCCGGTTCGCGCCATGGACGCCGGTGGAGGTGACCTCGCCGGCGGCCCACAGGCCGTCGATGGAGGTGCGGCCCTCGGCATCCGTCAGCACGCCGCCCATGTGGTAGTGCACGGCGGGCACGACGGGGATCGGCTGGCTGACCGGATCGATGCCGGCGGCGATGCAGGAGGCATAGACCGTCGGGAACATGTCGGGGAAATGCGCGCCGACGGCCTTGGTGCAATCGAGGAAGGCGCCGCGGCCGGCCTGCACCTCGGCGAAGACGCCGCGCGAGACGATGTCGCGCGGGGCCAATTCGCCGTCCGCGTGGATATCCAGCATGAAACGATGGCCGGCGGAATTGACGAGATGCGCCCCGTCGCCGCGCAGCGCCTCGGTGGCGAGCGGGGCGGGATCGCGGCCGATATTGATGGCCGTCGGGTGGAACTGCACGAATTCCGGGTCGGCGATGATGGCGCCGGCGCGGGCGGCCATGCCGACGCCCTGTCCGCAGGCCTCCCACGGATTGGTGGTGACGGCGAAGAGATGGCCGACGCCGCCCGAGCAGAGCACCACGGCGCGGGCGGGGAAATGCACGCGGTTCTTCGACTGGCCGGCATCCGGCCGGGCGACGACGCCGGAGATGAAGCGGCCCTCGCGCACCAGCTCCTCGACGACATAGCCTTCCAGCACGCGGATTGACGGCGTGTTGCGCACGGCCGCGATCAGCGCCTCCATGATGGCCTTGCCGGCCATGTCGCCCTTGACGCGCACGATGCGGCGCTCGGAATGGGCGGCCTCGCGCGAAAGCAGGAGCTTGCCTTCGAGGTCGCGGTCGAAGGGCACGCCGTATTCGAGCAGGTCATGAATGCGCGCCGGGCCTTCGGAGACCATGAAGCGCGCCATCTTCTCGTCGACGATGCCGGCGCCCGCCTCCAGCGTGTCGGCAACGTGCTTGTCGAAGGTGTCGCCGGGGCTCATCGCCGCCGCGATGCCGCCCTGCGCCCAGGCGGAGGACGCGCCCTGCCCGATGGGCGCGGCGGCAAGGATGGTGACGGGACGCGGCGCGAGCTTCAGCGCGCAGAACAGGCCCGCAAGCCCGCCGCCGACGATGACGATATCGTCGATGCCGTTCCACGATTGCGGGCGGAAACTTTCCATGGGCATTTGTCTTTCCTCCGACGTGCACCAGACTGTTCTCCCCCCTTGTGGGGGAGATATCACGAAGTGACAGAGGGGGGTGGCGGCCCGCACTGGCGAGGAGGCTCACCCCCCTCTGCCCTGCCGGGCATCTCCCCCACAAGGGGGGAGATCGAAAACCGCACCGTCCGCGCTCTGCCTTCCGCGATCAGAAAGCCAGCCACGCTACTGCTTCAAGTTCACCATCCGCTCGACGGCAAGGCGCGCCCGATCGGCGATCGCCGGATCGACCAGAACCTCCTCCGTCATGTTCACCAGGCTGTCGAGGATCTTCGGCAGCGTGATGCGCTTCATGTGCGGACAGAGGTTGCACGGCTTGACGAAATCGACGCCGGGAAGCTCGGCCTGGATGTTGGAGGCCATGGAGCATTCGGTGACGAGCAGCACGCGCGCGGGGCGGTTGTCCTTCACATAGTTGATCATGCCCGCCGTCGAGCCGGCGAAATCGCAGACGGCGATGACGTCCGGGTGGCATTCCGGATGGCCGATGATCTCGATGCCGGGATGGGCTTCCTTGTAGGCGAGCAGTTCCTTCGGGGTGAAACGCTCGTGCACCTCGCAATGGCCCTTCCAGGTGAGGATCTTCTTGTTGGTCTGCTTGGCGACGTTCATCGCGAGGTATTCGTCCGGGATGCAGAGGACGGTGTCGCTCTCCAGGCTCTCGATCACGGCCAGCACGTTGGACGAGGTGCAGCAGATGTCCGTCTCCGCCTTCACGTCGGCCGAGGTGTTGACGTAGGTGACGACCGGCACGCCGGGATAACGCTGCTTGAGCAGGCGCACATCCGCGCCGGTGATCGATTCCGACAGCGAGCAGCCGGCGCGAGCATCCGGAATGAGGACGGTCTTTTCCGGGTTCAGCAGCTTGGAGGTCTCGGCCATGAAGTGCACGCCGCACTGGATGATGATCTCGGCGTCGACCCTGGTGGCGTCGCGGGCAAGCTGGAGCGAATCGCCGACGATGTCGGCGACGCAGTGGAAGATTTCCGGCGTCTGGTAATTATGCGCGAGGATGACCGCGCCGCGCTCCTTCTTCAGCCGGTTGATGGCGGCGACATAGGGCGCGTAGACCGGCCATTCGAAGGCGGGGATGAACTGTTTGACCTTCTCGTAGAGGTGCTCGGTCTCGCGGGCGATCTCGGGCGTGAAGGTGAGGTCCGGTTTCTCGGCGACGCCGAAGCGCTCCGCGGCGGTCAGCGGACGTGCGGCTTCGGCCTCCACTGCATGCTGGGCCAGAACGGTCATGGAACCCTCCTCCTCCGCCGGTTCCGGCGGCTTCGCCATTTTGCTCATATTGAGCATAACAGCTGTAAAACAAAACCGGCATTGGCCGGTGGTTCAGATTTAGAAACTTTTATGACGCTTTGCAAGGCGCGCCGCCCGAATTCCTTCGGGCGGCGCGTGATGAGTTTCAGGCCATCGCCGGGCGGGCGACGCCCTTCTCCTCGATCGGCCAGTGCACGATCGCTGCAAAGATACCGAGCGCGACGCCCAGCCACCACACCGGATCGTAGGTGCCGAAATGGTCGTAGAGATAGCCGCCCATCCACACGCCGAGGAACGAGCCGACCTGGTGCGACAGGAAGACGATGCCGCCGAGCAGGCCGAGATGCTTCGTGCCGAACATGATGGCGACGAGGCCGTTGGTCGGCGGCACGGTGGAGAGCCAGAGCAGGCCCATCACCACGGCAAAAATGATGACGGAGGCCGGCGACTTCGGCAGGAGGATGAAGGCCGAGACCGCAACCGAGCGGGCAAGGTAGATATAGGCGAGGAAATAGGGCTTCGAATAACGCTGGCCGATGAAGCCGGCGGCCAGCGAGCCGATGACGTTGAAGAAGCCGATCAGCGCCAGCGCGATCACCGCATAGCGCGCATCGATGCCGATATCGCCGAGATAGGCCGGGAAATGCGCGGTGATGAAGGCGACCTGATAGCCGCAGACGAAGAAGCCGGCGGTGAGCAGAAGATAGCTGCGATGGCCGAGCGCCTCCTTCAGCGCCTCGCCAATGGTCTGCTTGTAGTCGCTGGCGGCGGTGATGCCGGAGGAGGAATTGCCGCGCAGCGGAATGCCGAGGAGCGGCACGAGAAGCATCATGACGCCGAGCCAGACGAGGCTGTCAGACCAGCCGAAGGCGCTGATCAGACCCTGCGAGAGCGGCGCGAAGAGGAACATGCCGGCCGAGCCCGCCGCCGTGCAGATGCCGAAGGCCATGGAGCGCTGGTCCGGCGTGACGTTGCGGGCGAAGGCGGAGAGCAGGATGCCGAAGGAGCCGGCCCCGACGCCGAGCCCGACCAGCACGCCGCCGCCGACATGCAGCCAGAGCGGCGAGGTGCCGAGCGACATCAGGAAAAGGCCGAGCGCATAGACGAGGCCCGAGACGAGCAGCACGCGCCAGGTGCCGAACTTGTCGGCGATGGCGCCGAAGAAGGGCTGGCTGACGCCCCAGGCGAGGTTCTGCAAGGCCATGGCGAGGCCGAAGGTCGTGCGGTCCCAGCCGGTATCCTGCAGCATCGGAAGCTGGAAGAAACCCATCGCCGAGCGCGGGCCGAAGGTGAGCACGGCGATCAGCGAACCGGCGACGATGATGAGCCAGGGCATCGGCCGGCTCGCGGCCGGAGCCGTAACGGTGGTGACGGACATGGTGGTCTCCAGATAGGGATACGGACCCTACCCGCCACCATCGATGAACGAAAGCGAATTTAATTGAGCGAACGATCAACCAGGTTGATGGAAGGGCCGCGGCGGGCGGGGTTCACGCCCGCACCTTGAGCGGCCAGCGCTCGGCGCGCGTGGCCTTCACCTCCACGGCATCGCCGAGGCGGATGTCGCCCTCGCCGCGCGGCACGGCGTTCCAGCCGAAGAGGACGCCGGGCACGCGGCGGTCGGCCGACATGCGCTTTTCCGCAAGGCCCTGGATCGGGTTGCCGCCGATGCGCTCGCCGGTCGTCTGGTCCTGTGTGATCATGATGCAGCGGGCGCAGGGTTTGACGAGATCGAAGGTCACGCCGCCGATCTCGATGGTTTCCCAGAAATCCTCCTGCCAGGGCTCCTCGCAGGTCACGAGGATATTGGTGCGGAAGCGGTCCATGCCGACCGGCTCCTGCCCCTTGGCGACGAGCGTGCGATTGAGATCGGCCAGCGAGCCCGTCGTGGTGACGAGGACGGGAAAGCCGTCCGCAAAACGCACCGGCACCGGGTTGCCCGCCCATTCCTCGCCCTCGGCGCGGTGGGCCGCCGCATCCATGTGCACCAGCTTCACGGGGCGGGCGAACCAGTCCGACAGCGCCTCGTTCACCGCCTCGTCGGCCACCGCGGCATTGACGGGCGTATCCCAGATCGTCACGTCGAGGCGGTCTTCCGGCTCGAAGCTCGCGAAGAGCTGGCGGCCTTCCATCTCCAGATGCAGGCTTCCGCCGACCGGCGTCGCCTCGACGCGGGCCAGCATCTGGAGCTCGCGCTGAGTGATGCAGCGGCCGTCCGGTTCGACGATCATGAAGCGCCGGTCGCCGGCAAGGCCGTCGAGGCGCACGGACGCGCTCTCGACGGGAATGGCCCGACCGCTCTTCAGCGGATAGATATTCAGAGCCTCGACCTTCATGGGGCGACCTTTCCTGAAACTTCGATTCAACGCCTTGCCGGATCGATTCAATCCGGCGGCACAAAAGCATGTTTTCGCTCAGATTTCATCCAGGAGCATGTCGCGGATCGCGCGCAGGCGCTCCGTGCGGGCCTTGGCCATGCGCGCGCCCGCCGCCGTCCGGAAGCCATCGGCCAGCCGGAAGAGCTTCACCTCGAAATGGTCGATGGCGAAAGCCTTGTCGTCGAGGGGGCGGTGCTCAGCGAGCGGATCCAGCGGATCGTAGAGGCCGCTGCCCATGCGGCCCGCGATATAGAAGCAGCGCGCCGCGCCGACCATCCCGATGGCGTCCAACCGGTCGGCGTCCTGCAGGATTTTCGCCTCCAGCGTCTCCGGCGGGATATCGGCGGAGAAGCTGTGCGTGAGGACGGCATGGGCGACGGCGGCGACATCCGCCTCGCTCCATCCCTCGGCGGCAAGCAGGCCCGCGGCCTTTTCGGCGGCGAGGCGCGAGGCCTGCCGGCGCAGCGGCGAATTCTTCTCCACCGCCACGCAATCGTGCAGCAGCACGGCGGCGGCGAGGAGCCGGAGGTCCCCGCCCTCCTCCGCCTGGATGCGCCGGGCGCTCTTCCACACGCGGATGAGATGGGCGGCGTCGTGCGAACCGTCGTCGGCGGCAAAGGCCTGCGGCAGCAGGCGTCCGGCAAGGTCCCCGAGGGGCGAGAAGGCGGCGGCGAGGCAGGTGAAGGACATGGGCACCCCGAAAAAGACTGCCCGAGACCTATCCCGTCAGGACGATGCGTTCAATTCCACCTTTTCGTCCGTCCCGGCCTTTCCCGAGAGGATCTTCTGGTAGAACAGGCCGATGCCGATCAGCACCGCGCCGAGGCCAATGAAGGAAAGCGCCCGCAGGATGCCTTCGAGGTTCGACATGTCGATGAGGAAGACCTTGACGACGGCGATCAGCACGAGGCCGGCGGAGGCAAGGCGGATGCTCTTGGAATCGAACTTCGAACCGACGGCGAGCAGCGCCACGCCGAGCAGCAGCCAGACGACCGAATAGGTATAGGTCTCCGGCTGGAGGAAGCCCTTCCAGTCGGCGATGCCCTCGCCGTGCCAGTAGCGGCGGACGGAGAGCGTGACCCAGGCGAAGGCGAGCGCGACGCCGGTGAGCGCCAGCATGATGACATAGGGCAGCGGCCGGCGGTTCCGCGCATACCAGGCAAGCCCGCCATAGGCGATGCCGGGAATGAGATAGCCGATCAGCAAGAGGTCGAAGAAGGGCCACCTTCCGAGTAGCTCGCCGGTGAAATAGGGATTGAGCCCGATGAAATGGGCGCTCAGCACCGAAAGGACCGAGAGCCCGCCGACCGCCATGGAGCCATAGCGGAAGACCGGGCTCGGCGACTTGAGGTCGAGCGACATCATGGTCGCCGAGGCGCCAATGACCAGCAGCGTGTAGATCGCCTGCTCGCCGAGCGTCGGCACGGAGCTGTCGAGCACGCCGCCATTCATGCCGTGGCGCACGAGGATCGCGGCGGTCAGCAGCAGGAAGAGGCTGGCGAGCGCCTGGAGGAGATTGCGGATGCGCATATCCGGCCAGCGGCGCAGTTCGAAGGCCGAAAGGGCAAGCAGCGCGGCCGGAATGCCGTAGCCGGCGAGAAGCTGGTTGAAGACCGGTACCTTCGAAAGGTTCGCGGCGCCGACGATAGTCGGTTCCCAGGCGATGCGGCCGGCGACGACGAGGGCCGCGCCCGCCATCAGCCAGGGCAGCACCGGCCAGCGGCGAAGGCGCGTGGCGAAGACGGCGGCGGCGCCAAGCAGCGCGATGCCGAGCGTGGTGGCAAGGCCGTCCGTCAGCGCATGCAGCGCCAGGACGAGGAAGGCGAAGCCCCCGGCGGCGAGCGCCCATTGCGGGACGAAGACGCCGTCCGTCTCCTGCCTTTCGCGCGAGAACGCCTCGGCGGCACCGAGGAAGACGAGGCCGAGGACGACGGCGAGAAGGCCGTGCTTCAGGTCGAAGGAAAGATTGCCGAAGGTGAGGAAGCTGATGGCGAGGATCGCCAGCGGCACGACCGGCGCGAGCAGGCTCCAGATCGCGGCGAAGAGATCGGAGCCGGCAAGGCGCAGGCGCACCGCCGCAAGGCCGACGGCCGCATAGGCGACGGCAAGCGCCAGCAGCAGGCCGACCGGCACCGAGCCGAGGACGGGAACCGGCAGGGTCGCGCCGTCGAGCGTCGGCGGGGCGATCACGCCGAGCGTGTCGATGAACAGGCCGACCGGCATGGCAGACATCGCCACGGTGCCGGCCACCGCGCCGACGGCGGAGAAGACGGCCGGATAGATCGCCCAGCCGCGCAGGGCGCCGAGCAGCGCAAGCGCGAGGACGATGGCGACGAAGCCGTAATCGGCAGCGGCAACCAGGGGCACCTTGCCGGCGAGTATCAGCGCCGGGAAGAGCATGGCGAGCGCGCCGGTCAGCGACACCGCGACGGCGGGCGGGGCGAAGAGGCGGTCGAGCGGATCGGCGGAGGACGCGCCCGTCGGTGCGGGCATCTCCTCGGCGGTGATGCCGCCCGGCCAGAGCAGGCCATGGCCGAGGGCGAGCACGAGCATGGCGAGCAGCACCGGCATCACCTCGACCGTGTCGGCCTGCGAGAGATAGAGCAAGGCCCAGAGGGCCATGCCGACATTGGCGAGCGCCGGCACGACCTGCCAGCGGCGGATGCGCGAGGCGGCGAAGGTGGCAAGCCAGGCGATGCCGAGGAAGCCGAAGAGGCCCCACGGGTTCGGCTCGCTGGTCGAGACCAGCGCGGGCGCCAGCAGCGAGGCGAGCAGGCCGAGGCCGGCCAGCGCCTGCCCGTGCAGCAGCGAAAGGCCGATGGTGGCGAAGGAGACGGCGGCAAGCAGCACGAAGGCGGCCGGCGCGCCGAGATAGGCATAGAAGGCATAGGCGACATAGGTCACGGCGAAGAGCGTGATGGCGCCCGCCGCCGTCAGCACGCCGGGGATCATGGCGTTCTGGAAGGCATTGGCGATGAGCGGCTGGGTGCGGCGGCGCACGAATTCGCCGGCCGCCATCAGCACGAGGCCGAAGAGCGCCGCGAGCGACAGCCGCACGGCGGGGCTGAGAAGCCCCGCCTCGATGGAATACTTGACCATGAAGATGCCGCCGAGCGCGAGCGCGATGCCGCCGACCCAGACGGCCCAGCGCGCGCCGATGCGGCTCTCGAAGCTTTCCTTCGGCCTTGCCGACGCGGCGGCAGGCACGGCGGCGGCCTCTTCCGCCGTCTCGCTCGCGGCCACGGCATCGGCCGGCACGGCGGGCGTATCGCCGCCGAAGATGGAGCGGCCCTTGCCGGCCTCGTCCGCCTGCGCCGCCGCCCAGGGGCTGGGGAAGCCCTCCTCCTCTGCCGGCGGCTCGGGCAGCTCTTCCGTCGCGGCTTCAGCCGTCTCTTCGGCGGGGACTGCCGCTGCAAGGGGCACGCCGCCCGCCTTCAGGGCCTCGACCTCCTGCCGGAGGCGCATCACCTCATCGCCGAGTTTCTGCGCGCTGTTGCGCGAGGCATTGAGGGTATAGAGCGCCAGGCCAAAGGCGACGAGGACGAGTATTTCAAGCATTGCGACTCCAGAACGGCACTGTCCGGGCGGAACACTACCCGGTTTTTCTCAAACGCCAAACGTGGTTACGTTTCAGGCAGGCGATCTCTTCGCCGCTCAGCGCATCAGATTTTCGATGGGGAAGATAGCGCAGGTTTCCGTGCCGTGGGCGAGCAGCTTGCCCTTGCCGTCGCGCAGCCACGCTTCCGACGTGGCGATGGTGCGGCCGCGATGGACGATCCGGCCCTCGCAGAACACCTCGCCCATGCCGGGCAGCACGGGGCGCACGAGGTTCAGCTTGAACTCGATGGTCGTATAGGCCTCGCCCGGCCTGACCGTCGAGAAGACGGCGCAGCCGAGCGCCGAATCCATCACCGTCGCCGTCCAGCCGCCATGCACCGTGCCGAGCGGGTTGAGGTGGTCGGCAGACGGCAGGCCGGCGAAGACGACGCGCCCCTCCTCCACCTCGGTCATGCTGAAGGCGAGAGTCCTTGCCATCGGCGGCGCGGGCAGATCGCGGGCAAGCATGGCCCGCAGCACCTTGAGGCCGCCGTCGCGCGCCACCACGTCGAGCGGCAGCGTGCCGATACCGGCAACCGCCATCCCCGGATAGATCTCGACCGTCATGCATGCACCTCCCTGCGTTCCCCGTCCTGCCGGCCGAGCGCCTTCAAGGCCGCCTGCACGAAGCCTTCGCGGGCGCTGGCAAGCTCCAGCCCGCGCGGCTCGCAGACATGGCGGTTGAGGAAGAAGGCGGTCAGGCGGAAACCGTCGGCGAGCGCGGCGGCATCGGCGGCGTGCCGGCTCTCGTCGCCGAGGAAGGCGGGCAGCGCCAGCATCTTGTCCGCCCAGGGCGCGCCCGCCGCGCGCGAGACGGCGCGGCCGGATTTCGGAGAGACGTAGCAGAGGTCCTCGCGGCTGCCGGTCGCCACGCATTCGAGGAGATCGAGGCCGAAACCGAGGTCGTTCAGCACGGCAAGCTCGAAGCGGATGAAGAGCTCGCCGGCATCGGCCGGCTCGTGCAGATGGTCGAGGATGACCGACAGCGCCTCGTAGAGATGGGGATGGGGATCGCGCTCCGGCAGGAAGCGCAGCAGCGCGGCCATGGCCTGCACGCCGTAGACGGCCGTCGCGGTCTCCATGAGGCGGCCGGCGCGCAGCTCCAACGGCTCGAGGCGGAACTCGCCGAGATGCTCGTCGAGCCGCGCGCGCCATGTCGCCTCGACCGAATTGCCCGGCTGGAGCACCGGCTGCATGGTGCGCGAGCGGCCGCCGCGCACCATGCCGAGATGCCGGCCGCGGCCACGCGTCATCACCTCGGCGATCACCGACGTCTCGCCGTGGCGCCGCACGCCCAGAACGATGGCTTCGTCACTCCATTGCATGGCAAAGCCTTACGCCCTCGGTGGGGCCGGAGCAAGCATGACACACGGTTGCCTTGCCCCTCACCCTGACCTTCTCCCCGCAAGCGGGGAGAGGGGACGTGCCCCACGCGACGTTGCAAGTTTGGGAAGACGGCACGGCATACCCCTTCGCCCCGCTTGCGGGGAGAAGGTGCCGGCAGGCGGATGAGGGGCAACCCCAAGCATGGGCGCGTGGCCATATCGCCACACCTAACCCTTTGCCACAGTTTCGCTTTCTTCTCGCCCTGCCGGCGCCGCCTTTGGCTTTATAGACCCCGGCCAAGGCCAAGAGGCCGCATTGCAGTTCCAGATACAGGTGCCCTTTCATGTGTGTGTCCCGCGCCCTCGCCCTTCTCGCCGTCGCCGCAACGCTTGCCGGCTGCGTCACCACCGCAAAGCCGGTGAGGAAGGGGCCGGACCCGATGCATGTCGCCATGTACGGGCCCCATCCGGAGGAGCGCTTCCCGCTGCCGGCGATGGACATCAGTCGGGTGAACCCGAAATATTTCCGCCAGCAGGTGGCCTACCAGACGATGGAGCCGGCCGGCACGATCGTCATCGATACGCAGAACCGCTTCCTCTACCTCGTGCAGAGCGACGGCATGGCGATGCGCTACGGCATCGGCGTCGGCAAGGCGGGACTGGAATTCGAGGGCGCGGCGCGCATCGGCCGCAAGGCGGAATGGCCGCGCTGGACGCCGACGCCCAGCATGATCAAGCGCGAGCCGGAACGGAACCTCAAATGGGCGAACGGCATGGAGCCGGGCCTGACCAATCCGCTCGGGCCGCGCGCGCTCTATCTCTACAAGGACGGCAAGGACACGCTGTTCCGCATCCACGGCACGTCCGAGCCGTGGTCGATCGGCAAGGCCGTGTCGAGCGGCTGCATCCGCCTCTTCAACCAGGACATCATCGACCTCTACGGCCGCGTGCCGAGCGGAACCCGCGTCGTCGTGCTGCAGCACCAGACGCCGGCGGACGAGGCGACGCCGGTGGCGGCCGCGAGCGACTTCGTGCCGCCTGCCGCCATCTAGGCCGGCTTTCAGAGGCGTCAGGTGAAATCCTGCTGCTCGGACGCGACGACGCCCTTCATCTCGCTCGGGTAATAGC
Source organism: Shinella sp. R2-11 (assembly GCF_055330205.1). Classification (NCBI taxonomy): domain Bacteria; kingdom Pseudomonadati; phylum Pseudomonadota; class Alphaproteobacteria; order Hyphomicrobiales; family Rhizobiaceae; genus Shinella; species Shinella sp. R2-11. The sequence goes on along the minus strand of NZ_JBVAPC010000008.1, from coordinate 22,348 downwards.
CTTCGCGCAGGTTGATGCCGTATTCGACATAGGCCTTCATGCAGGCGAGCATCTGCGACCAGCCCTCGCAATTCATGTAGGAGGATTTCTGGCCGCGGGCATTCTCGCGCCAGCCGGTCTCGGCGATGGTCACCATCGTGCCGCCGTCGTCGAGCGGCTTGAAGCGAATCTCGACGCGCGTCTTGTAGGGCTCCTCCCCCTCCTCGACCATGGCGTCCCAGCGGAAGACGATGAGCGCGTCCTTCTCTACCCTGTCGACGATGACCGGGGCCATGCCCCACCATGTCACCGTCGTACCTTCGACGAGCGGCGCGCTCGCCCCGCCGAGCGTGGTGAAGTAGCCGCTCAGCTTCTTCGGATTGACCACAGCATCGAAAACCTCGGCGACCGGTTTGCCGATCCGGCCGTTCACGCGAAATTCCAGCGTCATGCCGTCCTCCTCGGGCGCGACCCGCCCTCCTCTCGATCTTGTACCCGGTCAAAATATGTTATAAAAACATAACATGTCAAGCGAATCGAAAGAGGATGCCGTCTTCAAGGCGCTCGCCAACGGCAAGAGGCGGCAGATGCTGGACGCGATCCGGGACGCGCCGCTGACGACCGGGGCGCTCTGCGAGCGATTTGCGGAGATGGACCGCTGCACGGTCATGCAGCACCTGAAGGTGCTGGAGGAGGCGGAGCTGATCATTCCGCGCCGCGAGGGCCGCGAGCGCTGGAACCATCTCAACGCCCTGCCGATCCAGGCGATCCACGACCGGTGGATCAGCCAATATGCCGGCCATGCGATGAACGTGCTTTCGGCGCTACGGGCCGACCTCGAAGGCTGAGGCGCCGCCCTTCGGCAGCGCCCCCAAGAAATCAGACCTCGGCGGCGATGCGGCCGATCTCGGCGATGACGGCATTGCGCTCGTCGCCGGAAATGCCGGGCATCTCGCAGAAGGCCGTGACGACGATCGCGCCGCGATCCGGCGACCAGGCGACGGCCACGTCATTGGCATTGCCGTGCCTGTCGCCGTTCGTGCCGGTCTTGTCGCCGGTCATCCAGTCCGCCGGGAAGCCGGCGCGCAGCCGCGTGTCGCCGGTCTTGTTCATCACCAGCCAGGCGGCGAGCTGCGCCCTGGACGGGGCGGAAAGCACGTCGGAGAAGACCAGCCGGCGCAGCGTTCCGGTCATGGCGAGCGGAGTCGTCGTGTCGCGCTCGTCGTCCGGCGCATCGTGGTAGTTGAGCTTGGGCTCGGTGCGGTCGAGGCGGGTCACCTCGTCGCCAAAGCCACGCAGGAACCGCGTCACCGCCTTCGGCCCGCCGGAGGCCGCAAGCAGCAGATTGGCGGCAGCATTGTCGCTGAGCGTGATCGCCGCCGCGCAGAGTTCGGCAATGGAGATCCCGTTGCCGCCGACGCGCTTCTCCACCACCGGCGCCCAGTCCACGAGGTCGGATTTCTTCACGACGATGCGGCGGTCGAGGTCCTCCTCCTTCCGGTCGACGCGGGCGAGGATGTGCCCCGCCAGCAGCGCCTTGAAGGTGCTGCACATCAGGAAGCGCTCGTCGGCCCGGTGGCCGAGCCGGGCGCCCGTCGCAAGATTATGTATGGCAACGCCGATGCGGCCCTTGTGGCGCCCTTCGAGCTCCGCAAGCCGCTTTTCCAGTTTCCCATCCCCGGCGGCCGCCGCGGTGCCGGCAAGCGCGGAGACCGCGGGAACGGCAAGGAGAGCGCCGGCAAGCGCCCGCCGGCGTGAAATCGTGATCGTCATCGTGTATTTTCCTGTCTTTCGGGCACCGGCGCGCCTTGCGCCGACGGCCCGTTCAGCTCGCCCACGCCGCGAATATGGCCAAGCGCAAGGGGCAGGACAAACGACGATTTCTGCCGTCAGCCATTAGGAAAATTTGGGCTAAAGCCTCTATTTCCGTTTCATCGCCTCGGCGAGCGCGGCGCCGAAAGCGCCCTGCGCGGGCGCCTGCTGCTTCGGCGCGGCCTGGCTGAACTTCGGCTTCATGCCGGCATTGCGGTCACCCCGCGGGGCATTGTCGCGGCCGGCCGGCGCGCCGCCGTCCTTGCGCATGGTGAGGCCGATGCGCTTGCGCGGCACGTCGACTTCCGTCACGCGCACCTTCACCACGTCGCCGGCCTTCACCACCTCATGCGGGTCCTTGACGAAACGGTCGGCGAGCTGGGAGACGTGCACGAGGCCGTCCTGGTGCACGCCGATATCGACGAAGGCGCCGAAGGCGGCGACATTCGTCACCGTGCCTTCCAGCAGCATGCCGACCTTGAGGTCTTTGATGTCGTCGACGCCGTCGGCGAAGGTCGCGGTCCGGAATTCAGGACGCGGGTCGCGGCCGGGCTTTTCGAGCTCGGCGAGGATGTCCCTGACGGTCGGCAGGCCGAAGCGTTCGTCGACGAAGACCTTCGGATCGAGCGCCTTCAGCGCCGCGCTGTCGCCCATCAGGGCGCGCAGGTCGCGCCCGCAGGCGGCGACGATCTTCTTGGCGACGCCATAGGCTTCCGGGTGCACGGAGGAGGCGTCGAGCGGCTCCTTGCCGTTGGGGATGCGCAGGAAGCCGGCGCATTGCTCGAAGGTGCGCGCGCCGAGGCGCGAAACCTTCATCAACTCCTTGCGGCTCTCGAAGGGGCCATTCGCGTCGCGATGTGCGACGATGGCCTCCGCCGAGGATTTGCCGAGACCGGAAACGCGGGCGAGCAGCGGCGCGGAGGCCGTGTTGAGGTCGACGCCGACGGCGTTCACCGCGTCCTCCACCACCGCATCCAGCGAGCGCGACAGCTTGCCCTGGTCGACGTCGTGCTGGTACTGGCCGACGCCGATCGATTTCGGCTCGATCTTCACCAGCTCCGCCAGCGGATCCTGCAGGCGGCGGGCGATGGAGACGGCCCCGCGCAGCGAGACGTCGAGGTTGGGGAATTCGGCGGCGGCCGTTTCCGAGGCGGAATAGACCGAGGCCCCGGCTTCCGAGACGATGACCTTGGTGGGCTTGGGCGCGGGAAGCTGGGCGAGCATGTCGGCCACCAGCTTCTCCGTCTCGCGGCTGCCCGTGCCGTTGCCGATGGCGATCAGCTCGACCCTGTGCTTACGGATAAGGCTTGCAAGCTCTGCCTGCGTGCCGCGCACGTCGTTCTTCGGCGGGAAGGGATAGACCGTCGTCGTCTCGACCACCTTGCCGGTATTGTCGACCACGGCGACCTTGACGCCGGTGCGGATGCCCGGATCGAGGCCCATCGTGGCGCGCGTGCCGGCGGGGGCGGCGAGCAGCAGGTCCTTGAGGTTTCGGGCGAAGACACGGATCGCCTCCTCTTCCGAGCGCTCGCGCATCTCGCGCATCAGGTCGAGCGAGAGCGACATGGAGAGCTTGACGCGCCAGGTCCAGCCGATCACATCGGCAAGCCACTTGTCGCCCGGCTTCGTCCCGACGGCATAGAAGGAGGCAACGATGCGCTCGACGGGCTTGACCGGCTCGATGCTGTCCTGGTCGACGACGATATCGACCGACAGGAACTCCTCGTTCCAGCCGCGCAGCATGGCGAGCGCGCGGTGGCCCGGCACGGTCGCCCAGCGCTCGGTATGATCGAAATAGTCGGAGAACTTGGCGCCCGCCTCCTGCTTGCCCTCCACGACGCGCGAGCGCAGGAAGGCGTTGTCCTTCATGTATTCGCGCAGGCGCTTCAGGAGATCGGCGTTTTCCGTCAGCTGCTCGGCGACGATGTCGCGCGCGCCTTCCAGCGCGGCCTTCACGTCCGGCACCTCGGCGGAAAGGAACCTTTCCGCAAGCTCGGCCGGCACCAGCGCGCGGTCGGCAAGGATTTGCTCGGCCAGCGGGCCGAGGCCACGCTCTCGGGCGATCTCCGCCTTGGTGCGGCGCTTCGGCTTGTAGGGGAGATAGATGTCTTCCAGTTCGGCCTTGGTGGTGACGGTGGCGATCTTGGCGGCCAATTCATCCGTCAGCTTGCCCTGCCCCGCGATGGAATCGAGGATCGAGGCGCGGCGGGCCTCCAGCTCGCGGAGATACGTCAACCGCTCGGAGAGCGTGCGCAGCTGCGTATCGTCGAGGCCGCCCGTCGCCTCCTTGCGGTAGCGGGCGATGAAGGGCACGGTCGCACCTTCGTCCAGCAATTCCACGGCGGCGGAGACCTGCGCGGAGGTCGCCTTGATCTCGGCGGCGATCAGGTTGGCGATCTTGAGCGGTGTCGGGGCCATGTCGAACTCCTCGTGATGGTGCGGGCGGCGACCATAGTGAGCGCATGGCGGCAGGCCAACCACCGGGCCTGCCGAGGCGGGCCACGTCCACAATATATCACCGTCCGCAGGGCGTTGCGCCGCCTCATCAGGGTTGAATGGACAAAAAAGGGGGCTTGGCGGTTGTAACCCTTCATAAAGCCTTGCCGACTATCCTGCCTTGCGTAACGGCAACGGGGCCTTCGGCATGCGCGGCGCATTTCTTGCAGCAGTCTCTCTGACGGCCATCGCCGCGGCCGCTCCAGCCCCCGCGGCGACGCTCAACCTCCTCATCTGGGAAGCCTATATCGACGAGCAGATCCTCGCCGATTTCACGGTCGAGACCGGCATCGAGGTGCGTCAGACCTTCTACGACAGCGGGGATGCCCGCGACGAGATCCTCTCCGACCCGAACAGCAATATCGACGTGGTCGTCACCAACGAGAACGGCGCGAAGCTCTACGGCAACCGCGGCATCATCATGGCGCTCGACCGCAAGAACGTGCCCGCTCTGAAGGACTTCGAGGAAAGCTGGACGAAGCGCTGCGGCGGCTATGGCGTGCCCTATCTCTGGGGCACGATGGGCATCCTCTACCGTTCCGACAAGATCACCGAGGCGCCCTCCTCCTGGGCGGACCTGATGAAGCCGGCGGAAAGCCTGCGCGGCCACATCGCCATGTACGACGACCATGCGGAAGCCTTCGTCGCGCCGCTCGTGCTGCTCGGCAAGTCGGTCAATGCCAACGACAACGAGACATTGAAGGCGGCTTTCGAACTGATGAAAGGGCAGCTTCCCTATGTGCTGACCTACGACTACGTCATCACCTCGATCCAGAACGCCGACAAGGGCCCGAAGATCTACATGGCGCTCGGCTACAGCGGCGACCAGTACACGCTGAACGGCAAGGTCAACGCGCCGGGCCTCTGGCGCTATGTCGTGCCGAAGGAGGGCACGCTCTCCTGGCTCGACTGCATCACCGTCAGCGAGCGCTCGCAGGACAAGGAGAACGCGCTGAGGCTGGTCGACTATATCAGCAATGCGAAGAACGGCGCGCGCAACGCCCTCAAGCTCAACATGCCCACCGCAAGCACGGCAGCGCTCGCGCTGCTGCCGCAAGACATCCGCTCCAATCCCGAAATCTATGCCGCACCGGAAATCCTGGCCAAGAGCCAGCTTCAGGAGGAACTGACCGTTCAATCGGTCCAGGCCCGCCGCCGCATCATCAGCAGTCTGGCCCAACTCAGTGACGCTCGGTAAACGCGCCCTCGCCCTCATCTTCCCGGTCGTGCTGGCGGGCTACGTGCTCGCGGCCTCCCTTATCTATTATGTCCAGGGCTCCGCGATCCTCGGGCTGGAGCGCGCGCGCCTCTGGCAGCAGATGGGCCTGCTCACCGCGCTCTTCCAGAACGAGGTGACGCAGAACCGCAGCCTCATCTATTCGCTCGTCGCCGGCGACACCGTGCGCCTCTTCGTCGACGAGCCGGATGCGGGCTATCGCAGCACGGCGCTCGGCGTGCGCCTGCAGCAGAGCATCACCTCGCTTTCCGACGACCGCAAGAAGTTCATCTCGGTCGCGATCATCCGCCCGCCGCTGACGGTCGACTATTATTACGAGGACAGCGCCGATCCGTTCGCCGAGATCACGCCGCAGCAGCTCGCCCATGCCCGCCAGGTCATCGCGAGCCCGCGCCTTTCGTCCTGGGCCTATCTCGACACGGCCGGCATCGAGCCGCTGATCGTGCATTCCGAATTCATCGATCCCCTGACCTTCAACCGGCCGGTCGCCAGCGCCAAGAACCGCGCGATCCTCGTGCAGACCGCCGTGCGGCCCAATGCCTTCCTCGAGATGAAGCGCACGCTCGAAAAGGAATATGGCGCGGCGATCGAGATCGGGCAGCACCAGTTCCTGGCACAGGGCGCGCTCTCGGCCACCGCGACGCTCGGCCCCTCGCTTTTCGCGCGTCTCACGCCGCAGCCCGCCTTCCTCGAAAACCGGCTGGGGACGCTGAAGAGCCTGCTCGCGCTCGGCGCCATCGCGCTCAGCCTCTGCACCATCGGCCTCGTGCTGCTGCTCGTGCGGCGTTACATCACCAATCCCATCGCGCGGCTCGACCGCCAGCTCACCGACGTCATGACCGGCAGCCGCAGCGGGCTCCTCGAAATGGACGAGGCCGGCGAGATCGGCCGCCTTTCGGCCAATGTCAAACGGCTGCACGACCATTCCATGCAGTCCTTCGACCTCGTGCAGAACGCCTCCTGGACGGATACGCTGACCGGCATTTCCAACCGCGAATATTTCAACATCCGTTCCACGCAGCTTCTGGAAGAGGCCGAGGAAGCCGGCCTCGGCTGCACGCTGCTCTTCATCGACGTCGACAACTTCAAGTTCGTCAACGACAAGCACGGCCACAAGATCGGCGACGAGCTCCTGAAAACGCTTGCCGACCGCATCTCGGCCATCGTCGCCCGCATCGTCACGGACCGCGCCCTGCCGGACGGCCTCTTCGCCCGCCTTTCCGGCGACGAATTCGCCATCATGCTGCGCTGTCAGCCGGGTGTCGGCACGATCAGCGAGATGGCGGGCGACATCCTCTCGCTCTTCGCGGAAGGCTTCGAGGTTCTGGACAAGGCCTATCCGGTGACGGCGAGCATCGGCATCGCCGTCTATCCGGAAGACGCCCATACCCTGCCGGAGCTGATCGCCAATGCCGATGCGGCCATGTACCAGGCGAAATCCCAGGGCAAGAACGGCTCGGCGCGCTATTCGCGCTCGCTGCACGAAAAGCGCACCCGCCAGCGCCGCATCGAGGAGGAGCTGCGCGTCCTCAATCCCGACGAGGAATTCCACCTCGTCTACATGCCCATCGTCGACGGCCACGGCCGCGTGACGGGCTGCGAGGCGCTGCTGCGCTGGACCTCGCCCGCGCTCGGTCGCGTAACGCCGGACGAGTTCATTCCGATCGCGGAGACCACCGGCCTCTTCAGCAAGATCGACTGGTGGGTGATCGACCGGGCCATGGCTGACCATGGCCGGATCCGCAAGCTCTTCGGCGCCGAGACGATCCTCTGCATCAACATCTCGTCGGCGGAACTCTACACGAAGTCGATCAGCGACCATTTCTGCGACTGCGCCGACCGGCACGGCGTCGATGCGCGGCTCATCGAGATCGAGCTGACGGAAACCTTCGCGGTGAAGCTCGGCGAGCAGTCGCGCCGCAATATCGAGATCCTGCGCAGCCGCGGCTTCCGCATCTCCATCGACGATTTCGGGGCGGGCTATACGTCGGTGCAGCAGATCATCGAATATCCGGCCGAGACCATCAAGCTCGACCGGGAACTCGTCGAAAGCCTCACCCGCTCGGCGGCCCTGCCGACGCTGCGGGCGCTCGTCGCGCTATGCCATGCGCAGGACATGTCGGTGATCGCCGAGGGCGTCGATACGACCGAGAAGATGACGCTGCTCGCCGCGGCCGGCTGCGACCTCTACCAGGGCTACCTGATCAGCCGCCCCCTCACCCTTGAGGACCTCGGCATCTGGGCCATGCAGCGGCTCATCGACAAGGCGCGCGAGGGCACGCAGAAGCCCGAACGACGCGCTCGGGCGTAGCCGATACCCCCTCTGCCTGCCGGCATCTCCCCCACAAGGGGGGAGAAGGAGGAGGCTTGCTCACCGTTCTATAGTGAATGCCAACGGAGCGGCAAGTTAAGCCCCTCCCCCTTGTGGGGAGGGGTCTTCCCCCAACTACGACGTCGGGAAATCCAGCCCCATTTCGCGGAAGCGGGCCGGGTCGTCGCCCCAGTTCTCGCGCACCTTCACGAAGAGGAAGAGGTGTACGGGCTGTTCGAGGATGTCCGACAGCTCCTTGCGCGAGGCCATGGAGATCGCCTTGATCGCCTCGCCGTTCTTGCCGAGCGCGATCTTCTTCTGGCTGTCGCGCTCGACATAGATGACCTGCTCGATGCGCACCGAGCCGTCCTTGCGCTCCTCCCACTTCTCCGTCTCGACATGCGAGGAATAGGGAAGCTCCTGGTGCAGGCGCAGGAACAGCTTTTCGCGGGTGATCTCGGCGGCGAGCTGGCGCATGGGCAGGTCGGAGATCTGGTCTTCCGGATAGTACCAGGGACCTTCCGGCAGCGCGGCGGCGAGGTAGTCCATCACGTCCTCGCAGCCCGAGCCGTTGAGGGCCGAGATCATGAAGGTGCGCTCGAACTTGACGACCTCGTTCACCGCCGCCGTCAGCTTCAGCAAGTCCTCCGGCTTCACCCGGTCGACCTTGTTGAGGACGAGGATCTTCGGCTGGCGGACTTCCTTCAGGCCTTCCAGGATGGTCTCGGCATCGCCCTTGAGGCCACGCTCGCTGTCGATCAGGAACATGATGAAATCGGCATCCTTGGCGCCGCCCCAGGCGGTCGTGACCATGGCGCGGTCGAGCCGGCGGCGCGGCTTGAAGATGCCGGGCGTGTCCATGAAAACGATCTGGGCGTTGTCGTGGATCGCGATGCCGCGCACGATGGCGCGCGTCGTCTGCACCTTGTGGCTGACGATCGACACCTTGGCGCCGACCAGGCGGTTGACGAGCGTCGACTTGCCGGCATTGGTCGCGCCGATCAGCGCCACGAAGCCCGAGCGGGTCGCGCCCTCACCGGTCGTTCCGGTCTCGGCGGGGGTCTGGTTTTCTTCGGTCATGGTGTCCGTCAATCTTGTGTTTTCAGGCAATTGCGGGCGCAAAGCCCTACGGCTCCTGCCGGAATCGCCTCAGGCGCCGCCCTTGGGCCAGACGCCTTCGCGTTCCAGAATCTTCGTCGCGGCCACCTGCTCGGCGGCCCGTTTCGAGCGGTCGGTGCCCGTTTCCGGCTTCACGCCCCTGATCTCCACCGTCACGGTGAAGCGCGGGTCGTGGTCCGGTCCGGAGCGTTCGTCCACCCGGTAGTTCGGCGTCACGCCGAACCGGGCATGCGCCCATTCCTGCAATTCCGTCTTGGCGTCGCGCCGCGCGCCTTCGGCCCGGGCGGCCCTGCCCTCCCAGTTGGCCAGGATGAAGCCGCGCGCCGCCTCCAGCCCACCGTCGAGATAGATCGCGGCGATCAGCGACTCTACCACATCGGCCCTGACGTTCATCATGGCTTTTCCGGTGAGCTTCTTGACGTCCGCGCCGGTGCGGATGAAGCGATGGAGGCCGAGGTCGTCGGAGACCGCCGCGCAGCTCTCGGCGCTGACGAGCTGGTTGAGGCGGACGGAAAGCTCGCCCTCCTTCGCCTCGCGGAAGGTGCGGAACAGCATCTCGGCGACGCAGAGCCCGAGGACCCGGTCGCCGAGGAATTCCAGCCGCTCGTAATTGCTGCCCTTGCCGGGCCGGGCGCTGGCATGGGTGATCGCCCGGTCGAGACGGTCCTTGTCGGTGAAGACGTAGCCGATCAGCTCTTCGAGGGCTTTCCGGTTCGCGTCGTTCAGCGGTATGGCGCCCTTCATTCAACGACCTTGAAGAGGCGGTCCCAGCGCAGGTTGGTCGGCCACTTCCAGACTTCGCTGAACGACGTGTCGTGCCCCAGCGAGAAGAAGATGAGGCTTGCGCGGCCGATCAGGTTCTCGGCCGGCACGAAGCCGACGTCGAAGCGGCTGTCGGCCGAGTTGTCGCGGTTGTCGCCCATCATGAAATAATGGCCTTCCGGCACGATGAACTCGCGCGTGTTGTCGCCGACGGTACCCGGACGGGTATCGAGCGTGTCGTAGGAAACGCCGTTGTCCATGGTCTCGCGGAAGACCGGTACGTCCTCGCCGGTGTCGTACTGGTCGTCGGCGCGGAAGAAGCCGTCATGCTCGCGCGGCACGGGCTGGCCGTTGACGTAGAGGACGCTGTCCTTGACCTGCACATGGTCGCCCGGCAGGCCGACGAGACGCTTGATATAGTCGATGTCGGGGTTCGGCGGGAAGCGGAAGACGACGATGTCGCCGCGCTTCGGCTCGCTGGCGAAGATGCGGCCCGAGAACAGGTTCGGCGAGAACGGCAGCGAATACTTCGAATAGCCGTAGGAGAACTTGTTGACGAAGAGATAGTCGCCGACGAGCAGCGTCGGCATCATCGAGCCCGAGGGGATGGTGAAGGGCTGGAAGAGCAGCGTGCGGATCACCACGGCGAGCAGCAGCGCCTGGATGATGACCTTGACGTTTTCCCACAGGCCGCTCTGGGCCTTATCAGTCTTCTCTGCCACGCCGGACTTGTCCTTATTTGCAAACATGGGGCTCTCTATAGAGGAAAGGTTGCCTGTTGGAAATCGTGTCGGTCAAAAAGACACACGGGGAAACGCCGGCTAGCCGGACGTTCCGGCCGGCAGCGCCTCGATGATCACGAATGCCTGCGCCAGCGGGAAATCGTCGGTGATGGTGATGTGGATGCGCGCCTCGTGCCCCTCGGGCAGGAGCTGCTTCAGCTTTTCGAGCGCGCCGCCGGTCAGCCGCATGGTGGGCTTGCCGCCCGGCAGGTTGACGACGCCCATGTCCTTCCAGAAGACGCCCTGCGCCAGCCCCGTGCCGAGCGCCTTGGAACAGGCCTCCTTGGCGGCGAAGCGCTTGGCGTAGGAGGCCGCGCGGTTGCGGCGCCCATCGGACTTCGCCCGCTCGATCTCGGTGAAGCAGCGCTCCGTGAAGCGTTCGCCGAAGCGTTCCAGCGACTTCTCCACCCGGCGGATGTCGATGAGGTCGCTGCCGATGCCGATGATCATAGGGAATTGTCTCCATGGGAAAGGACGGGCGCGCGCTTCACAAGGCGGGCATGACGCCGCGCCGTCACCGAGCGCGCCGCAAGGCGGGTCGCGCCATAGGCGAGGAAGGCCGCGCCGCCGCCGAGGACGAGCGCGCCGGCGAGCATCGGCTCAAGCACCGGATGCCAGAGCTCGGAGAATTGCAGATGCTCCATGCGGTGGAAGAGGTCGGCCGCGCTGATCGCCTCGCCCGAGCGGATGCCGAGCAGCACCTCGCCAACGCGGAAGGTCGCAAGGGCGATGAGCGGGATGGTCAGCGGATTGGCGATGGTCGTGGCGAGCGCCGCGGCAACGAGATTGCCGGCCATCAGGTAGGCGAGCGCAAGGGCGAGGATGACATGGAAGCCGAGCAGCGGCGTGAAGGCGGAGAAAGTACCGGCCGCGACCCCAGCCGCGATCGCATGGGGCGAAGCGGAAAGGCGCAGGATGCGCTTGGCGAGGTAACGCGCGGGACGCGAGAACCCCTTGCGCGGCCAGAAGAATTCGCGCAGTCGCTCGGGCCAGGAAGCCTTCTTTCGGCGTCGGAACAACATCGTCCAGACATAGCCGATCCGTTGGTGGCATTTCAATGGCGGCGCCGTCATGGCGCCGGATACGGCAGCCGCCGTGGCGCAGCAATCTGCGCCACACGGGAAGCCGGAGCCTTAGTAGGACTTGCGGAAGAGGCCGCGGTCGATCTGACGCTGGCGGTATTCCAGGTCGATGCGGTCGATGGCGCCGTTCAGGTAGGCCGTCTCGCGGTCGGCGGCACTCGGGATGCGCAGGGCGCGGGTGAAATTCTTGATCTGCTTCAACATTGGTAAACCTCGTTCGGTTACCTCCCGATGCAGAAGATAGGATCAGCCGCCGTTTCGCACCAGCGACACTATCCCAATACAGCCATGCAAATCACGCATAACGGCTGGTCAAATGTTGGGCAAACCTGCCTCAATCGAGGCAGGTTGCCGCATTTTTGCATGGGACCCGTCACTCGAAGACGCGATTGACCGTCGAAACGCACTGCAGCTCCTTCAGCTGGCCGATGAGCTGGTTGAGCTGGCGCAGGTCCCAAACCTCAAGATCGATATGCACCTCGGTGAAGTCGGCCGCCACGCGCGCCATCGACATGGAGCGGATGTTGATGTCGCTGGTGGCGATGGTCTGCGTGACCTCGGCCAGCGTGCCCGGCTCGTTCAGCGCATTGATCATGATGCGCGCCATGAAGCGGGTGTTGTTGGCCTCGTCGAGGTCCCAGCGCACGTCGATCCAGCGCTCCGGCTCGTCGTCGAACTTCTGCAGCGCCGGCGACTGGATCGGGTAGATGGTGATGCCCTTGTCCTTTTCCATGATGCCGACGATTCGGTCGCCCGGCACGGCGCCGCCGGCGGAGAAATGCACCTCGGCATTGCCGGAAAGGCCGCGGATCGGCAGCGCGTCGGGGCCGGCCTCGCCCTCCTCGCGCTCCAGCGCCGCCTTGTTCTTGCCCGGCAGCTTGAAGACCATGCCGGCGGCGCTGCGCATGTTGAACCAGCCATCGTCCGAGCTCGGCTTCACCGTCACGCGCTCGTCCTGGTAATCCGGGAAGACGGCGCGCAGCACGTCGAGCGAGGAAAGCTCGCCGCGCCCGACGGAGGCGATGGCATCCTCCACCTCCTTCTGGCCGAGGCGGTGCAGCACCGGCTTCAGCCCGTCGCGGGAGAACTGCTTTCCGGCGCGCTCGAAGGTGCGTTCCAGAATGCGGTAGCCGAGGCCGGAATATTGCTTGCGCACGGCGGCGCGGGTCGCGCGGCGGATGGCCGCGCGCGCCTTGCCGGTGACGACGATCTCCTCCCAGGCCGGCGGCGGCACCTGGATGCCGGAGCGGATGATCTCGACCTCGTCGCCATTGTTGAGGCGGGTGACGAGCGGCATGATGCGGCCGTTGATCTTGGCGCCGACGCAGGTGTCGCCGATATTGGTATGCACCGCATAGGCGAAATCGATGGGCGTCGCCCCGCGCGGCAGCGTGATGAGCTGGCCCTTCGGCGTGAAGGTGAAGACCTGGTCCTGGAAGAGCTCCAGCTTGGTGTGCTCCAGGAATTCCTCCGGGTTGTCGCCCTCGGCGAGCGCCTCGATGGTCCGGCGCAGCATGGCGTAGGCGTTGGAGCGCGGCGAGCGCGCCTCTTCCGCGCCGGCCGTTTCCTTGTCCTTGTAGAGCGAGTGCGCCGCGATGCCGTATTCGGCGATCTCGTGCATGCGCTTGGTGCGGATCTGCAGCTCGATGCGCTGGCGCGAGGGGCCGACGATGGTCGTGTGGATCGACTGGTAGTCGTTCTGCTTCGGCGTCGAGATATAGTCCTTGAAGCGGCCCGGCACGACGCGCCAGCGCGTGTGCACGATGCCGAGCGCCGCATAGCAGGCGGGAATGTCGCCGACGAGGATGCGGAAGGCATAGACGTCGGAGAGCTGCTCGAAGGACAGCGACTTCGACTGCATCTTGCGGAAGACGGAATAGGGCTTCTTCTGCCGGCCCTTGACCAGCGCCTCGTCGAGGCCGTTCGTCACCAGCAGCTCGCGCAGCTCCTCCTCGATCTTGCGGATCAGGCCCTCGTTGCGCCGGGAAAGCTCCTCCAGCTTGCGGCTGACGGTCTCGTAGGCTTCCGGGTTGATGTAGCGGAAGGACAGGTCCTCCAGCTCCTCGCGCATGTCCTGCATGCCCATGCGGCCGGCGAGCGGCGCATAGATGTCCATCGTCTCCTCGGAGATGCGGGCGCGCTTTTCCGGCGACATGTGGTCGAGCGTGCGCATGTTGTGCAGGCGGTCGGCGAGCTTGACGAGGAGCACGCGCACGTCGTCGGAAATGGCGAGCAGCAGCTTGCGCAGGTTCTCGGCCTGCTTGGCCTTCTTGGAGACGAGGTCGAGCTTCTTGATCTTGGTGAGGCCCTCGACCAGCGCGCCGATATCCTCGCCGAACAGTTCGTCGATCTCGGCGCGCGTGGCGCTGGTGTCCTCGATCGTGTCGTGCAGCAGGGCCACCGCGATGGTGGATTCGTCGAGGCGCATGTCCGTCAGGATGGCGGCGACTTCGAGGGGATGCGAGATATAGGGGTCGCCGCTCGCCCGCTTCTGCTGCCCATGCTTCTGCATGGCATAGACATAGGCCTTGTTCAGCAGGGCTTCGTTGGCATCGGGCTTGTATTTCTGAACCCGCTCGACGAGTTCATATTGACGCATCATCCTCGGTCGGCTTTCTCCCCGCTCCCGCAGGGCAAAAAAAAGTGCGCCCCAGCTTAGAAGGGGCGCACCGGCATTCGCAACAGCAAAGGTTTCGGTAAGTTACCGAAATCAGTAATCGTCGCTCTTTTCCGGCGGAACGAGGCCTTCGATGCCGGCAAGGAGCTCTTCTTCCGACATGCGGTCGAAGGCGATGGTTTCCGGCTGGTCCTCGTCCTCGTCGACGGTGACGGTCGCAGCGTCCTCGGCCAAGAGGCTTGCCGGATCGGGCTCGGGCTCGTCCACTTCCACATGCTTCTGCAGCGAGTGGATCAGGTCTTCCTTGAGGTCGTCGGGCGAAAGGGTTTCATCGGCGATCTCGCGCAGCGCGACGACCGGGTTCTTGTCGTTGTCGCGGTCGATGGTGATGGCGGCGCCCTGCGAGATGAGGCGGGCGCGATGGCTTGCAAGAAGAACCAGCTCGAAGCGGTTGTCTACCTTGTCAATGCAATCTTCAACGGTGACACGGGCCATTGCCTGTCCTTTGTGATCGAGAATTTCAGGAGTTTGCATGCCCGATACAGGGATCGGGCCGGAAATTCAAGTTTTTCCTTCCTGCGGCCCCGGCGGAGCGTCTGGTAAGGCTGCCCATATAACTTCTGATTGATGCCTCCCGCTAGGGAAGGCGGCTGGGCGAAATATCGGACAAATCGGGTAAAGCGCGGGAACTATTCCCCAATTCGGAAGTCATTGAATTTACTGAAACGATGCCGGAGACAAAATTGAACGGCGCAACCTAGATTTGCTTGGAAAGCGGCGGCGGCTGCCCTAAATGAATAGTATATGAAAAATAGGTAATTCAACCGGAATGTGCACCGGGCGAACGGCAATTGGCTGAAACCCAACCCTTTTCCTCAACTTCTATTTAAAGGATTGCGCGACATGTTCGACCCCCGCGAGAAAATCGCCCTCTTCATCGACGGTGCAAATCTCTATGCGGCGTCCAGGACACTCGGCTTCGACATAGACTACAGGAAGCTTCTGAAGGCCTTCCAGAAGCGCGGCTACCTGCTGCGCGCCTACTACTATACCGCTCTCATCGAGGACCAGGAATACTCCTCCATCCGCCCGCTGATCGACTGGCTCGACTATAACGGCTACAAGGTCGTCACCAAGCCCGCCAAGGAATTCACCGACTCGCTCGGCCGCCGCAAGATCAAGGGCAACATGGATATCGAGCTGGCCATCGACGCGATGGAGCAGTCCGAGACGGTCGACCACCTCGTCATCTTCTCCGGCGACGGCGACTTCACCACGCTCGTCGAGGCGCTGCAGCGCAGGGGCCGCAAGGTCTCCGTCGTCTCCACCATGCAGACCCAGCCGCCGATGATCGCCGACGACCTGCGCCGCCAGGCCGACTATTTCATCGACCTCGGCACGCTGAAGGCCGAGATCGGCCGCGACCCGTCGGAGCGCCCGCAGCGCACGGCCGAGCCGGTGGAAACCGTCGCGGATTGAAGCGGGGGGCTCCGCCTCTTCAAATGGCCAGCGGAGGGGGTGCGCGGAAATGGCTGTCTTGCAGACGACGCGGCTGACGCTCCGCCCCTGCCGCCCGGATGACCGCGACGACTTCATTGCCCTCGAACGCGACCCCGAGGTCATGCGCTTCCTCAATGGCGGCCATGCCGTCGACCGGGCGCAGGCATATCCGACTGCGACATTCCTCATGCCGGAGGGAACGGAACCTCATGTCTGGACGGCGCGGCGCACGGCCGATGGCGCCTTCGTGGGATGGTTCTGCCTCTGGCCGGAGGGCGAGGCCCTTGCCGAACTCGGATATCGCCTGCGCCGGGAGGACTGGGGACAGGGATTGGCCCCGGAAGGGGCCATGGCCCTCGTCGATTGGGGTTTCGGACAGGGCGGCTATGACAGGATCGTCGCGACCACGATGGCGGTGAACCGTGCCTCGCGCCGCGTGATGGAAAAGGTGGGCATGAGATACACGCGCACCGACCATATCGACTATCCCGACCCGATTGCCGGCAGCGAGCAAGGCGATGTCTGGTACGAGGTGACGCGCGGCGAATGGGGCGGCCGCTAGCCACACACAGCAGGGCATCGGCCTTTCCCTTTCCAAGCTCCGCCATGAACCCGGAAATCCGGCATATTCAGCGTTCGTTAAACATTGAATCAAATGCCGCCATTGCCCGTTAACGTTCTGCAAGACTCTGCTGATATTCCAAAAGCCTACAATCACTTCGCATCAGGATTTCCGGAAAATGGTGGACGCAGTATCGCTTTCGGGCAACAGCTACCGGGCCGCATCGAGCGCGCTCGCATCGCGCATCGCCGAAAGCCGCCCCGCAGCAGCGGAAGCCCTGGCTGCGTTGTCCCGGCCTCAGCCGGTGACGACGGTTTCGACGCCCTCCGATGCGGTGGAAGAGATCGGCGATCTCGCCTTCCTCTATGCGCCGAACGGCCAGCCGGGCGTTTCGGCCCAGCCCGCCAGCGCCATCCCCGCCACGCAGGCGACGGCGGATGCGCACCTTGCCGCCGAGCGCAGGCCGAGCACGCGGCTTGCCGTCGAAAGCACGGATCTCGATGCCTTGATGTCGTCGTTCCTGACCGCGCGCACGCCGAGCGCCAATCCCGCGCCCTCGCCGGACGTGCCGGCGGCCGCGAGCAACGAGCAGCTTGCGCTCGCCGCCCGCCAGTCGGTGATCAACCAGCTTTACAACCAGTTCTGAGGAAGGCCGGAGGCTGGATCAGCCGCGTTCGCGCAGCAGGCGGCTCTTCTGGCGGTTCCAGTCGCGTTCCTTCTCCGTCTCGCGCTTGTCGTGCAGCTTCTTGCCCTTGGCGAGCGCGAGTTCGAGCTTGGCCCGGCCGCTGTCGTTGAAATAGATCTTCAGCGGCACGAGGGTCATGCCCTCGCGGTTGATCGCGACGCGCAGGCGATGGATCTCGCGGCGCGACAGCAGAAGCTTGCGCCGCCGTCGCGTCTCATGGTTGAAGCGGTTCGCCTGCAGGTATTCCGGCAGGTAGGAATTGATCAGCCAGAGTTCGCCATCCTCGTCGGAGGCGTAGGATTCGGCGATATTCGCCTTGCCTTCGCGCAGCGACTTGACCTCCGTGCCGGTCAGCACGAGACCGGCCTCGTAGGTATCCACGATCTCGTAGTTGTAGCGGGCCTTGCGGTTCTCCGCGACAATCTTCTTGACCGTTGTCGGACGCGCTTTCGTCGCCATGTCAGTTCAACAGCCCGGCGTGGCGCAGCGCCGCGTCGATGGCCGCCTCCGTGGCCGGCTCCAGCGAGGAGACGAGCGGGGAGCGGACGGTGCGGTTCATCCCGCGCACGCGCGAAAGGCCGTATTTCGCGCCGCAGACGCCCGGCTCCAGGAAGATCGCCTTATGCAGCGGCATCAGCCTGTCCTGGTATTCCAGCGCCTTGGCATAGTCGCCGGCAAGCGTCGCCTTCTGGAACTCGGCACAGAGCCGCGGGGCGACATTGGCCGTGACCGAGATGCAGCCGACGCCGCCATGGGCGTTGAAGCCGAGCGCGGTGGCATCCTCGCCCGAAAGCTGGACGAAGCCCTTGCCGCAGGCAATGCGTTGCTCGGAAACGCGCTCGATCTTGCCCGTCGCATCCTTGACGCCCATGATCGAAGGATGCGCCTTGTGCAGCGCACCCATCGTTTCCGGCGTCATGTCGATCACCGAACGGCCCGGAATGTTGTAGATGACGATCGGCAGCTTCACGGCCTCGGCGACGGCCGAGAAATGCGCGAAGAGGCCCTTCTGCGTCGGCTTGTTGTAATAGGGCGTGACGACGAGGATCGCGTCCGCGCCGGCCTTTTCGGCGTGCTGGGCGAGATCGATCGCTTCCTTGGTGTTGTTGGAGCCGGCGCCGGCGATCACGGGCACGCGGCCGGCGGCAACCTTG
Source organism: Shinella sp. R2-11 (assembly GCF_055330205.1). Classification (NCBI taxonomy): domain Bacteria; kingdom Pseudomonadati; phylum Pseudomonadota; class Alphaproteobacteria; order Hyphomicrobiales; family Rhizobiaceae; genus Shinella; species Shinella sp. R2-11. The sequence continues at coordinate 4,250 of NZ_JBVAPC010000008.1, read as the reverse complement.
ATGCAGAGTTCCACCACCCGTTTGTGCTCGTCATGCGACAGCGTCGGCGATTCGCCGGTGGTGCCGACGGGCACGAGACCGTGGCTGCCTTCGCCGATCTGCCATTCCACATGCGCGGCAAAGGCGTCTTCATCGACGGCGCCGGCAGCCGTGAACGGGGTGACGAGAGCGGGAATGGATCCCTTGAACATCGAGAACTCCTGAGGCCAGAGCCGCCGCAAGGGCATACATGCTTTGGCCGTATTCCGTGGTTAAAAACGGTCGCACAATAATCATGTGACAGGGATGCGGCAAGCGCGCGACGGGCGTTTTCATGCACGATCAAGGCGGAAATCCGCATGCCCGCACGAATAGTTACGCTGCTTCATCCGTCGCCTGAGAACCGGCGGCCTTCACGGATTGGTGAGAGGCGCGGTTAAGGTTTCGTTAAGGCAACGAAGGGTTAATGTTTGTCGGAGAACAGGCGGAAAGCGAGGGTCCATGCGCCGCCTGCCAGGCATCCGGGACGTAGCATGATCTCGAGAAACGGTTTTGCCCTTTGCGCCTTGCTGCTTGCCGGAGCGGCTACCCTTGCGCTCCGCTCCTCGCCCGTCGAGGCGGATAATTCCGCCGTGCCGGAGATCAAGCCGCTCGGCTTCGCCGCCGAGATGCCCTCCCCCGAGGTGATCACCAATGCCATTCCGCGCGCCGAGGCCCTGCAGCCGGTCAATCCGGACCTCAGCGCCGGGCTCGATGCGCTTTCCAATCGCGATCCCGCCGCCGCCATCGCCGCGCGCGACCGCCTTCCTTCCGGCAGCCTCGATCGGCATATCCTTACCTGGGCCATCGCCGTTTCCGGCCAGCGGGGCGTTCCCTCGCTTGAAATCGCCAGCGCCCAGCGCGAGCTCAAGGGCTGGCCGGGCCTGAAGGCGCTGCGCGGCCATTCCGAGCGGGCGCTTGCCCGCGAGAACCCGCCGGTCGCCGACGTGCTGGCCGCCTTCGGCACCACCCGCCCGGAAACGGCGGAGGGCGCCATCGTGCTTTCCCGCGCGCTCGTTGCCTCCGGCGAGACGGCACGCGCGACGGAGATCCTGCACTCCTTCTGGCAGAAGGAGGCGCTCACCAAGGACCTCGAAAGCCAGATCCTCGATGAATTCGGCATGCTTCTTACCGTCGCGGACCACAAGGCCCGCATGGAGATGCTGCTTTACCGCGACCGCGCCGACCAGGCGCAGCGTTTCGGCGATCTCGGCAAGGCACAGTCCTTCTACCGCGCCTGGGCGGCCGTCATCCGCAAGAGCCGGAATGCCGGCGACCTCATCAAGGCGGTGGATGCGAGCTGGCAGAAGGACCCGGCCTATACCTATCTGCGCATCCGCTACCTGCGGAACCGGGAAGATTACCGCGCGGCCGCGAAACTCTTTTCCGCCATGCCGGAGGATCCCGCACGGCTCGTCAATCCGGGCGCATGGTGGAACGAGCAGCGCATCGTCAGCCGCGGGCTTGCCGACCTTGGCGACTATCGTGATGCCTATCGCGTCGCCGCCCGGCACGGCGCGGACGATCCGGCCGATATCGTGGAGGCGGAATTCCATGCCGGCTGGTATGCGCTGCGCGATCTCGGCGAGCCGAAGACCGCGGCAAAGCACTTCCAGCGCATCCTGCAGGTCTCCGACAGGCCGATCTCCGCCTCCCGCGCCTGGTACTGGCTCGGGCGCGCGGCGGAAAAGGGCGCCTCGGGCGATGCGAAGGACTATTTCGCCAAGGCCGCGAACTTTCCCGGCACCTTCTACGGCCAGCTTGCCGCCGCCCGGCTCGGCCGCACGACGCTGAATGTCGCCTATCCGACGCCGACGGCAGAGGAGCGCACAAGCTTTCGCCAGCGCGAGGCCGTGCAGGCCATCGCCCGCCTTCAGGCCGCCGGCCATGGCTGGCGGGCCGACAGCCTCTACCGGGCGCTCGCGGGCGAGCTGATGAGCCCCGGCGAACTCGCCCTCCTCGCCGCCGACGCGGAGAAGGACGGCAACCACCAGCTTTCCCTGCAGATCGGCAAGATCGCCTTTGGCCGCGGTATCGATGTGGCGGCGCTCGCCTTCCCCATCGGCGTCATTCCGGATGGCGCTAATATAGCCGGCTCCGGCAAGGCGCTCGCCTATGCCATCGCGCGGCAGGAAAGCGCCTTCAATCCGGCCGCCGTCTCCGCCGCCAATGCGCAAGGGCTGCTGCAGCTCATGCCCGGCACGGCGGAAGGCGTCGCCAAGCGCTACGGCCTTGCCTATTCCAAGGAGCGGCTGACGACGGACGCCGCCTATAATGCGACGCTCGGCGCGCATTATCTCGGCGAGCAGATCGACAAGTTCGGCGGCTCCTACGTCCTCACCTTCATCGCCTACAATGCTGGCCCGCGCCGTGTGCCGCAGTGGATCGCCCGTTACGGCGACCCGCGCGGCAAGCCGGTCGACGATGTCGTCGACTGGATCGAGCGCATCCCCTTCTCCGAAACCCGCAGCTATGTGCAGCGCGTCATGGAGAACTATCAGGTCTACAAGACCCGCCTCGGCCAGAAGGCCGACATCGTTCACGACCTGAGCATGGGGCGCTGAATTCCAAAGCGCATAGCCACCCTGCCGCGCCTGCGGCCAGTGCATCCTCCTTCCACTCACAACAAGGTACCGCCCTGCTGCGATTGCGCGGATCAATGGCCGAACGGCTTCACAGCGCCGCACGAACTGCTCTAGTCTGCGTTGAAATCAAGAGGCCATCGCATGACGGACTATACCAGCCGCTTCCTTTCCGCCCCCGACGGGCTGCAGCTCCATGCCCGGGATTATCCGGCCGCGCCGGGTGGTGAAACGCGCCTCCCTGTCATCTGCCTGCCGGGCCTCAGCCGCAATGAGCGCGATTTTCACCAGTTCGCGCTTCTCGTCTCGAACGGCGCGTCCCGCCCCCGGCGGGTGATCGCGCTCGACTATCGCGGCCGCGGCCTTTCCGCCTGGGACGAGAACACCGCCAATTATAACGTCGCGACCGAATGCCAGGACGTCATCGCCGCCTGCACCGCGTTCGGCATCTCCCGGGCTCTCTTCGTCGGCACTTCGCGCGGCGGCCTCATCCTGCATATCATGGCGACGGTACAGCCAGACCTGATCGCCGCCGCCGTCCTCAACGACATCGGCCCCGAAATCGAAGCCGAAGGGCTCAAGGACATCCGTGACTATCTCTCCAACCGCACCTTACCGGCAACCTTCGAGACCGCCGCCGACGCACTTGCCCGCATCCACGGCCCCACCTTCCCCGCCCTCACAAGGGCGGACTGGCTGGAGATGGCAGACGCCATTTACAGAGAGAAGGACGGCCGCATCGTCGCCGACCACGACCCGAGACTGGCCGATCAACTCCAGGTCATCGATTTCAGCAAACCACTGCCGACGCTCTGGCCGCAATTCGACCTGCTGGCACAAAGGCCCCTGCTCGTGGTGCGGGGAGAGCATTCGCGGCTGTTTTCAGAAAAAACGCTGGAGCAAATGGAGGCCCATGGCCCGCATGTCGAGACGCTCACCGCGGAAGGCCAAGGCCACGCTCCACTGCTGCATCACGACAGCCTGTTTCCGCGGATAAAGGCTTTTCTGGATCGCCATTCATAGGCGGCGCCTTCAAATCCGGCTCTCTATCAACGCACACTTCAGCGGGTGAGGCTCTGCCTCAAGATCACATTGTTATGCGCTCATAACGAAAAACCCGCAGCCTCAAAGAGGCTGCGGGTCAATCTTTAGCTCAACTTCAGATTAGAAGTCGCGCTGCAGGCGGAGGAAGCCGCGGGTAGAGTCTTCACCGCCGTGGTTGACCTTGTTGTAGTCAGCCGTTGCGAGAACGTTCAGGCCGCTGACGACTTCGTAACCAACCGTCAGGCCAACGCGCCACATGTCGTCGTTGGAGAAGCCGGCACCGTCGTTGACGTTGGCGAAGTACTGGGCGCCGGGGGTGATCGTCAGCTTTTCCGTTGCCTTGAAGGCATAGGAAGCAGCAACGGTCCACTCGGAAGCAGCCCAGTAGTCGTTCGGATCGGAAGCCCAGATGCCAGCGAGCTGGAAGGTGCCCGGGCCGAGGTCAGCCGACAGGATGGCGCGGATTGCGCCTTCTTCAGCCCAGTTGTCGTAACCGCCGAGGATGTCGAGGTTTACGCCACCGAGGGAGAAGCCAACCGTACCGGCAACGCCGAGGTCGTGGTGAGTACCGGCAGAAGCGTCAGCGGCGTCGTGCGGCTTGCCGGT